>NZ_JBIAIY010000011.1:0-95873 GCF_042871665.1 Micromonospora sp. NPDC005686
TCAACCCCCCATCAGGCTGCCGCTTCCGCACCCGCTGCTGGAAAGCCACCGACCACTGCGCCACCGAAGAACCCGCCCTGGTCACCCGCGACGGCCGCACCCAACAAACCGCCTGCCACTACCCCGCCAGCTACAGAGGTTGAAAGGTCAGGATTAGCGGTTCGAGATCGAGCTGCAGCGAATGTGACTACATCGCCCTGCTCGACGCCGCCCACCAACAACTCGGCGGCCCGATCGTGTGCGTCTGGGACAACCTGAACACCCACGTATCCGCCGCTATGCGGCAGATGATCGACGCCCGGGACTGGCTTCACGTCATCCGGCTACCCGCCTACGCCCCCGACCTGAACCCAACCGAGGGCGGTTCACACCTGAAACGCAGCATCGGCAACATCGCCGTCACCGGCGTCGATCACCTCCTCGCGATCATCCGCAACCGGCTCAAGAGCATCCAGTACCGCCCCGACCTGCTCGACGGGTTCCTCGCCCACACCGGCCTGACCTTCGAACCTGACACAACCTGACCATTCAAGATCTGTAGTGTTCTGTCTCAGTTCTGACTAGCCATTTGCTGGACGGCGACTCGTCCACGTCGGACCTTGGCGAGGATCGTTTCGGCGGCGGGTCGACGTGGAGCAGGACCAGCCTGTTTGAAGCAGGCCAACGACCGGGTCCCGGCGCGGTGCCGAGCCGTTGCCGTTCGGCGTGTAGGAGGCGGACAGAAACGACACGGTCGCCTCGCGTACGGGCAGGATGGCGGCATATGTGACGCTCATAGCGACGCAGAACCTCGATGACGATGATCCCGGGAAGGACCATCTTCATGCCGGGGTTCTGCGTCTTCTCGTTGCACCGCAACGGATCCGGGCGCGTCGTTAACCCTTACTCGGAAAGGCCCAGTGGAGGATCAGCAGGGGGTCAGCTGCCAAGTCACCTTCGTCACGTTGACCGGTATATACAGGTCGCCCCCGGTCCCGCCGGCAGGAGCGCAGTTCTTGAAGGGAATCGACGAGCCGAAAGTGAACCCGGATATTACGGCGTCGCGGCCCGTGCCGTTGTAGAAGTTGAATCCCTGGATGCTGCCGGTCCACTCGCTGTTGATCGTCAGAGACGGCGCCTCCACGGGGCCCTGCGGCGGGTGATTCCAGTTGGGCCAGATGCAGAGCATGCCCTGCGGGCAGTTCCCGGACCCCCAGCTTTGTATCGACACTCCGGGTGCTGCAGCCGAGGCGGCGGGGGCGGTGGCCAGCACGCCTGCGACGGACGCGGCGATGGCGATGGATTTCAACAGCACGGTTTCCCTGCCTTCAGATTGATGCTTGTCGTTGTGAATTTAAGTTACCGGCGGAAAACTGACAGGTCAAGCATCTGAACCGACGTAGTCCGGGCGGGTCACCCGGAAGCTGGCGTCCACCTGGGTCTGATGACCATTGAGGTAGTTCAGGGTGGTAGCTGTCGGATGGCACCACGGCCTGCCAGCATCCGATCATCGCCCACGGTGGAGCCGACCGTGATCTCACCCGACGGCGCCACTGTGGAACTGCATTCCGGCGAACGGGTCCGGGCACTACCTCAACTACAATGTCTGTACGCCATTTCAGGGTGGCGAATCATTCAAGATCCGCGACTACTACAACGGGAATGTCGTCAAGTCGGGGAGCGTGTCCTATCTCGGGTGCACCAGTGGAAGGGTGAACGGCCTCTACGCGATGTACCGCCTGGAAATCGAGGGCACCCCTTGCGGGGTGGGCGCAGCCTTCACCCGGCGTGCGGCGCCGGCAACTACGTCAACGACTGCCGGGTGACTGGTTCATCGACCCGGGGCAAGCGTCAGGACTTCGACCGCACACCAAGATCATCTTGGCTGCCAGTTCCTGCACCATCACCTTGGTGAGCAGGCCGAGCCCGCCCTTTCGCGGCGCAGTACGCCGACGAGCCGTACCCGGGGGCGTGCTCGTGCACGCTGGTGACGCTGATGATCCGGCCACCCCGACCGGCCGCGCGCATCCGCCGGGCGGCCCGCTGCGAGCACAGGAACGGCGCGTCGAGAGTCCTCGTATCGTTCGGGCGTGTCCGCGCACTACCCGCGTACGGCAATCGCAACCGGGCGGACGACCCCGACTCGGCCGGCGGTGTCGTCGGACCCGGTGGCTAGCCGCCGGGATGCGACGGCCGCGGCCCGGCTCCGGCCGTGGGTGACCCCTTCCGCGCACGGTCCGTTGCACATGCCTGCGAGTCCCTCGATGTCACAAGAAGCTCGACTTCGGGCACCGGTCGGCACCCGCCTGCCGCCCAGCCGCGTGCTCGCCGCCGAGCTCGGCGTCTCACGCGGCGTGGTGACCGAGGCGTACCAGCGGCTGGGCGAGGACGGGCAGGTGGCCGGGCGGGGTCGGGCCGGCACGGTGGTGGTGGCCACACCGGCCGCCGCGCGCGCCCGGCCGACCGAGCCGAGGAGGACGCCGGAGGTGTTCGCCGAGCGGCCGGGCCTCGACGTCTTCGAGGCGCTGCGCGCCGCCCCCGCGCAGGTGGACCTGACGCCAGGCGTACCCGATCTGGCCGCCTTTCCGCGCGCGGCGTGGCTGCGGGCCGAGCGGGCCGTGCTGCACCGGGCGACGCCCGCCGCGCTCGGTTACGGCGACCCGGCCGGCACGCCGGCGCTGCGGCTGGCCGTCGCGAACTGGCTGGCCCGCAACCGGGGCATCAGCGCCGACCCGGCCGAGGTGGTGGTCGTGGCCGGGGTGTCCCAGGCACTCGGCCTGCTCGCGCGGGTGCTGCACGACCGGGGTACGCGCACCGTCGCCGTGGAGGACCCGGGCTCGCTCGGCGTGCGGCAGCACCTGACGTACGCCGGCATGGCGACGCCGCCGGTGCCGGTGGACGACCGGGGCCTGCGCGTGGATCTGCTGGCGCGTTCCGGCGCGCCGGCCGTGCTGCTCACCCCGGCGCACCAGTTCCCGACCGGGGTGGTGCTCGACGGTGAGCGGCGTCGCCGGCTGCTGCGGTGGGCGCGCGACGGCGGCCTGGTGGTGGAGGACGACTACGACGCCGAGCACCGGTACGACCGCCCGCCGGTGCCGGTGCTGCGCGGCATGGCGCCGGACCGGGTCTGCTACGCCGGCAGCATCTCGAAGCTGCTCGCGCCGGCGCTGCGGATCGGGTGGACGCTCGTGCCGCCGCGGCTGCGCGCCGACGTGGTGGACGCGAAGCGGACGGCGGATCTGGGCAACGCGGCATTGCCGCAGCTCGTGCTGGCCGAGTTGATGGAGTCGGGCGCGTTGGAGCGGCACCTGCGGCTGCTGCGGCACCGGCACGTGCGCCGCCGCGACGCGATGATCCGGGCGGTCCGCGCGTACCTGCCGGAGGCTGTGGTGCACGGTGCCGCCGCCGGGCTGCACCTGATGGTCACGCTGCCCGGCGAGGTCGACGACCTGGCGCTCGCGGCGGCGGCGCTGAGCCGGGGCGTCAAGGTCCACCCGCTGTCCTGGCACGGTCAGCGCCCGCAGCCGCCGGGCCTGGTCCTCGGCTACGCCGCCACCCCACCCTCGGAGATCGACCGGGCCCTGTCCACGGTGGCCGAATCCCTCCGCACCCTTCCCTGACCCACCCCGGCTCCGGGTGATCAAGGACTTTGTGTCCGGCGGGGAGATCGCCTCACGCACGAACTCCTTGATCAACGGGGGAGGGGTGGGTCAGGGAAGGGTGGGTGGTAGAGGGTGGTCAGGGCGGTGGCGGTGGCGGCCAGGCGGTCGCGTAGCGCTGCGGGGGAGAGGACCTCCACGTCGGCGCCGAGGCGCAACAGGTCGCCGTGGGCGTGGGTGAGCGACTCGATCGGGATGACCGCGTGCACCCAGCCGGCGGCGTCCGGCGGGCCGGCGCTCGCCTGGGCGGCGGTGACCACCACGTCGCTGCCGATCTCGCGCAACCGTGTGAACCCGCGCGGGGAGAGGCGGATGCGCGCCTCGTCGCGGTGCAGGCCGGCCCGGAACGCGACCACGTGGGCACGCCACCAGGCCGGCAGGTCGAAATCGGGCCGCGCGAACGGCTCGTCCAGCGCGGTGAGGTCGAGGATCTGGTTGACGCGGTAGGTGGCCGGTTCGGCGCGGTCCGGTCGGGCGGCCACGAGATACCAGCGCCCGCCCTTGAGCACCAGCCCGTATGGTTCGAGGATGCGGGTCGTCTCGCCCCGCCAGCCGCGGTAGCGCACCCGGACCCGGCGTTCCCGCCACACCGCCTCGGCCGCCTCGGCCAGGTGCGGCGACGGGTCGCCGTCGGAGTACCAGCCCGGGGTGTCCAGATGGAACCGCTGCTCCAGCCGGGCCGCCCGGTCGGCCAGCGGTGCGGGCAGCGCGGCCCGGAGCTTGAGCTGCACGGCGGCGACGACCGACTGGTAGCCGAGTTCGGCGGCCGGCCCGGGCAGACCGGCGAAGAGCAGGCGGTCGGCCTCCTCGGCGGTCAGCCCGGTCAGCCGGGTCTGCCAGCCCTCGACGAGCCGGTAGCCGCCGTCGTGTCCGGCCTCGCCGTACAGCGGGATGCCGGCGGCGTGCAGCGCCTCGACGTCCCGGTAGATGGTGCGGACCGAGACGTCCAGGCGGGCGGCGAGGTCGGCGGCGGTGAACCGGCCGTGCGCCTGCAGGAGCAGCAGGATGGACAGGAGTCGGCTGGCCCGCATTCCACTGACACTAGCTGTCAGGGGACCGCTTCTACCGTCCCGTCCATGGCCTTCCACGACAAGGAGTTGACCGTGCCGGGGACGATCGAGGTCGCCGGCCGGCACGTCAAGCGCTACCACATCGACCAGCCGGGCCGCCGCCTCGAACCGCGGGTGGTCGACGCCGCGTACGCGTACCTGCCGTCGCTGCTGCCCGGCCCGGACGGCTCCACCCCGCCGGCGAGTTGGGTGGTGCTGCACCGGGGCGCGGACACCGGGGCGTACCTGCTGGCGTACAGCTGGTTCTTCGACAACGTGGTCGAGTGCCGCATCGCGATCGCCGGGCAGCCCGCGCTGGACTGCCCGGACGCCGACCCGGCGCACTTCGTCGACCTGACCCGGCCCGGCGTCGGCTGCGTCTGGGAACTGGGCGTGCTGGAACACGAGCGCGCCGCCTGGATCCGGCACGTGCTCGCGCCGGACCGGCCGGATCTGGCCGGCTACCTGGCCGACACCCGGGCCGAGGGGCCGGTGGGCCGCTGATGGGTGACTTCGACTTCCTCGTCGGCACCTGGGACGTGACGAACCGGCGCCTGCGGCAGCGGCACGTCGGCGCCGACGACTGGGACGAGTTCGCCGGTGTCAGCGAGGCGCGCTCGTTCTTCCACGGCGCCGGCAGCTTCGACGAGATGCGCTGCCCGAGCCGGGGCTTCTCCGGCTCCACGGTGCGCATCCTGGACCCGTCGACCGGGCTGTGGTCGATCTACTGGATGAACAGCCGCCGTGGCGTGCTGGAACTGCCGCCGGTGGTCGGCCGGTTCACCGGCGGCGTCGGTACGTTCCACGCCGACGACACCGACGAGGGACGGCCGGTGCGCTGCCGGTTCCTCTGGTCGGCGATCACCGCCGACTCCTGCCGCTGGGAGCAGGCGTTCTCCACCGACGGCGAGCGCACCTGGGAGACCAACTGGGTCATGGAGTTCCGCCGGACGTGGTGACCGGCGGCGTGGTGGTCCGGTAGATCGCGGTCAGCCACACGTCGAGCAGCACGTCCACCACGTCCCGCTCGGCCACCGCCGGGCCGTCCCCGGCGAACGTGGCGTACCAGACGCGTTCGTTCATCGAGTTCAGCGCGATGGCGAGGTCCCGGGCGGGCAGACCGTCCGGGGCCGCGCCGCGGGCGCGTTCGGCCTCGATCGCGGCCTGCACCGCGCGGACCCAGCGTTCCAGCACCTCGGCCCAGAGCCGCCGCACCTCGGCGTTGGTGCCGCGTACCTGGGCGCAGGCCAGCACCACGTCCCGGTGCCCGCCGAACGTGGCGTGGAACCGGGCGATCAGCTCCCGCCAGTGGGCGCGCGGATCCTCGGCGAGCCGCTCGAACACGTCACCGGCGGCCGCGTCGGCCTCCTCGGTCACTCGGTCGAGCAGCGTGAGCAGCACCGCGTCCTTGGACGGGAAGTAGAAGTAGAAGGTGGGCCGGGAGATCCCCGCGCCGCGAGCCAGGTCGTCGATGGAGATGTCGGCGAAGGGGCGTTCGGCCAGCAACCGCTCGGCCGTGGCCAGGATCGCGGTCTCCCGGTCGTCGCCGGTGGACCGGCCGGCCCGCCGCCCGCGCGTCGGCGCGGCGCCGGTCGGCGTACGGGCGGTCGTCATGCCGGCTGATGCTACACCCGCTCGACACAGTGTCGATTCGACTCGACATGGTGTTGACTGCGGTCGACGGCGATGGATAGTGTCCGGTCCACCGCCGGTGCGAACGGGAGAAACCGATGGCCGCAGACCACGTCGACGTCCTCATCGTCGGGGCCGGCCTGTCCGGCGTCGGCGCCGCCGTCCACCTCGGACGCGAATGCCCCGGCAAGACCTACGCGGTGCTGGAGGCCCGGGGCGCCATCGGCGGCACCTGGGACCTGTTCCGCTACCCGGGCGTCCGCTCCGACTCCGACATGTACACCCTCGGCTACTCGTTCAAGCCGTGGACCGACCCGAAGGCGATCGCCGACGGCGACTCCATCCGGGCGTACGTGCGCCAGACCGCCCGCGAGTACGACGTGGAACGGCACATCCGCTTCCACCACCGGGCGCTGCGCGCCGAGTGGGACAGCGCCACCGCGCGCTGGACGGTGCACGCCCACCGCGACGACACCGGCGAGGACGTCACGCTCACCTGCGGGTTCCTGTTCACCAACTCCGGCTACTACCGCTACGACGAGGGTTACACGCCCCGGTTCCCGGGCGTCGACCGGTACGCCGGCACGGTCGTGCACCCGCAGCACTGGCCCGACGACCTGGACTACGCCGGCAAGCGGGTCGTGGTGATCGGCAGCGGCGCCACGGCGGTCACAGTGGTTCCGGCCATGGCCGAGCGGGCCGCCCACGTCACCATGCTCCAGCGCTCACCCACGTACGTGATCGCGCTGCCCTCGCGTGACCCGTTCGCCGACGCCGCACGGCGCTGGCTGCCCCCGAAGGCCGCGTACGCGGTGGCCCGGTGGAAGAACGTCACGCTCGGGGTTGCCAACTTCCAGCTCAGCCGCCGCGCCCCCGGCGTGGTCAAGCGGTTCCTGCGCCGCGCCGCGAAGGGCCGACTGCCGTCCGGGTACGACGTCGAGAGGCACTTCTCGCCCCGCTACAACCCCTGGGACCAGCGCCTGTGCGTGGTGCCGGACGGGGACCTGTTCGCCGCGTTGAGCGCCGGCCGCGCGTCGGTGGTCACCGACGCCATCGACACGTTCACCGAGCGGGGCATCCGGCTCGCCTCCGGCGAGGAGCTGCCCGCCGACGTGGTGGTCACCGCCACCGGCCTCAACCTGCTCGCGCTCGGCGGCATGACGCTGGTGGTCGACGGCGCGAAGGTCGACCTCGCCTCGACGGTCGCCTACAAGGGCATGATGCTGTCCGGCGTGCCGAACTTCGCCATGACCATCGGCTACACCAACGCCTCCTGGACGCTGAAGGCAGACCTCGTGGCCACGTACGTCTGCCGGCTGCTGCGTCACCTCGACGACACCGGGCAGCAGATCGTCACGCCGCTCGCTCCGGACACCGACGACCTCGAACCGATCATCGACCTGCAGTCCGGCTACGTGCTGCGCGCCGTCGACCAGTTGCCCAAGCAGGGGCCGCAGGCGCCGTGGCGGCTGCATCAGAACTATCCCCGCGACGTACGGCTGATGCGGCGCGGCCCGCTCACCGACGGCGTACGGTTCGCCCGCGCCGGCACGCCCGCCGCCGCCGTCGCAGCCCCGGGAGGAACCGATGCGTGACCTCGTCTTCCCCGGCGGCACGGCGGTGCTCACCGGCGCGGCAAGCGGCATCGGCGCGGCGCTGGCCCACGGGCTGGCCCGGCGCGGCGCCGACCTGGTGCTGCTCGACCGGGACGCCGACGGCCTGGCCGCCACAGTCGCCGCGATCCGGGCCGCCTACCCGGACCGGCTGGTGGAGACCCATGTGGTCGACCTGGCCGACGCCGAGGCCACCGACCGGGTGGCCGCCGAGATCCACCGCGCGCACCCCCGGATCCGGCTGCTGATCAACAACGCCGGTGTGGCGCTGGGCGGGCGCTTCGACCAGGTGACCCTGGACGAGTTCCTCTGGGTCATCGAGATCAACTTCCGGGCGGTGGTTCGCCTGACGCATGCGTTGCTGCCCGCGCTCAAGGCCGAGCCCGGCGCCCACCTGGTGAACGTGTCCAGCCTGTTCGGCCTGATCGCGCCCGCCGGGCAGGCCGCGTACTCGGCGAGCAAGTTCGCCGTACGCGGCTTCACCGAGGCGCTGCGGCACGAACTCGTCGACGACGGCATCGGTGTCACATCGGTGCACCCGGGCGGCATCCGTACCCGGATCGCCGCCAGCGCCCGCGTGGGCAGCGGCGTCGCCCGCGAGGAGTACGAGGCCGGGCGCAAGCAGTTCGAGAAGCTGCTCACCATCGATCCGGCGACCGCCGCCGAGGTGATCCTGCGCGGCGCCCGGCGACGCCGCGGCCGGGTCCTGATCGGCTGGTCGGCGAAGCTGCCCGACCTGCTCGCCCGCGTCGCACCCGCCGGGTACGGCAAGGTGCTGGCCCTGGGCATGCGCCGGCGCCCGGCCGGGCCGGCCGAGACACCCGCAGTTCCGCCCGCCGAAACGCCGGCCGCAGCGCCGCCCAGCGAAACGCCGACACTCCGGGCCGACGTGCCGGTGCCGTCCGCCCGGACCGGCGAGGAGGCCGTGCCGGAACCCGGGCGCCGGGCGTGACGCCCGCCCTGCCTCCGGCCGACGAGCACACCGTCGACGGGCGGCGCGTCCGGTGCCGGATCAGCGGGAACGGCCCGCCCGTGGTGCTGCTGCACGGCATCGGCCGTACCCTCGACGACTTCACCGCCCTGCACACCGCGCTGGCCCGCGACCACCTGGTGCTCGCGGTGGACCTGCCCGGGCACGGCGGCTCCGCGCCGCTGGACGGCCCGCACACGCTCCCGGCCCTGGCCGCGGCGGTGGCCCGCTTCCTGGACGTGGCCGGGGTGACCGGCCCGGCCCACCTGGTCGGCAACTCCCTCGGCGGGGCGGTGGCCATGCGGCTGGCCGCCGACGCGCCACACCGGGCGGCCAGCCTGGCGCTGCTGAACAGCGCCGGTTTCGGCCGCGAGGTGACAGTGGCACTGCGGCTGCTCGCGGTGCGCCCGCTGGCCCGGCTGCTGCTGCGTCCCGACCCGAGGATCGTCCGCCGCACCGAGCGGGCGATCTTCCACGACCCGGCGTACGTCACCGAGGATCGGATCGCCCTCGCGCTGGCCGTGGCCGGGCAGCCGCACGCGGCCCGGGTGATGCTCGAGCTGGTCCGCGACCTGGGCACCTGGCGCGGCGTACGCCCGCAGTGGCGCGCCGACCTGCTCGACGCGGTGGCCGCGCTCGACCTGCCCACGCTGCTCGTGTGGGGCGAGCGCGACCTGGTCCTGCCCGCCGCGCACCTGGCCTACGCCCGCACCCGGCTGCCGGGCGCGCGCTCCCACCTGTTCCGCGACACCGGGCACATGCCGCAGATCGAGCGGACCGCCGAGGTGGAGGTGCTGCTGCGGGAGCTGTGGGCCTGACCGTGGCCCGCGCCACTGTCCCGGCCCGCGCCGGGCCGTCCGGGCGGCCCGGGGAGCAAGCTTAGATACATGACGCATCCCAGCCGGATCGCGCCGTCCACCGCCGAGCGGGCGTACCGGCACCTCAAGCAGGCCATCCTGGAACAGGTCCACCCGGGCGGCCAGCTCGTCAGCGAGGGCGAGATCGCCGAGGCGACCGGGGTGTCGCCGCCGGTGACCTCACCGCGCTGATGGCCGCCGACCGGTCGTTCCACGCCGCCGTGGTGGAGGCGGCCGGTAACGAGATCCTGGCCGAGCTGTACCACAGGTTGCGCGACCGCCAGCTCCGCATGGGCGAGGCGAGCTTCCGGCTCTCGCCCGGCTGGGCCGAGGTCGCCCTCGCCGAGCACGCCGGTCAGCTCGCCGCGCTCGACGGCGACGACCCGCAGGCGTGGCACGACGCGGTCGCCGCGCACATCGACACCGCCGCGCGGATGCTCGGAACGCTGCGGTGAGCGCGGGCCGCCGGCCCGCAGCCCTGGTGTACGCGGTGGCGCTGACCGCGTACCTGACCGCCGTGTTCCACCGCAGCTCGCTCGGCGTCACGGGGGTCGACGCGGCGGAGCGCTTCCACATCAACGCCGCCGCGCTCGCCACGTTCTCCGTCGCCCAGCTCGCCGTCTACGCCGTCATGCAGATCCCGGTCGGGGTGCTGCTGGACCGCTACGGCTCGCGCCGGCTGCTGCTGGCCGGCGGCGCGCTGATGGTGGCCGGGCAGCTCCTGTTCGCCGTCGCCGGGGACGTGCCGCTCGCGGTCGCCGCCCGGGTGCTCGTCGGCCTCGGTGACGCGATGACGTTCATCAGCGTGCTGCGCATCGTCGCGTTCTGGTTCCCCGGCCGGCGCAATCCGCTGCTGGTGCAGCTCACCGGCACCGTGGGCCAGCTCGGCGCGGTGCTCGGCGCCGTACCCCTGGTGCTGCTGCTGCACCGCGCGGGCTGGACGCCGGCGTTCCTGACCGCCGCGGCGCTCGGCGCCACAGTGGTGTTGCTGGTCCTCGTCGCGGTCCGCGACACCCCGCACGCCGAGCACGCCACCGCGCTCGCCCCCGACTTGGCCACCGTGCGCCGCCGGCTCGCCGAGGCCTGGGCCCAGCCGGGTACCCGGCTGGGCCTGTGGACGCACTTCGTCACCCAGTTCTCCGGCTCGGTGTTCGCGCTGCTGTGGGGCTACCCGTTCCTGGTGCAGGGACAGGGCTTCTCGCCCACCGCGGCGGCCGGGCTGCTCACCGTCATGACGATGGTGACGCTGGTGTGCGGGCCGGTGCTCGCGCACCTGTGCGCGCGCTACCCGTTCCACCGCTCGGTGCTGGTCTTCGCCATCACCGCCGCCACCGCCGGGATGTGGGCGGTGGTGCTGGCCTGGCCCGGCCGGGCGCCGCACGGGCTGCTGGTGGCGCTCGTGGTGGTGCTCGCGGTGAACGGCCCCGGCTCGATGATCGGGTTCGACTACGCCCGCTCGTTCAATCCGGTGCACCGCATGGGCAGCGCCACCGGCATCGTCAACGTGGGCGGTTTCGCCGCCTCGATCGTGCTGATCCTGGCCGTCGGCCTGGTGCTCGACCTGGCCACCCCGGCCGGGCACGACGCGCCGCCGCTGTCCGCGTTCCGTTGGGCGTTCGCCGTGCAGTTCCTGCTCTGGGCGCTCGGCGCGGCGCAGGTGCTGCGCTACCGCAACGCCGCCCGCCGCCGGCTCGCCGACGAGCGGGCCGCCGCCGCGGCCCCGGCCGCGGCCTGAGGACGCAACCGGCTCGCAGGCGCGCGGCCGGCGGTACGCGGCCGGGTCAGTGCCGGTGCCGGACCAGCGAGTCGAGCACCAGGGTCAGTCCCGCGCCGACCAGCCACACGTCCTTGGCCAAGCCGATGCCCGCCTCGCTGGGCCGCAGGCTGGTGCCCTCGCGCATGCCCGGCGTCTTCAGGTAGAGCTGCACCAGCCCGGCGCCGAAAGCGGTGAGCGCGGCACCGGCCACCAGCGACGGCACGAACGGGGCGAGCAGCGCCGCACCGAGGGCGATCTCGCCCCGGGACAGCAGCACGCCGAACCGGTCCGGCGGGATCTGCCCCAGCCGCGGCATCGCGCCGGCCGCCATGCCGTGCATGCCGGCGGCGGCCCCGCCCTCCAGGTTCCGCTTGCCCAGCCCGGAGTTCAGGATGTACGCGCCGATCGCGACGCGCAGCGGCGCATGTGACAACCTCATGATCACTCCCGTCCCACCTGGTAGAGCCGGCACCCCGGGTACCCGGCCATGACCAGGACAATCCGCCGGGCTTCGTTGGGTCGCGGGTCATGATCAGCGGTAGGTTCGGCAGAGGCAGACCACGTACCGAAGGAGGCACCGTGAGCCAGGAAGTCCGGGGAGTCGTGTCGCGGCGCAAGGGCGCGCCCGTGGAGGTCACCACCATCGTGGTGCCGGACCCGGGGCCGGGCGAGGCGGTGGTCCGCATCCAGTCGTGCGGCGTCTGCCACACCGACCTGCACTACCGCGAGGGCGGCATCAACGACGACTACCCGTTCCTGCTGGGCCACGAGGCCGCCGGCATCGTGGAGCAGGTGGGCGACGGGGTCACCGACGTGGCGCCCGGCGACTTCGTGGTGCTCAACTGGCGCGCGGTCTGCGGGCAGTGCCGGGCCTGCCGCCGTGGCCGCCCGTGGTACTGCTTCGCCACCCACAACGCGACGCAGAAGATGACGCTCACCGACGGCACCGAGCTGATCCCCGCGCTCGGCATCGGCGCGTTCGCCGAGAAGACGCTCGTGCACGCCGGGCAGTGCACCAAGGTCGACCCGTCGGCCCGGCCGGCGGCTGTCGGCCTGCTCGGCTGCGGCGTCATGGCCGGTCTCGGCGCGGCCATGAACACCGGCAACGTGACCCGGGGCGACTCGGTCGCGGTGATCGGCTGCGGGGGCGTCGGCGACGCGGCGGTGGCCGGCGCGGCGCTGGCCGGCGCGACCACGATCATCGCGGTGGACACCGACTCCCGCAAGCTCGACTGGGCGCGCAAGTTCGGCGCCACCCACACCGTCAACGCCTCCGAGGACGACGCGGTGGAGGCCGTCCGCGCGGCCACCGGCGGCTTCGGCGCCGACGTGGTGATCGACGCCGTGGGCCGTCCGGAGACGTGGAAGCAGGCGTTCTACGCCCGCGACCTGGCCGGCACCGTCGTGCTGGTCGGCGTGCCGACGCCGGAGATGACAGTCGACCTGCCGCTGCTGGACGTCTTCGGCCGCGGCGGCGCGCTCAAGTCGAGCTGGTACGGCGACTGCCTGCCCAGCCGCGACTTCCCCATGCTGACCGAGCTGTACCGGCAGGGCCGGCTGGACCTGGACGCGTTCGTCACCGAGGAGATCGCCCTGGGCCAGGTCGAGGAGGCGTTCGCCCGAATGCACCACGGCGACGTGCTGCGCTCGGTGGTGGTCTTCCCGTGACCGCCCGCGTCGACCACGCCGTCACCTCCGGCACGTTCTCCCTGGACGGGCAGACCTTCGACGTGGACAACAACGTCTGGGTGATCGGCGACGACGTCGAGTGCGTCGTCCTGGACGCGCCGCACGACGTGGCGGCCATCCGCGCCGTCATCGGTGACCGGCGGGTGCTGGCGATCGTCGCCACCCACGCCCACGACGACCACGTACGGGTCGCGCCCGAGCTGGCCCGGGCCACCGGCGCGCCGGTGCTGCTGCACCCGGCCGACCGGGTGCTGTGGGACATGACGCACCCGGACACGGAACCGGACGGCGACCTCACCGACGGGCAGACGATCACCGTCGGCGGCACCACGCTGCGGGTGCTGCACACGCCCGGCCACAGCCCCGGCGCGTGCAGCCTCTACGCCCCCGACCTGGGCGCGGTCTTCACCGGCGACACCCTGTTCGCCGGTGGGCCGGGCGCGACCGGGCGGTCGTACAGCGACTTCGGCACCATCGTCGAGTCGATCCGTACCCGGCTGCTCACGCTGCCGCCGGAGACGGTGGTGCACACCGGGCACGGCGACGACACCACGATCGGGGCCGAGGCGCCGCACCTGGACGAGTGGATCGCCCCCGGCCACTGAGGACGACACGCCCGCGGGCCCGGCCGGCGCAGTCCGGTCCGGGCCGCGCGGCGTCGTCCGGCCGTCCGTGCCCGGGGGTAGCCGGGCGTTCGTCCGCTTCGGACGGGCACGGAAAACCGTGTGGCCGCGCGGCCCGCCGTCCGGTGATACTCGGGCCCGTGCCCGTCGCCACCCTCACCGCCGCCCAGTCCGCCGCGCTGCGCCACGTCCGCGACGTCGCGCTGCGCGACCGCCCGGCGGCGCTCGCCGTCGTCGCCGACCACCTCGCCGCCGCCGGCGTCACGTACCGGTACGAGGAGGTCGTCGCCGCGGTGACCGGGTACGGCCGCCTGACGCTCAACTTCCACCCCGACCGGGTGCTGCGGGACGGCCGCACAGTGGTCGAGGCGCTGGACGAGGAGGGCGTCTACCGCAGCCAGTTCGAGACCGGCATCTCCAACGGCGGGCTGACCGCGTACCCGGGCGGCGACCGGGACGTGTGGGAGCAGGCGATGTTCGGCGGCGCGTACCAGCGTCCCGGCGTGCTCCCTGCCGAGCGCCCGAAGTACGGCGGCCTGAACCTGCTCGACCACGCCGACGGCGCGTGCCCCCGGTTCGGCTCCTGCCACCTGCGGCTGCGCCCGGAGGTGCTGGCCCGGGCCACGTTCAGCTTCGGTGACAGCCACATCGGGCCCACCGAGTTCGGCACCGCCGACGTCTTCGAGCCGGTGTTCGCCGCGCTGCTGACCGCCACCGCCGGGACCGGCGTCGCCCTGGGCGTGGCCGGCATGGACACCGGCACGCTGCTACGGACGCTGCTTCGCCGCCGCGAGCAGGAGTCCTGGCGGGCCGGCCGGGCGCTGGACGACTACATCGAGGCGCAGGTGCACGGCGATATCAGCCTGGCCCGCGACGTGGAGGCGCTCGTGGTCGACCCGTCGTTCCGCGGCACCGACGTGGGCCGGCGGCTGGAGGCCGTCGCCGGACGGCAAGGCCTGGCGCTGCGCTTCCATCCCGGCTTCGTGCTGCCCGTCGACGGCGTCGACGCCGAGTTCCGCGGCCCGGACATCCCGCCGCTGGCCGCGCGGGTGGCCGCCGAGATCGGCCGGCCGGGGGAGCCGCTGCACGCGGCGCTCGTGGGCCGCGCCGCCGCCTCGGTGGTACGCGAGCCGCAGCGCTGGGCCGACCGGGGACCGGCCGAGGTGACTCTTCAGCACCTCAAGCAGCTCTGGCACGTGCTGGTCCGGTTCGGCGCTCCGGCCTGATCGTCCCCGTCCGCCGCCGGAACGGCACGCCTGCCCGGAATCCCGGGTGACCTGGACCGCAACCCGGGCCGTGCCCGGCATTTCCGGAATGCCCGACAATGCGGGCTGGTTGTGTCCCCTGTATCGCCGGAACCCAAACACCTACCCGGCGGTAGTCCCTCGAGGGGCGCTCACCCCGGAGCGCGTCGTAACGATCGAAAGGGCAACCATCGTGAAGCAGCACTTCACTGGATGGCTCCCCGCCATCGCGAAGACCGCAGTCGCGAAGACCGCCGCCGTCTCCCGGAACCGCCGCGCCGCGCTGAGCGTGGCGGGGGTGGCCGTACTTGGCGGGCTGGCCGTCGGCCCGGTCGCCGTGGCCGCGCCGGTGACCGGCGGACCGCACGCCGGCGCCAAGGCCGCGATCGACCTGGCCACCGGCAACAAGACCTCGACCGAGTCGGTGAAGCCGGGCCAGACCACCGGCAGCGACAAGCTGCCGACCAGGGCCGACCGCCCATCCGAGGAGAAGCTCGTGCCGCACGGCGTCGAGGGCGCGCAGTCGCGCATCCCGCTCGACGACGCACAGCTCGACAACGCCAAGGCCATCGTCGAGGCGGCCAAGGAGACGGGCGTGGGGGAGCGGGGCGCCGTGATCGGCGTCGCCACCTCGCTGCAGGAGTCGAAGCTGTACAACCTGGGTCACCTCGGCACGTACAACGACCACGACTCGGAGGGTCTGTTCCAGCAGCGCCCGTCGTCCGGTTGGGGCACGTCCGAGCAGATCACCGACCCGGAGTACTCCAGCAAGGCGTTCTTCAACGCGCTGAGGAACGTCGGCGGCTGGCACGAGCTGCCGCTGACCACCGCCGCGCAGACGGTCCAGGTGTCCGCCTACCCGTACGCGTACGCGCAGTGGGAGGAGCAGGCCGCGGACATCGTCCAGCAGGTCTGGTGACCCGACACCCGTGGAGAACGGCCGGCCCCTGATCGGGGGCCGGCCGTTCTCGCGGGCGGGGCGCTTCTCGTCGATCGTGACGTGGTGACACCTTCCTCGGTGTCGCCGGTCTCGCCTTCGCCGGTGGAGACCGTGCAGGTCAGCGCCTACCCCGACGCGTACGCGCAGTGGGAGAAGCAGGCCGCCGAGATCGTCGCCGAGCACTGGAACAAGTAAGAACCACCGAAAGGCCGGCACCCGGATCGGGTGCCGGCCTTTCCCGTGTCACCGTCAGCTGTGCGCGGTGAGCCACGACAGCACCGGTTCGACCACGGACGGGTCCAGCGGCTGCTTCGCCTCGTCCCGGTACGCCCGCAGCGACGGCGGCCCGGGCTGGCGCCGCAGCGCGTGGGTGACGTCCGGCAGCACCCCGGTCCGCACGAGCGGGCGGTCGATCGTCACCGCAGCAGCGCCGCGGCCAGGGCGTCGGCGTCGTCGGCGCCGATGAGCAGGGAGTCGTACCCCTGGTCGGTGAGGGTGATGCGGACGGCCGGCTGGCCGCCGCGGACGCTGACGAACTCCTTGCCGGCCCTGCCGCGCCAGGTGCCGACGTTGCGCGTGCGGGGCACCCCGAGGCCGGGTGCCCGGATGCCGCGGGTGGCGCGCGCCCCGTCCGGCACCACGACGGCGCCGGTCACGGCGGAGCGGGGGAACGACAGGTCGCCGCGCAGGGCCCAGATCTTCTCGGCGGTGGTGAGCCGGACGTCGATGCGGTCGGGGGTGAGGTCGATGGTGGCCATCGGTGGACTCCTCGCTTCTGTTATCGTAAGTGATAACATTACCGGGGTCGATAACAAAAGGGGAGCCGCTGTGGCACTCGACACCGTGGAGCTGCTGCTGCACCCGGTCCGGCTGCGCATCGTCCAGGCGTTCCTGGGCGGCCGCACGCTCACCACCACCGACCTGCGCATCGAGCTGAGCGACGTGCCACCGGCCACGCTCTACCGGCAGGTCGCCGCGCTCGCCGACCACGGCGTGCTGCACACGGTGGGGGAGCGGCGGGCCCGCGGCGCCGTCGAGCGCAGCTACCGGCTGCACGAGGCCGCCGCGTCGGTCGACCCGGACGAGGCCCGGGCCATGAGCCCGCAGCGGCACCGCCCGGCGTTCCTCACCTTCGTCGCGGGCCTGCTCGCCGACTTCGACACCTACCTCGACGCCGGCGGGGGAGACCTGGCCCGCGATGTGGCCGGCTACCGGCAGAACGCGTTCCACGCCACCGACGCCGAGACCGCCGAGTTCGTCACCCGGTTCCGCGAGCTGTTCGCCGAGTACGCGGCCCTCGCCCCCGGTCCCGGCCGCACCCGGCGGCTGCTCACCACAGTCCTGCTGCCCGCCGCCGGTCAGGAGCCGCCCGCCGCCCGCCGGTGACCGGCGACGATGTCCGCCACCGCGGCGCCGAGCGCCAGCACGACGATCCCGGCGGCGAGCAGCAGCGAGTGGCGGAAGGCCCTGTTCCAGTCGCCACCGTCGGCGAGCGTCGAGAAGAACAGCGCGCCCACCGCGGCGATGCCGGCGGCCGACCCGATGCGCTGCCCGGTCTGGAGCATCCCCGCGCCGCTGCCGGCCATCGGCACCGGCACCTCGGACAGCGTGAGCGTCTGGTTCGGCGCGATCACCAGGCCGCTGCCCAGCCCGGCGACGAGCAGGGGCAGCGCGGTCCGCAGCGGCACGTTGTCGTGCGGCCCGCCGGCCAGCACCAGGTCGGTCGCCACCAGCCCGGCCACCACCGCCGCCAGCCCGATCGCGACGAGCGGACGGCCGTACCGGGTGACCACCCGACCGCCGAGCGCGGAGGCGAGCGCCGAGCCGAGCGCGAACGGGGTGATCGCCAGGCCGGCCACGAGAGCGCGGTAACCGAGCCCCATCTGGAGGTAGAGCGTGAAGATGAAGAAGATCGCGGTGAACCCGGCGAAGTAGATCAGGCCGATCAGCGCGCCCAGCGTGTACGAGCGCACGGTGAACAGCCGCAGGTCGAACAACGGCTGCGCACGTCGGGCGTACCGGTGCTCCCAGAGCGCGAACCCGGCCAGCAGCAGCAGGCCGGCGGGGATCAGCAGCCACTTGCCCGCGCCCCGCCACTGCTCCCGCTGCACCAGCGGCAGCAGGATCACCGTCACCCCGGTGCCGAGCAGCAACACCCCGAGCGGGTCGAGCCGGCCCCGCCCGGCGGGGTTGGTCGGCCGGGCCGGCATCAGCCGCCAGCCGAGCAGCATCGCCACGATCCCCACCGGGATGTTCACGAAGAACACCCACCGCCAGCCGTGCTCCGCGCCGCCGAGGGAGATGAGCAGCCCGCCGAGCAGCGGGCCGACGGCGGTGGAGATACCGATGGTGGCACCCAGCAGCCCGAACGCCCGGCCCCGGTCCGCGCCCCGGAACAGCTCCTGGATCATGCCGCTGACCTGGGGGTTCACCACACCGGCGGCGGCACCCTGGACGAGCCGGGCGACGACCAGCCACTCCGGCGAGCGGGCCAGCCCGGCCAGCGCGCTGGTGAGCGTGAACAGGCCCACCCCGACCACGAACGCGGTACGCCGCCCGCGCGCGTCGCCGAAGCGCCCGGCCGGCACCAGCACCAGGCCGAACGTCAGCGCGTACCCGGACAGCACCCACTGCAGGTCGCTCGGCGTGGCCTGCAACGCCCGGTCGATCGACGGCACCGCGACGTTGACGATGCTGACGTCCAGCAGCGTCATGAACGCCGCGATCAGGCCGACGCTCAGCGCACGCCAGCGGCGCCGGTCGTCGTACCCGGTGGTCGACGCCGGGCCCTCGCTCATCCTGCCCCCCACTGACCGTCGATCACCCGACTCCGATCGCTACCCGGCGCCCGGTGGGGCAAACGACCCGGTCACGCCACTTGGCGCGCGCACCACCGGGGTCCGAAGTCCAGGCCGGACATCGGGGAGTCCTCGCGGTGCAGCAGACCCCGCTCGGTGAGCGAGTGCAGCGGCTCGCGCAGCTCCTCCTCGGTCATCCCGGTCTCCTGGGCGATCAGGTCCGGGTAGGGGACGTGTCCGTGCACCTCCAGCGCGGACACCGCCTGGTAGACCCGTTCCTCGACGGCGGACAACTGGACCTGAGGCATCGCTTCCCTCCTCGGCGTGGACCGTCCGGCCCGCGGACGGCCGGCGACCGGCGGTTACCCGGGCATGCGGCGAAGATGCTCACCCGAACGGCTGTCGTACCGGGCGGTGCGGCACTGCGGTGCCCTAGGCTGCACCAGTGATCATGGATCTCGTCGTGGTCGGCGGCGGACCCGCCGGACTGTCCGCCGCGTACGCCGCGGCCCGGGCCGGCGTGCGCACACTCGTTGTCGAACGGGCCACCCACCCGCGCTACAAGACCTGCGGTGGTGGCCTGATCGGCACGTCGCTGGCCGAGGTCGCGGGCCGCGTCGAGGTGCCCGCCCACGACCGGGTGGACCGGCTCACGTTCACCCGGGACGGGCGGCGCGCGTTCACCCGCCGGCATCCGGCGCCGCTGGTCACCATGATCCGCCGGGAGGAGTTCGACGACCGCCTGCGCGCCGCCGCCGTCGCCGCCGGGGCGCAGGTCCGCGAGGGCGTCGCGGTCCGCGCGATCGAGCAGGACCCCGACGAGGTACGCCTGCGCTTGGCCGACGGTGAGCTGGTGCGCGCCCGTACCGTCATCGGCGCGGACGGCTCCTCCGGCGTGACGGCGCGGCACGTCGGGGTGCGCTTCCGCCAGGTCGACCTGGGCCTGGAGCTGGAACTGCCGGTGGAGGCCGCCGAGCGGGACCGCTGGCGCGGCCGGGTGCTGCTGGACTGGGGGCCGATGCCCGGCTCCTACGCCTGGGTCTTCCCCAAGGGTGATCGTCTGACCGTCGGTGTCATCGCCGCCCGGGGCGACGGCGAGCGCACCCGCGCCTACCTGCGTGATTTCACCGACCGGCTCGGCCTGTCCGGGGTGACGCCGGAGCACGACTCCGGCCACCTGACGCGCTGCCGCGCCGGAGACTCCCCGCTGCGCCACGGCCGGGTGCTCGTCGCCGGGGACGCCGCCGGCTTGCTGGAGCCGTGGAGCCGCGAGGGGATCAGCTACGCGCTGCGCTCGGGCCGGCTGGCCGGGGAGGCGGTGGCCACCGGTGACCTCGACGCGTACGCCCGCGAGGTCGACCGGCGGCTGACGCCGGAGATGCGCGCCGGGCACCGGCTGCTGGAGGTGTTCGAGCGGCGGCCCGAGGTGTTCCACGCGATGCTGGCGAGCCCGCCCGGCTGGCGGATGTTCGTCCGGTTCTGCCAGGGCCGGGCGAGCTTCGCCGAGGTGCTCGACCGGCGGCCGGTGCGGGCCGGGCTGGCGCTGCTCGACCGCCTGCCCCCGGTCAGGGGACGATGACCGCCCGCCCTCGCACCTCGCCCCGGCGCAGCGCCTCGTACGCCTGCGGCGCCTCGGCGAGGGGGAACGTCTGCACGTCGGCGTGCAGCCGGCCGTCGTGGGCCAGCGCGATCACCTCCTGCAGTTCGGCCCGGGTGCCCCAGAACGGCACCACCACGCCGGCCTCGAACGGCACGGGCGGCGGCTCGTCGGCGACCGGCCGCACCGGCAGCGTGCCGCCCGCCAGGCCGACCAGCAGGATCTGCCCGCCGGTGGCGACCACCTGCCGGGCGGTGTCCAGGGTGGGCTGCGCGCCGACGAAGTCGAGCACCACGTCCGCGCCGTCCGGCGCCGGCCCGACCAGTTCACGGATCTTCTCCACCGCGTCCGGGCCGGCCTGCACGGTGTGGTGGGCGCCGAGCCGGGTGGCCAGGTCCAGCGCGGCGGTGCTGGTGTCCACCGCGACGACCCGCACCGCTGTGGTGGCCAGCAGGATCTGCACCCCCATGTGCCCCAGACCGCCGATGCCGATCACCACGCAGGACGTGCCGGGCCGCAACCGGGGCCGGGCCAGGTCCACCGCGTGGTACGGGGTCAGCCCTGCGTCGGTCAGCGGCGCCGCCTGGGTCAGGTCCATGTCACCGACCGGCAGCAGCCGGGACGCGGGCACCACCACGTACTCGGCCAGTCCGCCGTCGCGGCTGAGCCCGATGCCGCCGACCGGGGTGACCCGGCAGCGGTTCTCCTCGCCGCGCAGGCAGGCCCGGCATCGGCCGCAGCCGATGATGCCGTAGACCGCGGTCCGGTCGCCGGGCGACCAGCCGTCGACCCCGGCGCCGACCGTGTCGACGGTGCCGGCGACCTCGTGGCCGAGCGTGATCGGGACCGGGAACACGCCGGCCGGCGCGTCGAGGATGTGCAGGTCGGAGTGGCAGGCGCCGACCGCGCCGACGCGCAACAGCACCTCTCCGGGGCCGGCCTTCGGCGTGGGCACCTCCGTGTGCTCCAGCACACCGGGGGCGGTCATCCGTACTGCGCGCATGGCTCCTCCACCTCGTCGCCGAATCGTCGCGGCGGCATACCCGTGCCGTAGCGGTTGATGCGGAAGCCTGACGGGCGGGCGCACAATGCGGTCATGAGCGAGCAGGCCGAGTCGTTCACCGACGAGGAGTACGCGTTCCTGCGGCACGTCCGCTTCGGCGAACTGCCGGTCCGGGTGCGGCCGGAGGAGCGGATCGAGTCCGCCGAGACCGAGTTCCCGCCGGGCCGGCCGGACCCGGTCGGCGGGGAGTCGGAGTGGCACCTGCGCGCGGGCGGCTGACGGGGTCCGGACACCCGCCCGGACCCCGCCGCCCACTGTCAGAAGACCGGCACGCCGTCGCGGACCAGCTTCCAGTTGGGCACGAAGAAGTCGGCCGGGTCGATGACGCCCCTGGCCTGCGCCCAGTCGATGAGCAGCTGGCGGATCTCCTGCTGGGCGTTGTAGACCTGGGTCTTCACGATGCCGGGGAAGTTGCCGCCGCCGCTGCGCCGGTAGTTGTTCACCGCCACCACGAACCGGGCGTCCGCCGCGACCGGGGTGTCGGTGCCGGCCAGCACCAGGCGGGTGATCCGCTGTCCGACCGGCCGGGCGATGTCGATGTCGTAGTCGACGCCGGAGAACACGTCGTAGTTGTAGTCCGGCACCGCCGGGTCGCTGATCGTCTCCGGGTTCACCGGCGCGCCCGCCGGAAGCGTGACGAAGAACTTCGCCGAGTACTCCAGGTACGCCTTCACCTCGGCGCCGGTCAGCACTACCGCCTCCAGCGTGTTGTCGTACACGTAGAGGCCCGCCACGTCGCGGATGCGCACGTCGCCCTGCGGGAACACCGCGGTGCGGCTGAACGGGGCGGCGATGGACAGCACCGGCAGGCCCGCGTACTCGCCGCCGGCGAGGGCCTCGGTGACCACCTCGGTCTGGACGTGGTTGATGAAGTCCAGGATCGGCGTGTCCTTGTACCGCGACTCGGCGGCGGACAGCTCCACGCTGGACCGGGCGACGACCCGGTTGACGTACTCGACGGTCTTGGCGTGCTGGCCGCGTACGGCCGCGAGCACCGCCGGGTCCTCGACCACGGTGTTGGTGTTGAGTGTGGTGGCCGACTTGGCGGTCACCGTCCAGCGGCCCTTCTCCCGGGCCAGCGTGAAGTCCATCCGGGTCAGCCGCTGGCCCCACTTCGACGGCTCCGAGGTGAGGACCCGCTCGCCGGTGGTGAGGTTGGTGACGAACTTCTCCGGCACCTCGTTGTGCGCGTGGCCGAACAGGATCGCGTCGATGCCGGGGACCTGCTCGGCGATCAGCGCGGTCGGGTTCTCGTTCGGCAGTTCCGGGCCGTAGCTGGAGGTGCCGCTGTCGCCGCCGTGGGCGGAGATGACCACCAGGTCGGCGCCGCGGCGGCGCATCTCCGGCACCCACTTCGCGGCGGTGGCGACCATGTCGGCGAAGACCAGGCGGCCCTCGACGTTGCCCTTGTCCCAGATGGCCACGCCGGGGTTGGTCAGGCCGAGGATGCCCACGCGCAGCTTCGGCGCGCCGTGCCCGCCGAGCTTGACCTCCTTGATCACGTACGGGAGGAACGCCGGCTTGCCGGTCCTGGCGTTGAGCGCGTTCGCGGCCAGCGCCGGGAAGCCGAGCTGCTCGATCCAGGTGGCCAGCAGCGGCAGGCCGTAGTTGAACTCGTGGTTGCCGAGCGTCACCGCGTCGTACTTGAGGATGTTCATCGCGCTGGCCATCGGGTGCGTCTGACCGGTGCTGGTGATCGGCTCCTGCTTGGCGTAGTAGGTGGCCAGCGGCGTGCCCTGGATGGTGTCGCCGGCGTCCAGCACCAGCGTGGCCCTGCCCTTGCGCTCGGCGCGGATCTGGTTGACAAGGGTGGCGAGCTTCGCGACGCCGACGTCGTTGTGCTTGCTGTCGTCGAACTCCGCGTCCTTGTAGTAGTCCCAGTTGTAGACGTTGCCGTGGGTGTCCGACGTGCCGAGGATCGTCAGGTCCCAGGTCTTCGGCTGCTTCGGCTTCGCCTCGGCGGGCGCCCCGGCCAGCAGGGGAGCGGTCGCGGCGGCGGCCGCGACGGCCAGCACCTGGCGCCGCGAGGCGCCGGAGGAGGAGGTCATGAGGTGCCTTTCCGAATGGGGTACGCCTCGTAGGCGCCGTTGCGCACCATAACCACCAGATGTCGCCTGCGCCACACCGGACACCTCTGTTTCCCTTTCCGTCACTGGCTGCTGTTTTCCCGCCGGTCACCGGGGTAGGGGCGCCTTCATGAGCGAGGACCAGTACACCCAGCAGCACCCGGCCGAGCAGTACGGACAGCGCGAGGGCCAGCCGTCGCAACAACAGACGCCGCCGGGCAACGAGCAGGAGATGGGGCCGAAGCCGGACCACGGCGAGGAGTCGTACCGGGGCAGTGACCGGCTCACCGGCAAGCGGGCGATCATCACCGGCGGTGACTCCGGCATCGGCCGGGCCGTCGCGATCGCGTTCGCCCGCGAAGGCGCCGACGTGCTCGTCACCTACCTCGCCGACGAGGAGGAGAAGGACGCGCGGGAGACGGTCGCCCAGATCGAGCAGGCCGGACGCACCGGCGTCGCGGTCCGGTGCGACCTGCGCGAGGAGGCCAACTGCCGCGCCCTGGTCGACCAGGCGGTACGCGACCTCGGCGGTGTCGACATCCTGGTGAACAACGCGGCGTACCAGATGTCGCAGGACAACGGCCTGCTCGACATCACCACCGAGCAGTTCGACCGGGTCTTCAAGACGAACGTGTACGCCATGTTCTGGCTCTGCAAGTTCGCGGTGCCGCACATGAAGGAGGGCTCGACGATCATCAACACGTCGTCGATCCAGGCGTTCGACCCGTCGCCGCAACTGCTCGACTACGCCACCACCAAGGCCGCCATCGCCAATTTCACCAAGGCGCTCGCGCAGAACCTGGCCGACCGGGGCATCCGGGTCAACGCGGTGGCGCCCGGCCCGATCTGGACGCCGCTGATCCCGGCCACCATGCCGGAGGAGAAGGTGAAGGAGTTCGGCACCGACACGCCGCTGGGCCGTCCGGGTCAGCCGGCCGAGCTGGCGCCCGCGTACGTCTACTTCGCCTCGCAGGAGTCCAGCTACGTCACCGGCGAGATCCTCGGCGTCACGGGTGGCCGCCCGACGAAGTGAGCCGCCTCGTCCGGCCTTCTGGTCCCGCCCTCGGCCGCCTGGTTCCGCTGCTCAGCGGGGCCAGGCGGCCATCCGGCGGCGTACCTCGGCGATCCGCGGCACGTCCAGGCCGTAGCGGGTGAACCGCCGGTCGGACAGCGCGTCGAGGTAGCGCCCCGCGGCGCGCACGTCCTCGTCGTCGAGCGCCGGGTCGACCTGCCGGGCCAGCTCCAGCAGCTCCGCGACCGTGTACCGGTCCAGCGCGGCGGACACGTCGATGTAGTCGCGTACCTCCCGCCGGTTCACCAGCGCGGCCGTCTTGTTGGCGATCAGGTCCCGCACGTCCATGACCGGACCGAGGTCCATCACGACGGGGCTGCGGTGCCGGTCCAGGCGGGCCAGGCTGAGCCGGATCTGCCGGCCGTCCCGGCTCACCACGAAGTCGCGTAGGTCCCGGTCGAAGCCGTCGAATACCTCGCCCAGCCCGCCCGGGTCCACCTCGGCCACCCGGTAGCCGGCCCGTTCCAGCGCCGCGCGTACCCCGTCGGCCGCCGCCGCGGCGGCGCCCTCCACGTCCGCGAACAGGTCGACGTCCTCGGTGGGGCGGGTGACCAGGCCGTGCGCCGCCCACGCCACGCCGCCGCCGAGCACGAAGCGGTGCGGGCCCGCGGCGGCCAGGGCCACCCGGGCCACCTGCCGGTAGAACTCGTGCGGGTGGGTCACGCCGGGCGCAGGCTCCGGTGCCGGCCCTCCCAGGCCAGGCGTACGCCCCGGGGAAGGTTCAACAGCGGCCACAGCCGGCGCAACGTCCCCGCGTGGATCAGCTCGCGCAGGTCCTCCACCCGGGTCGTCTCGCGCAGCACGTTCTCGTACATCCAGAGCAGCTCGTCCGGGTCGCCCAGGTCGAACGCGCGTTCGCTGCTCCACATCAAGTGTACCGGCAGCTCGACGATGCCGGTGGTGGGACCGGTCAGCTCGTCCAGGGTGCGCGCCACCACGGCGGGTCGCCCGGGGCGGGCGAGGTACGCGTGCGCGCTGACCGACATGGCATCAGGGTAACCCCAACCCGGCCCCTTCCCCGCGTCCCTTCCTCGCCTCCCCCTTCCTGCCCTCGCCACCCTTTGTCGCGTCGATCATGAACTTGACGGCACGTCGTGTCCGTTTGTCGCCGTCAACCTCATGATCGACGCGGCAGGGGCGCCCGGGGCGTGTCCGTGTGCGCCGGGTGTCGGGTTTCGGGGTGGTGGGGGACACCCGGGTGGCGGAATCCGGGGCGGGGCCGGGGCGTTATACCTGGTGAACGACCGCAGCAGCACCCCCCGACGCCCCCGGCAGGCGGGCGGCAGCACCCGGGAATGACTCCCAGCCGGCGGTCGTTGTGCATGTCTCCGGCGCCGCCAGTGAGCCCCGTACGCCACCCCCGGCGTTCGCGGGCCGCGTGAGCAGGACGCCGGAGATCCCCCAAGAACCGCTCTTGAGCGCCTGACGGTGCTCGCACCCGCACCGAACCCCCTCGGCGCGGGCGTCGACCCCCGAACGGAGCCCACCATGAACACGATCCTGCGCAAGAGCATCCTCGGTATCGCCGGTCTGACCGTCGCCGGTGGCCTCGCCGCCGGTCCCCTCAACCACGACACCGGCACCACCACCCCCACCACTGCCCGCGACACGGCCGTGACCACCACCCAGGCCGCCGCGAAGCTGGACAGCGCCGCGCTCATCCCGCGCGGCGTCCAGGGCGCCCAGTCCCACATCGACCTGAACGACGAGCAGACCGCGAATGTGAAGGCGATCATCGCGGCGACGAAGAAGGCCGGCATGGACGAGCGTGCCGCGGTCGTCTCCATCGCCACGGCGTTGCAGGAGTCGAAGCTGGAGAACCTGGGCCACCTCGGCGACCGCAACGACCACGACTCGCAGGGCCTGTTCCAGCAGCGCCCGTCCAGTGGTTGGGGCACGGTGGAGCAGATCACCGACCCCGAGTACTCGACCACGGCCTTCCTGAAGGGCCTGAAGCAGGTCGACGGCTGGCGGGACATGCCGCTGACCAAGGCCGCCCAGACCGTCCAGGTGTCGGCCTACCCGGACCACTACGCCCAGTGGGAGCAGCAGGCCGCCGACCTCGTCGCCCAGCACTGGAACAGCTGACCCGGCGGTGACCGGGGTCACGACCAACGAGCGGAAGAACCGTGACCCCGGTACCGTTGTGCAGAGCGTCGGTGTGTTCAGTGTCCCCGGGCCTCACCTAAATTGCCTTCGCGGAATACCGTTCGGCTGGAGCCGCGTCGCGCCACTCGCCGAGAGGCGACATGCACACCGACGCCCAGAGCCGCCCCGGCCATCCGGCCGGGGCGGCTCTGTCTGTGGACTCGGGTCGCACGCTCCGGACCGCTGGCCTAGGGTTGCAGGCAGAGCTGAGCCGTTCTCGACGCAGAGGGGGTGCCCGGGTGGGTCTGAAGACCTTCATCCAGGGGTGGCCGGTCTACCGGCAACTCACCGGCACCGACCCGCTCGGTCGCGGCGCCGCCGCCCAGTCGGCGCGCTCCGCCGTGCTGAGCCCCCGCACCGAGACCGCCGACGGCATGGCCCGCTCGGTCTGCCCGTACTGCGCGGTCGGCTGCGGGCAGCGCGTCTTCCACTCCGACGGCAAGGTCACCCAGATCGAGGGCGACCCGGACAGCCCGATCTCGCGCGGCCGGCTCTGCCCGAAGGGATCGGCCAGCAAGAGCCTGGTGACCAGCCCGCTGCGCCAGACCACGGTGCGCTACCGCCGGCCGTACGCGACCGAGTGGGAAGACCTGGACCTCGACGTCGCGCTCGACATGATCGCTGACCGGATCCTCGCCGCCCGCGCGGAGACCTGGGAGGACGTCGACGACGAGGGCCGCCCGCTGAACCGGACGCTGGGCATCTCCAGCCTCGGCGGCGCGACGCTGGACAACGAGGAGAACTACCTCATCAAGAAGCTGTTCACAGCGATGGGGGCACTCCAGATCGAGAACCAGGCCCGTATTTGACACTCCGCCACCGTCCCCGGTCTGGGGACCAGCTTCGGTCGTGGCGGCGCCACGGACTTCCAGCAGGACCTCGTCAACGCTGACGTCATCGTCATCCAGGGCTCGAACATGGCCGAGGCCCACCCGGTGGGCTTCCAGTGGGTGATGGAGGCGAAGAAGCGCGGCGCGAAGGTCTTCCACGTGGACCCGCGGTTCACGCGTACCAGCGCGCTCGCCGACACGTACCTGCCGATCCGGGCGGGCACCGACATCGCGCTGCTCGGCGGCGTGGTGCGCTACATCCTGGACAACGAGCTGGACTTCCGGGAGTACGTGCTGGCGTACACGAACGCGGCCAACATCGTCAGCGAGCAGTTCGTCGACACCGAGGACCTGGACGGCCTCTTCTCCGGCTACAACCCGGACACCGGCTCGTACGACCACGCGAGCTGGCAGTACGAGGGGCAGGAGGACCACGCCAAGGTCCGGGGCACCGGCAAGGAGCGCGACTCGGCCGCCGGGCTGGAGCACGAGTCGCACGGCGAGCCGGTGCCGGCGCAGGCGCCCCGGGACGAGACGTTGCAGCACCCGCGTTGCGTCTATCAGATCCTGAAGCGGCACTTCTCCCGCTACACACCGGAGATGGTGGCCCGGGTGTGCGGCATCCCGGAGGAGAAGTTCCTCGAGCTGGCCCGCGCCTGGACAAAGAACTCGGGCCGGGAGCGCACCGGCGCGCTCGTCTACTCCGTGGGCTGGACGCAGCACAGCGTCGGCGTGCAGTACATCCGTACCGGCTCGATCATCCAGACGCTGCTGGGCAACATGGGCCGCCCGGGCGGGGGCATCCTGGCGCTGCGCGGGCATGCCAGCATCCAGGGCTCCACCGACATCCCGACGTTGTTCAACCTGCTGCCCGGCTACCTGCCGATGCCGCACCACGCCGACCACCCGACGTTCGACGAGTGGGTGGACAGCATCCGGCACCCGGGCCAGAAGGGCTTCTGGGGCAACGCGCGGGCCTTCGCGGCGAGCCTGCTCAAGGCGTACTGGGGTGACGCGGCGACACCGGAGAACGACTTCTGCTACGGGTACATGCCCCGGATGACCGGCGATCACGGTACGTACCAGCAGGTGCTGAACATGATCGACGGCAGGGTGAAGGGCTACTTCCTGCTCGGCCAGAACCCGGCGGTCGGCTCGGCGCACGGCCGGGCGCAGCGCCTGGGCATGGCCAACCTGGACTGGCTCGTCGTTCGCGACCTGTTCATGATCGAGAGCGCCACGTTCTGGAAGAACGGCCCGGAGGTCGCCACCGGCGAGATCGTCCCGGAGGAGTGCCGGACCGAGGTGTTCTTCCTGCCGGCGGCCTCGCACGTGGAGAAGGAGGGCACGTTCACCCAGACGCAGCGGCTGCTGCAGTGGCGGGAGAAGGCCGTCGACCCGCCGGGCGACGCCCGCTCCGAGCTGTGGTTCTTCTACCACCTCGGCCGGGTGCTGCGGGAGAAGCTGGCCGGCTCGACCGAGCGCCGCGACCGGGCGCTGCTGGACCTGGCCTGGGACTACCCGACGCACGGTCCGCACGCGGAGCCGAGCGCCGAGGTGGTGCTCAAGGAGATCAACGGGTACGAGGTCGCCACCGGCCGTCCGCTCGGCGGCTTTGCCGAGGCGCGCGACGACGGCTCCACGGCGATCGGCTGCTGGATCTACTCCGGCGTCTACGCCGACGGGGTGAACCAGGCGGCCCGCCGCCGGTCCCGCCACGAGCAGGACTGGGTGGCCGCCGAGTGGGGCTGGGCGTGGCCGGCGAACCGCCGCACGCTCTACAACCGCGCCTCCGCCGACCCGGACGGCCGGCCGTGGAGCGAGCGGAAGAAGTACGTCTGGTGGGATCCGGACGCCGGCGAGTGGACCGGGTACGACGTACCCGACTTCGAGAAGACGAAGCCGCCGTCGTACCGGCCGCCGGAGGGCGCCTCCGGTCCGGCCGCGCTCGCCGGTGACGACCCGTTCGTCATGCAGGGCGACGGCAAGGCGTGGCTGTACGCGCCGGGCGGCGTCCTGGACGGCCCGCTGCCGACGCACTACGAGCCAGCCGAGTCGCCGATGCGCAACCCGCTCTACGGTCAGCAGGCCAACCCGACCCGCAAGGTCTACGAGCATCCGATCAACCGGATGAACCCGAGCCCGCCGGAGCCGCACAGCCAGGTCTTCCCGTACGTGTTCACGGTCAGCCGCCTCACCGAGCACCACACCGCCGGTGGGATGAGCCGTACCGTGCCGCGCCTGGCCGAGCTGCAACCGGAGATGTTCGTCGAGGTGTCCCCGGAGCTCGCCGGTGAGGTCGGGCTGGCGCACCTGGGCTGGGCGCACCTGATCAGCGGCCGCGCGGTGATCGAGGCGCGGGTGCTGGTCACCGACCGGCTGACCCCGCTGCGGATCGACGGGCGGATCATCCACCAGGTGTGGCTGCCGTACCACTTCGGCACCGAGGGCCTGGTCACCGGCGACTCGGCGAACGACCTGTTCGGCATCACGCTGGACCCGAACGTCCTCATCCAGGAGAGCAAGGTCGGCACCTGCGACATCCGGCCCGGGCGGCGGCCCACCGGGCCGGTGCTGCTCGACCTGGTCGGCGACTACCAGCGGCGGGCCGGGATGACGCCGGACCGCAAGGTGCCCATGGTGACCACCGACGCGGCGGGCGGGGACGACGCCGCCGGCAGCACCGACGAGCAGTCGGCCGCCGCGCACCAGGACGGGGAACCGCATGCCTGACGCCAACAGCCTGTACGGCCCGCTGGACCCGGCCCCGGACGCGGGCTGGGTCGACGCGCCGCCCCGGATGGGCTTCTTCACCGACACCAGCGTGTGTATCGGCTGCAAGGCGTGCGAGGTGGCCTGCAAGGAGTGGAACGGTGTCCCCGACTCGGGTTTCGACCTGCTCGGCATGTCGTACGACAACACGGGCGCGCTCACCGCGAACTCCTGGCGGCACGTCGCGTTCATCGAGCAGCCCCGCCCGGCCGGGCACCGCACGCCGCCGTTCGCGGGCGACCCGACCGGCCCGGCGACCAGCCCGGCGTCAGCGGCGGCCGGCGCGGTCACGGCACCTGACACCGGCACGAATCCCGGCCTGCCACCGGGGCAGCCGGAGGCGGCGGCGCGGATGGCCGCCGGTCCGGAGTTCCTCGGCATGCCGGGCGCCCAGCCGCCCGGGCGGGGCACCGGCGCGGAGAGCCGCACCGACTTCCGCTGGCTGATGATGTCGGACGTGTGCAAGCACTGCACGCACGCGGCCTGCCTGGACGTGTGCCCGACCGGCTCGCTGTTCCGCACCGAGTTCGGCACGGTGGTGGTGCAGGAGGACATCTGCAACGGCTGCGGCTACTGCATCTCCGCCTGCCCGTACGGCGTGATCGACCAGCGCAAGGGCGACGGCCGGGCGTGGAAGTGCACGCTGTGCTACGACCGGATCGGCGCGGGCATGACGCCCGCCTGCGCGCAGGCGTGCCCGACCGAGTCGATCCAGTACGGCCCGCTCGACGAGCTGCGGGAACGGGCCGCCCGGCGGGTCACCGCGCTGCACGAGCGCGGCGTGCCGGAGGCGCGGCTGTACGGCCACGACCCGACCGACGGTGTCGGCGGCGACGGCGCGTTCTTCCTGCTGCTGGATGAGCCCGAGGTGTACGGGCTGCCGCCGGATCCGGTGGTGACCACCCGGGACCTGCCGAAGATGTGGAAGCGGGCCGGGCTGGCCGCGCTGACCATGGCGGCGGCGGCCGTCGCCGCGTTCGTCGGAGGATCGTCGTGAGCCCGGACCGCCCGGTCGGTGACCTGTTCCGCCGCTTCCGCGAACGCATGACCGGCGAGCGTCCCGACGCCGCCGGGTGGGAGAACGACAGCCGGGCGACCGGCGCCGGTCCCGGGGTGGGTCGCACCGACCGGGGCGCGCACGACGCCGGCCTGGCCCCGGCCCCGCCCCGCGACGCGGTGCCGCACCGACCCCGCCGTAAGGGCGGCAAGGGCGGCGGGGAGCAGCTCAACGTCCCACCGGCCGAGTTCACGTCCTACTACGGCCGGCCCGTCCTCAAGCCGCCGGTGTGGCGGTGGGACATCGCCGCGTACCTGTTCACCGGCGGTCTCGCCGCCGGTTCGTCGCTGCTGGCCGCGGGCGGGCAGCTCACCGGCCGCCCCGCGCTGCGCCGCGCCGGCCGGATCACCTCGCTCGCGGCCGTCGGCGCCAGCACGTACTTCCTGGTCAACGACCTGGGCCGGCCGTCGCGCTTCCACCACATGCTGCGGGTGGCGAAGGTGACCTCGCCGATGTCGGTGGGCACCTGGATCCTCAGCGTGTTCGGCCCGGCCGCCGGTCTGGCCGCGATCGCCGAGGCGGCCCCGCTGCTGCCCGAGCGCGGTGTGCTGGGGCTCGGCCGCCGGCTGCTGCCCCCGGCCGGGCACGCCGCCGGTCTGGCCGCCGCGGTCACCGCGCCGGCGCTCGCCACGTACACCGGGGTGCTGCTGGCGGACACGGCGGTGCCGTCGTGGCACGAGGCGTACCCGGAACTGCCCGCCATCTTCGCGGGCAGCGCCCTGGCCAGCGGCGCGGGCGTCGGGCTGGTGGCCGCGCCCTGCGCGCAGGCCGGTCCGGCGCGGCGCCTCGCGGTCGCGGGCGCGGCGATGGAGCTGTGGGGCTCGCACCGGGTGGAGAACCGGCTCGGCCTGCTCAGCGAGCCCTACACCCAGGGCACGCCCGGGAAGCTGCTGCGCGCCGGCCGGACGCTGACCGCCGCCGGGGTGGCGGGCGCGCTGATCGGTCGCCGCAGCCGGGTGCTGTCCGCGCTGTCCGGCGGCGCGCTGATCGCCGCGTCGGCGTGCACCCGGTTCGGCATCTTCCACGGCGGGGTCGCCTCGGCGCGCGATCCGCGGTACACGGTGGTGCCGCAGCGCGAACGCGCCGACCGGCGGGCCGCCGACAAGGGTTGAGACCTTCTCGGGCGGCCCGCGCCGCGCTGTGATTGACTGCTGCGTGGAGGCGTTCAGGCGGCTGGTGCCCCTCCCGGTCTTCAAAACCGGTGTGGTCCGGGACCCGGGCCAGGCGGGTTCGATTCCCGTCCGTCTCCGCCAAACCGTTCCCGGGAGAGCAGCGATGCGTGAGGTCGACCCGCGACGGCGGGTGCCGCGCACCGACGCGCTGCTCGCCGATCCCGCGCTGGCCGCCGCCGCCGGCACGCTCGGCCGCGACCGGGTCAAGGCCGCGATCGTCCGCGCGCAGGACCGCGCCCGCCGCGGTGAGCTGACCCCCGAGGGGGTACGCGAGGCGGCGCTGGCCGACCTGCCCGGCCGTACGCCACGCGCGGTCCTCAACGCCACCGGCGTCGTGCTGCACACCAACCTGGGCCGTGCCCCGCTCGCCCCGGCCGCCGTGGACGCGCTCGTCGCCGCCGCCGGGCACACCGACGTGGAACTGGACCTGCGGACCGGGCGCCGGGCCCGGCGCGGCCGGGAGGCGCTCGACGCGCTCGCCGCGGCGGTGCCCGACGCGGGAGCGGCGCACGTGGTGAACAACGGCGCGGCGGCGCTGGTGCTTGCCGCTACCGCGCTCGCCGCCGGCCGGGAGATCGTGGTCAGCCGTGGCGAGCTGGTCGAGATCGGCGACGGGTTCCGCCTGCCCGACCTGCTGGAGAGCACCGGCGCGCGACTGCGCGAGGTGGGCACCACCAACCGCACCACCCGCGCCGACTACGAGGCCGCCATCGGCGAGCACACCGGGTTCGTGCTCAAGGTGCACCCGTCGAACTTCGTGGTCACCGGCTTCACCTCGGCGGTGCCGGTGACCGAGCTGGCCACGCTCGGCGTGCCGGTGGTGGTCGACATCGGGTCGGGGCTGCTCGCGCCGGACCCGCTGCTGCCCGACGAGCCGGACGCGGCCACCACCCTGCGCACGGGCGCGCACCTGGTCACCGCCAGCGGCGACAAGCTGCTCGGCGGTCCGCAGGCCGGTCTTCTGCTCGGCGACGCCGACCTGGTGCAGCGGCTGCGCCGGCACCCGCTGGCGCGGGCGCTGCGGGTGGACAAGCTCACCCTCGCCGCGCTCGCCGCCACCCTGTACGCGCCGAGCACGCCCACCCGGGACGCGTTGCACGCCGACCCGGCCCGGCTGCGGGAGCGGCTGGAACGGCTGCGTGACCGGCTCGGCGAGGACGGCTGCAAGGCCGAGGTGGTGCCCAGCGCCGCCGTCGTCGGCGGCGGCGGGGCGCCCGGTGTGGAGCTGGACTCGTGGGCGCTGAGCCTTCCCGAGCGGTACGCCGAGCCGCTGCGCACCGGCGACCCGGCGATCCTCGGCCGGGTGCTGCACGGCCGGCTCCTGCTGGACCTGCGCGCCGTCCCGGAGGGCGCCGACCACCGGGTCCGCGCGGCCGTGCTGAGCGTGGAGGACTGACCGGCATGTGGGTGGTGGCGACCGCCGGGCACGTCGACCACGGCAAGTCCACGCTGGTGCGGGCGCTGACCGGGATGGAACCGGACCGGTGGGCGGAGGAACGCCGCCGGGGCATGACGATCGACCTCGGCTTCGCCTGGACCACGCTGCCCTCGGGCGGCACCCTCGCCTTCGTCGACGTACCCGGGCACGAGCGGTTCGTACCGAACATGCTCGCCGGTGTCGGCCCGGTCCCCGCCGCGCTGATCGTCGTGGCCGCCGACGAGGGCTGGATGCCGCAGTCCGCCGAGCACCTGGCCGCCCTGCACGCGCTGGGCGTGTCGTACGGGCTGCTCGCGGTCACCCGCGCGGACCTGGCCGATCCCGGACCGGCCACGGCGCGGGCCCGCACGGAGATCGCCGCGACGTCGCTGGGCGCTGTGGAGGCGGTGCCGGTCTCCGCGGTCACCGGCGCCGGGCTGCCCGAGCTGCGCGCCGCCCTGGACCGCCTGACCGCCCGGCTGCCCGACCCGGCCCGGGACGCGCCGGTGCGGCTCTGGGTGGACCGCGCGTTCACCGTGCGCGGCAGCGGCACGGTGGTCACCGGCACGCTCGGCGGCGGCCGGCTGCGCGTCGGCGACGAGCTGGAACTGGCCGCCACCGGCGAGACGGTACGGGTACGCGGACTGCACTCGCTCGGCGTCGCGCACACCGCCGTCGAGGCGGTGGCCCGGGTCGCGGTGAACCTGCGCGGCCTGCACCGGGACCGGGTCGGGCGCGGCGACGCGCTGCTCACCCCCGGCCGGTTCGGCCGTACCGACCTGCTCGACGTGCGCCTGTCCGGCGACCCGGCCGCCGACCTGCCGGCCACCCTCACCCTGCACGCCGGCTCGGCGGCGGTGCCCGCCCGGGTCCGGCCGCTGGGCCCGGACACGGTACGGCTGCGCCTGGCCCGCCCGCTGCCGTTGCTGATCGGAGACCGGGCGCTGCTGCGCGACCCCGGCCGCCACCACGTCGCGGGCGGCGTGACGGTGCTGGACGTGGACCCGCCGCCGCTGCGCCGCCGGGGCGCGGCCGCCGCCCGCGCGGCGGTGCTGAGCGGCCTCGACGGGCGGCCGGACCTGGCCGGGGAACTGCGGCGACGACGGCTGATCCGGGCCGGGGACCTGAGCCGGATGGGCGTGCCGCCGACCGCGACGCCGGTGGCCGGGCAGTGGCTGGCCGACCCGGAGCACTGGCGGGACCTGGGCCGCCGCCTCACCGAGGAGGTGACCCGGTACGCCGCCGAGCATCCGCTCGCCGCGGGCGTACCCGTCGACGTGCTGCGCCACCGTCTCGACCTGCCCGACCGCGCCCTGGTCACGGCGCTGCTGCGCCCGCCGCTGCGGCTGCGCGACGGCCTGGTCACCGCCACCCCGCAGCAGACCCTGCCCGACCCGGTGGCCCGGGCGGTGGAGCGGGTCCGGGCCGAGTACGGCGACCGCCCGTTCCAGGCCCCCGAGGCGCACCACCTGGCCGACCTCGGGTTCGGTCCCCGCGAGATCGGCGCCGCGGTGCGGGCCGGCGCGCTGCTGCAGCTGGCCGAGAACGTGGTGCTGCTACCCGGTGCCCCGGACGACGCGGTGCGCGTGCTCGCCGGGCTGCCGCAGCCGTTCACGCTCAGCGCCGCCCGGCAGGCGCTCGGCACCACCCGCCGGGTGGCGGTGCCGCTGCTGGAACTGCTGGACCGGCGCGGGGCCACCCGGCGGCTGCCCGACGACGCCCGCGAGGTGGTCCGTCCGCCGGGCTGAGCCAACCGGCGCCACTGGCCCACGGCGGTCACCTACCGTGACGCCATGGACCCTTCCGCGGTCTGGCGGGACAAGAACCACAAGTGGCGGATCGAGGCGTACCGGGCACCGGACCTGCGCTTCGCCGTCTTCGCCACGAACGGCCCCACCGAGTCGGCGCCGCTGTGGCTGTTCGGGATGGCCGCGCTGGCCCGCTGGCTGATGACCCACGCGATCTCGCTGGACGACCTGGAGACGGACTGATGGGCGTGCAGGTCGCGCTGGTGCTGGTCCTGATCCTGGTCAACGCCGCCCTGTCCGGCAGCGAAATGGCGCTGGTGAGCCTGCGGGAGGGGCAGTTGCGGCGGCTGGCGCGTTCCGGGCGGGCCGGGGCGCGGCTGAGCCGCCTCACCCGTGAGCCGAACCGCTACCTGGCCACCATCCAGCTCGGCATCACGCTCGCCGGGTTCCTCGCCTCGGCCGCCGCCGCGGTGACGCTCGCCGAGCCGCTGATCGGCCCGCTGGGCTTCCTCGGCGGCGCCGCCCGCCCGGTGGCGGTGTTCGTGGTGACGCTGCTGCTGACGTTCCTCACGCTCGTGGTGGGGGAGCTGGCACCCAAGCGGCTGGCCATGCAGACGGCGGAACGGTGGGCGCTGATCAGCGCCGGGCCGCTGGACCTGCTGGCCCGGCTGTCCCGGCCGGCGGTGTGGCTGCTCGGCCGCTCCACCGACCTGCTGGTCCGGCTCACCGGCGGCGACCCGCGCGCCAGCCGGCAGGAGGTGACCGAGGAGGAGCTGCGGGAGATGCTGGTCAGCCAGCGCGGCCTGTCCGCCCAGCAGCGGGAGATCCTCGCCGGGGCATTCGACATCGCCGGCCGCACGCTGCGGGAGATCCTCGTCGCGCGTCGCGACGTGACCACGCTGCCCGCCGACCTGCCGGCCGCCGACGCGATGCGTCACCTGGCCGCGACCGGGCGGTCCCGGGCACCGGTGATCGGACCCGGCGGCCTCGACGACGTGTGCGGAACCGTGCACATCCGCGACCTGGTGGACGGCGACGGGGTGCTCGTGGGCGACCGGGCCCGCCCGCCGGTGCTGCTGCCCGGCACGCTGCCGGTGGCCGACGCGATGCGGCAACTTCGCCAGCGGCACGAACAGCTCGCCCTGGTGGTCGACGAGTACGGCGGTGTGGACGGCCTGGTCACCATGGAGGACCTGCTCGAGGAGGTGGTCGGCGAGCTGTACGACGAGACCGACAAGGACGTGCGCCGGGCCGTGCGGGAGACGGACGGGGCGCTGCTCCTGCCGGGCGACTTTCCGCTGCACGACCTGCCGGACGTGGGCGTACGCGTGACGTTCCCGCTGTCGCGCGAGTACACCACGGTGGCCGGGCTGGTGCTGGCCGGGCTGGGCCGGCTGCCCGGGGGCCCGGGCGAGCGGGTGCGGCTGCCCGGCCTCACCGTGGAGGTGGTCGAGGTCGCCGGGCGCGCGATCCGCCGGGTCCGGCTGCGCGGCCCGGCCGTCGGCCGCACCCCGGACTGACACCCGGACGGGGGACAACCGCCCGATCCCCGTCCCGGCGCCGGTCGCCGGTCGTACGGTGCGGGCGTGAAGGACCGAGGACTGCGTACGTTCATCACCGTGCTGGCCGGACTGGCCGTGATCTACTTCGGGTTCTCCGGGAGCCGCGGCAACGGCGAGGAGGGCGTCTCCGGCGGCGTGGTGCTGCTCGCGCTGCTCGCCTCGCTGCTGGCTTGGAACCTCACCAAACCCGGCCCGGCCAAGTAGCCGCCCCGTCAGTGGGCGGTCGCGGCGCTGCGGCCCACCTCGCCCGCCGACTCCTCGCCCAGGGCCACCCGCACCAGCGCCGACGCCAGCCGGCCGAAGTCGGCCTCGCCGACCAGCCCGACCAGGTCGGCGGGGCTCGCCGGCAGGCCCAGCCGCCGCGCCCCGGCGAGCGTGCGCCGGTCGGCGTACGGGCGCACGTCCGGCCACACCGACTGCGCCTCCCGCAGGAAGATGTCCGCACCGGTGGGACCGATTCCGGGGAACTCGGTGAGCAGCCGGCGCAGCACCGCCCGGTCGGCGCCGGCCTCCTTGTGCAGCCGCCGCAGGTCGCCGTGCCAGCGGTCCAGGCAGAGCCGCGCGCCGGTGCCGAGCATGGTGGCGGTCCGCTCGTCGTAGCGCCGGTAGTGACCCCGGCCCAGCGCGTCGACCCGGTCCTGCCAGGTCGCCGCCTCCATCGCCTGCGGGGTGCGGTGCCCGGCGGTGAACAGCTCCCGGGCGGCGGCCACCGCCACCGAGGCCCGGATCCGGGTGCTCAGCAGCGTGGTGAGCACCAGCAGCTGGTACAGCGGGCCGGGCCGGTCCGCGAGGGCGATGCCGGCCTCCTCCGCGTACGTGCGGGACTGCCGGTCCAGCAGGGCGCGCGCGACGTTGCGATCGTCTGGCATCCGTCCGGCTTACCCGCCCCGGCCCCGGCCAGACCTCCGGGCCGATCCGGAATGCGCCGGGCGGCGGCGGGTACGCGGGGCGGGTGCGCGGTCGACGGCCGTGCGCTCCCACCGGGAAGGAGAGACCCGTGGTCAAGCCGCAGCAGGAGGAACTGCGCCGGAACGACCTCGGCGCCACCAGCCAGGACAGCCGCAAGACGGCCACCCAGGCGGGCGGCCGCTCGCGAAGCCGGGGCACGTCGAACGCCGACGCGGGCCGGCCCGTCCCCAGGGGACAGGTGTCGCCGTACGGACCGGCCGGTGAGCCGGTCGCCGACGACGAGAGCTAACCGCGAGCCGACGTCGGCCGCAGCCGCCGCCAGGTGGCTGCGGCCGACAGCCCGTACGCCAGGTGCGGGATCAGGTCGGAGACCCAGTCGTCGCGCCGCCAGGTGCGCGGGTCGGTCACGCCGAGCACCGTCATCGAGCCGTCGGAGGTGGCCATCACCCCGCCGCCGAGCAGCACCGTGGCCAGCGGCAACGGAACCCGCCGGCGCGCGGCGAGCAGGCCGAACGCGGCCCCCGCGGCGATGCCGGTGGCGTACCCCAGGAACGGCCCCAGACCGGAGCGGCGGTTCGCGGCCTCGTCGCCGGGGCCCAGGTCGACGTGCGTGACGTCGGCCAGCCGGCCGGCCACCGACTCCGGGGTGCTGCTGGCCGGGCGGGCCCGCAACGCCATGTCGAGGTAGGAGACCGCGTTGAGGACGGCGCTGCCGACGGCGCCCGCGATGGCGCCGTCGACAACCGCTGCCGCTCTCACTTCGGGTCACCCGGCTCCCGGTTGCCCTTGGGGCCGTAGGTCCGTTCGCCCCGGACGACGCCGCGTTGCCCCCGGTCGTCCTGGAGGATCCGGTTGGCGACCTGGTTCGCCTCCTTGTCGGCGGCCCGTCCGGACTGCTCGACGAGGTCGCGAAGGCGTGCCCGCTGCTTGTCGTACGCGTTGCTGCCCGGCCGTGGTCCTGGCATCTCTGCCTCCTGCGGATCGCTGTGCGCTGACGGTAGGCGTCTACCCGCCCGGACCGGGACCAACCGTGCCGGACCCGCCGCGCAGCCGGGGCGGGGCAGGCGCTCAGTCCGGGGCGCGGGCGGGCACTCAGTCCGGGGCGCGGACCACCGCGACCGGGCAGGCCGACCGGTGCAGGATCCCCTGGCTCACCGAGCCGAGCAGCAGCCCGCTCAGCTCGCCCCGGCCCTGCCGGCCCACCACCACCAGTTGCGCGTCGCGGGACGCCGTGGCCAGCGCCGCGACCGGCTTGGCCCGTACCGCCTCGGTGTGCACCGCCAGCCCCGGCCACCGTTCGCCGATCCCGGCGAGCGCTTCGGCGAGCACCCGCTCCTGCTCGGCGTCGTCCCGGCCGCGCGGGGCCGGGTGGGCGTGCAGCACATGCAGCGGCGCGTCGCGCACCGACGCGCTGTCGGCGGCGAATTCGACGGCGCCGCGCGACAGGGCGGAGCCGTCCACGCCGACCACGACCGGGCCGTCCGCGCGAGCGGCGCCGCGGTCGATCAGCACCGGGCAGTCGGCGTACGAGGCGACCTGCAGGGCGACCGACCCGATCACGAGCGAGGCGAAGCCGCCCAGGCCCCGGTCGCCGAGCACGATCACGGCGGCGGTGGGGGACTCGGCGAGCAGCACCGCGGCGGCCTCACCGTCGATGATCTCGCCGGTGATGCGCAGCCCCGGCGACTCCGCCTCGGCCACCGCGACCGCGTCGGCGACCAGTTGCTCGGCCTGGTGGCGCAGCCCCGCGCCGGGTGGCGACCCGGCCGGCGCGGAGACCGGCACGCGCATCAATGGCCAGATGAAACCGTGCACCAGACGCAACGGCCGGTTGCGCCTCCGCGCCTCCCGGGCCGCCAGGCGTACCGCCCGCGTCGCGGGCTCGGAGCCGTCCACTCCGACTACCACCGCGGCTCCGTTCGCCGAGTTCACCAGCACCTCCTCGTGGCCGCCGCTCCCGCGGCCAGTATCGCGGCCGGGACGGGCGGCCCGGGGCGTTACCGGCGGGCTCGTCCGCTGGGTACGCTGGCGTGCAGCGCCCAGGGGAGGGAGCCCCGTCGATGGATCAGCCGGACGGACCGAGCACCGCCCGCATGATCGACTACTGGCTCGGCGGCCGGCACCACCGCCCGCTGGACGTGGCCGCCGCGGCGGCGTTCGAGGCGGCGTACGGGCCCTGTGCGGCGATCTTCCGGTCGCTGCGCGGCTTCCTCGGCCGTACCGTCCGGGTCATGGCCGAAGACGGGATCGACGGCTTCCTGGTGTTCGGCGCGGGCGTGCCCACCTGCGGCAACGTGCACGAGGTCGCGCCGGAGGCGACGGTCCTGTACACCGACGCGGACCCGGAGACGGTCCGGCTGGGCCGGCGCCTGCTCGCCGGAAGCGACCGCGCCGGCTACGGCTACGGCGACGCCACCGACATCGGGACCGTCGACCGGGTGCAGTTGCACCGGTTCGTGCCGGGCTGGGGGAGACGGCCGGTGGGGGTGGTCTTCCTCGGGCTGGCGGCGTTCCTGGACGACGACACCCTCGCCCGTACGCTCGACGAGCTGTACCAGGCGGTGGCGCCGGGCAGCCGGCTGGCGATCGACTTCGACACCGAGGAGCTGGCCCGGCACCCCGAGGCGCTGGCCATGATGGGCCCGGCGTTCCGGATGCGGGCACCCGAGCGGTTCGCGCCGCTGCTGGGCCGCTGGCAGCCGACCGGCGACGGCATCGTGCCGGTGGCGCGGTGGCGGCCGGCGGGGGAGCCGGAGCCGGTGCCGGACGCGTTCCACGGCGCGCTGGCGTCGCGCCCGGCCGGCTGAGCCGGTCCCGGCACGTGCGGCCGAGGCGGAGCGGACGCCGTCCTGCGGCCTTCGTATGATGTTTGCCCTGTAGCAATAGTCGTCATCGGAGGATGAGCATGCCGGAGGCGTCCGGAACGGTGTCGCGTGCCCTGCGCACGGCGCCACCCGACAAACTGGCGGAGACCGCGGACGCGGTGCTGCGCCAGACGCTCGGAGCCGCGCGGGCGGAGTTGTTCGTCGCCGACTACCGCGCCAGCGGACTCTGGCCGGTGCTCGACCCGGACGTGCCCGGCGGCGGCCCGCTGCTGGCGCACAGCGTGGCCCAGCGCTGTTTCAGCAGCCAGGAGCCGGTCCTGGACATCGTCGAGGACGGCCGCTGCCGGGTGTACCTGCCGGTGTCGGTATGGGGCGAGCGGCTCGGCGTGCTGATGGTGGAGCTGCCCGGCGACCCGGACGCGGCCACAGTGGAGGCGGCCCGCGACGCCGCCGGCGAACTCGCCGTGGCGATCCGGGCGGCCGACCGGGAGACCGACCGGTACCGGCGGGCCCGGCGGCGGGAACGGCTGAGCATGGCCGCCGAGATGCAGTGGGACCTGTTGCCCGGGCGCAGCGTACGGCTGGGCGACGTGCTGCTCGCCGGGCAGCTCGAACCGGCGTACACGGTGGGCGGTGACCACTTCGACTGGTCGGTCGACGGTGACCGGCTCACCCTCACCGTGCTCAACGGCACCGGCATCGGCCTGGCCGCGTCGATGCTCACGGCGGTGACCGTCAACGCCATGCGCAACGCCCGGCGGTCCGGCGGCAGCCTGGTGGAGCAGGCGGAACTGGCCTCGGACACCATCTACTACCAGCACAGGGGCAGCCGGCACGTGGCCACCCTGCTGCTGGAGCTGGACAGCCGGCGGGGCGTGATGCGGGTGGTGGACGCCGGCTCTCCGCAACTGCTGCGGCTGCGCGGGGGCCGCGTCACGCCGATCGCGCTGGAGCAGCAACTGCCGCTGGGCATGTTCGCCGAGACGCGCTACGACGTGCAGGCGTTCACTCTGGATCCGGGTGACCGTCTCTTCGTGGTCAGCGACGGGGTGTACGCGGCGGAGCCCGACGACCAGGAGCCGTACGGCGTCCGGGCTATGGCGCGCGCGATGCGGTCGACTCGGCTGCAGCCGGCGACCGAGGCAGTTGGTACGGTGATGCGCGAACTGCATGCGTACCATGCCGACGCGGATCTCCGCGACGACGCGGTGGTCGTCTGCCTGGACTGGCTGGGCTCCAGCCGGTCCGACGACGCGACGGGGCAGTGACCGGGGCGGCGGAGCGAACACGAGCGGGACGATCGCAGGGGACAGCGAGTGGAGCGACCTCCGAATCTTGCCGCGGCCATCGAGTCGGCTGCGGAGGCGCTCATCGGTGTGCTCGACTCCGCGACCTCCCGGCACACCGTCAGCGTCTCGCCCACCCAGTTGCGGGTGCTGTCGCTGATCGTGTCGCATCCGGACACCAACGTGAACCGGCTGGCCGAGCTGCTGGACGTGGTCCCGTCGTCGGCGAGCCGGCTCTGCGACCGCCTCGAGGCGGTCGGCCTGTTGCGCCGGGTGGCCGACCCGCGCGACCGGCGGGAGGTGCGGCTGATTCCGACCGCGGCGGCGGAGACGCTGCTGCGCGACCTCCAGGAGAGGCGGCACCGGGCGGTGCAGGCCGTGCTCGACCGGATGCCCAACCGGTTGCAGCACGAGCTTCTGCTGGCACTGGTCGCGTTCAGCCAGGCGGCCACCACGACAGCCCCGCAGGCCGGCTCCGACTCGACCGCCCGTACGGCCTGACCCCGGCGCGGTAGCGTCACCTTCGCCTCCACCGCTCGACTAGTGTCCTAGGATGCCTTAGCGGTTGTGACCGTCGCCACCGCGACACCGCTGAGCAACCACGCAGCGGACGGACGGGGGAGAACGGCGAGCCCGATATAGTGGCAGCGCAACTGGGCGGCCCGTGATCACGGGCCGCGTCGGGGAGGTCCCAGCCCGGGATCACAGAGGGCGCCGGCGTCTGACCGGCCGGCAACGCGCACGTCCCTCCAGCGGCCGCTCGTCCGGCTGCCGGACCGTGCTGCGAAGGGAGGGTTCGGTGTCGCGTCGGCCGGCTCCAGCTGAGCAACCGGATTCCGGGACCACCACGGTCGTGGGAGACCGCGTCCTCACGCTGCCCAACCTGATCAGCTTCGTCCGGCTCGTCGGCGTGCCGATCTTCCTCTACCTGTTCCTCGTGGTCCGGGCCGACGTCGCCGCCGTCGCGGTGCTCGCCGTGGGCGGCACCAGCGACTGGGTGGACGGCTGGATCGCCCGCCGCCTGGGCCAGGTGAGCCGGCTCGGCGAGCTGCTCGACCCGCTGGCCGACCGCCTCTACATCCTCGCCACGCTGCTCGCGTTCACCGCCCGCGAGGTGGTGCCCTGGCAGTTCACCGGGGCACTGCTGGCCCGCGAGCTGCTGCTGCTGGTGTCGCTCGGCGTGCTGCGCCGGTACGGCTACGGCCCGCCGCCGGTGCACTACATGGGCAAGACCGCGACGTTCCTGCTGCTGGCGGCGTTCCCGATCCTCCTGCTGGCCGACGCGGTGCCGGGCGCCGGCACCGCCGCCGGCGCGATCGGCTGGGGCGTGGCCTGGTGGGGCCTGGTCCTCTACTGGGTGGCCGGCGCGATGTACATGGTGCAGGCCAGCCGCCTCGTGCGGGCCATGCGGGAGCGGCGCGCGAGGGCGGCGGCATGACCGCGCCGTCACGGGACGGGGAGAAGGAGCGCGACCCGTCGAGCCGGGTGTACGCGCCGGACTTCCTGACCGAGCTGTTCCGCAATCCGCTGGATCCGGGATACGGCGACGCGGCGGCTCGCCGGGCGACGGGCTCGATGTCGCGGGTGCGGCAGGTGCTCGGCCGGCCGGTGAGCCTGCTGGTACTGGCGGTGATCGGGTTCCTGTTCGCGGTGGCGTACCGGGAGACGGTGGCGGAGGAGCCGAGCCGCGCGACGGCGCGGGCGGGCCTGGTCGCCGAGATCAAGGGCCGGGAGGCGGAGACCGACCGGTTGACCGAGCGCGCCGAGCAGTTGCGCGAGGAGGTCGGCCGGCAGCGCGACGCGACGCTGAGCGGTTCACAGGCGTCCCGGTTGCGCACGCTGGAGGCGGGGACGGGCCTGGCCCGGGTGCGCGGGGACGGTGTGGTGGTGCGGCTGGCCGACGCGGCGGCGGATCAGGACGGTGTGACGAGCGGGGACGCGGGTCCCTCCCGGGTGCTGTATTCGGATCTGCAGAAGGTCGCGAACGCGTTGTGGGCGGCCGGCGCCGAGGCGGTGGCGGTGAACGGCCAGCGGTTGACGGCGACGTCGACGATCCGGTCGGCGGGTGAGGCGATCCTGGTGGACTACCGGCCGGTGACGGGTCCGTACGAGGTGCAGGCGATCGGGCCGAGGTCGATGCGGGACCGGTTCGACCAGAGCCGCGCGGCGGCGTTGATGCGTGAGGTGGCGCGGACGACGGGTCTGTCGTTCGGGGTGAAGCGGGTCGGTGACCTCACGTTGCCGGCGGCGCCGCAGCCGCGGCTACGCTACGCCGAGCCTCCGGCGACTTCGGGTCCGCGCCCGTCGGGTTCGGGCGCCGCCGGTTCGTCGAGTCCCGGGTCGTCCGGCCCGGATGTTTCTTCCAGCCCTTCGGGAGGTGGCCGATGATCGCGGTGCTGGCGTTGCTCGCCGGTGTGGTGCTCGGGGTGTATCTGGACCCCACGGTGCCGGCGGCGTTGCAGCCGTATCTGCCGATCGCCGTGGTGGCCGCGTTGGACGCGGTGTTCGGCGGGGTGCGGGCGAAGCTGGACCGGATCTTCGACGACAAGCAGTTCGTGGTGTCGTTCATCTCGAATGTGCTGGTGGCGGGTCTGATCGTGTACCTGGGTGACCAGTTGGGCGTGGGCGGGCAGTTGTCGACGGGTGTGGTGGTCGTGCTCGGCGTGCGCATCTTCGGAAACGTGGCGGCGATCCGCCGGCACCTGTTCCGGGCGTAGGTTTGTGGCGATGAGCGAGGGACACAGGGAGACGGGTACGGGGTGGCCGCGGCCGGGAGAGCCGGCGCGGCCGTCGGGTCCGGCGGGTGAGCCGGATCCGCGCCCGGACGCGCCCGATCCGGACGAGTTGAGCCCGTTGGCGCCGGTGGAGCCGGTGCCGGACGAGGCGGCGGAGCCCGCGGAGCCGGAGGCGGTTCCGGAGGCTGAGCCGGAGCCGGGTGCGGCGGCCGGGTCGCCGTCGGGTGCGCGGCGGTTCTCGTCGGCGGGCGCGATGATCGCGGTGCTGCTGGCGTTGCTGGGTTTCACGCTGGTGGTGCAGTTCAAGACGACGTCGACGGATCCGACGCTCGCGGCGACGCGGGAGGAGGATCTGGTGCGGATCTCGTCGGATCTGGATTCGCGGGAGCGGCGGCTGCGCCAGGAGATCGAGTTGCTGGAGGAGAGCCAGCGGCAGTTGCGGTCGGGTGAGCAGGGCCGGCAGGCGGCGCTGGAGGAGGCGACGCGGCGGGCGGACGAGCTGGGCATCCTGGCGGGTACGTTGCCGGCGGTGGGTCCGGGTCTTGAGGTGCGCTTCTCGGGGCCGGCGAAGGCGGTGTCGTCGACGCGGATCCTGGACGCGGTGCAGGAGTTGCGGGGTGCGGGCGCGGAGGCGATGCAGATCCAGGGCACGGACGGTACGGCGGCGCGGATCATCGCGTCGACGTATTTCGTGGACGGGCCCGACGGTGCGCTGGTGGTGGATGGGCGGCGGTTGACGGGTCCGTTCACGATCATGGTGATCGGTGATCCGGCGACGATGCGTACGGCGTTGAACATTCCCGGCGGGGTGGTCGCATCGGTGCGGGACGGCGGCGGTAACGTGACCTCCGAGGATCGTGAGGTTGTGGAGGTTTCGCAGCTGCACGCGCCGATCAAGCTGGACCACGCCCGGCCGGTTTCGTGACCGGTCGCGGCGGCGCCGGTTTCTCCGGTGCACCGATGACGAAGGACGCAGTTGGTGATTCCTGAGGATCTGCGGTACACCGCCGAGCACGAGTGGGTGGTCGGTGGTGACGGTGGTGTCGTCCGCGTCGGTATCACGCACTTCGCGCAGGACGCCCTGGGTGACATCGTGTTCGTGCAGTTGCCGGAGGCCGGTGCGGTGGTGGCGGCGGGTGAGTCGCTGGGCGAGATCGAGTCGACGAAGAGTGTGTCGGAGATCTACGCGCCGCTGAGTGGCACGGTGTCGGCGCGCAACGAGGCGCTGGCCGACACCCCTGAGGTGATCAACACGGATCCGTACGGTGCGGGGTGGTTGGTCGAGATCACTCCGGAAGATCCATCGGCGGTCGAGGGTCTGCTGACCGCCGATGCGTACCGCGAGCTCACCGAGAGCTGAGTTCATGCTGTTCCGGGCGGCGGCGTGGTTCCGCGCGTCCGGTTGCCCTGCATTTCGGCGCTGGCTAGGCTCGCCCAGTCGACCGAGAACCAATAGTTTGAGCGTTGCGGAATGCGCCTTCCCGGGCACGGGGAGCCAGCCGCCGGGTGTGGTGTTGCCCGGCGGCCAGACCCGCCATTCCCTGACGCCGACCGAACAGATCCGTGAGGTGGTCCCATGACGCGCCCAGACGACGAGTTCCCCCCGCTCGACGTCACTTCGACGCTCAATCTCGGTTCGCTCGACGAAGTGCTGGAAGGGCCGGACACCGATGTGGTGCCGAGCCGGATGTCCGGTTCGTTGCCGCCGGGTATGGCGTTGCTGGTGGTTCGCCGGGGTCCGAATGCGGGTGCCCGGTTCCTGCTGGACCACGATGTGACGACGAGTGGGCGGCACCCGGACAGTGACATCTTCCTGGACGACGTGACGGTGTCGCGGCGGCACGCGGAGTTCCACCGTGACGGTGGGACGTTCACGGTGCGGGATGTGGGCAGCCTGAACGGCACCTACGTGAATCGTGAGCGGGTCGAGGCGGCGACGTTGAGCAACGGTGACGAGGTGCAGATCGGCAAGTTCCGGGTGGTGTTCATCGCCGGTCCGCGTCCGGAGGAGGCCGGCCGGGGGTGAACGAGCCTGCGGCTTCGACGCCGTCCGGGGCGGCGCGGGCCCCTGCGCTGATGAGTATCGGCGAGGTGCTGGCGCAGTTGCGGCCGGAGTTTCCGGACGTCACGATCTCGAAGTTGCGGTTCCTGGAGGCTGAGGGCCTGGTGGAGCCGCAGCGGACGCCGGCGGGTTATCGGAAGTACGGCTGGGACGATGTCGCGCGGTTGCGGTTCGTGTTGACCGCGCAGCGGGATCAGTACCTGCCGTTGCGGGTGATCCGGGAGCAGTTGGCCCGGTGGGACGGGTCTGGTCCGTCGCCGGGGCGGGGGCGGCCGAATCTGGTGGCTGTGGGTCCGGGTGGTGAGGTGCCGGGCCGGGAGCCGATGGAGTCGGAGGTGCGGCTGGACCGGGCCGGTCTGATCGCTCGTAGCGGTGTGGACGAGTCGACGCTTGCGGAGTTGGAGCGGCTGGGTGTGCTGGTGTCGGATCCGCCGGGGTGGTACGACGCGGATGCGTTGATCATCGCGAGTGCGGTGGCGGGTCTTGCGGCGTACGGGTTGGAGCCGCGGCATCTGCGGGCGTACCGGTCTTCGGCGGATCGTGAGGTCGGCTTGTTCGCGCAGTTGGTGGCGCCGTTGGCGCGGCAGAGTGATCCGGCGGCGCGGGCTCGGGCGGCGGAGACGGCGCGGGAGCTGGTGGCGTTGTCGCAGCGGTTGCACGCGGCGTTGGTGCGGGTGGGGCTGCGGTCGACGTTGGGCCGGTGAGGTCGGTGTGAAGGGCCGGATGCCGTTGCGGCGTCCGGCCCTTCACGTTGTGGGTGGGCGCGGAAAGATCTGGTCGGTGGCGCGTGTCGTAGGCTTGCCGGGGTATGCCCGTCCGGCGAGGCGTGGTGCACGTAGCGCGTGGGACTCCCGTGTCCTGGTCCGTGTACCGTGCAGGGAAGGGCGCGGTGCTAGGTGACGACGACACGGAGGCGGCGGTGCGCGAGCTGAGCGTGGTCGGAGTTCGGGTGGAGCTGCCCAGTAACCAGCCGATCGTCCTGCTGCGGGAGGTCGAGGGGGACCGCTATCTGCCGATCTGGATCGGCGCGGTCGAGGCGACGGCGATCGCCTATGAGCAGCAGGGGGTCAAGCCGGCCCGGCCGTTGACGCACGATCTGCTGCGGGATGTCCTGGCGGCGTTGCAGGCGCCGTTGCGGGCGGTGGAGATCACCGAGTTGAAGGAGAACGTGTTCTACGCGGATCTCCTCCTCGGTGACGGTGTGCGGGTGTCGGCGCGGCCGAGTGACTCCATCGCGTTGGCGTTGCGGGTGGGTGCTCCGATTCGTTGTGCGGAGCAGGTCCTCAGCGAGGCGGGGATCGTGATCCCGGACGAGCAGGAGGACGAGGTGGAGAAGTTCCGGGAGTTCCTGGATCAGGTCCGTCCGGAGGACTTCGCGGGTTGAGGCGTGCCGGCGCGTGGTGTCGCCGGGTGGTGGGCGCGGCGTGTCGCGGTGTCTCCTGCGGGTGAAGTGCGGGGGGCGGCGTTAGGGTTGCCGTGTCGAGTGGTGCGCGTACGGGGAGTCGACGCGGCACCGCCACGGGCGCGGGGAGGTTGGTCCGGATGCACGAGCCGCGAGATCCTGGTCCGAGTGTGGGGCAGCAGCAGGCGGGTGTGAGGGCCGATCCGGCCGGTGACGGCGAGGTCGGTTATCGGGGTGTGACCGCGTGTTCGGCGGTGGGCATCAGTTACCGGCAGCTCGACTACTGGGCGCGTACGGCGCTTGTGGTGCCGAGTGTGCGCGACGCGTCGGGTTCGGGGACGTCGCGGTTGTACTCGTTCCGCGACCTGGTGGTGTTGAAGGTCGTGAAGCGGCTGTTGGACGCCGGGGTGTCGTTGCAGAACATCCGTAAGGCGATCGACGCGTTGCGGTCGCGTGGGGTGGACGATCTGGCGGGCATCACGTTGATCTCCGATGGGACGACCGTGTACGAGTGCCGGTCGCCGGAGGAGGTGGTCGACCTGTTGCAGGGCGGCCAGGGGGTGTTCGGCATCGCGATCGGTGGCGCGTTCAAGGAGATCCAGGGTTCGTTGTCGCATCTGCCGGCGGAGCCGGTGGGTGGGCAGGAGCCGGCGGCCGCGGTGGAGCCGGAGGCCGAGTCGGTGGGTGACGAGCTGGCGGCTCGTCGGGCCCGGCGTCGGGCCGGGTGACCTGCGTCGCGTCTCGTTGACGGGATCGCGCCGCGCCCGAAAAGGGGTGGGGCGCGATTCGTGTTTTGGTGACGGGGTGTGCTCCTTCCGGGTGGCCTGAGACGGGTGGGCGCGCGGTCCGAGCAGGGCGTGAATGTGCGCAGGTCACTGCTGCCGCCCTCGTGATGTCCGAAAAGGACGGTACGTCATCCGTGTTCACGTCCTGTTGTCGCTCGGTTGCGCTATGTCTGTCGACTTCGGCCCGGTTGTTGACTGGCCGTAGTTGACAGTTCTCGGGATCCGGACAGGGTCGGCGTGAACTGCCGCGTCGGGCGCGCTATGGTCCGTTTCGGTCGTCGGCGTGTCGACATCACGGCGGAACGCTGTGTGACGCCGCGCCGGCTGGCGAGCCCCTGCCGCGGCGCTGCCCGCGGACCCCTGCTGGAAGGACCGAGCATGACGGTGACGAGCGAGACCACCCCGATCTCCCACTACGAGCGCATCGGTGGCGCGGCGGCGGTGAAGGCCGCTGTGGAGCTGTTCTACGCCAAGGTGCTGGCCGATTCTGATCTGGCCGGCTACTTCGCCGACGTGGACATGGTGGAGCAGCGGCGGCATCTGGCGCTGATGCTGGCGGTGGTGCTGGGTGGCCCGAACGAGTACGCGGGCCGCGGGTTGGCCGAGGCGCACCAGCCGCTGAACATCACCGGTGAGCACTACGCGAAGGTCGGGGGGCACCTGACGGCGACGCTGGTGGAGCTGGGCGTGCCGGCGGACGTGGTCGCCGATGTGCAGGTCGTGCTCGGGCAGGTGCGGGAGCAGGTCGTGTCGGCGGGAGACGCCTGAGCGTGGACGTCGCACGGCTCAAGCAGAGCTGGTCCCTGGTCGTCGCGCACGGCGACCAGGTGCCGCTCTACTTCTATTCGACGCTGTTCCTGGCGCATCCGGAGACCCGGCAGATGTTCCCGACGAACATGGCCGGTCAGCGGGACCGTCTGGTGGCGGCGTTGGGGCATGTGGTGTCCCACGTGGACCAGGTGGACCGGCTGGTCGGGTTCCTGCGGGACCTCGGCGCGGATCACCGGAAGTTCGCGGTGCGCGCCGAGCACTACCCGGCCGTCGGTGAGGCGCTGCTGGCGACGCTGCGGCACTTCTGCGGTGAGGCGTGGACCGAGGAGCTGGCCGCCGACTGGGCGGCGGCGTACGGGCTGGTGGCGCAGGTGATGACCGAGGGCGCGCAGGCCGCGGAGTCGCAGTCGCCGCCGTGGTGGGTGGCGGAGGTGCTGACCCACGAGCAGCGCACGTTCGACGTGGCGGTGCTGACGGTGCGTCCGCAGTACCTGTTGCCGTTCACGCCGGGCCAGTCGATCGGGGTGTCGCATCCGGCGGTGCGGTCGTGGCGGTACTACTCGCCGGCGAACGCGCCGCGTCCGGACGGCACTGTGGAGTTGCATGTGCGGGCCGCGCCGGGTGGTGTGGTGTCGTCGCGTCTGGTGTACGGGTGCGCGGCCGGTGACCGGATCCATCTGGCGTCGCCGGTGGGGGACCGGTTGACGTTGTGGCGGGCCGGGTCGTCGGATCTGCTGCTGCTGGCCGGTGGCACCGGCTGGGCGCCGGTGAAGGCGCTCGTGGAACAGGTCGTGGCGGAGGGTTCGGGGCGGCGGGTGGACCTGTACGTGGGGGCCCGTTCGCGGACGGAGTTCTACGACAGCGAGGCGATCGACAAGTTGGCGGCGACGCATCCGTGGCTGCGGGTGTCGTACGTGGCGGGGACGGAGCCGGGCCGGCCGGGGGAGTCGGTGCGGATCGCCGACCGGGTGCTGGCCGACGGGGACTGGCGGTCGCGGCACGTGTACGTGTGCGGGTCCGACGAGATGGTGGGTCATTCGGTGGCGGCGTTCGCCGCTGCCGGCTACCAGCCGGGCCAGGTGCATCACGAGGGTTACGGCAAGCACTGGTACGGCCCGTCGTGGCGGACGACGACCGGCGCCGACGGGCCGGGAACAACGGAGGTGAGCCGGTGAGCGCCGAGCCGATCAGCGGTTACGACGCGCAGCAGGTGTCCGGTCCGGTGCAGGTGCGGTTGACCGCCGACCGGGTACGGCGGTGGGAGTTCGGGTCGGCGGCGTTCACCCGGCGCGGCTACGAGCAGACCGATGTGGACCGGTTCCGGTTGCAGGTGGCCGACGAGCTGGATCTGCTGGCGGCGCAGGTGGCGAACCTGCGGGCGGAGAACGAGCGGCTCAGCGACCGTCTGGAGCTGCACCGGCACGGGGTGATCCCGAGCGCCGAGGCGGCGGTGGCGCCGGCGGCGAAGGAGGTCAACCTGTTGTCGGCGGCGCAGCGGGAGGCCGAGCAGATCATCGCGCAGGCCCACGACTACGCCCGCCGGGTCGCCGAGTACGCCCGTACCCAGTACGAGAGTTACATGCGTGCGGCGGCGGAGGAGGCGAAGCGGGAGGCCGAGCGGGCGGTGACGGAGTACCGCAGCACCGCGGGCAGCGGCTTCGACGACTCGGTGGCGACGCGGGAGGCGTTGCGGATCTTCGGCGAGATGATGATCTCGCACATGCAGGCGGCGGCGCGGCACCTCGACGACGGCAGTGAGCAGTTGGCGCGCACGATGGAGCGGATCGCCCGGGAGTTGCCGCAGGCCGGTGGGGGCGTGCCGCAGCCGGCGTTGTCCCGTCACCAGCGTTGAGCGGTGTCCCGGCCCGCCTGTGCGGCGGGCCGGGACGTGCCGGGTCAGACGGCGGCGATCGCCTCGGCGATGGGGATGTCCCCGCCGACCAGTTCCAGGGTGTGCCCGGCGGTGGCCGGGGCGTACAGCAGGGCGAGCAGCACCCGGGCCACGTCGGCGCGGCTGATCGCGCCGGGTTCGACGTGCCGGGCCAGGGCGATGCGGCCTTCGGGTTCGTCGTCGGTGAGGCGGCCGGGCCGCAGCACCGTCACGTCGAGGTCGCGGGCGGTGACGTCGTCCTCGGCGGCCTTCTTGGCCCGCAGGTACGCCGCCCACACGTCGTCGGCGCCGTTGGCCGGGGCGGCGTCCACGCCCATGGAGGAGACCAGCAGGTAGCGGCGCACCCCGGCCTGGACGGCGGCGTCGGCGAGCAGCACGGCGGCCCCGCGGTCGACGGTGTCCTTGCGGTCGGCGCCGCTGCCGGGGCCGGCGCCGGCGGCGAACACGACCGCGTCGGCGCCGGCCAGGTGACCGGCGAGCGTGTCGACGTCGGTGTGTTCGAGGTCGCAGACGACCGGTTCCGCGCCGGCGGCGCGCAGCGCGGCGGCGTGGTCGGGGTTGCGGATCAGCCCGAGCGCGGTGTCTCCGCGTCCGGCCAGTTCCCGCTCCAGCAGTTTGGCGATCTTTCCGTGCCCTCCGGCGATGACGACGCGCATACGATCAACCTAGCCCGCCCGGGCGCGCCCCGCCGGGTGACCGGCCTCGCCGATCAGCAGGTCGGCGAGGGAGCATGGACGGGTGAGTGAGGCGTTCGAGGAGTTGACGCGGCTGGTGGCCGCCGGTGGTGTGGTGGTGCTCAGCGGCGCGGGCCTGTCCACCGAGTCGGGCATCCCCGACTACCGGGGGCCCAGCGGCGCGGCCCGCCGGCACACCCCGATGACGTATCAGGAGTTCACCCGGTATCCGCTGGCGCGGCGGCGGTACTGGGCGCGCAGCCACCTGGGCTGGCAGATGATCGCGCGGGCGGTGCCGAACGACGGGCACCGGGCGGTGGCCCGGTTGCAGGCGGCCGGGCTGCTCGGCGGGATCATCACCCAGAACGTCGACGGGCTGCACACCGCGGCCGGTGCGACAGGGGTGATCGAGTTGCACGGCCGCCTCGACGAGGTGACGTGCCTGGACTGCGGCAACGCCACCGGCCGCGACGAGCTGCACCGGCGGCTGTCCGAGGCGAACCGGGGCTTCGACGCGCGGGTGGCGCGCGTCAACCCCGACGGCGACGTGGACCTGCCCGACGAGGCGGTGGCCGGGTTCCGCACTGTCGACTGCGGGATCTGCGGCACGGGCATGCTGAAACCGGACGTGGTGTTCTTCGGCGAGACGGTGCCCGCGCCCCGGGTGGCCGACTGTTTCGCCCTGGTCGAGCGGGCGCGGGCGTTGCTGGTGCTCGGCTCGTCGTTGACGGTGATGTCGGGGCGGCGGTTCGTGCTGCGCGCGGCCCGCCACGGCGTCCCGGTGGCGATCGTCAACCAGGGTGTCACCCGCGGCGACGGGTACGCGGCGCTACGCCTGGACGCGCCGCTGGGCGCCACGCTGAGCGCGCTGGCCGACCGGCTGGCTCCGGCTCCGGCTCCGGTGTGATCGTCCCCCGGGACATGAGCCGGAAACACGCCCGCTGGTAGCGTGGAAGATGCCGGTACCACCCACGTGGGAGAGACCGTCGACCCGACGGCGCCGAAGGGGCAGATTCTCCCCGGAACCTCTCAGGCAAAAGGACCACGTGGGCAGGCGCTGTGGAGCGCGTCAGCGCGACTCAGGGGGAGGCCGACCCGTCGACCTCGCCCCACCAAGGAGCGCAGCGCATGACCGCAGAGCAGTTCGCCGGCCGGCACATCGGCCCCGGCCCGGGCGACGAACGCCGGATGCTGGACACCGTCGGTTACGGCTCCGTCGACGAGCTGATGGACGCGGCGATCCCCGAGGTGATCCGCTGGCACGGCACCCTGGACCTGCCGGCCCCGGCCAGCGAGCGGCAGGCGATCGCCGAGCTGCGCGCCCTGGCCGCCCGTAACACCGTCGCCGTTTCCATGATCGGCCTGGGTTACCACGGCACGCACACCCCGGCGGTGATCCGCCGTAACGTGCTGGAGAACCCGGCCTGGTACACCGCGTACACGCCGTACCAGCCGGAGATCAGCCAGGGCCGGCTGGAGGCGCTGCTGAACTTCCAGACCATGGTCACCGACCTGACCGGGCTGGCCACCGCGAACGCCTCGATGCTCGACGAGGGCACCGCCGCGGCCGAGGCGATGACCCTGGCGCGCCGCGCGTCCAAGAGCAGGAGCCCGGTGTACGTGGTCGACGCCGACGCGCTGCCGCAGACCATCGCGGTGATCGCCGGCCGCGCCGAGCCGCTCGGCATCGAGGTGCGGGTCGTCGACGTCGAGCGCGACGACCTGCCGGCGGAGTTCTTCGGCCTGCACCTGCAGTACCCGGGCGCGTCCGGCGCGGTACGTGACCACCGGGCGCTGGTCGAGGCGGCCCACGGGGTGGGCGCGTTGGTGGCCGTCGCGGCGGATCTGCTGGCGTTGACGCTGCTGCGCCCGCCGGGCGAGATCGGCGCCGACATCGCCGCCGGCACCACCCAGCGCTTCGGTGTGCCGATGGGCTTCGGCGGGCCGCACGCCGGCTACCTGGCGGTGCGCTCGGGCCTGGAGCGGATGCTGCCCGGCCGCCTGGTCGGGGTGTCCCGCGACGCCGACGGCAACCCGGCGTACCGGCTGGCGTTGCAGACCCGCGAGCAGCACATCCGCCGGGAGAAGGCGACCAGCAACATCTGCACCGCGCAGGTGCTGCTGGCGGTGATGGCCGGCATGTACGCCGTCTACCACGGCCCGGACGGGCTGCGCGCCATCGCCCGGCGTACCCACGAGGCGGCGGCACGGCTCGCGGCGGGCCTGCGCGCCGGCGGCGTCGACGTGGCCGACGTGCCGTTCTTCGACACCGTCACCGCGATCGTGCCGGGCCGGGCCGCCGACGTGGTGGCCGCCGCGGCCGAGCGTGACGTGAACCTGCGGCTGGTCGACGCCGACCGGGTCGGCGTGTCCTGCGACGAGACGACCACGACCGCGCACCTTCAGGCGGTGTGGGCGGCGTTCGGCGTCGACGGCTTCGACGGCGACGCCGGTGCGAGCCTGCCGGACGGGTTGGCCCGCACGTCGGAGTTCCTCACCCACCCGGTGTTCCACAGCCACCACTCGGAGACGGCGATGCTGCGCTACCTGCGCCGCCTGGCCGACTTCGACTACGCGCTGGACCGGGGCATGATCCCGCTGGGGTCGTGCACGATGAAGCTCAACGCCACCACCGAGATGGAACCGATCACCTGGCCGGAGTTCGCGCACCTGCACCCGTTCGCGCCGGCCGCGCAGACCGCCGGGTACCGGCAGCTGATCGCCCAGTTGGAGGGCTGGCTGGCCGAGGTCACCGGCTACGACGCGGTCAGCGTGCAACCCAACGCCGGGTCGCAGGGTGAGCTGGCCGGTCTGCTGGCGATCCGCGCCTACCACCGCGAGCGCGGCGAGGGCCACCGCGAGGTGTGCCTGATCCCGTCGTCGGCGCACGGCACCAACGCCGCGTCGGCGGTGATGGCCGGCATGCGGGTGGTGGTGGTCGGCTGCGACGCCGACGGCAACGTCGACCTGGTCGACCTCGACGCGAAGATCGACAAGCACCGGGACGCGCTCGCCGCGATCATGGTGACGTACCCGTCGACGCACGGCGTCTACGAGACCGGCATCGCCCAGTTGTGCGCGAAGGTCCACGACGCGGGCGGTCAGGTGTACGTCGACGGCGCGAACCTCAACGCGCTGGTCGGGTTCGCCAAGCCGGGCCGGTTCGGCGCGGACGTGTCGCACCTGAACCTGCACAAGACGTTCTGCATTCCGCACGGCGGCGGCGGTCCCGGTGTGGGCCCGGTGGCGGTGCGGTCGCACCTGGCGCCGTTCCTGCCCGGTGACCCGCTCGGCGCGCGCGCCGAGGGGCGGCCGGCGATCTCGGCGGCGAACCACGGGTCGGCGGGGATCCTGCCGATCCCGTGGGCGTACCTGCGGATGATGGGCGCCGACGGCCTGGCGCGCGCCACCGGCGTCGCGGTCCTGGCGGCGAACTACGTGGCGGCGCGGCTGCGTAACCACTTCCCGGTGCTGTACTCCGGAAACAAGGGCCTGGTGGCGCACGAGTGCATCCTGGACCTGCGTCCGCTGACCAAGGCGACCGGCGTGAGCGTCGACGACGTGGCGAAGCGGCTGATCGACTACGGCTTCCACGCGCCGACGATGTCGTTCCCGGTGGCGGGGACGCTGATGGTGGAGCCGACCGAGAGTGAGGACCTGGCCGAGCTGGACCGGTTCTGCGACGCGATGATCGCGATCCGCGCGGAGATCGACAAGGTCGGCTCGGGGCAGTGGCCGGCGGGGGACAACCCGCTGTCCAACGCGCCGCACACCGCGGCGATGGTGTCCGCCGACGAGTGGCCGCATCCGTACCCGCGGTCGGTGGGGGCCTACCCGGCAGGGGTGGAACGGGCGGGCCGGTACTGGCCTCCGGTGCGGCGTGTCGACGGCGCGTACGGCGACCGGAACCTGGTCTGCTCGTGCCCCGCGCCGGAGGCGTTCGAGGACTGAGCGGCTACGCCGGGGCGGTGGGACTGTCGCCGCCCCGGCCGGGGCGCCGGCCGGTCAGGGCCGGCGCGTACGCTCACTGACGCTGCGTGATGGATCAGGCAACGAGGGCGTGGCGGGCCGGACCCCGGTGCGGGGCGATGGTGCGCCCGTCGGGGAGCAGCTCACCGGTGTCCTCGAAGATGATGACACCGTTGCAGAGCAGGCTCCAGCCCTGTTCAGGAAAGCAGGCGAGGACGCGGGCGGCCTCACGGTCGGTCGCGTCGGCAGAGGGGCAGGTGGGCTGGTGCTGACACATCGGGTTCTCCGGACTGTGGGGGCACTGTGTCATGGTTCACATGACCAGTGACGCACAGTACCAAGGAAAACTGAGCGGCAACGAGCAAGGATGCGTCTTGTTCACCCAGAATGGGCTGAACGGATGACCCGTAACGGCCCGGACGTCGTGGAAGCGCTCCCACAGGTGGAGGTCGATGCGCCCGGAGCGCCGCCCGGCTGCCGCCACCGGCTGGTCGAGGCCGCTCGCCTGCACTGGTCCGTCGGCGACGGCGGGGACCCCACTGATCTGGCGCAACGCTTCCTCGCCGCGCACGGCATCGCCCGCGACGACCTGTCCCGCCCCGGCCACCACGACCCGCAGCGCGGCGTGTGCGGGGCCGCGCTGTATCTGTCCGCCGCCGCCGGGGCGTACGCGATCGGCGTGTCGCCCGGCGCACCGAGTCCCGCGCCGGTGCTGCCCGACCTGGTCGTGGTCGTCTACCACCACACCGGCCGGCCGGTGCCGCCACCGCGCCCGGCCCTCGCGCCCTGGCGGCTGGGGCCGTGGCGGGACAGCTGGGCCCCGGACGCGCACGCCGCCGCCGTCGAGGCGGTCCGCGCCGCCATCGCCCGCGGCGACGTGTACCAGGTGAACGTCGTCGGGCACGCCGCCGCCACGTACACCGGTGACCCGCTGCCGGCGCTGGCCCGCCTCGCCGCGCTGCCCGGCGCCCGCTACGGCGGCACGCTGCGCGGACCCGGCTGGGCGCTCGGCTGCGCCTCCCCGGAGACGCTGATCGCGGTCGAGCACGGCCGGCTGGTCACCCGCCCGATCAAGGGCACCCGCCCGGCCACCGCCGCCGGGCGCCGCGACCTGCTCGCCTCGGCCAAGGAACGCGCCGAACACGTCATGATCGTCGACCTGGAACGCAACGACCTGGCCCGGGTGGCCCGTACCGGCTCGGTGCGCGTCGACGAGCTGTTCGCCGTACGCCGCTGGTGTGACCTGTGGCAGGCGGAGTCGACGGTGTCCGCGGCGCCCGCCGACGGGCTGGGCCTGGCCGACCTGCTGCGCGCGCTGTGCCCCGGCGGGTCGGTCACCGGCGCGCCCAAGCGCGCCGCGCTGGCGCAGATCGCCGCGCTGGAGCCGGTCGGGCGCGGCGCCGGCATGGGCGCGCTCGGCTGGGTCGGGCCGGACCGGCTCGACCTGGGCCTGACCATCCGCACCGCCGCCGCCGACGGGCGACGGCTGCACCTGTGGGCCGGCGGCGGCATCACCTGGGACAGCGACCCCGCCGCCGAGGTCGCCGAAGCCGCCGCCAAGGCCGCCCCGATCCGCGCCCTGCTCGCCGGCTGACGGTCGGCGCTGCGGCTCAGGCGGCGGGGCCGGGCGCGGCGGCGAACGCGTCCAGAGCCGCTACCACCCGCTCGCTGATGCCGTGCCCGCCGCCGTGGCCGCCGGACTCCACGATCTCCAGCCGCGCGTCCGGCCAGTCCCGGGTCAGCAGCCACGCGATGTCCGGCGGCCCACTGACGTCCAGCCGGCCCTGCACCAGCACCCCCGGGATGCCGGCCAGCCGGCCGGCGTCGCGCATCAGCTGACCGTCGGGCAGGAAACCCCGGTTGGCGAAGTAGTGGGTCACCAGCCGGGTGAACCCGAACCGGAACACCGGGTCGGCGAACCGGGGACTCGGCGCGTACCCGCCGGCCAGGGACACGTGCACGTCCTCCCAGTCGCACCAGTCCCGGGCGGCCCGCTCCCGCACAGCCGGGTCCGGGTCGTTGACCAGCCGGGCGTACGCGGCGGACAGGTCACCGTCGCGGTCGGACCCGGGCACGCCGTCGCGGAACCGCGCCCACTCCTGCGGGAAGACCCGCCCCATGTCCCGGGTCACCCACTCGATCTCGCGGCTGGTGTTGGCGACCACGCTGAACAGCACCAGCGCGCTCACCCGATCCGGGTGGCGCTGCGCGTACGCCAGTGCCAGCGACGACCCCCACGACGCGCCGCACAGCAGCCACCTGTCGATCCCCAGGTGTACGCGCAGCAGCTCCATGTCGGCCAGCAGATGCGCCGTGGTGTTCACCGACAGGTCGGTGGCCGGATCGGAGGCCGGGGGAGTGCTGCGCCCGCAGCCACGCTGGTCGAACAGCACGATCCGGTAGGCGGACGGGTCGAACAGCCGCCGCCACGACGCGCCCGCCCCGGAGCCGGGCCCGCCGTGCACCACCAGCGCCGGACGGCCGTCCGGGTTGCCGCACGTCTCCCAGTACACGCGCTGCCCGTCCCCGACGTCCAACATGCCGTGCGCGTACGGCTCGATCGGCGGATACATCATTGGCCTCCCCGGGTCAGATACAACAGCGCTGTTACATTAGTGGACGTGACCGCCCCCGACCGCGACGCCCTCGGCACCCTGCTACGCCACGTCCTGGACGTCCTCGACGGCGACGTCGCCGCCGTCCACGACCGCCTCGGCCTCACCGACTACCGGCCCCGCTACTCACCAGTCGTGCGCGCGCTCGTCGCCGACGGGCCGCTGCCCATCCGCGACCTCGCCACCCGTATCGGCGTCACCCACTCCGCCGCCAGCCAGACCGTCGCCCAGATGCGCCGCGCCGGCCTCGTCGACCTGCGCCCCGGCGCCGACGCCCGGCACCGCATCGTCACCCTCACCGGCCGCGCCCGCGCCCTACTGCCCGCCGTCGAAGCCGAATGGGCCGCCACCACCGCCGCCGTGCGCCACCTCGACACCGAACTGCCGGTGCCGCTCGCCGACGAGCTGTACGCCGTCCTCGACGCCCTGCGCCGCCGCCCCCTGCGCGACCGCATCGCCGACACGGGGCTCCTCGACACCCCACCGGACACCCGCGAACGGTAAGCAACGGATAGCCTTCCGGACATGACTATGCGCCCCATCCGGATCATCGGCGACCCCGTGCTGCGCACCCCCAGCGAACCCGTCACCAGCTTCGACGCCGAACTGCGCGCCCTCGTAACCGACCTGATGGACACGCTGCTCGGCGCACCCGGCCGCGCCGGCGTCGCCGCACCCCAGATCGGCGTCAACGCCCAGGTGTTCGTCTACGACGCCGACGGCCACCGCGGCCACATGGTCAACCCCACCGTGGAGGTGTCCGACGAACTCCAGGACGACGAGGAAGGCTGCCTGTCCATCCCCAGCCTGTACTTCCCGACCCCCCGCGCCATGCACGCCACCGCCCACGGCTACGACCAGCACGGCCAACCGCTCACCGTCACCGGCAGCGGCTTCCTCGCCCGCGCACTGCAACACGAGACCGACCACCTGCACGGCCGCCTCTACGTCGACACGCTGCGCGGCGACACCCGCCGCCGCGCCCTGCGGGAGATCCGCGCCGGCCGCTTCGACTCACCCAGCCGCGGCCGCTGACCCCACCCGCCGCGTCAACGCGCACCCCGTGAACCCGGCCACCCGGGTGAACCCCAGCCGCTCGTACAACCGCACCGCCGCGACGTTGTCCGCCCGCACGTTCAACGTCACATGATCCACCGAGGCGCGCAGCCGGGCGCACAACGCCGCCACCACACCCGCCCCCAGACCACGACCCCGCACATCCGGATGCGTCGTCACGTTCCCCAGCGCCGCCACCCGCCACCGCGGCGAGAACACGTGCACCCCCGCCACGGCCACCAGCCGGCCCCGCTCCCGCACCCCCACGTACTGGCCCGTCTCCAGCATCCGCGCGTCGAACCAGTTCCCCGGATACGCCACCGCGTACAACCCGGCCAGCTCCGCCGCATCCGCCGGCCTCAACGGCTCACCCACCGCCGCCACCGAAGCCAGCGCGCCGGGATCCGTCAACGCCATCCGCAGATGCGGCGCCGCCTCCGACACCACGAACCAGCGGCTCACGGTCTCCTCCAGACCGGGGGACAGGTGCGCCCACAACCGTGCCGGCAACACCGGCGCCGCCTCCACCAGCAACGCCGACAACTCCGCCACCCCATCCGGCGCCGCGAACGCCAGCAACGTCGGCAACTCCACCCCGTGATACAGCAACACCACCTGGTCGCCACGCCGGAACCACGACGTGTACGGCCAGAAGAAATCGTCCAGATCACCCAACTGATACGCGTGCAACACCGGATCCCGGCCCAGCAGACCCGCCAGCACCGCCCGATCGTGCTCCGCCCGCACCGCCACCGCGATCAGCTCGCCATCCACTGGTCGTAACCCAGCCGGGCCACCAGCGCCAGCACCACCACCAGCAACACCACCCGCACGAACCCGGCCCCGCGCTTCAACGCCATCCGCGCGCCCACCGCCGCCCCCACCACGTTGCACACCGCCATCGCCGCACCGAGCGCCCACCACACGTGCCCGGTCAACCCGAACACCACAAGCGCACCCAGATTCGTGCCCGCGTTCACGACCTTCGCCATCGCCGACGCGTGCACGAAATCCGAACCCAGAATCGCCGTGAACGCCAGCACCAGGAACGTGCCCGTACCCGGCCCGATCAACCCGTCGTACAGGGCGATGCCCAGACCGGCCACCGCCACCGCCACGACCATCCGCCGAGGGGTCCGACGCTGCGGCGACGCCACCACACCCAGCGACGGCCGCGCCAGCACGAACACCGCCACCGCCACCAGCACCACGAGCACCACCGGCCGGTACGCGCTGCCCGGCACCGCACCCGCCAACGCCGCACCCAACCCCGCCGTCAGCACCGCCAACCCGGCCGCCGGACCCGCCACCGCCCAGTCCAGCTTCGTACGCCGCGCGTACGTCACCGCCGCCGTCGACGTACCGAAGATCGCCGCCAGCTTGTTCGTGCCCAACGCCGTCGCCACCGGCACACCCGGCGCCGCCACCAGCAACGCCGGCAACAACAACAGGCCACCGCCACCCACCACCGCGTCCACCCACCCGGCGAGAAGGGCAGCGGTCAGCAACGTCGTCAACGACAGGGCATCCACCGCCGCATTCTGCCCACCCCGCCACCAGCGACGAGGCCACCTGTGGCCAGCCTCACCGCCCCCGGCGACGCCGCAACCACACCCCGACCGACCCCACCGCCACGAACACCAGCATCGAACAGCACAACAGCTTCAGCACCCGGCAAGACTCCCACGACGACGTAGGGTGTCCAGGTGCGCCTGGCCACCTTCAACCTGCTGCACGGCCGATCCCTCACCGACGGACTCGTCGACCCCTACCGGCTCACCACCGCCGTCACCGACCTCGACGCCGACGTCCTCGCCCTCCAGGAAGTCGACCGCGACCAGAGCCGCAGCGGCAAACTCGACCTCACCGCCCTGGCCGCGCACGCCCTGCACGCCGACCACCACCGCTTCGCCGCCGCCGTCGTCGGCACCCCCGGCGAACAGTTCCGCCCCCTCACCCACGACGACGACGGCCGCGGCGAACCCCTCTACGGCATCGGCCTGATCAGCCGCTACCCCGTCCGCTCCTGGCAGGTCACCCGGCTGCGAGCCGCCCCCGTCCGCTCACCCATCTACGCACCCGGCCCCGGCGGCGGACTCATCCTGCTCCGCGACGAACCCCGCGTCGTGCTCGCCGCCGTCCTCGACACCCCCCACGGCCCCCTCACCGTCGCCGCCACCCACCTGTCCTTCGTCCCCGGCTGGAACGCCTGGCAACTACGCCGCGTCGTCCGCGTCCTGCGCACCCTGCCCGCGCCCCGGATCCTGCTCGGCGACCTCAACCTGCCCGCCGGACCCGCCGCCGCGCTCACCCGCTGGCAGCCCCTCGCCCGCCGCCCCACCTACCCGGCCGGGCAACCCCGCGTCCAACTCGACCACATCCTCGCCGACCGCCACGGGCTCGACCGGCTGCCACCCGTCACCGCCGTGCACACCCCGCTGGCCACCATCTCCGACCACCGGCCCCTCGTCGTCGACCTCGGCTGACCCTCAGCCCAGCCCGCTCTGCCGCCGCGCCGCCTCCACCGCGTTACGGAACAACATCGCCACGGTCGTCGGACCCACCCCGCCCACCCGCGGCGTGATCGCCCCCGCCACCTCGGCACACGACTCGTCCACGTCCGGCAGCAACCGCCGCCCCTCGTACCGCACCCCACCACCGACCACCACCGCACCCGGACGCACATGCTCCGGCCGCACGATCCCCGGCACCCCCACCGCCGCCACCAGGATCTCCGCGCGCCGCGTATACCGCGGCCAGTCCGCCACCCCCGTGTGCACCACAGTCACCGCCGCGTTCGCCGTCGGCCGCTTCTGCGCCAGCAACATCGCAAGCGGCCGCCCCAACGTCGCACCCCGGCCCAGAATCACCACCTCCCGGCCCGCCACCGGCACACCGTGGAACGCCAGCAACGCCTCGATGCCCGCCGGCGTACACGGCAACGGACCCGGCAACCCCAACGCCAGCCGGCCCATGTTCACCGGATGCATCCCGTCCACGTCCTTGTCCGGGTCCAGCACCGCCAACGCCCGGTCATAGTCCAGATGCCCCGGGATCGGATACTGCACCAGCACCCCGTGCACCGTCTTGTCCGCGTTGAAATCCGCCAGCACCGCGTGCAGATCCGCCTGCGACGCCGACGCCGGCAGATGCACGTGCGGCGACACGAACCCCAACTCCGCCGCCTGCCGAGACTTGATCCGGATATAGCCCGCGCTCGCGTCGTCGTCACCCACCAGCACCGTCGCCAGCGCCGGCGTCACCCCCGCCGCACGCAGCTCCGCCACCGACCCGGCGACCTCCGACAACACCCGCTCCGCCACCGGGGCACCCGGCAACAACCGCGCAGAAGACATACGACACCTCGCCCGCAGGGGCCCAGGCGGTCGACCCCCACGACGAGCTCCCCGATGGTTCACCCATCCCCGTGCCGCCAGTCGCGTCCCCCTCAGCCTGCCACAGCCTCCGCCGCCACCGCATCCACCACCGTCTGCCACCCCGGCAACGCCGCCAGCAGCCCATCCGCCCGCCGCCGCCGATCCGCCACCGACGCCACACCCAGATCCGCCAGCACCGCACCGAACGCCCGCTCCCGCTCCGGCACCACCTGGCCCAACACCACATGACACCGCGCGTACGTCACCAGCACCCAGAACATCGCCTCCCGATGCCGCCCCGCCGCGATCAGCTCAGCCGCACCGTCGAACACCACCGGACGCCCCGCCGCACCCAGATCCGCCCCGAACGCGAACCCCTCCCGCGACAACCGCGCCACCTCGTCGAACACCACCGCCAACCCGGCCAGATGCTCCCGCACCCGCGCCGCGTCCAGGCTCACCCCGCCGCCGTCGAGCGTGTCCAGCAACCCCGCATACCGCTCCCCGAACCCGAACCTCGACAGCACGCGCTCCGCCCGCACGTACCGCCGCCGCACCGTCGGATCCACCAACCCCGCCACCGCCGGCCACACCGCCAGCAACGACGTCGGAAACACCCACGCCAGCACCTGCTGCGCCACCGGCGCCGAACCGCCGACCGCCCGCAACCCTGCCTCGATCCGCCGCCGCACCCCCGCGCACCGCGCCCGCACCCACACCGGATCCGCGAACCCCGCCGCCACCCGCTCCCGCACCGCGGCCAACCGCCCCGACGGATCCGCGATCACCCCATCGGTACGGAACATCGGCGCGAACACCCACGACCCCAGCACGTCCTCCGGGCCGCCCAACTCCTCCCAGGTGACAGTGCTGATCTCCAGCAGCACCCCCCGGTGCACGAACTTGCCCACCTTCGCGCCGGGCTCCCGGCGCACCAGCAACACGTCCACGTCCGACCACACCGGCAGCACCGCGTCGGCCGGCAACCCCACAGTCGACCCGCTGAACAACGCCCCCTCGATCGACGCATCGGCGCGCATCCGCTCCCGCACCCATTCGACCGCCACCGCCCGCGCCGCACCCACCCGCATCCGGCCGATCCTGCCAGCTGCACCAGCCCTCGCGCCGACCGCCACGCGACCGTCACCGCGGCGACGTCAACCCCGACAACGCCCGGTTGGTACGGTTCGCCGCCACCGCCGCCCGCTGCTGACCCGCCGTCACCTCGATGTACGTCTGCGACGACGCCAACGACGCATGCCCCAGCAGCCGCATGATCTCCGCCGCGCTCGCCCCGTCCTCCGCCAGCCGCGTCGCGAACGTGTGCCGCAACGCGTGCAACCGCGCACCGCGCGGCACTCGGTCACCGATGCCCGCCCGCCGGTAACACGACTCCACCAGGTACTGCAGTCCACCCCGTCGCAACGCCTCACCCTGGCGGTCCACCAGCAACGGCGAGTCCGGCCGCACACTGCGCGACCCGAACCGGTGCCGCCGGCTGTCCAGGTAACCCGCAAGCACCCGGTCCACGGCGTCCTCGATCGGCACCGTACGCGGCCGCCCACCCTTGCCCGCCACATCCACCCGCCGCTCGCCGTCGCGCCCGGCCACCGACGACACCCGCAGCGCCAGCAGCTCCGACAGGCGCAACCCCGCGCACAACGCCAGCGCCAGCACCGCCAGGTCGCGCTCCGGCCACGGATCACGCTGCCCGCCCTCCGACCGGGCCACCGCCGCCAGCAGTTCCTCCGGGGTGTCCTCACCCCGCAGCGGCTTGGGCCGGGGGAGAGGCGTGCGGGGACGCCCCACCGCCGGCATCGGATTTCCCGGCACGACACCCTCGGCGACCAGGAACGTGAAGAAGCTGTTCCAGGTCGACCAGGCACGATGGACCGACGCGGCGGCGCGGGGAGCGGCGAACCGCGCGAACGCCGCGCGCATCACCCGGGGGGAGAGGGCGCCGACCGCCAGCCGGTCCAGGGGAGTGGCGTCACCGTCCGCCGCGACCAGTTCGGCCACAGTGGTCAGATCCCTGCGGTACGCGGCCAGGGTGTGGGGGGAGGGCTTACGGGTGGCCCGGGCAGTCAGGAACTCCTCGATCAGAGCGCCCACCGCTTCGTCCGGTTTGTCATGCATAAGGGATATTATGCATGATTCTCGTGTTCCCGCCAGAAGCGCTCACCGGGGGAGAGTGGCGAGACTTCACCATCCGGCCACCGCCCCGCCGGCCGCCCGCCTCGTCGATCATGAAGTTGGCGGCAATCGGTGTCCGCTTTGTCGCCGCCAACCTCATGATCGACGGAGAGCCGGGGCGGTGAGCGGACGTGGCCGGGATAGGTCTGCGTGCGAGGGCGCTCCGGGGTTCGGAGTCGCCGCGCGCGGATGACGGCGCGACCGGCGCCTGTGCCGGTGGGTCAGTGGCCTCGCAGCCTCGGTGCTGATCACCTGAGGCGAGCCCGGCCGCTCGCTGGGTCGAATGAATGTGCCAGCGCCCGCGCGTGACAGCGTTGCAAGCCACGCAAGGAGTAGGCGTCCTATGAACGCACGTCGCTCCTGGCGGTCAGTCCGCTATGGGCGCGTGGGGAGGCCTGTCTCCGCTTTACTTGACATAATGTACATTATCGAATCTTTGAAACCGTGCTCCGGCGAGCCGAGGTGATGACGCGCTGCGCGAGGCCGAGCCGGGCCGCCGGCGGGGCCTGTCCCGCTGAGATCCGGAATGGCGCTCACGCACCGACGTAGTCGGCGAGGTGTTCGCCGGTGAGCGTGGACCGGGCGGCCACCAGGTCGGCCGGGGTGCCTTCGTAGACGATCCGTCCGCCGTCGTGACCGGCGCCCGGCCCGAGGTCGATGATCCAGTCGGCGTGCGCCATGACCGCCTGGTGGTGCTCGATCACGATGACGGACTTGCCGGCGTCGACGAGCCGGTCGAGCAGGCCGAGCAGTTGGGCGACGTCAGCCAGGTGCAGGCCGGTGGTCGGTTCGTCGAGGACGTACACGCCGCCCCTGTCCCCCATCCGGGTGGCGAGCTTGAGGCGCTGCCGCTCCCCGCCGGAGAGCGTGGTCAGCGGTTGACCGAGCGTGAGGTAGCCGAGGCCGACGTCGGCGAGCCGGTCGAGGATGGTGTGGGCGGCCGGGGTGCGGGCCTCGCCGTCGCTGAAGAACGTCTCTGCTTCGTCGACGGACATGGCGAGGACCTCACTGATGTCGCGGCCGCCGAGGTGGTAGTCGAGGACGGCGGGCTGGAAGCGTTTGCCCTCGCAGTCCTCGCAGGTGCTGGCGACGCCGGCCATCATGCCGAGGTCGGTGTAGATGACGCCGGCGCCGTTGCAGGTCGGGCAGGCGCCTTCGGAGTTGGCGCTGAACAGGGCGGGTTTGACGCCGTTGGCCTTGGCGAAGGCTTTGCGGATGGGGTCGAGCAGGCCGGTGTAGGTGGCCGGGTTGCTGCGGCGGGAGCCGCGGATGGCGGTCTGGTCGACGGAGACGACGTCGTCGCGTTTGGCGAGTGAGCCGTGGATGAGGCTGCTCTTGCCGGAGCCGGCGACGCCGGTGACCACGACCAGGACGCCGAGCGGGATGTCGACGTCGACGTCGCGCAGGTTGTGGGTGCGGGCGCCGCGGATGGGCAGGGCGCCGGTGGGCGTACGCACAGCGGTCTTGAGGGTGGCGCGGTCGTCGAGGTGGCGGCCGGTGGTGGTGTCGCTGGCGCGCAGGCCGGCGACTGTGCCTTCGTAGCAGATGGTGCCGCCGTGGGTGCCGGCGCCGGGGCCGAGGTCGACGACGTGGTCGGCGATGGCGATGGTCTCGGGTTTGTGTTCGACGACGAGGACGGTGTTGCCCTTGTCGCGCAGTTGCCGCAGGAGGTTGTTCATGCGGGCGATGTCGTGGGGGTGCAGGCCGATGGTGGGTTCGTCGAAGACGTAGGTGACGTCGGTGAGGGACGAGCCGAGGTGGCGGATCATCTTGGTGCGCTGGGCCTCGCCGCCGGAGAGGGTGCCGGCGGGGCGGTCGAGGCTGAGGTAGCCGAGGCCGATCTCGACGAAGGAGTCGAGGGTGTCCCCCAGTGCTTTGAGCAGTGGGCCGACGGAGGGTTCGTGCAGGTCGCGTACCCAGGTGGCGAGGTCGCTGATCTGCATGGCGCAGGCGTCGGCGATGGTGATGCCGTTGATCTTCGAGGAGCGGGCCTCGGGGGCCAGGCGGGTGCCGTCGCAGTCGGGGCAGGTGGTGAACGTGATGGCGCGTTCGACGAAGGCGCGGATGTGGGGCTGCATGGCGTCGACGTCCTTGGCGAGCATCGACTTGCTGACGGCGGGGATGAGGCCGGTGTAGGTGACGTTGATGCCGTCGACCTTGATTTTGGTGGGTTCCTTGTGGAGCAGGTCGTTCAGTTCCCGCTTGGTGTAGTCGCGGATGGGCTTGTCGGGGTCGAACAGGCCGCTGGAGCGGAAGATGCGGCCGTACCAGCCGTCCATGCTGTAGCCGGGGATGGTGATGGCGCCCTCGTTGAGGGAGAGCTTCTCGTCGTAGAGGACGGTGAGGTCGAAGTCGGTGACGGTGCCGCGGCCCTCGCAGCGGGGGCACATGCCGCCGAGGCGGTTGAAGGTGCCCTTCTTGGTCTGGGTCTTGCCGGGGCCGCGGTCGACGGTGATGGCGCCGGCGGCGCGTACGGAGGGGACGTTGAACGAGTAGGCGTTCGGTGGGCCGATGTGGGGGTCGCCGAGGCGGCTGAACAGGATGCGCAGCATGGCGTTGACGTCGGTGGCGGTGCCGACGGTGGAGCGGGGGTCGGCGCCCATGCGTTCCTGGTCGACGATGATGGCGGTGGTGAGGCCTTCGAGGACGTCGACCTCGGGGCGGGACAGGGTGGGCATGAAGCCCTGGACGAAGGCGCTGTAGGTCTCGTTGATGAGGCGTTGGGACTCGGCGGCGATGGTGCCGAAGACCAGTGAGCTCTTGCCGGAGCCGGAGACGCCGGTGAACGCGGTGAGGCGGCGTTTGGGTATCTCGACGTCGACGTTGCGCAGGTTGTTCTCGCGGGCGCCGTGGACGCGGATGATGTCGTGGCTGTCGGCGCGGTGCGGGCCGGTGGTGGCCTCGCTCATGGTTTCTCCGTCCGGTGGTGCGGGTGTCAGTCGAGCCAGCGGCCGTCGCGCATCAGGGTGCGGCCGGGCAGCTCGTCGGCTTCGCGCCAGGCTCAGCGCCGCTCGTTGATGCGGATGAGGTTGCCGGTGGGGTCGCGGAAGGCGCAGTCGCGTACGCCGTAGGGCTGTTCGGTGGGTTCCTGCACGACGTCGGCGCCGCTGGCCTGGAGGCGGTCGAACAGGCCGTCGAGGTCGTCGGTGGCGAGGGTGAGCGCGCCGTAGCTGCCCTTGGCGACGAGTTCGAGGATGGTGCGGCGTTCGTCGTCGCTGATGCCGGGGTCGACGGCCGGTGGGTGCAGGACGATGCCGGTCTCGGGCTGGTTCGGTGGGCCGACGGTGAGCCAGCGCATGGTGTCGCCGCGGCCGACGTCGTTGCGCAGTTCGAAGCCGAGGATGTCGCGGTAGAAGGCGATGGCGGCGTCGGCGTCGGTATGCGGCAGGAACGCGTAGTGAATGGTGATCGTCATGGTGGTCACGCTAGTGGTGCCGGCCGGTGCGGGCTTCTCGATTCCTGATCGGTCGGGTGGCTTGTTTGGTCAGGCACGGGGGTGGTTCGGCGGTGTCGAGGGCGTGGCGGGCGCGGTAGGCGCTGGGCGGTTCGCCGACGAGTTCGGTGAAGCGGGTGCTGAAGGTGCCGAGGGACTGGCAGCCGACGGCGAAGCAGACGTCGGTGACGCTGAGATCGCCGCGGCGCAGCAGGGCCATGGCGCGTTCGATGCGGCGGGTCATGAGGTACGCGTACGGGGACTCGCCGTAGGTCTGGCGGAACTTGCGGCTGAGGTGTCCGGCGGACATGTGCTCGCCGCGGGCGAGGGCTTCGACGTCGAGGGGTCTGGCGTATTCGCGGTCGATGCGGTCGCGGACGCGGCGTAGCCGGGTCAGGTCGCGTAGGCGTTGGGCGAACGCGGGGTCGTCGGTGACCGGGGGCACTCGTGCATCTTCGCTGTTCGGCGGCGGGTCGTCCACCTGTTCGAGCGGCGAGTCGCCGCCCGGGTGCACCTGCCGTGCGGGTGCACCCGAGCGGCGGTCAGCGCAGCCGGCGGGCGGTGAAGCGGGTGGGTGGGTCGGCGATGGCGTCCTGGGTGGCGACGAGTTGCAGTTCGCGGGTGCCGGCTTCGAGGGTGGCCTCGAGTACGGCGTAGATCGAGTTGGTGGTGTGTTCCAGCGCGGTCCGGGGTGAGCCGGTGGTGGCGAGGTGGGCGAGGTAGAGGGCGGCGGTGACGTCGCCGCCGCCGTTGGGGGTGATCGGCAGCAGCGGGGTGGTGACGGCCCAGGCGCCGTCGTCGGAGACGGCGACGACTTCCAGGTGGCCGGCGGGCAGGTCGCCGTGCAGGACGCTGGTGACCAGGACGTGCCGGGGGCCGGTGGCGCGGACGGTGTCGACGGCGGCGAGGAGGTCGTCGAGGGTGTCGGTGGTGCGGCCGGCGAGGAATTCCAGTTCGAACTGGTTGGGGGTGACGATGTCGGCACGGGGGACGACGGTGTCGCGCAGGTATTCGGGGATGCCGGGGCGGACGAACATGCCGCGGCCGACGTCGCCCATGACCGGGTCGCAGCAGTAGAGGGCGGCCGGGTTGGCTGCCTTGACGCGGGCGACGGCGTCGAGGATGACGGCGCCGACGGCGGGGTCGCCCTGGTAGCCGGAGAGGACGGCGTCGGCGGTGCCGAGCACGCCACGGTCTTCGATTCCGGCGATGACGTCGGCGACGTCGGTGGGGGCGAGTAGCGGGCCGCGCCAGGCGCCGTAGCCGGTGTGGTTGGAGAAGTGCACGGTCAGGACCGGCCAGACCTCGTGTCGGAGGCGTTGCAGTGGGAACACGGCGGCGGAGTTGCCGACGTGGCCGTAGGCGACCGACGACTGGATGGACAGGATCTTCACCCGGTCATCGTTGCATCCCGGGGCGGGTGTGACGGGCGGTGGTGGGGTGATGACGGATGGCTGCGGCGGTGACCGTTCGGCTCAGGGTTCGACCGTCTGGCGCGGGGCGGGTTTGGGCACTGCGTGCGGTGGGGGTACGAACCGGGCGTTCTCGCCATCTGGACGGAGGAAGCAACGATGCTTTCCGCACTCGATCGTCGGCACACCGTCGCGCCGCCGGGGTACAGCCGCTGGCTGATTCCTCCGGCGGCGCTGGCGATCCATCTGTGTATCGGGCAGGTGTACGCGACGAGCGTGTACAAGAACTCCCTGATCGCGCATTTCGACACCGGTCAGACGGCGATCGGGGTGATCTTCAGCATCGCGATCGTGATGCTGGGGTTGTCGGCCGCGGTGGCCGGTACGTGGGTGGAGGCGAACGGGCCGCGTAAGGCGATGTTCGTCTCGGCGTGTTTCTGGGCGGCGGGGTTCCTGGTCGGGGCGCTGGGCATCGCGACCGGGCAGCTGTGGCTGCTGTACCTGGGGTACGGGGTGCTGGGCGGCATCGGTCTGGGGATCGGCTACATCTCCCCCGTCTCCACGTTGATCAAGTGGTTTCCGGATCGGCCGGGTCTGGCGACCGGGCTGGCGATCATGGGGTTCGGCGGTGGGGCGATGGTGGCCTCTCCCCTGTCCCGGCAGCTGCTGTCGTTCTACGACTCGGGCTACGACCCGTCGGACAGCGGTTCCACGGCGTCCGGGTCGGCGCTGGTGTGGTTGTTCGTGACGCTCGGCGTCGGCTACTTCGTGATCATGATGTTCGGGGTGTTCAACGTGCGGGTGCCCGCGCCGGGCTGGCGCCCGGCCGGGTTCGATCCGGCCCAGGTGGCCGAGAAGCCGCTGGTGACGACCGCCAACGTGTCGGCGGCCAACGCGGTCAGGACGCGGTCGTTCTGGCTGCTGTGGGTGGTGCTGTTCTGCAACGTGACGGCGGGGATCGGCATCCTGGAGCAGGCCAGCCCGATGATCCAGGACTTCTTCCGCGAGGACGGCACGTCGGTGGTGTCGGTGGCGGCGGCCGGCGGGTTCGTGGGGCTGCTGTCGCTGTTCAACATGGCGGGCCGGTTCGTGTGGTCGTCCACGTCGGATGTGATCGGCCGTAAGCCGATCTACGTGGTGTACCTGGGTGTGGGCATGGTGCTGTACCTGTTCCTGGCGCTGGTGGGGCAGACCGCGACGGCGTTGTTCGTGCTGTTGGCGTGCGTGATCCTGTCGTTCTACGGCGGCGGGTTCGCCACCATGCCGGCGTACCTGCGGGACCTGTTCGGCACGTTCGAGGTGGGTGCGATCCACGGCCGGCTGCTGACCGCGTGGTCGGCGGCGGGTGTGGCCGGCCCGCTGATCGTCAACGGGTTCCTCGACGCGCAGGGCGAGCCGGGCACGTTGACAGCGGCGGCGTACCGGCCGGCGTTGTTGACGATGGTCGGCGTGCTGGCGGTGGGCCTGGTGGCGAACCTGCTGGTGCGGCCGGTGCCAGAGCGCTACCACGAGCCGGCGTCCGGGCGGGACGAGGCAGCACCGGGTGCGACGGAGAGGAGCGGATCGTGAACGAGCGCAGCGGTGGCGGGCAGCAGGTTCGCCTGGTGGTGTCGTGGCTGGTGGTGTCGGTGCTGCTGGGCTACGGGGTGGTGCAGACGGTGATCACGGCGGCGAAGCTGTTCACCCAGTAGGGGACGCGCGGCGGCGGCCCGCGGCGGGAACCCCGGGCCGCCGCCGGGTCAGAGACCGCCGCCGACGCGCAGGACCGCGCCGGTGGTGTACGAGGCGTCCGGGCCGAGCAGGTACGCGATCGCGCCGGCGACCTCCTCGGGTTCCCCGGCTCGGCCCATCGGGATCCGGCCGGCGGCGGTGTCGGGGCGGTCGGGCACGCCGGAGCGGGCGTGGATGCTGGTGCGGATGATGCCGGGGGCGACGGCGTTGACCCGGATCCCTTGCGGCGCGAGTTCCTTCGCCAGCCCGACGGTGAGGGTGTCGGTGGCGGCCTTGACGGCGGCGTAGTGGATGTACTCGCCGGGTGAGCCGAGCGTGGCCGCCACTGAGGAGACGTTGACGATGGCGCCGCCGCTGGTGAGCCGCCGGGTGGCCTGCTGGGCGCACAGGACGTACCCGATGAGGTTGACGTCGACGACCTCGCGCAGGTCGTCGACGCGCAGGTCGGTGAACGGGCCGATCGGGCTGGTGACGCCGGCGTTGTTGACCAGGCCGGTGAGCGGGCCGAGCCGGTCGGCGGCGTCGAAGATGCGGCGTACCTGGTCGGGGTCGGTGGTGTCGGCGGCGACGGTGACGGCACGGCGGCCGGCGGCGCGCACGTCGGCGGCCACCGCCTCGGCGGCGTCGTGGTCGGTGCGGTAGCCGATCACCAGGTCGTGCCCGTCGGCGGCGAGCCGGCGGGCGGTGGCCGCGCCGATGCCCCGGCCTCCCCCGGTGACGACGGTGATGCAGGTCAATGCATTTCTCCCCTCCTGGCGGTACGGGTGACGTTACCGTGGGCGGGGCGTTCCCCGCGCTGGAGAGAGGACGGTCACATGGGGCGGGCGTTGGTGCTGGGTGGCGGCGGGGTGACCGGTGTGGCCTGGGAGTTGGGGTTGCTGGCCGGGCTGGCCGGGCAAGGGCTGCCGCTGGACGAGGCCGATCTGGTGGTGGGCACGTCGGCGGGGTCGGTGGTCGGGGCGCAGGTGTGTTCCGGGACGCCGCTGCGGGAGTTGTACGCGGCCCAGTTGCGCCCGCCGCGCGACGAGGTGCCGGCGCGGCTGGGCGTGGGTGTGTTGACGCGGTGGGCGTGGGCCGGTGGGCGGGGTCGGGACGCCGTGCGGGCCCGGGCGCGGCTGGGGGCGTTGGCGTTGTCGGCGCGTACCCCTTCGGAGCAGTCGCGGCGGGCGGTGATCGCGGCTCGGCTGCCGTCCGGGCGGTGGCCGGCGCGGCGGCTGCTGGTCACCGCTGTCGACGCCGTCTCCGGTGAGTTCGTGGTGTTCGACGCGGACAGCGGGGTGCCGCTCGTCGACGCGGTCGGTGCGAGTTGCGCGGTGCCGGGGGTGTGGCCGCCGGTCACGATCGGTCCCCGCCGCTACGTCGACGGTGGGGTCCGTTCGCCGGTGAACGCTGACCTGGCGGCGGGGTGCGGGCAGGTGGTGGTGCTGGCGCCGACGCGCGCCGCGGTGGGGCCGATGCCGCGGTTGTCGGCGCAGGTGGCGGCGTTGCGGTCGGCAGGGGCGCGGGTGGCGGTGGTGTCGCCGGACCGGACGGCGCGGGCGGCGATCGGGCGTAACGTGCTGGATCCCGCGCGGCGCGCGGCGTCGGCGCGGGCCGGGTTCGCGCAGGCCTCGGCGGTGGCCGGTGAGGTGGCGGCGGTCTGGGCGTGACGGCCCGCGTCACGTTCGGGCGTCGGCAGGGATGATGCGTGAGCGGCGGGTGAACCGCCGGGCCGCGGCCGGGGCGGTCGTCGGGTCACGCCCCGGGATGTTGCCGGCGCAGGTGCGCGAGCCGTCGGTTGAGGTAGCGCTGTTCGGGGAGGCTGCCGGTCAGGCGGGCGGCGGTGCGGTAGTGCTCGGCGGCCGCCGCCGGGTCGCCGCCCAACTCCAGCAGGTGGGCGCGGACGGCGTGCAGCCGGTGGTGGCCGCGCATCGCCGGGTCGGCCAGCAGCGGGCCGAGCAGTGCCAGTCCGATGGCGGGGCCGTGCGCCATGGCCACGGCGACGGCCTGGTTGAGGGTGACGAACGGGCTGGGGGCGACCCGGCTCAGCATGTCGTAGAGGACGCTGATCTGCAGCCAGTCGGTGTCGTCGAAGGTCGGGGCCTCGGCGTGGACGGCGGCGATGGCCGCCTGGAGCTGGTAGCGGCCCACCGGGCCGTGCGGCAGGGCCCGGCCGAGCAGTGTGACGCCCTCGTCGATGAGGTCGCGGCGCCAGCGGCAGCGGTCCTGGTCAGCGAGCGGCACGAGGTCACCGGCGGCGTCGGTGCGGGCGGGTGAGCGGGCGTGGGTGAGCAGCATCAGGGCCAGCGCGCCGGTGACCTCGGGGTGGTCGGGCAGCGCGGCGTGGACCTGCCGGGTGAGCCGGATCGCCTCCTCGGCGAGTTCGACGTCCAGGAGCTGGTCGCCGGAGGTGCGGGTGTAGCCCTCGCTGAACACCAGGTGGCACACGTCGAGCACGGCGGCCACCCGGTCGGGCAGCGCGTCCGGCGGTGGCATGGTGAACCGGGCGCCGGCCTCGCGTAGCGTCGCGCGGGCCCGGCTCAGCCGCTGGGTCATGGTCCGGGCCGGCACCAGGTAGGCGGCGGCGATCTGCTCCACGCGCAGGCCGGCCACCGCGCGCAGGGTGAGCGCTACCTGTGAGGGGCGGCTCAGCGCCGGGTGACAGCACAGGAACAGCAGGCGCAGCGTGTCGTCGGTGCCGGTCACAGGCGTCTCGTCGAGCGCCGGCACGCGGCCGGCGTCGGGTTGCCGGGCGGCGTCGAGCCGTTCGCGGCGGGTGCGGGCGGTGTCGGCGCGCATCCGGTCGATCAGCCGGTGCGCGGCGACCCGGATGAGCCAGGCCCGGGGTTCGTCGGGCACGCCGGTGAGCGGCCACCGGGCGGCGGCCGCCTCCGCCGCGTCCTGGAGGGCGTCCTCGCAGGCGTCGGGGTGCCCGTAGCGGCGCAGCAGCGCGGCGCGGACGTGCGGCGCCTCCCGGCGCCACACGTCCGCCAGCGTCACATCACTGATCGGAGCCGCCCGGCCACATCAGGGGCCGCAGTTCGACGGTCTCCCCCGGGCCGGCGAACTTCGCGGCGACGGCTTCCGCGCGGGCCTGGTCCGGCACGTCGATGAGGAAGAAACCAGCGAGATGTTCCTTGGCCTCGGAGTACGGGCCGTCGGTCACCAGTGGCGCGCCGTCGCTCCACCGGTACAGCTGTGCGGTGCCGGGGTCGGCGAGCGCCTCACCGACGACCAGCTCTCCGTTGGCGTGCAGCTCGGTCAGCACCTGCTCGAAGTCGGCGTTGAGCCGGTCGCGTACCTCGGCGGGCAGCTCCTGGTGGGCGGCGAGGTAGTCGGAGGTGGGGTGACCCCACGGCTCCGGGTTGGAATGAATCATGATCACGTACTTCACTGTCGGTCCTTCGCGTCGTGCGGCGGTGCCTCTCCGCCGCTCGCCGGGTACGACGGAGCGGGATCGCCGATGTCTACATATCCTCGCGTCATGAGTGACGCGATGGGTGTCGGTGACCTGGTCGAGGATTTCACGCTGCCGGACGAGACGGGCACGCCGCGGCGGCTGTCGGAGTTCCTGGCCGCCGGGCCGGTGGTGCTGTTCTTCTATCCGGCGGCGATGACGCGGGGCTGCACGGCGCAGAGCTGCCACTTCCGGGACCTGGCGGCGGAGTTCGCGGCGGTGGGCGCGTCTCGGGTGGGGATCAGCCGGGACCCGGTGGAGCGGCAGGCGGAGTTCTCCCGCAAGCACGGGTTCGACTATCCGCTGCTGTCCGACGTCGACGGCACCGTGGCGCGGGCGTTCGGGGTGCGGCGGCGGCTGCCGCTGGGCGCGTTGAGCACGCGGCGGATGACGTTCGTCATCGGCACGGACCGGCGGGTGCTCGCAGTGGTGCACAGTGAGCTGAGCATGAACGAGCACGCCGACGCGGCATTGCGGGCCCTCGGGGGCTGATCTTCGTGGTGTCGCAGCCGGCTGGTATCAAGGCTGCGTCAAACAGGTGTACGGAAGAGGGCGTGATGGCGGGTCAGGGTTTGTCCACTGACGAGGTTCAGGGAATCCGGGAGGCGCTGGCCGCGGGCCGCAAGCCCCGGGTGGTGTTCACCGAGACGGCCGGGCAGATCGCCGGGCAGCTCGGGCAGGTGGTGGAGCTGACCGACCCGGAGGCGTCGGAGGAGTTCGTGGTGGTCCGGTTCGGCCGCGACGAGCTGCCGTTCTCCCCCGCCGACGTGGCGATCGCCCCCAAGGGCGGCGGGCGGCGTCCGGCCGCCGAGCCGAAGCCGGAGCCGGAGCAGCCGCCGGCCGCGCCGGAGCCCGCGTTCGTGCTCGACACGCCGCGGGTGCCGGCGCCGCGCCGGGAGGAGCCGAAGGCCGAGCAGCCGCAGCCGGAGCCGAAGCCGGCGAAGCGGGCGGCGAAGGCCGCCAAGCCGAAGACCCCGGCCGGGCTGACCGTGACGCTGGCCTACGCCGAGGGCGAGTGGACGGTGGCCGCGCAGCAGGGCACGAAGGCGCTGGCCCGGCCGTACGTGGTGAAGCCGGCCGAGGCGCTGCGGATGGTGGCGCTGGTGGACGTGCCAGGGGTGCAGGAGGCGGTGGAGCAGATCATGGCGGCCGAGCGGGCCGAGGCGGAACAGCAGGCGGAGAAGCTGCGCGCCGAGCTGGCCGAGATCGAGGCGCGGCTGGCGGAGTTGCGCGAGGCGCGCTGAGCCCGGAACGTCCCGCGGGGCCGGTGCGACCCCCTCGCACCGGCCCCGCGTCACCCCTGCGCCCACAGGTCGATCAGTGTTGCGGAATGTTATGTACCCCGATTCGGCGGCGGAACACCCAGTACGTCCAACCCTGGTAGGCCAGCACGATCGGAGTGAACACCACTGCCACCCAGGTCATGATCTTCAGGGTGTACGGGGTGGACGCCGCGTTGGTGGCGGTGAGCGTGCCGGCCGCGTCGAGGGTGGACGGCATCACGTTCGGGAACAGCGCGGCGAACAGTGTCGCCACGGCCAGGGCGATCGCCACGGCGGTGCCGGTGAACGCCCAGCCCTCCCGGCGTACCTTGGCGGCGGCCAGACCGCCGAGCAGGGCGAGCGCGGCGCCGACGGCGAAAACGACGGCGGCGGCGCTGGAGCGGATGGTCAGCGTCCAGCTCAGGAACGCCACGGCGGCCACCGCGGTGCCGACGCCGAGCTTGACCGCGAGGGCGCCGGCGCGCTCGCGGATGTCGCCGGTGGTCTTGAGGGCCAGGAACACCGCGCCGTGGGTGAGGAACAGCCCCAGCGTGGTCAGGCCGCCGAGCAGCGCGTACGGGTTGAGCAGGTTGAACAGGCCGCCGACGTACTCGTGGTCGGCGTCCAGGGGGACGCCGCGGAAGATGTTGGCGAACGCCACGCCCCAGAGCACGGCCGGGATCGCCGAGCCCCAGAAGATGGCCTGGTCCCAGCGGCGCTTCCAGGACGCCTCGGACCGCTTGTGGCGGTACTCGAAGGCGACGCCGCGGGCGATCAGGGCCAGCAGGATCAGCAGCAGCGGCAGGTAGAAGCCGGAGAACAGGGTGGCGTACCACTCGGGGAAGGCGGCGAACATGGCGCCGCCGGCGGTGATCAGCCACACCTCGTTGCCGTCCCAGACCGGGCCGATGGTGTTGATCAGGACGCGGCGCTGCCGGTCGTCGCGGCCGAGCACCGGCAGCAGCATCCCGACGCCGAAGTCGAAGCCTTCGAGGATGAAGTAGCCGGTGAAGAGCACGGCCACGAGGAGAAACCAGACGGTCGTCAGTTCCACGGTTGGGCTCCGGGGTGTCAGTAGGCGAACGCCAGCGGGCGTTCGGCGTCGTCGGTGTCGTCGTCGTCGGTCTGCGGGGTGACGTCCGGGACGCCGGCGCGGGCGTAGCGGACCAGCAGCTTGAACTCGACCACCGCGAGGACGGCGTAGATGAGCGTGAACGCGGTGAAGGAGGTGAGCACCTCGGTCAGGGAGACGCTGCGGGACACGCCGTCGCGGGTGAGCATCTCACCGAAGACGATCCACGGCTGGCGGCCCATCTCGGTGAAGATCCAGCCGAAGGAGTTGGCCAGCAGCGGCAGCACGGGCATGACCAGGCCGGCGCGCAGCAGCCACTTGCTGGTGGGAGTGCGGCCCTTGCGCTGGCTCCAGAGCACCAGCAGCGCGATCGCGGCGGCGGCCAGCCCGAAGGCGATCATGAAGCGGAAGCTCCAGTAGGTGACCGGGATGATCGGGGCGTAGTTGCCGGGGCCGTACTGGCTGGCGTACTGGGCCTGCAGGTCGTTGATGCCCTGGACGGTGCCGTTGGGGTCGCCGGTGCCGAGGAACGACAGCAGGTACGGGATCTTGATGGCGAACAGCTCGCGGCTGCCGTCGAGGCTGCCGACGGTGAGCACGGAGAACGAGGCGGGGCTCTCGGTGGTGTAGAGGCCCTCGGCGGCTGCCATCTTCATCGGCTGCACGTCGGTCATGATCTTGCCCTGGATGTCGCCGGTGAGGACCACCAGCGCCGAGGAGACCAGGACGACCCAGGAGCCGAGCTTGGTCGCGAAGCGGTACGCGCCGGTGTCGGCGCTGTCGCGGTTGCGCATCACGTGCCACAGGCCGACGGTGACCATCAGCGACCCGGCGACCAGGAACGCGCCGGCCAGCGTGTGCGGGAAGGTGATCAGGGCGACCTTGTTGGTGAGCACGGCGACGAAGTCGGTCAGCTCGGCGCGGCCGCTCTCCGGGTTGATCCGGAAGCCGACCGGGTTCTGCATGAACGAGTTGGCGGCGAGGATGAAGTACGCCGACAGGTTGGTGCCGATCGCGGCGGCCCAGATCGAGGCGAGGTGCAGGCGCTTGGGCAGCCGGTCCCAGCCGAAGATCCACAGGCCGATGAACGTGGATTCGAGGAAGAACGCCACCAGGGCCTCGATGGCCAGCGGCGCGCCGAAGATGTCACCGACGAAGCGGGAGTAGTCGCTCCAGTTCATGCCGAACTGGAATTCCTGCACGATGCCGGTGACCACCCCCATCGCGAAGTTGATCAGGAACAACTTGCCGTAGAACTTCGTGAGTTTGAGGTACCGCTCGTTGCCGGTGCGGTGCCACATGGTCTGGAGGATCGCCACCAGCACGGACAGGCCGATGGTCAACGGAACGAACAAGAAGTGGTAGACGGTGGTGACACCGAACTGCCAGCGGGCGACGTCCAACGCGTCCACCTGTAAACCCCCAGCTGCGCATACTACGAGACGTAGTAGATACTACTCGTCGTCGTAGCGGAACCAGCAGGGCCGCAGGGCCCCACCCGACCCGGGACCAATGACCCTGATCACCTGGCCGGAGGGCCCGCCGGTCCCGGAATCACGTGCCGGGCACCGGGATCACCCCGGCCCGTGCGACCATCCAGCACTGATGAGCAGCACCCCTTGGCGCGCGCCGCTGCTGTGGCGGGGCGCGCAGACGTTTGCCCGGGCCGCCGTCGGGCTGGTCGGCCGGCTGGAGGTCACCGGCGACGTGCCCGACGCGCTGCGCCACGGCCCGCTGGTCCTGGCCGCCAACCACATCAGCCCGTTCGACCCGGTGGTCCTCGCCGCCGCCTGCCGGGTCCGGCGCGTCGCGCCCCGGATCATGGCCACCGGCGGACTTTTCCGCACCCCGGTGCTCGGGGCGCTGATGCGCCGCGCCGGGCACATCCGCGTCGACCGGGGCACCGCCGCGGTGCACCGCTCCCTGGGGGTCGCGGCCCGGGCCGTCGCCGGCGGCTCGGTGGTGCTGGTCTACCCGGAGGGGCGCATCGGACTCGACCCGGGCATGTGGCCCGAGCGCGGCAAGACCGGCGCCGCCCGGCTCGCGTTCGCAGGCGGCGCCGCGGTCGTGCCGGTCGCGCAGTGGGGCTCGCACGAGGTGCTGCCCTACCGGGCGCCCGAGGGGATGCTGCGCGCGGTGGCCCGGGCGATCGTCCGCCGGCCTGCCATCCGGGTGCACTTCGGCGCCCCGGTGCCGCTGGACGACCTGCGGTCGGACTCCCCCGGCGCGGCCCGGCAGGCCACCGACCGGATCATCGACGCGATCACCGACGACCTGATGGCGCTGCGCCCCGACGAGCCGGACCTGCCGCGCCACGTCGACCCGGGCCGGCCGGTCGAGACCACCCGCGCCCACCGCCGCCACCGCACCGGCTGACGCATCCCGGCCGCGGTGGCGGGTATCAAGGCGCATCCCGTACGCGGAGAGGACCCGGTCATGACCGCTGTTCGAGCACTGGTTCTCAACTGCACCCTGAAGCGCTCCCCGGCGACGTCCAGCTCACAGGTGCTCGGTCAGGAGGTGCTCGACGCGCTCGCCGATCAGGGCGTCGACGGCGAGATCGTCCGGGTGGTCGACCACGACGTGCGCTTCGGGGTCTCCGTCGACGAGGGCGACGGCGACGGCTGGCCCGCGATCCGCGCCAAGCTGCTCGCCGCCCATATCCTGATCATCGCCACGCCGATCTGGCTCGGTCAGCCCTCGTCGGTGACCAAGATGGTCCTCGAACGGTTGGACGCCGAACTGTCCGAGACCGACGACCAGGGCCGCCTGCGCACCTACGGCAAGGTCGGCGGGGTGGCCGTGGTCGGCAACGAGGACGGCGCACACCACACCATCGCCGAGGTGCAGCAGGCCCTCAACGAGGTGGGGTTCACCTGCCCGGCCGCCGGGGCCACCTACTGGGTCGGGGAGGCGCTGCACAAGACCGACTACGTCGACGCCCGCCCCAAACCCGACACGACCGGCCGCACCACCGCCGCGCTGGCACTCAACAGCGCCCACCTGGCCCGGCTGCTCGCGGAACGGCCGTACCCCCCGCCCGGAGCCCGGGACGCGGGCGTCGGACCCAGCGGCCGGCCGGGCTGACCCGGGTCAGGTGGTGGCGCGCAGGCGCTCGTCGAGCGCGTCCAGGTCCGGTACGAACCACACCTGGTCGTGCCGGTTCGACTCGGCCACCAGCGCGCGCAACGCGCCGCTGCGCGACAGGTGGGCGGAGATGTCACCGACGATCGCCAGGCGCAGCCGGTAGTTGACGAACTTCTGCATCACGTCACCGGCGAAGCGGGTGCCCAGGGTGAAGAAGCCGGGATCGAGCCGGGCGGCCGGCACCGCGACCACCGTCGCGCCGAGGAACGCCGCGCCGATCAGGTCCAACGCGTCGCGTTCGGTGGCGATCGGCGGGCCGTCCGGGTCGCAGACCAGCACCTGCACGCCGGCGCGCTCCTGCATCAGGTCAGCCACGGCCGCGCTCCCCGCCGCCGAGCAGGCCGTTGCCGCCGTCGAGCACCCCGTCGAGCAGGCGCAACAGGTCCGCGGTGTCGGTGAGGTCGCCCAGGATCACGATCGTCATGCGGTACCGCTCCTCGTCGTGGACCGTCTGCACCCGCACTGGACGGTCCGGGTCGTGGTGGGTGTTCACGCCGGCCAGCACCAGCGTGGCGAGCCGGTCGGCGGCGGCCCGGTCGACGCCGTCGAGGCGGACGACGCTGGACACCTCCGCCCCCGCCGCCCGCGCCGGCCGGCCGGTCAGCGCGTCCAGGTCCGTGCGGGCGATCCGGTACTGCTTGCCGATCCGGGTGGCCCGCAGCCGCCCGGATCGGATGTAGCCGCGCACGGTGCGCACGTGCAGGCCGAGCAGGTCCGCAACCTGCTCCACCGAGTACATGTCATTACTCATCGCACCCTATGCTAGCCGAGTTGGGGAAGGATAGGTAATTTCCCCGCCCGGCCATGTGTGCGCCATCCACGCCGGGCATACTGCCCGCGTGCAGCCCCGTCACGGCTACCTCGACGCGCCCGCGCCGCTGGCGTTCGCCCACCGCGGCGGCGCGGCCGACGGCGACGAGAACACCGCCGCCGCGTTCGCCCGTGCCGTCGCCCTGGGCTACCGGTACGTGGAGACCGACGTGCACGCCACCGCCGACGGCGTACCCGTGGTCTTCCACGACCCGACGCTGCGCCGGGTGACCGGCGAACCGGGCCGCATCGCGGATCTGCGCTGGGCCGACCTGTCGTCGGTACGCGTCGGCGGGGCCACCCTGGTGCCCCGCCTGGACGAGGTGCTCGACGCCTGGCCGCAGGTGCGGTTCAACATCGACGTGAAGGCCGACGGCGGCGTGGAACCCACTGTCGCCACGGTCGCCCGGGTCGGCGCGCGCGACCGGGTGCTGCTCGCCTCGTTCAGCGACGCCCGGCTGACCCGGCTGCGGGCGCTGGCCGGGCCGGAGGTCGCCACCGGCCTCGGCATGCGCGGGGTGACCCGGCTGCGGCTGGCCTCGCTGCACGGAAGGCCGGTGCGGCTGCCCCCGTCCGTGGTGGCCGCGCAGGTGCCCGTCTCCTTCGGGCGGCTGCCGGTGGTCGACAAGCGGTTCCTCGCGTACTGCCACCGGATCGGGTTGCAGGTGCACGTCTGGACGATCGACGAACCTGCCCAGATGCACCACTTACTTGATCTTGGTGTGGATGGCATCATGACCGATCACGTCGGCGTGCTCCGCGACGTCTACCGCAGCCGCGGCCACTGGGCCGCCTGACCCCCCGAGGACGACCCCCGATGGCCGATACGGTCACCCCCGCCGTCGCCGACCCCGCCGGACCGGGCAGCACCCGCCGCGAGCGCACCGGCTGGTACTTCTACGACTGGGCGAACTCCGCGTTCCAGACCACAGTCATCACGGTCTTCCTCGGGCCGTTCCTCACCACCGTCACCGAACTCGCCGCCGGCTGTGAACTGGGCGCGGACACCTGCGACGGCGCGGTGTACCCGCTGGGCATCAAGGTCGCCGCCGGCTCGTTCTACCCGTACCTGATCTCGCTGTCGGTCTTCCTCACCGTGTTCGTGCTCCCGGTGGTCGGCGCGATCGCCGACCGGTCGGCGCACAAGAAGCGGCTGCTCGCCGCCGCGGCATTCACCGGCGCCGCCGCGACCATCGCGTTCGCGTTCGTCACCGGCGAGCGCTACCTGCTCGGCGGCGCGCTGTTCCTGATCGCGAACATCTCCTTCGGCGCCGCCGTCGTCGTCTACAACTCGTTCCTGCCGCAACTGGGCGGCCCGGACGAGCGCGACGGCATCTCCAGCCGCGGCTGGGCCATCGGATACCTCGGCGGCGGACTGCTGCTCGCGCTGAACCTGGTCGCGGTCACCATGCTCAGCGAGGAGGGCAACGCCCAGCGCACGCTGGACCTGGCCCGCTGGTCGATCGTGTCGGCCGGCGTGTGGTGGGCGGCGTTCACCCTGGTGCCGCTGCGCTGGCTGCGCGAGCATCCGACCGAGGCGGCCCGCCGGGACGGCAGCGGCGCCAACGTGCTGACCGACGGGTTCCGTCAGCTCGGGCACACCCTGCGGGAGATCAAGAAGTACCCGCTGACGCTGTACTTCCTGCTCGCGTTCCTGGTCTTCAACGACGGCATCCAGACCGTCATCACCCTCGCCAGCCAGTACGGCACCGAGGAGCTGCGGCTGGAGCAGAGCACCCTGATCGTGACCATCCTGCTGGTGCAGTTCCTCGCCTTCGGCGGCGCGCTGGCCCTCGGCGCGCTCGCCAAGCGCATCGGCGCCTGGAAGACCGTGCTGCTGTCGCTGGTGCTCTGGACCGGTGTGATCATCGCCGCGTTCCGGCTGCCCGCCGAGGCGCCCGTACCGTTCATGATCCTCGGCGGTTGCATCGGCCTGGTGCTCGGCGGCAGCCAGGCGCTGAGCCGGTCGCTGTTCAGCCAGCTCATCCCGGCCGGCAAGGAGGGCGAGTACTACGGCTTCTACGAGATCAGCGACAAGGGCACCAGCTGGCTCGGCCCGCTGGCGTTCGGCCTGGTGTTCCAGCTGACCTCGTCGTACCGGGTGGGTCTGGTGTCGCTGCTGATCTTCTTCGTGGTCGGTTTCGCGCTACTGGCCGCCGTGCCCATGCGCCGGGCCATCATCGCCGCCGGCAACACCCCGCCCCGGGTGCTCTGACCCGCCGCGCCCCGACCTGCGGATCATCGCGGGCCCGATCCGGCGGCGTCGATGGACTAGGCTGCCCCGACGTGACCGACGACGCCGCCCCGACCTGCCTGGCCCGCCCCCTGCCGGGGCCCGGCGACGACCGAGCCGCCGGCTGCGCCGCCGCGCGCGGCGTCGACGGCCGGCCGCTGCACGCCGCCGCGTTGAAGTTCTTCTGGGGGCCGATGGACTGCGGCAAGTCCACCATGGCGTTGCAGATGAACCACAACCACGCCCGGCAGGGCCGCCGCGGCCTGGTCACCACCCGCATCGACCGCTCGCTCGGCCCGCAGGTCACCACCCGCATCGGCCTGGCCCACGAGGCCGTCGAGGTCACCGACGACCTCGACCTACGCGTCCTGGTCAGCGACGCGTGGGCCGAGGGGGTACGCGTGGACTACCTGATCTGCGACGAGGCGTCGTTCTACAACCTCGAACACATCGAGCAGATGGCCGAGCTGGTCGACCGGTTCGACGTCGACGTCTTCGCCTTCGGCCTGGCCACCGACTTCCGCTCCTGCCTGTTCCCGGCCGCGCAGCGGCTGTTCGAGCTGGCCGACGAGGTGGCCCGCATCCAGATCGAGGTGCTGTGCTGGTGCGGCAGGGAAGGGCTGCTCAACGCCCGCGTGGTGGGCGGCCGGGTGGTCCGCGAGGGCGCCCAGGTCGTCATCGGTGACACCGTCGACACCGCCGACGTGCGCTACCAGGTGCTGTGCCGCCGCCACTACCGCTCCGGCGACCTCGGCCCGCGCGCCTGAGCCTCAGAACGGATCTCCGCAAACCCGCCAGCCGTCGCCCTCCGGCACCACCGGCAGCTCACGTTCCTCGCTGCCGCCGCCGTCACGGTTGATCCGCACGACCACCGTCCCGCGCGCCCGGCCGGACCGGGTCGCCACCGACACGTCGACGATCTCGTAGCCGCTGACCTGCGGCGGGGTCCGCACCCAGCTCGCGAAGCCGGTCTTGCTCCACTTACCTCGGGCCTCGGCGCACAGCCGCTCGTACGCGGCGTCGGTGTCCCCGGACGCGACGTCGCGGAAGAACCCGTCGGCGGTCTCCCGCACCGGCCCGTCGGCCTGGAACACGACCTGCGCGTTCCACACCGCCAGACCGGCCACCCCGATCAGGCAGGTGCCCACGCCGAGACCGGCGATCAGCACGCCCGCGCGTAGCGGCCGGCGACGCCGGGCCGGGTGCTGCCACTGCCGCTGCCTGCCCATCACCGTCGACGGTAGGCAACCGGAGGCCGACGCGCAGCCGGTTACGACGCGCGGCTGTACCTGACAGGAGGTGGCAGGCACCGGCGGCAGACTGCCGACATGACAACTCACGCCGACATCGCCATGATCAGCCTGGACAGCTCCGACCCGGCCGCGCACGCCACCTTCTACGCCCACGCGCTCGGCTGGGAGATCACCCACAGCGAGGCCGAGTACGCCATGATCACCAAGGACGGCACGTCGATCGGCTTCGGCCTGGTGCCCGGGTACGCGCCACCGGCCTGGCCGGACGACAGCGGCAGCAAGCGCTACCACCTGGACCTCTACGTCGACGACGTGACGGTCGCGGAGAAGGACCTGGTGGCGGCCGGCGCGACCCGGCCGGACTTCCAGCCCGGCGGCGAGCGGTGGACCGTGCTGCTCGACCCGATCGGCCAGCCGTTCTGCCTCTGCCCCCGTCCGCAGGGCTGACCGGTCAGCGCAGCGGGCCGCGGAGCACCGCGGCCCGCATCGCGGCCGGATCACCCGCCGGGACGTACTCCAGCCACCACGTGGCCCCCGCCTGCGCGAGCTGAGCCAGGTAGGCCCGCTCGGCACGCTCGTCGGGACGGCGCCGCCGGCCGCCGACGGCCACGTCGAACGGCTGGCCGTCCGCACGGCGGGCCGGCAGCGCGGCGACCAGGCCGGCCACCTCGTCGGGCGTGAAGTCCGACCAGCCGTCGGTGTCGGTCAGCTTGTAGGGCACGATCCCGTCCGCCCGGGCGGCGCGCCGCAGCACCGCCTTCGCCTGGGTGCTGCCGCCCACCCAGACCGGCACCCGGGGCGACTGCACAGGCGGGGGACGCAGCGCCACGCCCTCGGCCCGGTAGTGGACGCCGTGGTGCGTGACCGGTTCGCCGCCGAGCAGCCCGACCAGCAGGTCGAGGCCCTCGTCGAGCATCGCGGCGCGGGTCTTGAGGTCGGTCGGCTCGCCGAACGCGGCCAGGCCCCGGTCGGCGGGGTCGCCGACCCCGACCGCGACGCCGGCCCGGCCGCCGGAGAGATGGTCGAGGGTGAGCACCTCCCGCGCCAGCTTCGCCGGACGACGTCGAGGCAGCGCGGTGACAGTGGTGCCCAGCCGCACCCGCCCGGTGCGCCCGGCCACCGCGGCCAGCACCAGCCAGGGATCCCAGGTGGGCGGGTCGTCCCCGGCGTGGTGCACGAGGTAGTCCTCCAGGAACACCCCGTCCCAGCCGGCCCGCTCGGCCAGCTCACCGAGCGCCACCAGCTCGGCCACCGTCAGCGTGCCGCCACCGCAGGCGATCTCCAGTCCGTGTCGCACCCGGGCACCCTACGGCGCGGGTACGACGGATCAGCCGCGGCGGCGGGCCCGAGCGGTCCAGATCGTGTACGCCGGGTCGCGGTCCAGGTTGTGCCGGTCGCGGTCGTAGCGGCGGGTGGTACGCGGATCGGCGTGCCCCATCGCGTCCTGCACGTCCTCCAGCGGCACCCCCTCGGAGCGGGCCGTGGTGGCGAACGCGTGCCGCAGCGAGTGCGGGGACAGCTTCGCCCACGCGGCGATCCCGGCGCGCTGCGCGAGGCGGCGTACCAGCCGGAACACGGCGTGCCGGTCCAACCGACCGCCGGTGGCGGTGACCAGCAGCGGACCGGTCAGCTCCGGCACCGTGACACCCTGCGCGGCGGCCCGTACGGCCAGGTAGGCGTCGACGGCGTACGCGGTGCCCGGGGTGAGCGCGCGCCGGCGTACCTTGCCGCCCTTGCCGACGAAGCGGACGCTGCGGTGACCGCGCTCGGTGCCCAGGTCGGACACGTCCAGCGCGACCAGTTCCCCCACCCGCAACCCCAGGTCGGCCAGCAGCGCGACGGCGGCCCGGTTGCGCGCTGCGGCCGGGCCGGTGTCGGCCTCGGCGGCGGCGATCAGCGCGTCGACCTCCTCGGGGGTCAGGCCGACGGTGGCGGAGTGGTCCCGGTCCACGCGCGGCCGGTCCGCCGCCGACACCGGGTTGGCCGGAACCGCGCCCAGCTTGACCAGGAAGTCGTACCAGCTCGACAGCGCGGACAGCCGGCGCGCGACGGTGGCCGGGGTGAGCGGGCGTCCCGCCGGGCCGCGGGGCGTGGACTCCAGTTCGCGGCCGTAGGCGTTGACGTCGAGGAAGGTGGCCCGCAGCGGGTCGACGGCGTGCTCGGCGCACCAGCTCAGCCAGCCGGTGACGTCGCGGCGGTACGCGTCGCGGGTGTGCTCGGACAGCCGCCGGTTGCGTAGCCACGCCTCGGTGATGTCGGCCGGACCGGCGGGCAGTGCGGGGCGGGCGCGGGGCAGCACCTCGGGGCGAAGCATGTGAGAAAGGCTCTCAGTAAGCGCGGGGTTTCGCGACGAGGCGCGCTGTCGCGGATCCGGGTTACCGTCACCGGGTGCGTGCCAGCCGGCTGGTCTCCCTGCTGTTGCTCCTACAAACCAGGGGGAGGATGACCGCCCACGAGCTCGCCGACGCCCTGGAGGTGTCGGTGCGGACCGTCTACCGCGACGTCGAGTCGCTCGGCGCCGCGGGTGTCCCGGTGTACGCCGACCGGGGGCCGGCCGGCGGCTACCGGCTGCTGGAGGGCTACCGGACGCGGCTGACCGGGATGACCGGCCCGGAGGTCGAGGCGCTGTTCCTCGCCGGCCTGCCCGGCCCGGCCGCCGAACTGGGCCTCGCGTCGGTGGTGGCCGCCGCCGAGCTGAAGGTGCGTGCCGCGCTCCCCGGTGAGCTGGCCGACCGCAGCGGCCGGATCCGGCAGCGGTTCCATCTGGACGCCCCCGGCTGGTTCCGGCGCCCGGAAGCCACCCCGCACCTGGAGGCGCTGGCCGGCGCGGTCTGGCGGGACCGGCTCGTGCGGCTGCGGTACCGGCGTTGGCGGGCGCCCCGGGAGGTGACCCGGCTGGTCGCCCCGCTGGGCGTGGTGCTCAAGGCGGGCCGCTGGTATCTGGTGGGCCGCTGCGAGGAGCAGGTACGCACCTACCGGGTCGGCGCGGTGCTCGACGCCGAGGTCACCGACGAGCCGTACACGCGGCCCGACGACTTCGACCTGGCCGCGTACTGGCGGGAGTGGACCGCCCGCTACGAACGCGACGTCTACCGTGACCAGGCCCGCATCCGGCTCACCGTGGCAGCGCTGGAGTTCATGCCGTACGTGTTCCCGCCGGAGATGAGCCGGGCCGCCCGGGCCGCGGCCGGTGAGCCCGGCCCGGACGGATGGCTGGAGACCACTGTGCCGATCGAGTCGGTCCGGCACGCCCACACCGAATTCCTGAAGCTCGGTGCCGAGGTGGAGGTGCTCGCCCCGGCGGCGCTGCGCGACCGGTTCACCGCGACCGCGCACGCGCTGACCCGGCTCTACGGCGAGGCGGGGTCGGCCGGTGCTCCGGCCTCCCCCGCGTCGGCGTGACGTGCTCAGACGGTGGTGAGCTGACGGCGGCCGTTGCCCTCGGCGGGTGTGGCGACCGCGATCCGGCGGGGCTTGGCGCGCTCGGCGATCGGGATGCGCAGCGTCAGCACCCCGTTGTCGTAGCCGGCCTCCAGCCGGTCGGTGTCGAGCGTGTCGCCCAGGAACAGCTGCCGGGTGAACGTGCCCATCGGCCGCTCGGCGGCGACCAGTTCGACGTTCTCCCCGGTGGGGCGGCGTCGCTCGGCGCGGACGGTCAGCACGTTGCGCTCGACGGTGCAGTCGATGCTGTCCGGGTCCACGCCGGGCAGGTCGAAGGCGGCGTAGAAGTGGTCACCGTCGCGGTAGGCGTCCAGGTGCATCACGGCGGGCCGGGCGGTGGTGCCGAAGAACTGCTCGGCGATCCGGTCGATCTCGCGGAACGGATCGGTACGCATCAACATGGCTCTTGCCTCCTCGGTTCTCCTGACCCAAGGTCTTAGGTTGAGTCCGGGTGACTCAAGTTCCTGGTTCTGTTTTAGCGCGCCTCCGCCGTGTCGTCAACTCGGCTCGGAAGCGTCTTCTCGAACCAGTGCTGCGCGTACGGGCCGTTGTTGAAAGCAGGGATCTCCCGGTAGCCGAGCCGGGCGTACAGGGCGCGCGCCTCGACCAGGTCCGAGCGGGTGTCCAGCCGGATCCGCGCCGCTCCACCGGCGACCGCGTACGCCTCGATCGCGTCGATCAGCACCGCGCCGCCGCCGGCGCCCCGGTGCTCCGGGCGCACGTACACCCGGGTCATCTCGGCCCAGCCCGGCTCCCACCTCAGCCCGGCGCACCCGGCGACCCGTCCGTCGCGGCGGGCCAGCACCAGCAACCCGGTCGGCGGGGCCAGGCCGTCGCTCGGGTCCTCAGCCAGCGCGGCGTCCACCTCACCGGGCTGCTCCGGGCGGGCGTACCAGCGGCGCACCATCTCGGCCATGTACTCGCGCAGCATCAGCGTCGCGTCCGGCTCATCCGGGCGCACGACCTGCGTGCTCCAGCCGCTCACGGGCCGGTCCGCCAGTAGACGCCCTGCTCGCGGGTGAGCAGCATGTCGTCGATCAGGTAGCGGCGCAGCGTCACGTGGTCGGCCTCGCCGCCCTCGCACCACCGGCGCAGCACGTCGTCCACCTCCCGCTCCGGGTAGCGCCGCCCCGGCTCGAAGCTGCGCTCGGTGATGTGCTCCAGCAGGACGCGGCGGCGTCCCCGCTGCGCGGGCAGCCGGGTCAGCACGCCGTCGCGCAGGAAGGTGCGCAGGAGCGTCTCGCGGGGGTTCGCCGCCGGCGTCGCCGGGGACGCCGCCGCGGCCCGGGCGAACTCGCGCAGCCGTTCGGCGTCGACCCGCAGCCCGCCGCCGTCGTCGGCGAGCACACCGGCGTCGGTGAGACGGCGTACGGTCACCGCGGCGTCGCGGGCGGGCAGCCCGGTACGGGCCACCACGGCCGGCACGTCCCGGGCACCGAGCACGATCGCGGCGAACACGATCCGGCGGCGTTCGTCGGCGAGCGCACCGGCGAGGGCTTGAGCGGTCATAGCGGGCAGCCTGTCAGCAACCCACCGGATCCGGCGAGGCGTTTTCCGGCCGCCGCCGCCCCGGTGGCGACGCTCCAGGTCACTTCCGATCGCGTTCACAGCCGCCGGTGCATGACGTGCAGCCCGACCAGTCTCCCCGTCGGGTGCGCGAACGCCTCCGGCACGGTGCCGATCACGGTGAATCCCAGCCGCCGGTACAGCGCCACCGCCGCCGTGTTGGTCTCCACCACGGCGTTGAACTGCATCGCGGCGAAGCCCTGCCGGCGGGCCCAGTCCAGCGCCTCCGTACACAGCGCCCGGCCCACGCCCCGCCCGCGGGCGTCCGCCGCGACCATGAAGCTCGCCGTCGCCACGTGCGACCCCGGCCCGGGCCGGTTCGGGCCCATCTTCGCGGTGCCGCGCACCGCGCCGTCGTGGTCCACCGCGACCGAGGTACGCCCCGGCGGGCGCTCCACCCACACCTCGCGCGCCGTCTCCGGCGTCCATGCCGGGTCGTACGCGAACGTGTCGGCGGCGGTGAGGACGTCGGAGACGATCGGCCAGACCTTGTCCCAGTCGGCGTCGGCATAGTCACGGATCCACATCGTGAGGCACGCTAGCCGCAGCCCGGCCCATCGGCTAACGGTTTCCGTCCATCATGCTGCGCACCGGCGACACCCGCCCGGGACCCGCGGCGTCCGTGGCCCCAGATCTGGGACATCGAGGTACGCCGCGGCGCCTGAGATACTTGCCGCCATGCTCTGGGGAGTCAGCGGGCCGATCTTCCTCCTCGACTACCTCGGCGCGGTCGCCGTGGCGGTCGTGATCGCCCTCGCGGTACGCGAATTGACCGGCCGCCGTACCCGGGGCGCGACGCCCGACCGGGTCGAGTTGGCGTACCTGACCGACCGGGCGCTGCTGGCCTGCCAGGTCGGAGTGGCGGCGCTGCGCCGCGCCGACGGGGTCGAGGTCGGTGAACTCGCCACCCTGCAGGCGCAGGGGCGGCCCCCGGCCGGTTCGCCCGCGCTGGTGCGCGCCCTGCACTCCGCGCTGCGCCGCCCGCAGACCTGGGCGGCCGTGCTCGCCGACCCGGACGTCGGCCGGGCGCTGCGCCGTACGGTCGGGCGGCTGGTCCGCGACGGCTGGCTGCTCACCCGCGCGCAGCGGCGGCGGATCGCGCTGGGTACGGTGCCGCTGTTCGCGGTTGCCGCGGTCGGCCTGACCCGGCTGGTGGACAGCGCGGTCGAAGGGCGCTCCGCGGGCGGCCCGGCCTCGGTCGCCGGGCTGCTGCTGTGCTGCCTGGCCACCGCGCTCGGTGGCTGGTGGCTGACCGAGGTGCCGGAGACCGGCGCCGCCGCCCGCCGGCTGCTGCGAGAGCTGCGCCGCGAGCACGCCGACCTCGACCCGGAGCGCCGCCCGAGTTGGCAGGGCCGGGACACCGACACGCTGCTGACCGGCATGGCGCTGTTCGGCCCTCGGCCGCTGCTGGCCGTGGACCCGGCGTTCGCCGTGCAGGTGGGCGTCGACCCCGAGCGCGGCCGCCCTCGCCCCGACCGTAAACCCGCCCGCCGCTGACCAGACCTCCCATTCGGGTCGATCATGAAGTGGGCGGTGCCCGATGTCCGTTTTGCCCGACGCTACTTCGTGGTCGACGAGTGAGGGCGGCAGGCCGGGTTTCCTTGTCTTGAGCGCCGGGAAGGCTCGGGCATGGCCGAGACATTCGTGAGCGAAGACCTGAAGACACTGCAGGCGATTGCGCGCGGGGCCGGGATACAGGAGGTCGACCGCCTGTCGCCGGACCAACTGGTCGAGGCGCTACGCCGCGCCGGGGTGACGAACGGTACGCAGGACCAGTGGCCGCCCCAGCCGATCGAGGACCCGGCGCACCTGGCCGGGCTGCCCCGCAGCTCGCTGACGCAGGGCGACGAGAGCACCGGCGGACGCGCCGCCGAGGAGGCGATCGGCGCCATGCCCGGCGAATCCGGCACCGAGATCAACGACCGCACCCGACGCTGACCGTACGCACCAAGGGGCCGCCCCCGGTGATCCCGGGGGCGGCCCCACGCCCGCTCGGACGCCTCAGTGCGTGCCGGCGGCGGCCGCCGCCTCCTCGCGGGCCCGGCGCTCGTCGCCGCTGAGCGTGTTCAACGGCTTCTCCTTGATGAACAGCACCACGATCAGGGCGAGCAGGGCGAAGGGCGCGCCGATGAGGAACATCTCCGACGTGGCGGTGCCGTAGACGTCCTGCACGATCCGCAGCACCGGCTCCGGCAGGGCGGACAGGTCCGGCACCTCGGCCGACCCGCCGCCGGCCGCGACCGGCCCCAGCCGCTCGACGGTCAGCGAGGTCACCCGGTTCGCCAGGACGGCACCGAGCGCGCTGACGCCGACCGCGCCGCCCATGCTGCGGAAGAACGTCAGCACCGAGGTGGCCGCGCCGAGTTCGGCGGCCGGCACGTCGTTCTGCGCAGCCAGCACCAGGTTCTGCAGGAGCATGCCCACGCCGACGCCCAGCACCGCCATGTGCAGCGACAGCACCGGCACGCTCGTGTTCGCGTCGATGGTGCTCAGCAGCAGCATGCCGACGGTCATCACCGCGGCACCCGCTACCAGGAACATCTTCCAGCGGCCGTACTTGGTGATGAGCTGGCCCGCCACTGTCGAGGAGACCAGCAGGCCGAGCACCATGGGCAGGCTCATCAGGCCGGCCACCGTCGGCGACTTGCCCAGCGAGGTCTGGAAGTACTGCGACAGGAACACCGTGCCGCCGAACATCGCCACACCCACGAGGATGCTGGCCACAGTGGTGAGGCTGACGGTGCGGTTGCGGAAGATGCCCAGCGGGATGATCGGCTCCTCGGTACGGGACTCGACGAACACGGCGAGCGCGAGCAGCGCCAGCCCGCCGCCGACCAGCAGCGCGGTCCAGCCGGAGGCCCAGTCGAACTTGTTGCCGGCCAGCGAGGACCAGATCAGCAGCGTGGACACGCCCGAGGTGATCAGCAGGGCGCCGAGCCAGTCGATACGGACCTTGCGGCGGACCACCGGCAGGTGCAGCGTCTTCTGCAGCAGCGCGATGGACAGCAGGCTGAACGGAACGCCGATCAGGAAGCACCAACGCCAGCCGAGCCAGGACGTGTCGACCAGGACGCCGCCGATCAGCGGGCCGGCGATGGTGCCGACGCCGAAGACGGCGCCGAAGATGCCGGCGTACCGGCCCAGCTCACGCGGCGGGATCATGGCCGCCATGACGATCGTGGCGAGCGCCGTCATGCCGCCCGCGCCGATGCCCTGGATGACCCGGCTGAGCAGCAGCACCTCGACGTTCGGGCTGAAGCCGGCGACGAGCGAGCCGACAACGAACAGTCCCAGGGACAGCTGGATCAGCAGCTTCTTGCTGTAGAGGTCGGCCATCTTGCCCCACAGCGGCACCGTCGCGGTCATCGCCAGCAGTTCGCTGGTGACGATCCAGGTGTAGACGGTCTGGCTGCCGTTGAGGTCGGCGATGATCCGGGGCAGCGCGTTCGCCACCACCGTCGAGGCGAGGATCGCCACGAACATGCCGACCATCAGGCCGGACAACGCCTGGAGGACCTCCCGGCGCGACATCCGCGTACTCGTCTCGGCGGGCGGAACAGTGGCGGTGGTCATCGAACTCCTTGTCGTGTGCACGGGCGAGCGGCCGCGCGAGCGCGACGGCCGGTACGAAAGGACGGGTCAGCGCGGATCGGGCAGTCCGGCGGCGACGGCGGCGAACGCCTCGGCGGTCAGCTCGCGCAGCGTCGTCGTGTCGGGTCGCTCGACCCACTGCATCAGGGCGGTGCGGAGAACCGCGCCGGCGACAGTGGTGACGAGCGTCGGGTGGCCGTGGCACGGGTCGAGGCCCAGCCGGGCGGCCACCGCCGCGACGATCACCTGCTCGGTTTCGGCGTTGCCGCTGACCAGCCGCGGCAGAAGTGACGGGTTCGCCGCGATCACCCGCAGGCGCAGCAGCCACACCTCGCGGTCGGCCTCGACGGTCTCGACCACGTCGTCGAAGGCCAGGCGCAGCGCGTCGAACGCGGACAGCTCCGGCGGGGCGGCGAGGATGCGGGCGGCAAGCACCTCGCGGTCGGTCGGCTGGTCGCCGAGCAGCGCCTCGTCCTTGCTGGGGAAGTAGTTGAAGAACGTACGCGCCGACACGTCGGCGGCCTCGCTGATCTCCTCCACCGTCACCTGGTCCATGCCGCGCTCGGCCACCAGGCGCAGTGCGGCGGCACTGAGGGCGGCGCGGGTCTGCCGCTTCTTGCGGTCACGCAGGCCGGGGCGGCCCTGAACGGAGGTCATGCCAGAACTCTACGAGGGATCTTGCATAGAGTGCAAAGTTTTAGTGAGTGAAGTGATGTGTGACGCACCGCAGCGGTGCCGGAAAACGGCTTGAGCGCGGTTTCCGGCGTCCCGTACGTTTCTCGCACCTCTGTCGCAGCGAAGAAGGACGATTCCGCGTGACCCCTCCTGCTCTCTAGAACCTGACACGTTCCCCACGCCTGTAGCCGGCCGTTGCGCGCCGGCTCCCCGGGCTGCCCTCGCGCGCCCGGCCACAGCGTCCGAGGCCGCGCGTAATCGGCCTCGCGTCAGGTCTTCAGAGATCAGGTCTCCATGTCATCCCAACCTCATATCGTGCTGCCCTGGGTCGTGCGCCGGACCCGCCTTCCGCTGCTGTCGCTGCGCTGCGTCACCTGCGGGGCGGAGTCGGCCACCGCCGCCCGGGGCAGGTTCAGGGTCAACGCCAACGGCAAGCTCCTGGACGTGTGGCTGCTGGTGCACTGCGTGTCCTGCGACCGCACCGTCAAGCTCACTGTCCGCGAGCGGGCGACGGTCAGCTCGTTCGACCCCGTTGAGCTGCACGGCCATCAACTCAACGATCCCGGTCTGGTGGCGGCCACACTGCTGGACCCGGCGTTCGCCCGGCGCTGCCGCTTCACCCTCGACTGGACCGGCGCGTGGCGCCTGGACGCGCCGGTCGTGCCGCTCGACGGGTGGCCGGTGCAGGTGAACGTCACGTTCGACGACCCGGTGCCGGTACGCCCGGACCGGCTCATCGCCCACCGGTTCGGCCTCACCCGGTCCGAGGTGCTGCGGCGGGTCAAGTGCGACATCCCGCTGAACCGTCCGACGAGCACCGGATTCACCTTCACCGTGCTGGCGGAGGACTGACCGCGGGGGGGGGGGGGGGGGGGGGGGGGGGGGGGGGGGGGGGGGGCCGGGGGGCGCCCGGCGGGCCGGGCGCGCCGGCCGCCCTCGGGGGGGGGA
>NZ_JBIAIY010000011.1:95881-275839 GCF_042871665.1 Micromonospora sp. NPDC005686
CGCGCCTGCCCCCGCCCCCCCCCCCCCCCCCCCCCCGCCGCCCCCCCCCCCCCCCCCCCCCCCCCCCCCCCCCCCCCCCCCCCCCCCCCCCCCCCCCCCCCCCGCTTCTCACCCGCCGCGCGCCGCGCCGAGTTCGGCCTCGATCAGATCGGCGGCCCGGTCCGCGCCCCCGGCGGCGCGGGCCCGCCGCTGCAGCTCGGCGCTGCGGGCCACCACTGTCGGGTCCGAGGTGAGGGCCAGCAGCGTCGCACGCAGCTCCGCGGCGGTGACGCCGGTCGAGTCGACGACCCGGGCGACGCCGAGGGCGGCCAGTTGCTCGGCGTTGGCGAACTGGTCGGCCGCCTGCGGTACGGCGATCATCGGCGTACCGCAGTAGAGACCTTCGCTGCTGCCGCCCATGCCGGCGTGGGTGACGAAGGCATCCGCCTGCTCCAGTACGGCCAGCTGCGGCACCCACCGGTGAACCTCGACGCTGTCCGGGACGGGACCGAGTTCGGCCGGGTCGACGTACTTGCCGATCTGGAGAACGGTGTGCCAGCCGGGCAGATCGCCGAACGCGGCGACGCAGCGGCGGTAGAACTCGGGCCGCTGGGTGAAGGCGGAGCCGAGCGAGACGAGCAGCACCTTCTCGGCGTGCTCCGGTCGTACCCAGGAACCCTGGTCGGCGCGGTCGCCCAGGACCGGGCCGACGAAGCTGTAGACCGACCGGTCCACCCGGTCGGCGTTCGGCTGGAGCGCCTCCGGCGGCAGGACGAGGCTGCGGGGCGGCCGGCCCTGGAACGCCATGCTGTCGGTGACCGACGAACCCTCCGCCGTCAGCCATGCCGTGAACCGCTGGTAGTACTCGGCGCCGCGGGGATCGGCCCGCATCGCCTCCACGACGGGCGCCATCTCCTGCTCGTAGCCGTCCCAGGCGACGAACGTCGAGGAGAGCTGGACGGCCGGGATCCCCCACTGCTCGCCGAGCAGCCGGGCAGGCGCGCCGGCGATGTCGTAGAGGAACAGGTCCGGCCGGTCGCCGGCGTAGGCGGCCCGCAGCTGCGGCAGCATGGCGACGGCGTCGTCGAGGAAGAGCGTGAGCTGCGCGATCGGGTCGTCGGTTCCGGCGCCGCCGTCGCCGGGCAGCGTCGAGGCGTACGGCTTCAGCTCCGCGCCGGTGGACCGGATGACCTCGGCGAAGGCGGGGTCGTTGGCGTAGGTGACCCGGTGGCCGCGCCGCACGAGGGTACGAATGATATCCAGGCTCGGGTTGACGTGGCCGTGGAACGGAATGCTGACCATGGCGATGTGCGGCAAGGGGTCTCCTGATCTCTGCTGAGACGAGACGTCCCGTCTCGCTTACCCAGCAGAGCATGGCGCGGCCTCGCCCGTCAAGACGATACGTCTCGTCTCGCTGTAGGCTGCCGCTGTGACCCCGCAGCCCACCCGCCGCAACGAGCAGTCCCGCCGCGCGATTCTCGCCGCCGCGCTGGAGCTGCTGACCGAGACCGGATACCAGACCCTGACCGTCGAGGCGATCGCCGCCCGCGCCGGGGTCGGCAAGCAGACCATCTACCGCTGGTGGCGTGGCAAGGGCGCGGTCATCCTGGACGCGCTCGCCGACAATGTGCCGGCGGCCCTCGCCCTGCCCGACACCGGCGACCTGCGGGCTGATCTGCGTGAGGTTCTCCGGGCCACCGTCGCCGAGTTCGCCGATCCACGGCTGTCCGCCACCACCCGCGCCATCACCATCGAGACACTCGCCGACGAGGACCTGGCCGGTCAGGCGCGCGACCGGCTGCTCCGCCCTCAGTTGAACGCGGTCCGCGCCCGCCTGGAGGCCGCCCGTGAGGCCGGCCAGGTCAGCCCCGACGCTCCCCTGGACCTGGTGGTGGAGTTGCTGTTCGGCCCGCTCTACCACCGCTGGCTGCTGCGCAACGGCCCACTCACCGACGACTACGCCGACGGCATCGTCGACCTGGTCGTCGCCGCGGTCACCCCGTCAGCGGGCGCCGGCCACTAGCCAGTCGTCGAAGCTGGTCGGCGCGATACGCGCGTCGTCGCCAGGCAGCAGCACGTTGCCTGCCATCGACGTACCGAACACACCCGACCACGTCGGGACAAGCCGGACCCGGCGACCCCGCGCCTCATTGGTACGCCGAGCCATGTCGACGAGATCCTCCGTCGCGGGCCCGGCGATGTCGACGTGGTGTCCCTGCGGTTCACCGACCGCGACCTCGGCGAGGATGTCGGCGACGTCCCGGGGTGCGATCGGTTGTACCAGCAGCGGCGCGACAGTGGCGGTGCCGTCGCGCTCGGTCCAGCCGGTGACCATCGCGGCGAAGTCGTGGAACTGGGTGGCCGGGACGATCGTCCACGGCACCGGCCCGCCTGCCGCCAGTCGCTCCTGCTCCCGCTTGCCCGCGTAGTGGGCGTTGTCGTCGACCCGGTGGATGCCGACGATCGACAGCAGCACGTGGTGCCGTACGCCGGCGCGCTGTTCGGCCGCCAGCAGGTTGCGCGTGAGGGCGCCGAGATACGCCATCGTCTCGGAACGCTCACGTGCCGCCACATTGGTCGTGTCGACCACTGACTCGACGCCGGCGAGCGCCTCGTCCAGCCCGTCGCCTTCAGGAGATCCACACCCTGCGAGCGGCTGATGCGTACGACGTCGTGGCCCTGCCGCTCCAGCGCGGCGACGGTGAGCGCCCCGATGCGGCCTGTTGCCCCGGCAACCGCGATCCGCATCGCCATCCCCCTCTCGGACGTACCCGCCTCACGGTAGTCGGTTGAGGACCGAGACACGGTCCCTCGCGGCACCACCGCCGCGCGCACATAACTGTCATTATGGTGTGATGAGTGTTTGCACCTTTTGTCGGACTCGGTATCGGATTTCCATTACCGGTAATCCATTAATGAGACAGAGCACAGGGTTGCCTCAGTATTGAGGTCTGGAAGGATCGAGGTGTGCGAGCCGCGAACCGGAGATGGGGGCACGTCGCCCTGATCCCCTGCCTGTTGCTCGGGGCGGCCGGTTGCACGAGGAAGGACGATGCGGAGCGGCCTGAACCGGCAGTGTCGCAGTCCGCCTCCCCCAGCGCACAGGCCGCGCCGCTGCCAGCGCTGCCTGAGGGCGGCCAGCGTCTGCGGTGCGCCGATTCGATCACCTGTGCTGCAACCCGACGAGTCATCCGATGGACCAGGGCCGACGCGTCTCTTCGCCAAATGGGGCCTGCTCGTACGGACCGGAGCGGCTGTGGAGGTGCGGGTGGTGCCCGGCTGGGAGGACCGCGCCCGCATCGGGTGGGGCCCGGGCGCCGCCCCGACGACCACGGTGCAGGTCGAGGCGTGCCCGGCCGCGAGCGCTCCGGCCGCGTGGTCGGTCTACACCGGCGGCACCTGGGTGGCGAGCCCGGCGTGCGTACCACTGGTGATCCGGTCTGAGGGACAGCAGGTCGAGGTCCGCCTGGCGATAGGCGCCGCGTGTGGCGAGAACAACTAGCGTTCCAACGGCCTGACGACCTCGAAGGGCTCCGGGAACCGTACGGCGATGCCGCTCTCCCGACTCTTGCGGTCGAGAAACGCCCTGGCCACGGCGAACTTGTCGAAGAACCCCGCCAGCGGCCGCAGCCCGCGGTCCAGGGAGACGAAGAAGTCGTCCCAGTGGATCGGCACGATCAGGCGGGGCCGGGTCGCGTCCACCACGTGCCGCCAGTAGTCGTCCCGGAACCGTTCGGACTGCACACCCAGCGCGCCGATCGCGAGGTAGACGACGTCGACGTCGAGCCCGTCGAAGGTGTGCGGGACGAAGTTGGCGCTCGGATGGACGAGCAGCGAGCCGTCGGGGTGGGTGACGAGGAACGAGAAGCAGCCGCCGTCGCGGTAACCGCTCGCCCTGACCGGCGGCACGAGCGGCTTCTCGATCGTGCCGGGAAACCTGTTGCCCGGGCTATGGACGCCGGCGAGCACGCGCACGGTGAACGCGCCGACGCGGTGTTCGTCGCCGTCGGCGATGCGGGTCATCGACTGCTCGGCGAGGCCCGCGCCGCGTCCCACGTTCAGCGTCGACTCGGAGCCGAACAGCCGGCCGCCGAGGTGCTTGACGACCACGGGGGCGTCCATGACGTGGTCGTAGTGCGAGTGGGCGACGAAGAGCGCGTCAAGGCGGGTCAGGCCGGCCCGAGAGAGCGCACTGGTGATCCGCCCGAGGTCGGGAGCCACGCGACCAAGCGCGACACGGAGCAGAGAGGGCCTGCTCAGGAAGCCGTCGATCAGGATGCCCGACGTCCCGTCGGACACGTGAACGGTCGACGTGCCGAAGAAGATGGACTCGACCGACGCTCCACTGGAGCCCATTCGTACATGGTAGTGCCGTCGCTGCGGCGAATACCATGCCGCGGTGATCAAGAATCAGCCGGAAGCGCCGGTCGGCCCGGAACAGTTCCGGGCGCACGCGGCGAACCTGGACGCCGTACGGTCGCTGCTCGGTGAGGTCCACGCCGCCCAGGAGCGAGCCGGGCAGGACGTGGCGGCCTTCGGTTCGGTGGCCGGCTGGCTGCTGTCCGGCATGCACGACCGCCACGTCAGGCAGCAGGAGCTGATCGCGTACGTGGAAGAGACGATGTTCTCGTGGGCGGACCTGCTGCGCCGGGTGGCCGACGGCGACCAGGAGTTGAAGACGATCGTTCGTCACGACGACGACGTCGCCACCCGTGACGGCACGCCGGTGGTGGAAGGGCCGGAACACTCGTTCGAGGGTCTCCAGGCCGGCGTGACCTCGCGGGTCGAGCAGCGGGAATGGATCGCCGCACCACTGGCCGACGCCGCGCCCGTGGCCGAGTTCGCCGCGCCGGTCGACGACTGGTACGCCGCCCTGCGCGTCGGCGGCCTGGAGTACGCCCTGACGCACATCGAGCCGCTGCGTCACCTGATCGACGGCCTCGCCGGCCTGCCGCGGGTCGTCGCGTGCGACGCCGACGGATGGGAGGCGAACGGCAGGGACCTGTTGTGTCTGAGCGTGCTCCTGAGGCAGTGCGTGGCCGAGGACATGCCGCGGCGCGACCGGCTGGACGTCCGGTCGTATCACGCCCGGATGGCGTACAACGTCGATGCCCTCCTCGGGCTCGCCGAGGTCGCCGCGAGCATGGCCGTGATCACGAGGCACGCCGGCGAGCTGGTCGGCCTCACCACCGACATCGTCCGTGGCGTCATCGGTGACCTGTTCGCCCGGGTGATCGCCTGGGTCACCGGCGTGCCCGCCGGCATCCCCGTACCGTCGGCCGGCGTGCAATTCGGCATCGTGGTGGTGACGGCGTGGCGCATCCACGCCTACATCGACGCGCTGGAGACGAGCATCGGTGAGCTCTCGCGCAGCGTGGACGGCTAGCCCCACGCGGCGATCGCCGGCCGTCGATAGGGTGACCGGATGGATGAGGACGCACGACGCCGGCACTCGTCGTCGTTCGGCGCGGCGGCGACCGCCTACGCCGAACACCGCCCGGACTACGCGCCGGCCGCCGTGCGGTGGGCGCTCGAACCCGCACCCGGCGCGCGGGTGCTCGACCTCGGCGCGGGCACCGGCAAGCTCACCGCCACACTGGCTCAGGTGAGCGGCGACGTGACGGCGGTCGAGCCGGACGAGGCCATGCTCGCCGAGCTGCGTCGCGCCGCGCCGGGCGTACGTGCGCTGCCCGGCAGCGCCGAGGCGATCCCGCTGCCGGACGCCTCCGTCGATGCCGTGGTCGCCGGCAACGCCATGCACTGGTTCGACATGGCCGTGGCCGGTCCGGAGATCGCCCGGGTCCTCGCGCCCGGCGGCGTCCTGGCCGGGCTGTGGAATGTGGTGGACGACCGGGTCGACTGGGTGGCCGGGCTGGCGGCGGTCAGCGGAAGCGCCGCGATCGGCCCCCGGGACACGCCAGCGAGCTGGCGCGTCGCCACGGCCGGCATGTACCTGCCGAGGACGGGCGAGGCCCGGTTCGACTCACCGGAGCAGGCGGAGTTCCCGCACGGGCAGCGCCGTACCGCCGACTCGCTCGTGGCGACGCTGGCCACCCGGGCCGGGATGCTGGTCATGCCGGAGCGGGAACGCACGCAGACACTCGATCGCATCCGCGCGTACCTGGCGAGCCGCCCGGAGACGGCCGACGGGGAGTTCACGCTGCCGATGCTCACCTGCGTGCTGCGGGTGCGGTGCAGGTGAACAGCGCGGACGTCCGGGCCGCCGCCGCCGCGATGACCGCCGTGCTGCGGCCCGCCACCGACCGGGACTGGACGGGACGCGCGGGAGACCTGGACTGGTCCTGCTGGACCACCGCCGCGCACATCGCGCACGACCTGACCGCGTACGCCGGTCAGGTGTCCGGCCGGCCGGACGGCGGCTATCTCCCGTTCGACCTACGGGTACGCGCCGACGCGGCGCCCGCCGAGGTGCTGACTGTCGCGGCGTCGGCGGCCGGGATGCTCGCCGCCACCATCGACGCCGCGAGCCCGGACGACCGGGCGTGGCACTTCGGCCCGTGCGATCCGGGCGGTTTCGCCGCGATGGGCGTGGCCGAGATCCTGCTGCACACCCACGACCTGACCCGAGGGCTCGGGCTGGACTGGTCGCCACCGGCCGAGTTGTGCGCCCGGGTGGTGCGCCGGTTGTTCCCGGACGCCCCGGAGGGCGACCCGGCGCCGGTGCTGCTGTGGCTGACCGGACGCGCACCGCTCGGCGACCGGCCACGACGTACCGCCTGGACCTGGCAGGCGGCGCGTCCCTGACGCGTTGTCAGCGGCGCCACCAGCGCCAACGGCGGCGCGGGCGGGTCTGGGCGGCGCGCGGCGGCTCGGGCGCCGCGACGCCCGGCCTGGCGCGTTCCCGGTCGGCCCGCCAGCGGCGCACCGCCTCTTCGACGTTCACCGGGCGGACGACCACGCGCGGCCCGGTCGGGGTACGCAGCCAGGCCACCACCTCGGTGTTGAGGGCCGCCACGTACGACCGGACGGACTCCTCGGTCGGCAGGTCGCGCAGCTCGGCCGGAAGCTGTTCGATGCGGCGGCGCAGTTGCAGCGGCGTGGGCAGCAGCAGGTCGGACGGGATCTGCTCGCGCTCCATGAAGCTGCGGATCCACCAGCCCTCGTCGTAGGGCGTGTCGCGGCCCGGGATGGGTTTGCCGGCGCCCGGCAGGTTGTCGAACTCGCCGCGCTCCTGGGCCGAGCGGATCTGCGCCTCGACCGCGGCCTCCCAGCTTGTCGTCACCGCCGTCACCTCCCCTACCCACGTTATCCGCCGCCGTCCGACAAGGGTCAGCGTCGCCCGCGGCCGGGCTGTTCCCGTAGGCCGGGCGGGGCCGCCGCGTAGCGTGCCACCGGGTACGAAAAAGGGGTGACGGCGTGCGGGACTGGGTCATCGGCCTCGCTGTGGCGACGGCCTGCCTGGTCGTGAGCTGGGCGGTGCTGGTGCTGCTGGCCCGGCGCCTGCCGCCGGGGATGCTGCGCGATCTGGCCGCGTTCGTGCCCGACTGCGTGACGGCCGTGCGACGGCTGCGCCGCGATCCGCGCGTGCCCCGCCGTGCCCGGGTCGCGATCGTCGTCGCCGGGCTCTGGGTGGCCAGTCCGATCGACCTGATCCCGGAGTTCCTGCCGGTGATCGGCCCGCTGGACGACATCGTGGTGGTGGCGCTCGCGCTGCGCTACGCCGCCCGGCAGGTGCTGCTCGACGCGTGGCCGGGCGAGCCGCGTCTGCTGCTGCGCCTGCTCGGCGGCACTGTCACGTCTCCTCCGTCATGAGACCGGCCGGTGGCGGACGTGGCGGTGGCCGTCCCGGGGGAACGGCGGGCGGGCCGGCAGCACCTCGGCGAAGGCGTACCCGCTCTTCTCCGCCACCCGGCAGGAGGCCGGGTTGTCGACCTGGTGCAGCAGTTCCAGGTGGGTCAGGCCGACGGCGGCGAACCGGGCGAACGCCCACGCGGTGACCGCCTCCACCGCCCGTGGCGCGACGCCCCGGCCGCGCGCCGGAGCGGCCGTCCAGTAGCCGACCTCGGCGGCCGGGCGTCCCGGGCGGACGTCCTTGAGCACCACGCAGGCCACCACCTGCTCCCCCTCCAGCGCCGCGAACATGAACCGGTGCCCGGCCGCCCAGCCGTGGTGGCTGCGGCGCAGGAACACCCGCGCCTGCGCCGGTCCGGTCACCGGATGACGGGTCCAGGCGCGCAGCACCGGATCCCGGTAGGCCTCGATCAGCGCGTCGGCGTCACAGTCGCGCCACGGGCGCAGCAGCAGACCGGGTGCGGTCGAAGTGGCCGGCGCGGACAGGACGATCGGCATGCGGCAAGTATCACCGCCGCGCACCCGATCACGTGACCCGCGCAACAGCCCACAACCGTCCCATGGGCGCTCGCGGACACCGGCAACCGGCGTAGGGTCCGGTTCACGGTCGGTAGCGGGGAGGCGACGTGGTCACTGTCGGCGCGGTGATGGGGATCGCCCTGGTGGCGCTCGGTCTGGTGCTCACACCCGGCCCGAACATGGTCTACCTGGTGTCCCGGTCGGTGACGCAGGGGCGGCGGGCCGGGCTGGTGTCGCTGCTCGGCGTGGCGGCCGGCTTCCTGGTCTACCTGGCCGCCGCGGTGGCCGGCATCGCCACCGTCTTCGTGCTGGTCCCGCCGCTGTACACGGCGGTGAAGCTCGCCGGTGCCGCCTATCTGCTGTGGCTGGCCTGGCGGACGCTGGGCCCGGGCGGCCGGTCGGCGTTCACCCCGGCGCCGCTGCCGCCGGACCGGCCCCGGCGCCTGTTCACCATGGGGCTGGTCACCAACCTGCTCAACCCGAAGATCGCCATCCTGTACGTGTCGCTGCTGCCGCAGTTCGTCGACCCGGCGCGCGGGCACGTGGCGGTGCAGAGCCTGCTGCTCGGCCTGACCCAGATCGTGGTGGCGCTGACCGTGAACGCGCTGATCGTGCTCAGCGCCGGGTCGGTGTCGGCATTCCTCACCCGCCGGCCGGGCTGGGCGCGGCTGCAGCGGTGGGTGATGGGCACCGTGCTGGCGGCGCTCGCGGTGCGGATCGCCGCCGACCGCTCCCGCGCCGCCGTCGCCACCCCCTGACCCGGGGTACGCGCGTCAGCCCGTGAACACCGCCGGGGCGGCGTCACGGGTTCTCCTCGCGCACCACCGCCACACCACCCGGTGCCACGGTCAATACGCCGTCGACCGCCGCGCCGGTCAGCAGTTCTAACCCCGCAGCCGGCACCCGCTGTGGTTCCTCGGTGTGGTTGAGCAGGTAGAGCAGGGTCCCGTCGCCGTCGTGGCGGCGTACCGCCTCGACGCCCGGCGGCGCGTCCGGGCAGGCAGGGGTGACACCGGCGAGCCGGGCCGCCTCGGTGAGCAGCCGCCGGTAGGTGTCGTCGTCGGGGCGGGTGGAGACGTACCAGGCGTACGCGTCGCCGATCCGGCGCCGGGTGATCGCGGGCCGGCCGTCCAGCGCTCCCCCGGCGTACGCGCTGATCGTCTCCGCCCCGGCCGGGTGGACCGTCTCCGACCAGATCCGGCCGGTCCCGCCGCCGGTCAGCGGGACCCGCTGGTCGTCGGCGAGGGGATGGAACTCCTCGACCCGCACGCCGAGCAGGTCCCGGTACGCGCCCGGGTAGCCGCCGAGGCGTACCCGGGCGTGCTCGTCGGCGACGCCGCTGAGCCAGGTCACCAGCAGGTGCCCGCCCGCGTCGACGTGCCGGCGTACCCAGTCGACTGTGGCGTCCGAGGCCAGGTACAGGGCGGGGAGCACGAGCAGCCGGTGACCGTCGAGCGGAGCGCCGGGCGGCACCACGTCGGCGGTGACGCCCGCGTGCCACAGCGTCCGGTGCGCGGCGGCCGCCTCGCCGCTGTGGTCGAGTCCGGCGCGGGGCATCCCCGGGTGCCGCAGCGCCCAGTCGCTCGCCGCGTCGTACGCGATGGCCACGCCTGCCTCGACGCGGCCCGGTGCGGTCCCGGCGAGCCGGGCCAGCGCGGAGCCCAGGTCGGTGGCCTCGCGGAACACGCGGGTGTCGGCTCCGGCGTGCGACACCACGGCGGAGTGGAAGCGTTCCGCGCCGCCGGCCGGGGCACGCCACTGGAAGAACATCACCCCGGCGGAGCCGCGCGCGACGTGGGCGAGGCTGTGCCGGGTCATCCGGCCGGGCTCCTTGGTGTGCATCCGCCCGGCGGTGTGGATCTGGTTGGGGGCGCTCTCCGTCAGCAGCCACGGCGCGGGCTCTCCGGCGCCGTGGCGCGCCCAGCCTCGGGTCAGGTCGGCGGCGAACGCGGTCTGCTCCTCCGCGCCCACGTCGATCGCCGACGGGTAGTGGTCGACGGCGACCAGGTCCACCTCGCGCGCCCAGCGGGCGTGGTCGACCGGCACCCAGTCGCCGAGGACGTAGTTGGTGGTGACCGGCACCGCCGGGTTCGCCGCGCGCAGCAGGTCCCGCTGCTCGGTGTACGCGGACAGCAACGTGTCGGACCAGAAGCGGCGGAAGTCGAGCAGTTGGCCGGGGTTGGCGAGGTACTGGGTGGCGCGGGGGGTGCCGACCTGCGCCCAGTCGGAGTAGTGCTGGCTCCAGAAGCTGGTGGCCCAGGCGTCGTTGAGCGCGTCGAGGTCGCCGTACCGGGTGGTGAGCCAGCGGCGGAACGCCGCCTCGGCGTGCGGGCAGTGGCAGGTGGTGCCGTACTCGTTGTGCACGTGCCACAGCGCCAGCGCCGGGTGGTGTGCGTAGCGGGCGGCCAGCACCCCGGCGATGTTCCGGGCGGCGTCCCGGTACGCGGGCGCGGCGGCGCAGTAGGTGTCCCGGCTGCCGTGGGTCAGGCGTACGCCGCCGACGGTGACCGGCAGCGCGTCCGGGTGACGCAGCGAGAACCACGGCGGCGGCGACGCGGTGGGGGTGGCCAGGGCGGCCCGGATGCCGCCGGAGTGCAGCAGGTCCAGCACGCGATCGAGCCAGTCGAGCGTGTAACGGCCGGGTTCGGGTTCCAGTCGGGACCAGGCGAACACGCCGACGGTGACCAGGTTGACCCCGGCGGCGCGCATCAGGCCGACGTCCTCGCGCCACACCCCGGGCGGCCACTGCTCCGGGTTCCAGTCCCCGCCGTAGCAGAGCCGGCCGTCGCCCCACAACGCTTTAGTTGGCATCCCGGCCAAAATAGGAAGAGGTGCGACGGAAAGTCAATGCCGTCGATCATTGACAGTTAGTTGGGATTCCAAAGAAACTGGCGGGACCACCCGTGGACGCCGCGAGGAGACGCCCATGCCGTACCGCCCGCCGCTGGTCCCGTACGAGACGTTCGTGGCCGACCCGCCCGACCTGCCGGTCCGCGCCCCCGGCGAGGAGGGCGCCGACGACGTGCTGCGGGCCGAGGTGGCCGCGACCGACGCGCACGGCGTCACGCTGACCGCGACCTGCACGTCCGGTCGCACGCTCGTCGCGCGCATCGAGGCCGCCGGGGACGGGATCATCCGGGTACGCCTCGCCGACGACCTCTCCGTCCGCAGCCGCTCCGCCGCAGCGCTGACGCTGGTCGACCCGCGGCCGCACCCGGCCACCGTGACCGTCGACGGCGACCACGTCCGCGTCGGCGCCGGTGGCGTGGTCGCCGAGCTGCGCCTGGACCCGTGGGGACTGCGCTTCCGCGCCCCCGACGGGCGGCTGCTGCTGGCCTCCGACGCCGGCACCCGGGACATCAGCGGCCGGCGGCGCACGCTGCCGCTGGGCCGCTCCACAGTCGACGGCGAGCCGGTCGCCTGGCACGAGAGCTTCGTCGCGCCCGGCGACGAACGGTTCGTCGGCTTCGGCGAGAAGTTCACGCCGCTGGACAAGCGCGGCCAGCGCCCGCTGATGTGGAACTTCGACGCCTTCGGCGGGGAGTCCGACCGCTCGCACAAGAACGTCCCGTTCTACCTGTCCGACCGCGGCTACGGCGTCCTGGTCGACAGCGGGCTGCCGGTGCAGTTCGACATGTGCGCCAGCACCCACAGCACCGTGCAGATCCTCGTCCCGGACGACCTGCTCGACTACTACGTGCTGGCCGGGCCCACCCCGGCCCAGGTGCTCGACCGGCTGGACACGCTCACCGGGCGGCCGTACCTGCCGCCGAGGTGGGCGTTCGGTGCGTGGATCTCGTCTGGCTTCTTCCCGGACAGCCAGCAGCGCGTGCTGGAACGGGCCCGGCGCCTCCGCGAGCGGGACATCCCCTGCGACGTGCTGCACCTGGACTGCTACTGGCAGGTCGCCGGGCACTGGTCGGACCTGCGCTGGGACGCCGACGCCTTCCCCGACCCGGACGGCATGCTCAAGGACCTCACCGAGCAGGGCTTCCGGGTGTGCCTCTGGATGAACCCGTATCTGATGACCGGCAGCCCGCTCTACGCCGAGGCCGAGGCCGCCGGGTACTTCCTGCGCCGCCCGGACGGCGGCACGTACGTCGCCGACACCTGGCACGGCAGCTACCCGGAATGCGCCGTCGTGGACCTCACCAACCCGGCCGCGGTGCGCTGGTTCCAGGGCCTGCTGCGACCGCTGCTGGCGCAGGGCGTCGCCGTGTTCAAGACCGACTTCGCCGAGGGCGTGCCCGCCGACGCGGTGGCACACAACGGCATGACCGGCGTCGAACTGCACAACGTGTACGCGTTGCTGTTCAACGACGCGGTAGCCGACGTCACCGAGGAGGTGGCCGGGCACCGCACCGTGTGGGCCCGCTCGTCGTACCTGGGCGGGCAGCGGCACAGCGCGCAGTGGAGCGGCGACGTCAACGCCACCTGGCCCGGCATGGCCAGCACGCTGCGCGGCGGCCTGTCCCACGGGCTGTCCGGGGTGCCGTTCTGGAGCCATGACACCGGCGGCTTCCACGGCACCCCCGAGCCGGACCTCTACGTGCGCTGGACCCAGTTCGGCGCGCTCTCCCCGCTGGTGCGGCTGCACGGCACCACCAGCCGGCTGCCGTGGGAGTTCCCGCCCGAGGCGGAACGACACGCGGTGGACGCGCTGCGGCTGCGCTACCGGCTGCTGCCGTACCTCTGGTCGGCTGCGGTGGCGAGCGCCCGCAACGGCGGCCCGATGATGCGGGCGCTGCTCGTCGACACCCCGGACGACCCGGTCGCGTGGGCCACCGACCTCCAGTACCGCCTCGGCCCCGACCTGCTGGTGGCGCCGGTGCTCGACCCGTCCGGGGAACGCGTCGTGTACCTGCCGGCCGGCGACGACTGGCTCGACGCGTACACCGGGCAGCGGCACCCCGGCGGACGGCACCTGCGGGTGAGCGTGCCGCTGGACCGGCTGCCGCTGTACGTGCGGCACGGCGCGCTGATTCCCACGGTGGCGCCCGCGGCGACGGTCGGAACGGGCCAGTTCCGGGACGTCACGCTGGTGGCCTGGGGCGGCGTCGACGGCGTGAGCGTGGTGCAGGACCCCGACGGCGACACCACGGTCACCGCCGTGCGCGACGGCGACACGCTGCGCGTACGCGTGGACGGACCGCTGGACGTGCGGCGGGTCGGCGTGGTCGGGGCGGACCCGCCGCGCCGGGTCGTGCTCGGCGGCGAGCCGGTGCCGGTGACGCCGTTCGCGCCGTGGTTCGGCGGCGGGGACCGGCCGGCCGGAACCTCCCCTATTTAGTTTAAGCTGTAGCCGAACTCGGGGCCGGGCGCAGGAGGCGGGCAGTACGTGATCAGCATCGACCGGCCGACGGCCGACCTCGGCGACGTGCGGGTGACCAACCGGGCCGCCGTGCTCCGGCACGTCCGCCGGCACGCCCCCTGCTCCCGGGCCGACGTGGCCGCACGGACCGGCCTGAACAAGGCGACCGTCTCCAGCCTGGTGGCCGAGCTGATCGAGCACGGCCTGCTGCGCGAGACCGGGCTGACCGAGAACCGGGTGGGCCGCCCCGCCACCATGCTCGTCCTCGACGGCTCTCGCTACGTCGGGCTCGGCCTGCGCGTGGGCGCGGACGAACTGGTGGCGGTCGCCGCCGGACTGGGCGGCGACCCGGTGCTCACCTGGCGGCGCGCGTTCCCCGCCGCTACCGCCGCTCCCGAGGAGACGGTGAAGGCGCTCGCCGCGCTGACCCGGCGTGCCGTCACCCGGGTCGGCGCGGACCGTACGGTGCTCGGCCTGACCATCGCCGTGCCCGGGCTGGTGGACCCCGACGGCGCCGTGCCGGCCGCCCCGGCGTTGGGCTGGCGCGGCGTGCCGCTGGCCGCGTCGGTCCGCCGCGCGCTGCGCGATCCCGGCTTCCCCGTCGCCGTCGACACCGAGGCCAACCTCGCCGTGCTGGCCGAGCGGCGGCACGGCCCGTACGCCGCCACGACCGACCTGATCCACCTCACCGGCGGTCCGGCGATCGGCGCGGGACTGATCAGCGGCGGCCGGCTGCTGCGCGGCGGCCGGGGCTTCGCCGGCGACGTCGGCCACCTGCCACTGGCGGCGGACGGCCCGCCGTGTGACTGCGGGCGGCGTGGTTGCCTCACCGCGCTGCTGGGCGTGGACGCGGTGGTCGGCCGTCTGCTGCCCGGCGCCGGGCCGGTCACCGACCATCTGCCGGAGGTCGAACGGATCCAGGCCCTGGCCCGCGCCGGGGACGAGCCGACACGGACCGGGCTCACCGAGATCGGCCGGTTGCTCGGGCAGGCGGCGTCGGTGCTGTCCGGGCTGCTCGACCCGGAGGTGGTGGTGGTCGGCGGGCACCTGGCGGCGCTCGCGCCGTGGCTGCTGCCGGCCGCCCACGCCGAGATCGCGTCCCGCGCGCCGGTCCCGCCCGGCGTACGGCTGGAGGCCAGCACGCTCGGGTCCGCAGCCGGTGCGCTGGGCGGGGCCACCGCCGCGCTGGCCACAGTGGAGGCGGGGCGGCTGCCCGCCGGTTGACCCCTTGACCGCACCGGCCGGAAGGTGTCAACCTCGGTAACGCCGCGTTCCGGGACCGGGCAACCCCGAAGCGGCGTGTTTTTCGGCGGTTGTCGAAGCGCTTCACCACCGCTCCGGGCCGACCCCGCCGACCGGCCACCACCACCCTTGACTCGCGTGCGCGCCGCCGCATCACCGGCTCGTTCGTCGAAGCGCTTCGACGAACGAGTGGCGACCCGTACGCCGACCGGAGGCGCCCACCATGACCGACCCCGTCCCCCACCGTCTGGACGACCTGCTGGCCCGGCTCACGCTGCCGGAGAAGCTCGGCCTGCTGCACCAGTGGCAGGCGCCGGTGCCCCGGCTCGGCCTGCGCCCGTTCCGCACCGGCACCGAGGCGCTGCACGGCGTCGCGTGGCTCGGCACCGCCACCGTCTTCCCGCAGGCGATCGGCCTGGCCGCGAGCTGGAACCCGGACCTGATCCGGGCCGTCGGCGCCGCCGTCGGCGACGAGGTGCGGGTCAAGCACCGGGCCGACCCGGATCGCGTCGGCCTCAACGTGTGGGCGCCGGTGGTCAACCCGCTGCGCGACCCCCGCTGGGGACGCAACGAGGAGGGCTGGTCCGAGGATCCGTGGCTGACCGGCCGGCTCGCCACCGCGTACGGCCTCGGGTTGCGCGGCGACCACCCGATCAGGCTGCGTACCGCGCCGACGCTCAAGCACTTCCTCGGCTACAACAACGAGACCGACCGGGCCACCACCTCCAGCGACCTGCCGCCACGGGTGCTGCACGAGTACGAGCTGCCGGCGTTCCGCGCCCCGCTGGCGGCTGGCGCGGCGGTGGCGGTGATGGCGTCGTACAACCTGGTCGACGGCGTGCCGGCGCACCTGAGCCCGCTGATCGAGGGCGAACTGCGCGGCTACGCCGACGACGACATCATGGTGGTCGGCGACGCCGGAGCCGTCGGCAACATCGCCGGCGTGCAGGAACACCTGCCCGACCACGTGGCCGGCTTCGCCGCCGCGCTGCGGGCCGGCATCGACAGCTTCACCGAGGACGACGAGGACAGTGCCCCCACTGTGGAGCGGCTCACCGAGGCGCTGGCCCGCGGTCTGATCGAGCCCGCCCACGTGGACCGGGCGGTGCGCCGGATCCTGTCCGTGCGGCTGCGCCTGGGCGACCTGGACCCGGACCCGCACGACGACGTGCCGCCCGACACGCTCGACAGCCTCGCCCACCGGGAACTCGCCCGCGAGGCCGCCCGCCAGTCGGTGGTGCTGCTGCGCAACGACGGCCTGCTGCCGCTGCGCCCCGGCACCCGGGTCGCGGTGCTCGGCCCGCTCGCCGACACCGTGCTCACCGACTGGTACAGCGGCACCCCGCCGTACGCGATCAGCGCGTACGCCGGGCTGCTCGGACGCCTGCCCGAGGTGACCACCCACCCCGGCACGGACCGGATCACGCTGCACGTCGGCGACCGGGCGGTACGCCACGACGGCGACGGCCCGCTGGCACTCGGCGACAGCCCGTCCGAGTTCGACGTGGTCGACTGGGGGCAGGACGTGGTGGCGCTGCGCGCCGTGGACACCGGCCGGTACGTCGGCGCCGACGACTCCGGGGCGCTCGTCGCCGACCGCGACGGACCGGGCGGCTGGGTGGTACGCGAGACGTTCCGCCTGCACCACCGGCCCGACGGGACCGCGCTGCTGCACCACCTGGCCACCGGCCGGCACGTCGGCGTCGCACCGGACGGGCGGCTGAGCGTCGCCACCGGCGACCCGGCCGTGTTCACAGTGACGCTGCTCGTGGACGGGGCCGCCGAGGCCGCCGCGCTGGCGGCCGCCGCCGACGCGGCGGTGGTGGTGCTCGGCAACCACCCGATGGTCAACGGCCGGGAGACCGAGGACCGTGCCGACCTGGCGCTGCCGACCGGCCAGGCGGAGCTGCTGCGGGCCGTGCACGCCGCGAACCCGCGTACCGTGCTGGCGCTGACGAGCAGCTACCCGTACGCGGTGGGCTGGGCGCAGGAACACCTGCCGGCCGTGCTGTGGAGCGCCCACGGCGGCCAGGAACACGGCAACGGGCTCGCCGACGTGCTGCTCGGCGCCGCCGACCCGGGCGGGCGGCTTACCCAGACCTGGTACGCCGACGCCGCCGAACTGCCCGACCTGCTCGACTACGACGTCATCGGCGCCGACGCCACCTACCTCTACCACCGGGGCGAGCCGCTGTACCCGTTCGGGCACGGGCTCAGCTACGCCGAGTTCGACTACGCTGACCTCCAGTTGAGCACCGCCACGGCGCGCGCCGGCGAGGAGGTGGAGGTGAGCGTCGAGGTCACCAACACGGGCCGCCGCCCGGGCACCGAGGTCGTGCAGCTCTACACCCGGCAGCGGCGCTCCCGGGTCAAGCAGCCGCTGCGGCAGTTGCGCGACTTCGCCCGCGTCACGCTCGACCCGGGCTGCGCCGCCCGGGTGACGATGCGGCTGCGTACCGCCGATCTGGCCTGGTGGGACGAGACGCGCGCCGCGATGGTGGTGGAGGACGCCGTCCACTCGGTGCTGGTCGGCCGGTCCGCGCGGGACATCCGGCTCGTCGGCGCGCTCACGGTGACCGGCGGCGACGCCACAGCCGAACCGGCGGGGACCAGCTTCGGGGCGGCCCGGTGACCGGCCGGAGCCCCGGTGAGCAGGTCACCATCGCCGACGTGGCCCGCCACGCCGGGGTGGCGGCCAGCACCGTGTCGTACGTGCTCAGCGGCAAACGCACCATCTCGGCCACCACCCGCGGCCGGGTGCTCGCCAGCGTCCGCGCGCTGGGCTACCACCCGCACGCCGGGGCCCGCGCGCTCGCCAGCCGCAAGGCGAACGTGATCGCCCTGGTGCTGCCGCTGCGTACCGGCATGCAGGTGCCGGTGGTGATGCGCTTCGCCACCGCGGTGGTCACCACCGCCCGCCGCCACGACCACGACGTGCTGCTGGTCACCGCCGACGAGGGGCCGGCGGGCCTGCACCGCATCGCCGGCAGCGCGCTCGTCGACGGCGTGCTGCTGATGGACGTGGAGCTGGAGGACTCCCGGGTGCCGTTGCTGCGGGAGCTGGCGCTACCGGGTGTCCTGATCGGGCACCCCGCCGACAGCACCGGCCTGGCCTGCGTGGACCTCGACTTCCGGCGCGCCGGTGAGCTGTGCGTGGAACACCTGGCCGCCGCCGGGCACCGGCGGATCGCGCTGCTCGGCGCGCCCGCCGCGGTCTACGACCGGGGCACCGGGTTCGCCCACCGCACCCGCGCCGGGGTACGCGCCGCCGCCGGGCGGCTCGGCGTCGACGCGGTGACCCGGCCCTGCGAGGAGGGACCGGCCGCGGTACGCCACGACCTGGAGGCGCTGCTCGCCGACCACCCGGACGTCACCGGGCTGGTGGTGCAGAACGAGTCGGCCGTCGGGCCGGTGCTGGCCACGCTGCCGCTGCTGGGCCGGCGGGTGCCCCGTGATGTGTCGGTGGTCGCGATCTGCCCGGACGAGCTGGCCGAACAGTCCGGGCTCACCGGCGTGCCGGTGCCCGCCGAGGAGGTCGGCCGGCAGGCGGTGGCGTTGCTGATGCGGCGGTTGAGCGGCGAGTCGGTGCCGGAGGTAACGTTGCTGGAGCCGCACCTGACAGTGCGGGACACCAGCGCCGGGACCGGCCGGTGACGGCGCACCGCGTCCACGACACGCGCCGGCCGACGACTGGACGGACGCGTTCCTCACCGGCAACGGCGAGCTGGGGCCGGGATCGGAGCGGCGGCTCGCCGTGCCGGCCGGAACCGCAGCGGCCAGGTGTCCCGGTTCGCCAGGACCAGCGCTAGCACGATGATCGGCAGCGAGGCGAGCCAGTACCGGTGAACCGGGGACCAGTTCGGCGTACCCGGCACCGGCCACGGCGAGTACGTCCCGCTGAGGAAGAGGCTTGCCGCCACGAGGACCGCCTGTGTGCCGGGCCCGGCCAGTGCCGCTGTCGACGTGTGCCAGTACCGGGCTGCGACGGCGGCCCCGGCGAGGCCGGTCAGCCCGCACACCGCGGCCTCGACGACGAGGTCCTTGGCGGGCCCGATGGCGGCCGCGCCCAAGGCGCTGCGAACCATCGCGTACAGCACCAGCCAGACGATCGCCGCCGGCACCAACATCACCATCAGCCGCAGCCACTGGCGCAGCCAACGCGGCATGGGCACGACTGTCAGCGGGGCCATCCGGTCCACCATCGCGAAGCTCACCGCCGCCCCGAACAGCACCGCTGCCGATCGTAGCCCCCACAGCCCGACCCCCGGTGCTGGGTCGTCGAGCAGGGCGGGCAGCACGGCAAGGCCCGACATCAACGCGGCTACGGCGGGCGGCCCCCACGGTACCGCGCGGATCAGCGGCCGTAGCAGCAGGAGAGCCTGCCGCCAACGCATCCTCACCGACACGGCGTGACCTGCTCGGTCCCCGCGGCGGCGATGCCCCGGACGCCGAGCGGATCGAGGATGTCGCCGACCGGAGCGGCCGAGACGACGGCGTCCCAGTGCGCCGCCAGGATCGCCGTCACCCGTTCGCGCGGCTGACCGAGCAGCGTGACGGCGGCGTCGGTCTCCGCACGGCCTGCTTTGAGCCGGCCGAGTCGCACCTGGTTGCTTTCGAGCACCTTTCGTCCATCGGGCAGGGCCTGCGCGATCAGCCACAGTGCCACGACGGTGCGCATCTGACCCGCACCCGAACATGACTGCTTGCCGAACGGATCGTCCGCGGTCGCCGCCGGCAGGGCCGTGAGCGCCCGCACGTACCGCTGGACCAGGCCGACCCTGGACTGTGCTGCCCATTTGCCGTGTCGGCCCCAGATGAGGTCGGTGTCCACAGTCGGCCTCTCCGCCGTAGCCGACTGCAAAAACTGGACGTTGTCGCGCTGCCGCACGCCAGGCAGGACACCGGCCACGCCCGCCGGCACGGCCCGCGTCACCGGTTCGACGGCATCCCGCCACAGCGGGATCCAACTCTGGTAGCCCGGCAGAGCGCAGTACCGCACGGCGTCGTGCTCTTCGCAGCGCAGTACGGCGGGCCCGATGTAGTCGTCCATCATCGCCTTGGTCACGGGCTGGCTGAAACTACCCGGCTGGTCCCGCATCTGCTGGGACACCGCCACCGCGCCCAGCGCCATGGCTACCACCGCTACCACCGTCGACACCACCATGCGGTACCGCGCCAGTGCGATCGCGACCACCACGGCCAGCAGCGCCAGCAGGTAGGCCGCATGCCAGCCGGTGGGCTCCGGCGCGCCCGGCGCCCAGTTCTGCCGCAGCAGCACTGGCGACAGCCACCAGCCGACGTTGTTGCCACCGTTGCCTATACCAGGCAGCACGTGGATCATAATCGCGCTGGCCACCACCGCGAGCGGGCCCGCCGCGGTCGCCGGCAGCCACCGCCCCACGGCGACCCCGAGGGCGGCGCCGATCGGCGGGATCAGCACGACGGGTGCCAGGTTCCACCCGTCGAAGGTGCCGGCCCGAAGACCGGCCGCCCGTCCCGCATCACGACGACCCGTTCGCACAGCGCACCCACGTCCTCCGTCTGGTGGGTGGACAGCAGCACGGTCCGGCTCTCGCCGAGACGAGAGATCAGGGCCCGGAAGCTCATCCGCTGCTCCGGATCGAGCCCCACGGTCGGCTCGTCGAGGATCAACAGGGCCGGGTTCCCCAACAGGGCCTGCGCCAGAGCGACCCGCTGGCGCATCCCACCGGACAGTTTGCGAACCTTCGTCCCGGCTCGGTCGCTCAACTGGACCTCCTCCAGCACCCGGCGCACCTCACGGTGCCGCTCGCGCCGGTCGGTCAGCTCCTTCAGCACGGCGACGTAGTCAAGCAGGGCGAAGGCGGTGAAGTTCGGATAGAGGCCCGGGTTCTGCGGCAGGTAGCCGAGGCGGCGGCGCAGGGCCGTCCGTTGCTCGGCCGCGGCCGGGTCGTGTCCGAGGACGTGGAGCCGGCCGCAGTCGGGGGCCAGCGCCGTGGCCAGGCAGCGCAGCAGGGTCGTCTTGCCCGCGCCGTTAGGGCCGAGAAAGCCGGTAAGCCCGGTGCCGATCTCCAGATCGACGTCGTCCAAGGCGACAGTGGAGCCGAAGCGCTTGCCGAGCCCGGCGATACGTACGGTGGTCAACGGGAACCTCCCAGTTCGAGGCGGCGCCGCCGCATGATCAGGATCAGGGCGGCCACCAGCCCGGCGACCAGATACGCCGCCTGGGCCGTGGGTCCGAAGATCTGCCGCTGCACGGCCGTGTCGACCGAGACACCGGGCGCGGCCAGCACGTTCGCCAGCACGGTCACCATCGTCAGCCAGGCGCCGCCGAGCAGGCCGGCGGCGAGTTGTAGCGGCATCACCGTGGCCATGGCCAGGGAGCCGAGGCAGAGCAGGAAGGCGGGCAGCAGCCAGGCCACGGCGTACCAGCCGCGATCGGGCAGCAGCATGGCGGCCGCGACGCCCATGCTCATCGAGACCCCCACCACGGCCAGGGCCCGCCACAACACCAGACTCGGACCGGCCATCGGGGTCGTCGAGGAGATCTCGTGCAGGCGGTCGACCACCGCGCCGTACGCGGTCGTCACGGCGAGCACCGGCAGCACCGGCGCCGCCACGAGAAACCACAGCAGGGTGGGCTGCCCTTCCCGGCCCAGGTAGGCGGCCGAGACGGCGAAGGCCAGCACCACCGCGGTGGCCGCCAGCCAGGAGCGGCGCAGCGCCGGGGTGGCCGCCAGGACGAGCGCCCGGTGCTCGGGCACACCGAGCAGGCACAGCATCCGTTCGGCGAGGCTGCGGCGGGGCGCCTGCACCACGTCGAGCACGGCTTGGAAGTTGTCGTCGAGCCAGCGGGGATCGCCACGGACAGTGGCCCGGCAGGGCTCACACCCGGTCATGTGGACCTCCACCGCCATCACCCGGGCCGCGTCGAGCCCACCCCGCTGGTACTCGTCAATCAACTCTGGATGCACGTGCCAGCTCATCCGCCCCTCCTCCGCGTTCACGTCAGCAACTCCCGCAGCCTTGCCCTAGCCCGCATCAAGCGGGTCTTGGCGGTGCCCTCCGGAACGCCGAGCAGCCGAGCCGCCTCGCGCACCGTCAACCCGTCGATCGCGGTGGTCTGGATGACCGCCCGCAGCTCCGGCGGGAGCCGGGAGAGGGCAGCACCAGATCACCGTGCTCGACCCCGAGCAGCACCAACTCCTCGGCGGACGGCGTCGTCACGGCCCCCTCGGGCACGGCCACCCCCGAAACCCCCAGCCATCGATGAGCCGGCCCCCGCAGCGTGGAGAGCAGACGACGGATCGCGATGGTCCAGATCCACGCGGCAGCGTCAGCTCCCGTGTCCGAGTACCGGTGAGCGTCGCGCCACACCGCCACGAATGTGTCCTGGATGGCGGCGTCGACGACGTCGGGGTCGGCGCACCGACGCGTCAGCCGGGCGCGCAGCCATGGGGCATGCCGCCGATGCAGGAGTTGCAGGGCATCCACCTGCGAACGCGCCACCGCGCGCAGCAGCTCGACATCGCTGCTGAGCTCCGTGGCGCGCCCGCCCCCGTCTTCACTCATTCGCTGCACACAAGAGCTATCGCCGTCGTTGCCGCATTCGGTTCACCGACGGTTGACGCTGTCCGACCCGAGAACGGCCCGTACGACGACACCGGCCGGACCGCACCCGTCGCGGCCAACGCCACCATGGACGTCGCCGCGGCCCGGAACGCGCTGTGGCGGGCCGCCGAGGTGACCGGCGCCGACCGGTGGGCCGGGGTACGGCCACCGGCTTCCTGGTCGACGGGCGCGGTGCGCTCGCCGAGTGGGCGTGGCCCGGCAGCAGTCTGCACGGTGCCTGCGGTGCTGATCGAGTCGCTGGTGCAGTCGCGTCCGGTAACGCTGCGGCTGCTGCCCGCGCCGCTGCCGGGCCTGCCCGCCGGGACGCTGCGCGGCATCCCCTGCCGGGGCCGGGTCACCGTCGATGAGCTGACCTGGGCGCCGGGCCGGCTGCGGGCGCGGCTGGTGTCCCCGGTGGCGCAGCGCGTGGTCGTGCACGCGCCGGGCGGCCACCGTGTGGTGGAACTGGCCCCGGACCGGCCGTACGAGGTGGCGTTCGGCTAGATGTTGTCCGGGCAGGTCAGCGCCGGGTGACTCTCCCCCGGCGCGGCGTACCAGGGCGGGGCGTCGTCGGCGAGAGCGGTGCCGATCCGCAGCCGGGACCAGTCGTCCAGGTCGGGCAGCGTGTCCGGGGCGAACCAGGCCACCGCCAGTGACTCGTCGCCGTCGGCCGTCGGCGCCCCGCCGACCGCCCGGCAGCGGAACCAGACGTTCAGGTATTCGCAGGCGTCGCCGTTGGGGTAGACCACCGGATGGGTCGCGACGCCGGCGAGCCGGTCGATCGCCACCTTTACGCCGGTCTCCTCGCGCACCTCACGCACCAGGGCGTCGGCGGGCTGCTCGCCCGGGTCGACGGTGCCGGCCGGGACGGACCAGCGGCCGTTGTCGCCCCGGCGAGCCAGCAGCACCCGGCCCGCGCCGTCGGTGACCACCCCACTGACGCCGTACAGCATCAGCAGGTCGTGGCCGACGTGCCGGCGCAGCCGGGCGATGTAGGGCGAGACAGCCATGCGAGCACGCTACCGGCGGTCCTGCCGGTGCCGCCGGACCATTCCCTCGGCCAGCGCCGCTCCGTCGAGGGCACCGGCGGCCAGCCGCCCGGCGACGGTACGGCGCACGATCCGGTCGGCGAGCGCCGGAGCGTGCCGGGCCAGCGCCATCTCGATCCGGCCGCGCCGGGTGGTGGCCACGTCCCGTGGGGCGCGCCGGGCGGTGGCGGCGCGCAGGATCGCGGCGACCACCCCCTCGACCGGCTCCGGGCGGGACACCCCGCTCAGCGACAGCCCGGCCGCCACGGTGCTGTCGTGGATCGGGGAGGCGACCATGCTGGGGTAGACGACGCTGACGCCGACGTGCGTGCCGACCTCGTGGCGCAGTGCGTCGGCGTACGCGACGAGCGCCCGCTTGCTGACCCCGTACGCGGCGGCGAGCGGCAGCGGCAGCACGGCCATCCGGCTCGCCACGAAGATCACCCGACCGCGGGCTTCCTCCAGGGCGGGCATGGCGGCGGCGGTGGTGCGCCAGGCGGCGAGCAGGTTCACCTCGATCTGGCGGCGCACCACCTCGTCCGGCGGCAGCTCGGCGGGCGCGGGCCCGCCCACCCCGGCGTTGTTGATGAGCAGGTCGAGCCCGCCGAGCCGGTCGACGGCGGCGGCCACCGCGGGTGGCGTCGCGGCCGGGTCGGTCAGGTCGACGCCGAGCACCGGCGGTGTGGCGTCGAGGTCGGCGTGCAGGTCCAGCCCGACCACGCGGGCGCCGGCGGCGGTTAGTGCCGCGCCCAGATGCTGCCCGAACGTGCCCCGGGCGCCGGTGACCAGCACCCGCCGCCCGGCCAGAGCGCTGCGGCCCGGCGCGCCGGCTCCGGTCCGCTGCGGCCCGGCGGCCGGGTCCCGGCCTGCCGCGCTCATCGGGCCGCTCCGGCCCGGCGCCGCCCGGCGGCCAGCTCGCGGCCCAGTTGGGCCAGGTAGACGTCGAAGTCCACGCGCATGTGCGGGCGGCGCTGCCCCCACCGGGCGGTGGCGGCGCGCAGCTCCTCGCGGCAGGCGGCGGCCTGCCGGGCCGCGTCCGGTGGCGCCCAGGTGCCCGCCAGGCGCGCGGCCACCAGCCGGGCCTGCGCCTCGACCAGGGGGAACGCCGCGCCGGTGGACTGCATGAGCCCGACGAACGCCAGCCCGGACGCGTCCAGGTGGAACACGTGCCGGTACAGCGGCAGCCGGTCCGCGCCGTCGCCGACCAGCGCCGCGTCGAGGAACGGCATCTCGACCCGGTAGCCGGTGCACCACACGACCAGGTCGACCTCGTCGGCGCGGCCGTCGGTGAACTCGACCCGGTCGCCGTCGAAGCGGGCGATGCCGGGCCGGGCCTGGATGTCGCCGTGGGTGAGCCGGGACAGCAGCGCGTCGGACAGCGTCGGGTGGTCCTGGAGGAAGCCGTGCGCCGGCGCGGGCAGCCCGTACCGGCTGGGCGACCCGACCGCAGTGGTGATCATGGTCTGGCTGATCCGCTGCCGCAGCCGCCACGGCAGCCGCCGGGCCAGTGCGCCGTTCAGCGTGTCCGAGGGGCGGCCGAGCAGGTACTTCGGGACCACCCAGACGCCGCGGCGCAGCGACAGCAGCGTGCGTTCGGCGGCGTACGAGGCGTCGACGGCGATGTCCATGGCGGAGTTGCCGCCGCCGACCACGAGCACCCGCCGCCCGGCGAGCTGCTCCGGTCCCCGGTAGTCGTGGCTGTGCATCTGCTCGGCCGTGCACTCGCCCGGGTACGGCTCGGGCCGCTTCGGGGACCGGTTGTGCCCGTTGGCGACCACGACCGCCTCGACGTCGACCTCGACCGGGCCGTCCGGGCCGGTGGCACGCACCCGCCAGCCGTCGCCGGCGCGGGTGACCCGCTCGACGGTGTGCCGCAGCCGTACCGCATCGCGCAGCCCGAACCGGTCGGCGTAGTCGCCGAGGTAGCCGGCGACGCGGGTGTGGTCGGGGTAGTCGGGCCAGTCGGCCGGCATCGGGTGGTCGGCGAACTCGGTGCGGCCCTTGCTGGTGTTCAGGTGCAGCGTGCGGTACGCGGGCGAGTCGGGTGCGCCGTACACCCAAAGGCCGCCGAGCGTGTCGGCCGTCTCGAACGCGATCGCCGGGACACCGGCGTCGGCGAGCGCCTTGAGCGTGGCCAGCCCGGCGGCGCCGGCGCCGACGACCGCGACCCTCGGTGTGGCCATACCCGCCTCCTTAATCCAACGACCGATGGATAATCCCCGGAGGGCGGGCCGGCGTCAAGTCCGGGTGTCGTTCGGGCCGCCCTGGTAGAGCGCGTCGAGGAACCGGTGCACGAACGCCCGGAACTCGCGCCGCTCCCGGGCGCCGGACCCGGCCCCGGCGGCCAGCGCCACCACGTGCCCGTGCACCGCCCAGACCAGGCTGCGCACCGTCACGTGCGGGGTCGGCTCGGTCAGCGTGCCCGCCTCGGCCGCGGCCAGCAACAGCTCCTCGACCAACGCGTACAGCGGCGCGGCGTAGCGGCGGTCCAGTTCGCCGTGCCGCTGCGGCTCCAGCCAGCGGCGCAGCCACAGCGCTGTCGTCTCCGGCCGGTCCTCCAGGAAGTCGACGAACACGTCCACCAGGTCGTGCAGCGCCCGCAGCGCGTCGGGCGGCCCGGCCGACAGGGCCGCCCGGGCACGTTCCCCGGCCGCCTCGACGACCTCGCGTTCGGCGCTGAAGACCCGGGCGAAGCAGGCGTCGTAGAGCTGCGCCTTGGCACCGGTGTGGTGCACGACGGTGGCGGCGTCCACGCCCGCCGCGGCGGCGACGTCGCGAACGCTCACCGCGTCGAAGCCCCGCTCGGCGAACAACGCGGTGGCGGCGGCGAGCACCAGGTCACGGGTCGGCCGCTGGTCGTCGCGGCGGGGCCGGCCCGGACGGCGTCGAGGCGTGGTCATCCGGCCATTCTTCCCCCTACAATCCAGCAACCGTTGGATTGGGGTCGGCGTGCCCCGAGGACAGGAGACCGCCATGACCGGGCTGGATCAGCGCTCCGAGGCGCTCACCCTGCCGCGCGGCCCGCTCGTCGGGTTCGCCACCGGCTCGCTCGGCATGGGCGTCTGGGTCACCGTGCCCGGGCTGCTGCTGCTCTACTTCCTGACCGACGTGCTGGCGGTCGCGCCGTGGCTGGCCGGGCTCACGCTGCTGCTGCCGAAGATCGCCGACGTGCTGCTGCACCCGTGGATCGGGCACCGCTGCGACGTGGAGCAGGCCCGCCGGGGCCACCGCCGCAGGCTGCTGCTGGCCGGATGCGCGCTGCCGCTGGCGTTCGCCGGCCTGTTCGCCGTGCCCGGCGGCCTCACCGGCGCCGCCGCGGCGGGCTGGGTGGCGGTGTTCTTCGTGGCCGGCAACCTGCTGTTCGCCGGGTACCAGGTGCCCTACCTGGCGACCCCGGCGGACCTGCGGATCGGCTACCACGAGCGGACCCGGCTGATGGCGTTCCGGATGGTGGTGCTGACCCTCGGCATCCTGGTCTCCGGGCTGCTCGCGCCGCTGCTGGCCGGCGGCGACGACGCGACCCGCGACGGGTACCTGCGGATGGGCGTCGCGCTGGCGGCCGGGATGTTCGCCGCGATGCTGGTCGGCGTCGCCGGGATCGGCCGGTTGCGCCGTGCCGCCGCCGACACGGCCCCGCCGCACGGCCCGGGCGGGTGGCGGGCACTGGGGGCGAGCCTGCGGGACCGGCAGTTCCGCTGGCTGGTCGGCGCGTACCTGGCCATGTCCACCACCACTCACCTGGTGCTCGCCGGGGTGCCCTACTACGCCGAGTACGAGCTCGGCCGCCCCGGCCTCACCACGGTGCTGGTGGCCGCGTTCGTCGCGCCGGCGCTGCTGGTCACCCCGGGCTGGCTGGCGGTGGCGCGGCGGATCGGCAAGCAACGCGCCCTGCTCGCCGGGCAGGCCGCGTTCGCCGCCGGGTCGCTCGTGCTGGCGATCGGCCGTCCGGCCGGGCTGCCGGTGCTGGTGGCCGCCGTGGCGGTGCTCGGGGTGGCGTTCGCCGGCATGCAGCTGCTGCCGTTCTCGATGCTGCCCGACGTGATCCGCGCGGCCGGCGGCACCGAGCGGGCCGGCACGTACACCGGGGTGTGGACCGCCACCGAGGCCACCGGGGCGGCGCTGGGCCCCTACGCGTACGCGTTGTGCCTGGCCGCCGGCGGTTTCGTGGCCTCGACCGCCGGGCAGAGCGTGACCCAGTCCCCGGCCGCGCTCGACGCGCTGCGCTACGGCTTCGGGCTGCTGCCCGCCGCCGTGATGGTGGTCGCGGTGCTGCTGCAACGCCGCTACACCCTCGACGGCGCGGCCCGCGCGAACGCCGCCGGATAGACTCCGCCCCCGATGGACGCCGAGCCCGCCACCGACACCCGACCCTGCGCCCACTGCGGACGTGACGTGCCGCAACGCGTCGGCGCGGGCCGCCCGTTCCGCTACTGCCGGGACAACGACGGCGCCTGCCAGCGGGCCGCCCGCAACTCGCGGATGCGCCACCGCAACTCCCCCGGCCTGCCCGGGCAGGTGGCGCGCACCTGGGAGGCGGTGGACCGGCTCGACCAGATCGTGGAGACGCTCACCGAGGCGCTGCACGCCGAACTGTCCCCGGCCGGCGTGGAACGGCAGCTCGCCGAACTGCGGGCGGAGACGGCCGCGCAGGTCGCGGCGGCCCACGCCGAACGCGACGAGGCCCGCCGGGAGGCCGAGGACGCCACCGCGGCGGCGGCCCGCGGCCGTCAGCAGACCCACGCCGCGTACGCCGAACGCGACGCCGCCACCGACCGCGCCGACCGGGCGGACGCGGCGGCCACGGCGGCGGCCGAGCGGGCCGCCGCGGCCGAGGAGGCCCGCGACGCCGCCCGCGCCGAGGCCGGCGCCGCGCAGGCGCTGCGGGTGCAGGCCGAACGCGACCGCGACGCCGCCCGGCACGAACTGCGCACGGTACGCGCCGAACGCGACACCGAACGCCGCCGGGCGGCCGAGCTGACCGCCGAACGGGACGGCGCCCGCGCCGACGCCGAACGGGCCACCCGCTCCGCGACCGAGGCCCTGGACCGGGCCGAGCAGTCCCGCGCCGAGGCGCAGGCCGCCCAGGGGCGGGCCGCCGAGGCGGAGCGCGCGGCCCGGACCGCCGCTGAACGCGCCGACGCCGAGGCCGCCGCCGTGCGGCAGGCCGTCGCCGAACGGGACCGCGCCGACGTGGCACGCGCCGACGCCGAGGCGGCGCTGGAACGCGCCCGCGCCGAGGCGAGCGCGGCGATCGAGGCCGTCCGTGCCGAGGCTGCCGCCTCCGTCGAGCGCGCCCGTGCCGACATGGCCGCCGCCGTGGAGCAGGCTGCCGCCCGTACCGCCGAGCGGGACGCGCTCGCCGCGGAGCTGGCCGAGGCGCGGCGGGCCGCGAGCGCCGCCGAGGCCCGGGCGGCCGACCTGGCCGCGCGCACGGCCGTGATCGAGGCCGACCGGGACGCCGCGCAGCGCCGGGCCGGGCAGCTCGCCGACCAGGTGAGCGATCTGGCGACCGCACTGGCGCGGCTCGGCACGCGTACCGGCTGAGCGGCCACGGGCTGGGAACGGGGCAGCGCCGCGCCGGGCCGGCGGCGAGGATCGGGGCATGGGAAAGACGTACGAGCGCATCGACGGCCGGCTGCGGGACTTCATCGAGACGCAGCCGATGTTCTTCGTGGCCACCGCCCCGCTGTCCGGTGACGGCACCGTCAACCTGTCCCCGAAAGGGCTGCGCGGCTGCTTCGCGGTGCTCGACGAGCACACCGTGGCATACCTGGACTTCGCCGGCAGCAACGCCGAGACCATCGCCCATCTGCGGGAGAACGGCCGCATCACGCTGATGTGGTGCGCGTTCGCCGGCCCGCCGAACATCGTGCGGGTGCACGGGCGCGGCGAGCCGGTGTTCCGCGACGACCCGCGCTGGCCCGGCCTGCTGCGGCACTTCCCGGACATCGACCCGGGTCCGCACGGTCTGCGGGCGATCATCGTGGCGCACGCCGAGCTGATCCGCGACACGTGCGGCTACGCGGTGCCGTTCATGACCTACGACGCCGACCGTGACCTGCACGAACGCCGGTTCGCCCGGGAGGACGACGCGTCGCTGAGCGCGTACTTCGCCGGCAAGGACCACGTGGCCGCCAGCATCGACGGGCTCCCCGGACTGCCGTTGCCGCTGCCACCGACCCCGGCGGTGTGAGCGCGGTCAGTGGATGCCGGCCATCAGGTGCCGGATCTGGCGGGTGAACATCACCGCGGCCACGCCCAGCAGCACCGAGGCCAGCCCGAAGGTCAGGAAGTACACCGGCTGGGACCAAGTTTCGGCCAGCCGCGCCACCTGACCGCCGATGGCGTCACCGACGGCGGTGGCGAGGAACCACAGGCCCAGCATCTGGCTGGCGTACTTGACCGGGGCGAGTTTCGTGGTGGCGGACAGGCCGACCGGGCTCAGCGACAGCTCACCGGCGACCTGGATCGCGTACACCGCGACAAGCCACAGCGGTGAGACCAGGTCGCCGCCGACGGCGGCCCGCGCGGCGGCGGCCATCAGCACGAACGACAGGCCGTTGAGCACCAGGCCGACGGCGAACTTCGTGGGCGTGGACACCCGGTGCCCGAGCTTGAGCCACAGCGCGGCGGCCAGCGGCGCGCCGATGATGATCAGGATCGGGTTCACCGACTGCAACCAGGAAGCCGGGAAGGTGAACCCGCCCACCGACCGGTCGGTCTGGTCGGCGGCGAAGATGTTCAGCACCGATCCGGCCTGGTCGTAGATGAGCCAGAACGCGGCGGCGAACAGGAACAGCCACACGTACGCCTTCATCCGGCTGCGTTCGGTCCCGCTGATCTCCCGGTCGGTGAGGATCCGCGCGAAGTAGCCGACCGTCACCAGCACCGTGACCACTGTGAGCAGGTTGACCACGGCGTCGACGGTGAACCAGCCGGCCAGCAGCAGCACCAGCAGCACGGCCAGCAGCACGACGCTCGCCACGCCGACGCGGGTCAGCGCGCGCCGCCGGTCCGCGCCGAGCAGCGGGTCCGCCGGGCGGGCGCCCGCGTCGCCCAGGTTGCGGCGGCCCAGCACGTACTGGAGGACGCCGAAGGTCATGCCGATCGCGGCGGCGCCGAACCCCAGATGCCAGTTGATCTTCTCGCCGAGGAAGCCGGTGATCAGAGGGGCGATGAACGCGCCCAGGTTGATGCCCATGTAGAAGATGGAGAACCCGGCGTCGCGACGCGGCGAGTCCCGCTCGTACAGGTCACCCACCATGGTGGAGATGTTCGGTTTGAGCAGACCGGTGCCCAGCACGATCAGCGCCATGCCGGCGAAGACGCTCCACCCGGTGGGGATCGCCATCACGTAGTGGCCGGCGGCGATCACCACGCCGCCCCACAGCACGCTGCGGCGCGCGCCGATCAGCCGGTCGGCGACCCAGCCGCCGGGCAGCGCCATCAGGTAGACCATGGCGTTGTAGGTGCCGTACACGGCGTTGGCGCTGGACTCGCCGATGTCCAGGCCGCCGTCGGCGACCGTGGCGGTCAGGTACAGCACCAGGATCGCCCGCATGCCGTAGAAGCTGAACCGCTCCCACATCTCGGTGAGGAAGAGCGTGGACAGCGCGCGGGGATGACCGAAGAAGGTCTTCCCGGCGGGTGGTCGGGCTCCGACCGGCGCGTCGTTGCTCATCGTCACCTCCGGCACACGGACAGGTGGGTAACATCCCCGCTGGCAGGCGAACCAACCCACCGATTCGGCCCGGCCGGGGACGAGCCCGCCGGGCAGCTGTCATGGCCGGTTACCCTTGACGCTCCCGACCCGTTTACGGCCCTGCCGCCGTGGGCCCGGGGAATGGGCGAGCGGTCACCGGCCGTTACACCCGAAGACCAGCACCACGAACGAGGGGAAGTCGATCATGGGCGAGCGCATGCTGCGCGGTAGCCGGCTGGGAGCGGTCAGCTACGAGTCCGACCGCAACACGGAGCTCGCGCCACGCCAGACCCGCGAGTACCTCTGCGCCAAGGGCCACCAGTTCGAGGTCCCGTTCGCCGTCGACGCCGAGGTCCCGGCGACCTGGGAGTGCAAGTTCGACGGCAGCGTCGCCCGCCTGGTCGACGGCACCGAGCCGGAGCAGAAGAAGGCCAAGCCGCCGCGTACCCACTGGGACATGCTGCTGGAGCGGCGCTCGATCGCCGAGCTGGAGGACATCCTCGCCGAGCGTCTCCAGGAGGTCCGTACCCGCCGCGGTCGTGCCTGACCGTCCGTAACGCGCTGAAACGCCCCCGGGTGATCCCGGGGGCGTTTCGCTGTCTCCAGGCGCCTCAGCGGTCGACGATCTCGCCCTCGATGGCCTTGCCCGGGTCGGTGACCGGCGACGGCGACGGAGCCGGTGCGGGCTCAGGGGCCGGCTGCGACGCACCACGGTACACACGCACCCGGCGCGGCCCGAACAGGTCACCGGCCACCATCGACGACACCCGCCGCTCGGTGGCCCGGCGCACCCCGCCACCGGCCAGCCGGCGCAGCGGCGGCACCAGCAACAGCAGCCCCACCACGCCGCTGACCAGGCCCGGCAGCGCCAGCAGCAACGCACCAAGCAGGCCGATCAGCCCGTCGGTCACCTCCGGCCCCGGCGGCCGGCCGGCCTGCGCCGCCGCGCGGAAGCCGCGCCACGCCCGCATGCCCTCACGGCGCAGCAGCACCAGGCCCAGCAGGGACGCCCCGAACACCAGCAGCACCGCCGCGCCGAACCCGACAGCGCGGCCGACCAGCACGAAAACGGTCACCTCCAGCAGCGCGAGCAGCAGCAGGGCCGGTGGCACGAACTTCAGTCCTCGGCGCATCTCACCTCATCAGCACGGGGTCATCACGCACCTCAAGCATGACACGCCCTCGCTCAAGGCCAGCGCGCGAGCGCGTCCGGGCGAGACGACGCGGCCGCCAGGCGGTCCCGCACCCCCCAGCGGGTGACCCGCCACAGCGCCTCCGCCACGATCAGCGGGCTCATCTTGCTGTCGCCGTGTTCCCGCTCGGCGAACGTGATCGGCACCTCCACGATCCGCACCCCGGCGCGGTGCGCCAGCCGGGACAGCTCCACCTGGAAGGCGTACCCCTGCGAACGCACCGAATCCAGGTCGATCGCGTCCAGCGCGCTGGACCGGTACACCCGGTAGCCGCCGGTGGCGTCGCTGACCGGCATGCCCAGCGCCAGCCGCGCGTACAGGTTGCCGACCCGGGACAGCAGCAGCCGCCGCCACGGCCAGTTCAGCACCCGCGCGCCGCGGGTCCACCGGGAGCCGATCACCACGTCGGCGTCGTTGGCGGCGTGCAGCAGCGCCGGCAGGTCCTCCGGGGCGTGCGAGCCGTCGGCGTCCATCTCCACCACCGCGTCGTAGCCGCGTGCCCGCGCCCAGGCGAACCCGGCCAGGTAGGCCGCGCCGAGCCCTTCCTTGCCGGCCCGGTGCAGCACGTGCACCCGCGGATCGCCGGCGGCGATCGTGTCGGCGATCGCGCCGGTGCCGTCGGGGCTGTTGTCGTCGGCGACGAGGACGTCCACCGCCGGCGCCGCCTCGCGCACCCGGGCGACGATGCGCCCCACGTTGTCGGCCTCGTTGTAGGTGGGGATGACCACCAGGACCCGTCCCACCCCGGGATGACCGACCGTCCGCCTGTCGGCTGCCACGCCCACCGTCGCACCGCCTCTCGTCGGCTCAGCCGGGAGCGACCTCCCGGCGGCGGCGCAGCACCGCCGCGCCGGCCAGGGCGGCGACCGCCAGCGCCGTCAGCGCCACCTCCGGCCACACTCCGGCCGTGGTCGCCGGGGTGCGCCCGTCGCCGAGTTCCATCTGCCGCACCACCACCGCGGCGGTGTTGAACCCGGTCGCACCGTCTACCCGCCCGTCCGGGGAAACGAACCCGGACACCCCGACGGTGGAGGCCATCAACGCCGCCCGGCCGTGCTCCACGGCCCGCAGCCGCACCATCGCCAACTGCTGGCGGGCCTCGGCCACGTCGAACGTGGCGTTGTTCGTCTGCACCACCAGCAGTTGCGCGCCGCCGGTGACGGTGTCCCGGACGATGCCGTCGTAGGCGACCTCGAAACAGATCACGTCGCCGAGGACGGCCGGGCCGGCGTCCAGGACACCGGGACGGTCACCGGCTACGAAATCGGACCGGACCCGGTCGACCTGGGAGCTGACCTTGCGGGCGATGGACCGCAACGGCACGTACTCGGCGAACGGCACCGGATGTCGTTTCGTGTACACCTGATCCAGGTCCGGGCCGGTGCCCGGCCGCCACAGCAGCCCCGCGTTGCGCACCTCACCCGCCCCCGGGCCGACCAGCACGGCACCGACCAGGATCGGTGCGCCGATCGCGTCTGCGGCCAGGGAGATCCGCTCCCCCGCGCCCGCGTTGCGCAGCGGGTCGATGTCGCTGGAGTTCTCCGGCCACACCACCACGTCGGGGCGGTCCTGCCCGCCCTCGGCGACCCTCCGCGCCAGCTCCAGCGTCGCGTCGACGTGGTTGTTCAGCACCGCCTGCCGCTGCGCGTTGAAGTCCAGCCCGAGACGCGGCACGTTGCCCTGCACGACGGCCACGGTGACGGTGTCGCCCGCGCCGCGTACCCCCGTCGGCACGGCCGTGCCGACGGCGAGCAGCGCCACCAGGACGGCGGTGAGCCCGGCCACCGGCCGCCACTGCCCGGGTGCGCGCCGCCAGTCCCGCCACGCGGCGGTGACCAGCAGCCCACCGGCGACCGCGACGGCGAACGTGACCAACGGGGCGCCGCCGAGCGCGGCCAGCTTCAGCAGCGGCGAGGTGTCCTGGCTGAACGCCAGCCGCCCCCACGGGAACCCGCCGAACGGGGCGCGGTCACGCAGCGCCTCCTGCCCCACCCACAGCACACCGGTCAGCAGCGGCCACACCGCCCGCTGCCGGTCGGCCAGCGGCGAGACCCAGGCCGCGGCGGCGCCCAGCAGCGCCAGATAGGCGGCCTGCAGCAGCGACAGCAGCGCCCACGGCAGGTAGCCGGTGTGCAGGTTCGTCCACTCCAGCAGCGGCGCGAACAACGCCAGCCCGGTCAGAAAGCCCAGGCCGGCGCCGGCGCGCAGCCGCCGTCGGTGCACGGCGGCGGCCAGCAACGCCACACCGACCGGCGCCAGCGGCCACCACCCGTACGGCGGGAACGCCAGCAGCAGCGCCACCCCCGCCGCCACGGCGGCCGGCACGGCCAGCGTCCACGGCAGGGGACGCGCGCCGCCGGCAACGGGTGCCCCGTCGGTGGCACGCGGCTGTTCCCGGTCCAGTGTCGTCACCGGCATCCCCCCACGATCACTGGCCGAAGGCTACCCGCCCGCACCGGCGGGCGGCCGTAGCGGTGTGGGGCGTGCCACGCGCGCGGCGCGGACAGGCGACAATCGGGCGCATGCGGTTCGGTGTGCTCGGCGCGACGCAGGCGTACGCCGCTGACGGCAGCGTGCTGCCGGTCACCGGCGTACGGCTACGCGCGCTGCTGGTGCTGCTGCTCGACGCCGACCGCACCGTGACGCCGCAGCGCCTTACCGACGGCGTGTACGGCGACCGGCCGCCCGAGCAGGCCGCGAACGCGCTCCAGTCGCAGGTGTCGCGGCTGCGCCGGTCACTGCCCGGCGTGCCCATCGAGTTCGGGCCGGCCGGCTACCGGCTGGCGATCGACAGGCAGCGGGTTGACGTACACCGGTTCACCGCACTGGCCGAGGCCGGGCGGGCCGCGCTGGCCGCCGGTGATCCGGCCGGCGCGGCGGCGCTGCTGCGCGACGCGCTCGGGCTGTGGCGCGGCGAACCCCTCGCGGACGTGACCGTGGCGCCCTTCGCCGAGGCGGAGGCGGCCCGGCTGCGCCAGGCCCGCCTGGCCGCGGTCGAGGATCGCGTCGAGGCGGAGCTGGCCCTGGCGCCGGCCGCCGCGCCGCTGATCGCCGAGCTGCGGGACCTGGTGGCGGCACATCCGCTGCGGGAACGGCTGCACGGGCTGCTGATGCGGGCCCTGCACGGCGCCGGCCGCCGCGCCGAGGCGCTCGCCGTCTACGCCGACGCGCGCCGGGTGCTGGCCGAGGAGCTGGGCACCGACCCGTCGGCGGAGCTGGTCGCGTTGCACACGGCGCTGCTGCGTGACGACGCCGCGCCGCCCGCCCGGCTGCCTAGCCCGCTGACCAGTTTCGTCGGCCGGGACGGGGAACTGCGGCGCGTCGGGGAGCTGCTCGGCTCGGCGCGGCTGGTCACCCTGCACGGACCGGGCGGCGCCGGCAAGACCCGGCTGGCCACCACCGTCGCGTCCGGCCACGACGGCCCGGTGTGCCTGGTGGAGCTGGCCGCTGTCGCACCCGGGGCGGCGGTAGCGCCGGCCGTGCTGGCGGCGCTGGACCTGCGCGACGCCGGCCTGCGCACACCCGGCGGCCCGGCTGACCTGACCGCCCGGCTGGTGGCGGCGCTGGCCGACCGGCGGCTGCTGCTGGTGCTGGACAACTGCGAACACGTGATCGACGACGCGGCCCGGCTGACCGGCCGGCTGCTCGCCGCCGCGCCCGGACTGCGGGTGCTCGCCACCAGTCGGGAGCCGCTGGGCCTCACCGGCGAGGCGCTGTGCCCGGTCGGCGGGCTGCCCGCACCGGACGGGCCGGCCGCGCCGGAGACCGCCGCCGCGTACCCGGCGGTGCGGCTGTTCACCGACCGGGCCGCCGACGTGTCACCCGGGTTCCGTCTCGACGCCGCCACCACCCCGGCGGTGCTGCGGATCTGCCGTACCCTCGACGGGCTGCCGCTGGCCCTGGAGCTGGCCGCGGCGCGGCTGCGGGCCCTGCCGGTGACGCAGGTCGCGGCGCGTCTGGACGACCGGTTCCGGCTGCTGCGCCGCGGCGACCGCACCGCGGCCCCCCGGCACCGCACGCTGGAGGCGGTCGTGGGGTGGAGCTGGGACCTGCTCGACGCCCCGGAGCGGCGGCTGGCCGCCCGGATGAGCGTGTTCGCCGGCGCCGCCGACCTGGCCGCGGTGCAGGCGGTGTGCGCGCCGGACGCCGGTGACGTCCTGGACGTGCTCGCCGGCCTGGTGGACAAGTCGCTGGTGGAGGCCACCGGCGGGCGCTACCGGATGCTGGAGACGATCCGCGAGTTCGCGGCGGCCCGGCTGGCCGAGCACGGCGAGACCGGGCGGGTGCGGGACGCGCACGCCGCGTACTTCCTGGATCTGGCGCTGGCCGGCGACGCGGGCCTGCGCGGCGGCGGCCAGGACCGGTGGCTGCGCCGCCTGGACGCCGCGCGCGACGACCTGCACGTGGCGCTGCGGCACGCGGACACCGCCACCGGGTTGCGGCTGGTCGCGACGCTGGCGTTCTACTGGTGGCTGCGGGGCCTGCGCGGCGAGGGCGCGGCGCTGGCCCGGCGGCTGGTCGGCCGGCTCGACGGCCCGCCCGACGGCCTGTCCGAGGAGTACGCGCTGGGCCTGCTGGTCGCCACGCTCGCCGGCGGCGACCGCAGCGACGTGGACACCGCGTCGCGGATCCTGTGGACCCTGGCCCGCCCGCCCCGGCATCCGTTCCTGCTCTACCTGTCCGGCATGGCCAGCGGTCCCCCGTCACCGCAGGACGCGGCGGCGCTGCACGAGCAGGCCGTCCGGGACCGGCTGGTCGGCGCCGACCCGTGGAGCCGGGCGCTGGGCCTGCTGGGTACCGCGATGGTCGGCATACTGCACGGCCGCCACGAGCAGGCCCGCACCGACCTGGACGCCGCGCTGGCCGGTTTCCGGGCCCTGGACGACCGCTGGGGCATGATCGTGACGCTGAGCACGCTGGCCGAGGCCGCCTACCGCACCGGCGACGTCGGGTCGGCGGCCGCGCCGATGGCGCAGGCGCTGGACCTGGCCGAGCAGCTCGGCTCCACCCTCGACCTGGCGGAACTGCTGCGTACCCGCGCCGACGGGCGGCTGCTCGCCGGTGACCTGCCCGGCGCGGCCGAGGACTACCGGCGGGTGCGGCGCATCGCCGGTCCGGCCGGCGCGCCGGAACTGGTCGCCGCCGCGCATCTGGGTCTCGCCGAGATCGCCCGCCGCGACGGCGACCCGCAGCAGGCGCGGGCGCTGTGCGAGCGGGCGGTCGCCGACTGCCCGTCGGGCTGGTTCGGCGCCGAGGTGGTGCGGCTGGCGGCGCTGGTGATGCTCGGGCAGCTCGCCGACGCCGCCGGCGACCCGGCGGCCGCCCGCGGCCACTACCGGCAGGTCCTCACCGCCGGTGCCGGGGTGTGGGACGTGCCGGTGGTGGCCGCGGCGGCGGACGGGCTGGCCGGGCCGCTGCTGCGCGCCGGCGACCACGAGACGGCGGCCCGCCTGCTCGGCGCGGCGGCGGCGCTGCTGGCGGGCACCGGCGCGGCCGACGCCCCGGCCGGCACACCGACCGCCGCCACGCTGCGGGAACGCCTGGGTGAGGCGGCGTTCACCAGCCCGTACGCCCAAGGCGCGGGCCTGCCCCGGCAGCGGGCCCTGGCGCTGCTCGACGGCCGCTGACCGGCGCGGCGCCGCCCGGTGCGCGCGGTACGCGGCCGGTCAGCGACGCCGGGGACGCTGACGCCATGACCGACGACGCGACGGCCGTGCTGGCCGACGGAATACGAAAACGGTACGGCCGCACGACGGCCCTGGACGGCTTCGACCTGGCCGTGCCGGCCGGCACCGTGTACGGGGTGCTCGGCCCCAACGGGGCGGGCAAGACCACGGCGGTGCGGGTCCTCACCACGCTGCTGCGTTTCGACGCCGGCCGGGCCCGGGTGGCCGGGCACGACGTCGCCGCCGAACCCGACCGGGTGCGGGCCGCGATCAGCCTGACCGGCCAGTACGCGGCGGTCGACGAGGTGCTCAGCGGGCGGCAGAACCTGGTGCTGTTCGGCCGGCTGCGGCGGCTGACCGCCCGGCGGGCCCGGCGCCGCGCCGAGGATCTGCTGGACCGGTTCGGCCTGGCCGAGGCCGCCGACCGGTCGGCCGGCGGCTACTCCGGTGGGATGCGCCGCCGCCTGGACCTGGCGGCGAGCCTGGTGGTGCCGCCGCGGGTGCTGTTCCTCGACGAGCCGACCACCGGCCTGGACCCGCGCAGCCGCAACGGTCTGTGGACGGCGGTGCGGGAACTGGTCGCCGACGGCACCACGGTGCTGCTGACCACCCAGTACCTGCAGGAGGCCGACCACCTCGCCGACCGGGTGTGCGTCATCGACGCCGGCCGGGTCGTGGCCGAGGGCACCCCGGAGCGGCTGAAGGCCCGCATCGGCGCCGACCGGCTGGAACTGGTGGTCCGCGACGCGGCGGACCTGCCGGCGGCGGCGGCCCTCGTGGGACGCGCCACCGGCGCGACCACGACGGTGGACGCCGAACTGCGGCGCGTCGACGCGCCGGTGAGCGACCGGATCACCGTGCTCACCGCCGTGCTGCGGGCCCTCGACGACGCCGGGGTCGCGGTGGAGGACGTGCTGGTGCGCCGCCCGACGCTGGACGAGGCGTTCCTGCGGCTCACCGGCGGTCACGCCGACGCGCAGCGGGTGGGGGTGGCGTCGTGAGGGCGCTGGCCGACGGGTGGCTGATGGCCGGACGCAACATGCGGCACGTGGTACGCGCCCCGGAGGAGATCATCCTCTACTTCAGCCTGCCGATCGTGTTCGTGCTGGTGTTCGGCTACGTGTTCGGCAGCGGCATGTCCGTGCCGGGTGACGGCAACTACCGGGAGTTCCTGCTGCCGGGCGTGTTCGTCATGACGATGCTCTACGGTCTCGGCGCGACCGCGTCGGCGATCGCGGTGGACGCCGGCCGGGGCGTGGTGGACCGGTTCCGGTCGCTGCCGATGGCCCGTTCGGCGCTGCTGTCCGGCCGCGCCGGCGCCGACCTGGTACGGGCATGCCTGGAGATGACCACGCTGGTGGTGTGCGGGCTGCTGGTGGGCTGGCACTGGCGCGACGGCGTCGGCCCGGCGCTGGCCGCGGTGGCGCTGATCCTGCTGCTGCGCGTCGCGATGACCTGGGTGGGCATTCTGTTCGGGCTGCTCGTGCCCAACCCGGACACGGTCGCGGTGGTGGTGTTCCCGCTGGCGTTCCCGCTCAGCGCGCTGTCCAACGTGTTCGTGGCGCCGGAGCTGATGCCGGACTGGCTGGGCGCGATCGCCGCCTGGAACCCGCTGTCGGCGACAGTGGCCGCGGCCCGGGACCTGTTCGGCAACCCGGGCCTCGGTGGGGACTCGTGGCCGGCGCGGCACGCGCTGGAACTGGCGATCGTCTGGCCGCTGGCGCTGATCGCGGTGGCCGCGCCGGCGGCGGTGCGCCGCTACCGGCGACTCGGCCGCTGAGCGGGCCGGGCCGCTGACACGGGGGATATCGGGGGGATGAAATCGGGGCGCGGCCGAAGCCGCGCCCCGATGCTCCCAGGCCCTTCCCGGCCGGTGGGGCGAAGACGATCGGCGCCGACCTTCGGACCGACCCGACGTGGACTGGCTGCCCCCGCCTGGCCGTTGTCTACTGGCCGTGCCTCTCACCCTGCCCGTACACCGGTAACCGCGGCCGGTTCGCGCCGCCCCGCCGACCCCCGCCCGCTGGACCTGGCCGCCGCAACCTTCCGGTCGCTCGGCCAGCGGACGAAGGGACGAAGCGAACAACAGCCGCTTCCCGTGGTAGGACTCAAAGACGGTACGGCGCAGACCCCCGCCGCTGTCAACCCACCCCGGCCTGTCGTGTGATGCGACACGGCGTGTCGCGTCGGCGCGTCTCGATCCCGAGCCCGGTTCAGGCGCCCAGGTGGTGCCGCAGCATCGCCGCCGCCGCGCCCGGATGGTCGGCGGCGAGCAGCCCCGCGGCGGCCAGCACGTAGTCCACGTCGACGACCGGGCGGGCCCCCCGCGGCAACGGCCACCCGCCGGCGTGGTCGGTGAGCACCGCGTCGAGCACCGCCGCCGCGTCACCGGGGTCGGCGTGGCGCAGCACCCCACCGGAGCCGACGAGCAGCTTCACCTCCCGCAGGTCCCGCCCGGCCCGCTCCCCCGTCGCCGCGCCCCGCGCGTGCCGCCGCAACGCCACGGTCGCCGCCAGCGCGGCGATACGCCGGTCCACGGCCCGCTCGGCGTCCCCGGCCGGCAGGAACCCCGGATCGGCGGCCCGCACCGCCGCCGCTGCCGCCAGCTCCGGCTCGTCGGCCGCGTCGAGCAGCCGCTCCTCGACCGCGGCGCGCACCACACCGGGCGCGCTCCACCGCATGCCCAGGTCACCCTCGACGGTGCGGGCCCGCCACAGCGTCCCGGCCACCTCCTGGCTCGGGCCGCTGTCACGCTCGTCGGGGGTGAGCACCGAGTACACGTCGGTGGTCGCCCCGCCGACGTCCACCACGGCCAGGTCACCGCCGAGCGTGCCGGCGAGGACCTCCACGCCGGTCAGCACCGCGTCCGGGGTGGCCGCCCGGACCAGCCGCGCGAACCGGGCGCCCCGGGACAGCTTCTTGCCGCCGATGACGTGCCGCAGGAACACCTCCCGGATGGCCGCCCGCGCCGACGCCGGCTCCAGCACCCCGATGCGCGGCAGCACGTTGCCCGCCGCCGTCACCGGCACCCCCGCGCCCGCCAGCAGCGCGTACAGGTCGTCCCGCACCTCGACGTTGCCCGCCAGCACCACCGGCACCCGGAAGCGGGCCTTCGCCAGCCGCGTCGCGTTGTGCGTCACCGTCTCGAAGTCGCCGCCGTCCGTGCCGCCGACGAGCAGCACCACGTCCGGACGGGCCGACCGCAACGCCGCCACGTCCGCGCCGGACAACCGGCCCGCCGCCACGTGCACCACGTTCGCGCCCGCCGACAGACCGACCCGCCGACCCGCCTGAGCGGTCACCAGCGGCTCGTAACCCACCACCGCCAGGCGCAGCCCACCCCCAGCCGACGAACACACGAACCAGGGCGCCTCAGCGACCCCGGCCGACGCGAGGGCCGCGCCGGCCGCGGCGTCCAAGCCGTGCAGCACGTCGGTGCCCACGGTGGTCGGCGCCGACGCCGCCGCGACGAGCCGGCCGCCGTCGAGGTCCACCACCGCCGCCTTCGTGTACGTCGACCCGACGTCGGCGCAGACGACGACGCTCACGCCGGGCTGCCGTTCGTTCACGCCGACGGGGGCACGACCACCGTGCCGGTCGCGGTGACCGCCACGATCGGCTCGTCGAGCACCTCGGCGGCCGACTCGCCCTTGTCCGGGCGGCCCCGGCACACCACAGCCGCGGCGAAGTCGATGGTGCGGCTGCGCGTGCCCACCCGGGTCACCGTCGCCGTCACCTCCAACACGTCACCGGCCTTCATCGGCGCCCGGAACTGCACATCCGCGTACGAGGCGAACAACCCCTCGTCGCCGTCGGTGCGGATGCACACCTCGGTGGCCACGTCACCGAACAACCCCAGCGCGTACGCCCCGTCGACCAGGTTGCCCGCGTAGTGGGCGTGGGAGTACGGCACATACCGGCGGTGGGTGACGGTCAGACCGACACGCGGATCGCTCATCAGGTGTTCGCCTTCCTGGAGGTGATCAGGGCGTGGACGAGGTAGCTGGCGACCTCGCCCGGAGTGGTGCCACGGCCGAAAATTCTGTCCACGCCCAGCTCACCGGTCATCGTCTCGTCGAACCGCGGCCCACCGACGATCAGCAGCGGCCGCTTCCCGGCCGGCATCGCCTCCCGGAACGCCGCCGACATCTCCCGCGTGTTGTGCAGGTGCGCGTCGCGCTGCGTCACCACCTGCGACACCAGCACCGCGTCGGCGCGTTCCCGCCGGGCCGCCTCGACCAGCTCCGGCACGCTCACCTGGGCGCCCAGGTTCGTGACCTTCAGCTCCCGGTAGTACTCCAGGCCCTTCTCCCCGGCGATGCCCTTCACGTTGAGGATCGCGTCGATGCCGACGGTGTGCGCGTCGGTGCCGATGCAGGCACCCACCACCGACAGCTTGCGACGCAGCCGCCGCTTCACCACCGCGTTGACCTCCTTGGCCGACAGCAGCGGATAGTCGCGCTCCACCACCTGCACCTTCGCCAGGTCCACCAGGTGGTTCACCCGCCCGTACACCACGAAGAACGTGAACCCGTCACCGATCGGCTTGGCGTGCACCAGCATCGCCGGGTCCATGCCCATCCTGTTCGCGAGCTGCACCGCCGCGCCCTCACCCCGCTTGTCGTGCGGCACCGGCAACGTGAACGACACCTGCACCATGCCGTCACCGGTGGTGTCCCCGTACGGCCGCACGACCGTCTTCTCGCTCATGAGGGTTGCTCCAGGATCTCCGTGGCCGGGTTGTAGTAGTCCGCCTCGTGCCGCGCCACCCCGTCGAGGCCCTTGCCCCGGTCCGCCGGCCGCTTCATGATCCCGAACGTCCCCTCGGCGATCGCCGTCAGCAACGACTGATCCCCGATGCGCTCCAGCAGGTCCACCGCCTCACCCAGCACCCGGTGCGCCCGCGCCTGGATGAACCCGCCCGGCGCCGGCACGAAGTCCTCGTGCAACCCGCCCGCCGCGCCCAGCACGTACCGCACGTTCTGCAGGGCGATGTCCCGGTCCGACAGCCACGGCGTCACCACCGCCTCGGTCATCATCCCCACCAGCAGGATCCCCTGCCCGGTCATCGTGCCCACCAGATTGAAGAACCCGTCCAGCAGGTTGCCCCGGAACACGTCCCCGGTCATGTGCTTCGTCGGCGGCATCCACTTCAACGGCGCGTCCGGGAACAACTCCCGCGCCAGCAACGCGTGCGCCAGCTCCAACCGGAACGACTCCGGCACATCCGGGTTGATCTCGAACGCGTGCCCCAGCCCCAACTGCCAGTCCGCCAGCCCCGCCTCGTGCGCGAAGAACTCGTTCAGCAACTGCGACACCGTCACCGTGTGCGCCTCGTCCACCGCGTCCGCGGTGGTCAGGTAGTTGTCCTCACCGGTGTTGATGATGATCCCCGCCCGCGCGTGCACCTGCCGCGAGAACCGCTGGTCCACGAACGTGCGGATCGGGTTGATGTCGCGGAACAGGATCCCGTACATCGAGTCGTTGAGCATCATGTCCAGCCGCTCCAGGCCGGCCAGCGTCGCCATCTCCGGCATGCACAGACCCGACGCGTAGTTCGTCAACCGCACGTACCGGCCCAGCTCCTTCGACGACTCGTCCAGCGCCGCCCGCATCAACCGGAAATTCTCCTGCGTCGCGTACGTGCCCGCGAAACCCTCCCGGGTCGCCCCCTCCGGCACGTAGTCCAGCAGCGACTGCCCCGTCGACCGGATCACCGCGATCACGTCCGCGCCGGCCCGCGCCGCCGCCTGCGCCTGCGGAATGTCCTCGTAGATGTCACCGGTCGCCACGATCAGGTAGATCCACGGCCGCCGCTCCGGATCCCCGAACCGCTTGACGAGGCGGTCCCGCTCCGCGCGCCGCCGGTCGATCCGCCGCACCCCCGCGGCGACCGCCTTGCGCGACGCCCGCCGCGCCGCCGTCGCCGCCTTCCCCGACGGCTGCGCGAACCGCACCGACCCGGCCGCCGCCTTCTGCGCCAGCAACGTCACATCGGTGATGCCCTCACGCGCCAGCGCGTCGAACACCGGCGCCGCCACCCCGTGACCCAGCCCCACATCCGCAACCACCGCGTCCACCAGCCGGTTCACCCACGGAATGCCGTCCGGGTCCGCGCCGGTCACCCCCGCCAGCCGCAGCACCGCCCGCTCCACCGACACCGTGGTGTGGCTGCGCGCCAGATCCACCACCGGCTGCCCGGCCCGGCGCGCCAACTCCCGCGCCCGCGCCACCAGCGCCGGATCCAGCCCAAGCTTCCCTGTCACGAAGACCCTTCCTGATAGATCACGTCACCGCGCAACACAGTGGCCCGGCACACCGGCAGGGGCGTCGGATCGTCCGCGCCCCGCAACTCCGGATCCTCGGCCAGCACCACCGGCAACCCCCGCTCCACGCCCGCCGGGGTGTCCCACACCGCGAACGTCGCCGGCGCCCCCAACGCCAGCACACCCTCGTTGTCCAGATGCACCGCCCGCCAGCCGCCGCGCGTGTGCGCCGCGAACGCCGCCCGCACACTCATCCGCTGCGCCGGATTGTGATGCGCTGCCGCCGCCCGCACCGACCCCCACGGATCAACCGGCGTCACCGGCGAATCCGACCCGAACGCGAGCGCCACCCCGACACCGTGCATCGCACCCATCGGATTCGACTCCAGCGACCGCGCCAACCCCAGCCGCGACTCGTACATCCGGCCCGCGCCGCCCCACAACCTGTCGAACGCCGGCTGCATCGACGCCACGATCCCGAACTCCACGAACCCGGCGATCAACGCCTTGCTCATGATCTCCGCGTGCTCCACCCGGTGCCGGGCCGCCCGCAACCGGTCCGTGCCCAGCGTCCGCGCCGCCAGCCCGAACCCCTGAAGCACCGTCCCGATCGCCGCGTCCCCGATCGCGTGGAACCCGCCCTGCATCCCGTGCGCCGCACAGTCCAGCAGATGATCACGGACCTGCTCCGCCGACACGTACCCGTGCCCGCACGCCCCCGCCTCACCGTCCAGGTACGCCGCCGACACGTGCGCCGTCCGCGACCCCAGCGCCCCGTCGGCGAACAGGTCACCACCCGCGCCCACCGCGCCCAGCTCCCGGGCCTTCGCCGCACCCAGCAGCTCACCCCAGTACCCGTACACCTCCGGCGCCCCGGCCCCCGACAACGCCAGCAGCCCGGTGAAGTCCTCCTCGTCGGAGATGTCCGGACCACCGCACTCGTGCACCGCCGCCACACCCAGCGACGCCGCGTGCTCCAGGGCCCGCCGCTGCGCCGCCACCCGCTGCGCCCGCGTCACCGACCCGAACGCCGCCGCCCGCACCACGTGGTGCGCGTCCCGCCGCAACCACCCCGACGCGTCGTACCCGGCCGCCGACACCACCTGCGGACACGCCGCCAGCGACGCCGCCGACACCAGCGCCGAATGGATCGACGCCTGCGACAGGTACACCCGCCGCCCACCGGCCGCCCGATCCAGCGCCGCCGCATCCGGCAACGCCGCCTCCACCCAGCCCGACTCGTCCCAGCCGTGCCCCAGCACCACCGCGTCATCCGGCAGACCCGCCGCGAACGCCGACACCGCCGCCAGCAACTCACCCGCCGACCGCACCGCCGACAGATCCAGCCCCGACAACGCCAACCCGGTATCCGTCGCGTGCACGTGCGCGTCCACGAACGCCGGCGTCACCAGCGCACCACCCAACTCCACCACCCGGTCCGCCCGCGGCGCCTCCGCGTCCATACCCAACCAGGCGATCCGCCCGCCGCGCACCAGCAGCGCCGTCGCGCTCGGGTCGGCCGGACAGTGCAGCACTCCGCCGCGATACAGCGTCGAGGGGTTCGTCATGGTGTCAGTCTGCCGAAAGACGCGCCTCGAACAGGCCGCGCACCCCCGGCTCGGCCCGCAACAGGTCCAGCGCCAGCGTCGCGTGCCCCGGCACGTACCCGTTGCCCACAAGCATCGTCACGTCCGCCGCCAGGCCCTCCGCGCCCAGCGCCGCCGCCGCGAAACTCGTCGCCATCGAGAAGAAGATCACCGTACCGCCGTCCGCCGTGGCCAGCACCGCGCCGTGTTCACACCCCGGCACGTCCACGCACACCACAGTCACGTCCGCCGGCACACCCAGCGCCGTCGTCACCGCCGTCGACAACCCCACCGGATCCCGTGCGTCAGCCAGCGCCACCGCGTCGGCCAGCCCGGCCGCCGTCAGCGCCTCCCGCTCCGCCTCCACCGGAACCACCCCGACGGTACGGACGGCGCCCGCCCGCCGCGCCGCCGCCAGCGACAACGACCCGCTCTTGCCGGCACCACCGATCACCGCCACCGACACCGGACGCGGATCACCCTCACGGGAACGTCGCGCCACCTGCTCGGCCACCACCCGCGCCGTCAACGCCGGCGCCCCGCACACGTCCAGCACCGCCAGGGACAACTCCGGGTGCAGGTCCGGCGGCAGCACCGCCGCGATCGACCGGGCGAACAGGATCGCGTACCCGTCGCACGGCACCTGCTCGCTGCGCCCGTCCCACCGGGCCAGCCCGTCGGTGATCGTCAGCGGCGTCAACGTCAGCGACACGAGCGTCGCCACCCGGTCACCCGCCCGCAGCCCCAGCGGCGACCGGCGCCCCGCCTCCTCGACAGTGCCGATCAGCATCCCGCCGGAACCGGTCACCGGGTTCTGCATCTTGCCCCGGGTCGACACGATCTCCAGCACCTCGGCGCGGACCTTGTCCCCGTCACCGCCGTGCTTCTCCGCCAGCTGCCGGAAACTCGCCGCGTCCAGGTTCAGCCGCTCGACCCGGATCCGCACCTCGTTCGCCCCGATTCGCGGGTCGGGGTCCAGTCGCCAGGCCGCCTGCGGCAGCACCCCCGCCGGTTCCACGACTCGGTGCAGACCCACCGGTGACGTCACGCCGACCCCCTATGTTCAGCCGCCCGAACCCCTGGCCAGGGCTCGCGTCGCGGGAAAACTTCCGGCAGACTAATTTCTTCACCGCAGATTTTCCAGTAGCCTACGCATCCGTTGATCAACCCGCACGCAGACGAGGAGGGGCCGTGACCCAGACCCAACCGGTGGAGAGCATCCCGACGCCCCGCCCCGCGCCGGTCGCCGTCCCGACCGCCGGACAGCCCTACGAATACCGCCGCGCGCCCCTCGTCGAACCCGACTGGACCCGCTTCCCCGGCTGGCGCCACATCACCCGCGACCAGTGGGAGAGCGCCCAGTGGCAGCGGGTCAACTGCGTCAAGAACATCAAGCAGCTCCGCGCCGTCCTCGGCGACACCGTCGACGAGACGTTCTACGCCGACCTGGAGGCCGACCAGAAGGCCCTGGCCACCATGTCCATGCTCGTGCCGCCACAGATGCTCAACACCATGGTGCCGCATCAGCCGATGAGCACCGAGGCGCTGCTCGCCGACCCGATCCGCCGCTACATGATCCCGGTCGCCTCCGACCGGCGCACCGACTGGCCCTCGCACCCGTACGCCAGCCGCGACAGCCTCCACGAGCACGACATGTGGGTCGCCGAAGGGCTCACCCACCGCTACCCCACCAAGGTCCTCGCCGAACTGCTCTCCACCTGCCCGCAGTACTGCGGGCACTGCACCCGCATGGACCTCGTCGGCAACTCCACCCCCGCCGTCGACAAGCTCAAGCTCACCCTGAAGCCGGTCGACCGCTACGACGCCCACATCACCTACCTCAAGGCCCACCCCGGCGTACGCGACGTGGTCGTCTCCGGCGGCGACGTCGCCAACGTGCCGTGGCGCAACCTCGAGTCGTACCTGATGCGCCTGCTGGAGATCGAGACGATCCGCGACATCCGGCTCGCCACCAAGGCCCTCATGGGCCTGCCCCAGCACTGGCTGCAGCCCGACGTGGTCGAGGGCCTCGAACGGGTCGCCCGCACCGCCGCCCGCCGCGGCGTCAACCTGGCCATCCACACTCACGTCAACCACGCCCAGTCGCTGACCCCGCTGGTCGCCAAGGCCGCACAGACCGCGCTCGACGTCGGCGTACGCGACGTGCGCAACCAGGGCGTGCTCATGCGCGGCGTCAACGCCACCAACGCCGACCTGCTCGACCTGTGCTTCGCGCTGCAGGGCGAGGCGGGCATCCTGCCGTACTACTTCTACATGTGCGACATGATCCCCAACGCCGAGCACTGGCGTGTCCCGGTCTGGCACGCCCAGCAGCTCCAGCACGACATCATGGGCTACCTGCCCGGCTACGCCACCCCACGGATCGTCTGCGACGTGCCGTTCGTCGGCAAGCGCTGGGTGCACATGCTCACCGACTACGACCGCGAGCGCGGCATCTCCTACTGGACCAAGAACTACCGCACCTCGATCGAGTCGGCGGACCTGGAGGCGCTGAACAAGCGGTACGCCTACTACGACCCGATCGACACGCTGCCGGAGGCCGGCCAGGCCTGGTGGCGCGCGCACCGCGACGACTGATCCCACGCACCCGACGGCGGGCCACCTCGCGATGAGGTGGCCCGCCGTTCGCGTACTCACTTGGTGAAGGCGTCCTTGACGTCGCGGCCGGCCTGCTTGGCGTGCTCCCCGGCCTGCCGGGCCCGCGCCGTGCTCTGCTCGGAGGCGCCGTCGGCCCGCAACCGCTCGTTGTCGGTCACGTCGCCGATGCGCTCCTTGGCCAGGCCGCTGATCTCCTGAGCCTTGTTCTTGGCCTTGTCGGTGAAGCTCATGTCGCTCTCCGATCGTCCGGCTGAGCCTTGCCCTTGCCGCGTTCCCGGTATCTGTCGTTCCGAACGCCGTGTGGTGTCCCACATCGCGTACGGCATCCTAGGACAATAGGTTGAAGAGGTCGGCGTACCGGCGACGTGATTGACTGGGCCGGTGAACGAGATCCTGCTGATCCGGCACGGTGAGACTGCCTGGAGCGCCGCCCACCGGCACACCTCGTACACGGATCTCGAACTGACCCCCGACGGCGAGCGGCAGGCTGCCGCGCTGGCTCCCCTGCTCGCCGGCCGGCGCTTCGCCCGGGTGCTGTCCAGCCCTCGGCGGCGCGCCACCCGCACCGCCGAGCTGGCCGGGCTCACCGTGGACGCGATCGAACCCGACCTGGCCGAGTGGAACTACGGCGAGTACGAGGGCCGCACCACCGCGGACATCCAGCGGGAGCGGCCGGACTGGTCGATCTGGACCGACGGCGGCCCCGGTGGGGAGTCACCGCACCAGGTGGGCGACCGCCTTGACCGGGTACTGGGTCGGGTGACAGCGCTGCTGGAGCAGGGCGACGTCGCGCTGGTCGGACACGGGCACAGCCTGCGGGTGCTGGGCGCGCGCTGGATCGGGCTGCCGCCCTCGGCCGGCGCGCTGCTGCGGCTGGACACCGCGACGCTCAGCGTGCTCGGTCACGAGCACGGCCGGCGGGTGGTCAGACGGTGGAACCTGCCGGCTCCGACGCCGGCCGGGGACGCCCCCGGCCGGACAGCTCGCCACTGATCTTCGGCGGCCGGTTCTCGTACGGCGTGGACAGCACCACTGTCGTCCGCGTGGTGACGTTCGCGGAGGTGCGGATCTCCTGCAGCACCCGTTCCAGGTCGGCCGGGCTGGCCACCCGCACCAGCAGGAGGTAGAAGTCCTCCCCCGCCACCGAGTAGCACGAGTCGATCTCGGACAGGTGCGCCAGCCGCTCCGGCGCGTCGTCCGGCTGCGACGGGTCGAACGGCCGGATCGCCACGAACGCGGTCAGCGGCAGATCCAGCGCCTCGAACGACACCCGCGCGGCGTACCCCTTGATCACCCCGCGCTGCTCCAACCGGCGGACCCGCTGGTGCGCGGCCGACACCGACAGGCCCACCCGCTCGGCCAGGTCCGTGTACGACAGCCGACCGTCCCCGGTCAGCGCGGCGACGATGGCACGGTCGATCTCCTCCACGCGCTGCACCCTAGCCGGAAAAGCGCTCCCACGCCGCACCCGGCCCGCCGCGGTGGTCCTCAGCGCGCCGTCCGGTCACGCACCGCGTCCGCGGCGTAGTTCAGCACCTCCGCCATGTCCTCCTCGTCCAGGAACGGCAGGTCGGTGAGGATGTCTGTGACGGACATGCCGTCGGCCATCATGGCCAGCAGGGTGGCCACGGGGACGCGCGACTGCCGCACGCAGGGCGCACCCCCCATGACGTCGGGGTCCACGGTGATCCGGGGGAAGGTCACCGCGACAGGCTAGCCCTTCGCCAGCGCGCGGGAGATGACCAGCCGCTGGATCTGGTTGGTGCCCTCGACGATCTGCAGCACCTTGGCCTCGCGCATGCACCGCTCGACCGGGTGGTCGGCGACGTACCCGGCGCCGCCGAGCACCTGCACCGCGTCGGTGGTCACCCGCATCGCCACGTCGGTGGCGAACAGCTTCGCCTTCGCCGCCTCGATCGAGTACGGGCGGCCGGCGTCGCGCAGCCGCGCGGCGGCGAGCGTGAGCGCCCGGGCCGCGGAGATCTGGGTGGCGGCGTCGGCCAGGTTGAACCCGAGCCCCTGGAAGTCGATGATCGCGCGGCCGAACTGACGGCGCTCCCGGGCGTACCCGACCGCGTAGTCCAGCGCGCCCTGGGCCAGGCCCACCGCGCACGCGGCGATGCCCAGGCGACCCGAGTCCAGCGCGGACATGGCGATGGCGAACCCGGCGCCCTCGCCGCCGATCAGCCGCTCCGCCGGCACCCGGGCGTCGTCGAAGGCGATCTGCGCGATCGGCGAGGCGTGCAGGCCCATGGTGCGCTCGGCGGCCTGCGGGTGGATGCCCGGCGTGGACCGGTCGGCCAGGAGGCAGGAGATGCCCTTCGGGCCGGGACCGCCGGTGCGGCAGAAGATGTTGTAGAAGTCGGCGACCCGGGCGTGCGTGATCCACGCCTTGGTGCCGGTCACCACGTACGCGTCGCCGTCGCGCACCGCCCGCGTGGTCAGCGACGCGGCGTCCGAGCCACCTTGCGGCTCGGAGAGGCAGTACGCCCCGAGCAGCTCCCCACCGATCATGTCGGGCAGCAGTTTGCGCTGCTCGTCGGTGCCGAACTGGGCCAGCGGATAGCAGGACAGCGTGTGCACGCTGACCGCCTCGGCCACGGCGAGCCACCGGCTGGCGAGGATCTCCAGCACCTGGAGGTACACCTCGTACGGCTGGTCGGCGCCGCCGTGCTCCTCGGCGTACGGCAAACCGAGCAGGCCGGCCCGGCCCAGAGTGCGCAGCACCTCCCGGGGGAACTCGCCGCGGGACTCGAAACCGGCGGCTGCCGGGGCCAGCTCGCGGTCGGCGAGTTCGGTGGCGAGGTCCAGCAGGTCGTGGGCCTCGTCGGTGGGCAGGATCCGGTCGACGTTCATAGCGCGGTGAGCTCCGTGGGGTGGGTGAGCCGGTGCGGCGTCCGGGGTACGGACACGTTCAGCTTAACGTTCGTTCGGGTAGGGAAGGGAGCGCCTCCGCGCACGCCCCGTGGTCGCCACGTGACCGCACCGTCAGAATGGTGCGTGCTCGGCCGTCATCGATCGGAGGACGCCGATGGATGACGCCGCCGGTGTCGGAGACCGGACAGTCTACGTGAGACGGTCTCCACCACTGCGATCATGGACGTCCATCGCCGCCGCCCGTCGCCGTGCCGTCGCGGCCCCGCCGGTCGGCCCTGTTCCCCCGCCGCGTGACGAACCGGATGACACATGACGCAGCTTCCGTCTCCCGGCGCCGACCCCCGGCGCCGCATCGAGGAGGAACTGGTCGAGCTGCTGTCCGGGATGCGCCTGCTCCAGGAGGCCGACAGCCGCCAGCAGCTGGTCGTCCGGCTGCGCGAGCGGCTGTCCGACCAGGGCCTCAACGACCATCGCAACCCCCGCGCGCAGAGCGAGGAGATCGTCCGCGTCTGCCGGGCCGACCTGGGCGCCCTGGTCGACGTCGTCGCCCTCTTCGGGCCGGCCGCGGCCCAGCTCGACCGGCTGCGCCGACTGCACCACGAGACCGACGTGGTGGAGCTGCTGACCCCCGCGGACTGGACCGAGCTGCGTCCGGCGCTGTCCACGCACCGCCCGGACTCGCTCGGCTGGCTCTACCAGCGGGCCACCGACCACACGACCGCCACACCCCCGTCGTGGTGCGTCAGCGCCTGGGACGTCTTCGTCTACCTGACCGGACAGAACGCGCCCGCGCGCGGGCTGCCCCCGAACATGCTCTTCCTGGTCCTGCTGGAGCACGACGTGGACACCGCCACGGCCCGCGCTATCCGCGACCGCAACCAGCGGCAGGCCAGCCTGCTGGGTCTGACCGGGGACCTGGACCTGCGGCGGGCCCGGGTCAACGCCGGCGACCAGACCCCCGAGCCGTACGTCTACCTGGTGATCCAGGTCGAGCCGGACCTCGCCCCCGGCAGCACCGTCTACACCGTCTCCCACTACCGGCAGTGGCAGGGCGCGCAGGGCTGGCACTCCCGCCGCCACGGCCAGCTCACCGACGTCGCGTACGCGGACCTGGAGGCGACGGTGGAGCGGATCGTCCACCAGATGGAGATCGAGTGGTCGGACCGGCGGGCCGACGTCGCCGTCGAGCTGGTCCTGCCGGTGGAGCTGCTCAACGAGGACGTCGCCTGGTGGCGTAAGGAGGCGGCCAGCGCCCACCTGGAGCAGAAGGTGCTGGCGATGGACTACCCGGTGGTCGTCCGCAGTCTCGACCGGCTGCGCCAGCCCGAGTGGCACCGGGCGTGGCGGCGCCGCTGGGAACACCTCCAGGCCGAGCCGGCGCACAGCCGCCTCTTCCGCAGCCGGCCCGACGGCACGGCGTACTTCACCCGGCTGGAGGCCGAGCTGACCGCCGACCTGAGCTGGTCGACGCTGCTGCTCAGCTCCGCGCCGGCGACGGCGCCGGAGAACCGGTTCGGCTTCAAGGAAGTGATGACCGCCCTGCGGGCGGGTCTGCCGGTGATCGTCTGGCACCGCACCCGCCCGTCCGACACGGAGTTCTGGGAGGAGATCCGGGACATGACCGCCGACGGACGCATCGCGCGCCTCCCGGTGCACGCCCGGCGGGCGCGGCTGGACGCGCTCGCCCTGGAACCGCACACCGAGCGGCACAACGGCCGCCACCTGGTGCTGCTCTGGGACGATCCGGACCGCACCCCGGAGCTGAACCGGCCGGACGACCGGCTGGGGTGGCCGGCATGAGCGCGCCGGGGAACGCCGGCTGGCGCGTCTACCGGGGCACCGGGGAGCCGATCGACCCGGCCGAGCGGGACCGGCGCTGGCCGGCGCCGCCGCGCTGGCGTGCCTTCGACGGCGGGCCGGACGAGCCGCCGGCACCCGCCGAGGATCCGGACCGGGAGCGTCGGCTCGGCCCGGTCACGACCCGCCACCCGGACCCCGGCGAGGTGGACCTGGTCAACGCGGCGCTGTTGCTCCGCCGCCCGCTGCTGGTCACCGGCCGGGCCGGCTCCGGCCGGTCCAGCCTGGCCTACCGGATCGCCCGGGAGCTGGGCCTCGGCCGGGTGCTGCACTGGCCGGTCAGCACGCACGACACGGTCCGCGCGGGCCTCTGGCAGCACGACCCGCTCGGGCGGGTGCGCGCGGGGCAGAGCCCCGGCCGGTCCGTCGGGGAGGAACTCGGCGAGCACCTCAGTCTCGGGCCTCTGGGCACCGCGCTGCTGCCCTACCGCATCCCCCGGGTGCTGCTCATCGACGAACTGGACCAGAGCGACATCGACCTTCCCCAGCAACTGCGTACCGTGTTCGACGACGGCGGCTTCGCCATTCCCGAGCTGGTCCGGGCGGCGCCGCGCAGCCCCGAGGTGACGGTGCACACGGCCGACCCGGGCGGCCGGGCCACGGTGCGCGGCGGCCGGATCCGGTGCCACGAGTTCCCGCTGGTGGTGATGACCTGCACCGAGGACCGGGCGTTCCCGCCGGCGTTTTTGCGCCACTGCCTGCGGCTGCGGATGGCCGACCCGGACGAGGCGACCCTGCTGGGGATGGTGGACGCCCACTTCGCCGGGCGTCCACCGGCCGCCGCCGGGCTGGTGCGGGCGTTCCTGGACCGGCAACGCGATCCGGACGCGCCCACACTGGACCAGCTCCTCGACGCGGTGCAGCTCGCCACCGCCGAGGGGGGCGAGGCCGACTGGGACCGCCTCGCCGAGGTGCTGTGGCGTGGCGGGCCGACGGCGGACCCGGAATGACGGTGCCGGCCCGGCTCGCCGTCGGCCCGGCCGGTCCCGGCACGGCCTCCGGCGAGGAGAACCTCGCCGAGGTGCTGCGTCCCTTCCGGCGGCTGGTCTCGCCGCGGGAACTGATCGTGTACGACGAGGAGGCCACCGCCGCCCAGGCCGAGGCCGGCCTGGTCCGGCCCGTGCTGCGGCGGGCCGCCCGGGCTCGCTGGGACGCGGTGCTCGTGGTGGACGACCACCCGTCGATGACGGTCTGGTCGGCCCGGGTGCGGACCTTCGTCACGCTGCTGCGCCGGCACGTGGCCTTCCACGACGTACGCGTGTGCCGCCTCTCCACCGGCGGGACCGGCCCCGAGGAGGTGGTGCTGCGCCACGGTCGCCACGGCCCGGCCGTGCCCGCGGGGACGGGACTGCCGACGGTACGGCGGCACCGGATCGTCCTGGTGCTCTCCGACGGGGCCGCCCCGGCCTGGCGGAGCGGAGCGGCGCTGCCGCACCTGCGGGCGTGGGCGCAACGCCACCCGGTGGCCGTTCTGCACCTGCTGCCGCAGCAGATGTGGCACCGGGGCGGCCTCGCCGCGCAGCGTCTGGGCCTGCGGGCGCCCCGGGCCGGGGTGCCGAACGCCCGCCTGTGGTGGCGGCAGCCGGACCCGCTCCGGGCGCTGCCCGACCTGGGCCGTCCGGCGGATCCCGACGCCATCCCGGTGCCGGTGGTGGAGCTGCGGACCCGCTGGCTGGCCGCCTGGGTGGACCTGATCGCGGGCCGCCATCCGCGCTGGGTCGACCTGCCGGCCGTGCTGGCGTACGCCCGGACGCCGCAACCGCCCGAACGGCGTGCGCCGCAGCGGTGGGATCCGGCGGCGGCGGTACGCGAGTTCGTCTCCTGGGCGTCACCGACGGCGCTGCGGCTGGCCACCGGCCTGGCCGCGGCGCCGCTGGAGCCGGCGGTGATCGCGGTGGTCCGCGACGAGGTGGTGCGGGAGGCCGGCGACGTGCACCTCGCCGAGGTGTTCACCGGCCCGCTGGTCGAGCCGCGACCGGGACGGGCGGGCGTCGGCTTCCGCCCCGGCGTCCGGGAGGAGCTGCTGGCGACTGGCCGCCGGGCCGACACGGCACGGGTCTGGCGGGCCCTCGCGGCGCGGCTCGGCCCGGACCGGCCGGAGCTGGCGGCGTGGGGCCGGGTGCTGTCCGACCCGGACGGCACGCCGCTGGACCCGGCGGGTTCCGTCGCCCGGATCGAGATGGCGGTGCTGCGCGCGCTGTCCGGTCGCTATCTGGGGCGGGCCCGGCGGCTGCGCGAGGCGATCGAGCCGGACACGCCGGGCGAACGCGACGTCCGCGACACTCCCGCATCGCGGGGCACGAATGTCATCATGGCGGTAGGCGAAGATGCCGACGTCCCCCGTAGCGTCCCCGCTGAAGGAGCCGGTTTGTCGTCGACCCCAGTGGACGCCACCACCCCGAGCCGGACCCCCGCCGTCTGGGGCAACGTCCCGCCACGTAACCCGAACTTCACCGGCCGCGCCGACCTGCTCGCCCTGCTGCACCGGCAGATACAGGGCGGCACCACGGCGGTGCTGCCGCACGCGCTGCACGGCATGGGCGGGGTGGGCAAGTCGCATCTCGCCGTCGAGTACGTCTACCAGCATCAGGGCGAGTACGACCTGATCTGGTGGATCCCCGCCGAGCGCGCCACCCAGATCGGCGCCTCGCTCGTCGAGCTGGCCCACCGGATGAACCTGACCGCCGGGCCGGACGTGGGCAGCGCCCGCCTCGCTGTGCAGGAGGCGCTGCGGCTCGGCCGGCCCCACCCGCGCTGGTTGCTGATCTTCGACAACGCGGAGAGCCCCGAGGTGCTCCTGCCGTACCTGCCCATCGGCGGCTCCGGCAGCATCATGATCACCTCGCGCAACCCGCAGTGGGCCACCATGGCGCGCACGCTCGAGGTGAACGTCTTCACCCGCACCGAGAGCGTCGAGCTGCTCCGCCGGCGCGGCCCGGAACTCACCGACGAACAGGCCGACCAGCTCGCCGAGGCGCTCGGCGACCTGCCGCTGGCCCTGGAACAGGCCGCCGCCTGGCGTGCCGAGACCGGCATGCCGGCCGAGGAGTACCTGCGGCTGTTCGAGGAGAAGCGGGTCGAGCTGCTCGAACAGGCACCCCCGATGGACTACCAGCTCCCGGTGGCCGCCGCGTGGAACGTCTCGCTGGACCGGCTGGTGGTCGCCAACCCGGCCGCGTTCCGCCTGCTGCAGGTGTGTTCCTTCCTCGCCCCGGAGCCCATCCCCCGCACGCTGTTCAGCGGCGCGCAGAACGCCGACATCCACCCCGACCTCAACGGCGCGCTGCGCGACCCGATGCGGCTCGGCCGGGCGATCCGCGACATCAACAGGTACGCGCTGGCCCGTGTCATCCACCGCACCAACTCGATCCAGATGCACCGGCTGATCCAGGCGGTGCTCCTTGACCGGATGAACGACGCCGAACGTGACGCCATGCGCGCCAGCGCCCACCGGCTGCTCGCCACCGGCGACCGCAACGACCCGGACACGCCCGGCAACTGGCCCAGCTACGCCGACCTGTACCCGCACGTGCTGGTCTCCGGCGCGGTCGAGTCCGCCCAGGGCTGGGTGCATCAGCTCGTCTACAACGAGGCCCGCTACCTCTACTGGTGGGGCGACATGGAGGCGTCGCTGGAGCTGTCCCGGCACGCCTACCAGACCTGGCGGGAGCGGCTCGGCGAGACCGACCCGATGACGCTCCAAGTCGGTCAGTGGCTCGGTTTCATGCTCTACCGGCTCGGCCGGCACTCCGAGGCCGCCGACCTGAACACCCGGATCCTGCGGGCCCACGAGAGCGCCGCCGCCGAGGACACCGAGGAGCTGTTGAGCGCCCTCGGCGCGGTCGCCGCCGACCTGCGGGTCGCCGGCGACTTCACCCAGGCCCTCCGGATCGACGAGGACGTCTACCGGCGGCACGTGGCGCTGCTCGGCGAGGACGACCCGAGCACGCTCAACGCCGCCCACAACCTCGCCGTCAGCCTGCGTCTCACCGGTGACATGCGGCGGGCCTTCGCGGTCGACCAGGCCACCTACGCGCACCGGGTGCTGCTGTTCGGCGAGGACCACGCGCAGACGCTGGAATCCCTGCTGAACCTCATCATCGACCGGCGGGAACTGGGCGAGTACCTGCCCGCACGGGCCGAGATGCAGAACGTGGTGGACCGGCTGCCGCTGGTCTGGGGCAGCGCCCAGACGCAGACGCTGCTGGCCCGCCGCCGGCTGGCCTCCGCGGTGCGCAAGGCCGGCGACCACGTCGCCGCCCGCGCCCTCTCCCAGGAGGTACGCGACGGCTTCGCCGCCCGATACGGCGAGGCCCACCCGGACACGCTGCTCGCCGCGTTCGGTCTCGCCGTCGACCTGCGCGCCACCGGCGAACTGGACGCCGCGGCGCAACTCAGCGAGGAGATCGGCGAGCACTACCGGCAACTGTTCGGCGACGAGCACCCGTACACGGTGGCGGCCCGGGCGAACGCGGCGATCGTGCACCGGCTGCGTGGCGACGCGGCGCGGGCGCGGGCGATGAACGAGGCGGGTCTGGCGGTGCTCACCCGCCGGCTGGGCGGGGATCATCCGCTGGCCCTGGCCGCGTCCATCAACCTCGGCAACGACCTCTTCGTGCTCGGGGAGCACCAGGCCGCGTACGAGCTGGACCGGGCGACAGTGGAGCGGGCGCGGGAGGTGTTCGGGCCGGAGCACCCGACCACGCTGATCGCGCTGGGCAACCTGGCGATGGACCTGATCGCGCTGGGCCGGAACGCGGAGGGGCGGGCGCTGCTCGACGAGACCGGCCCGACGTTCCACCGGACCCTCGGCGACACGCACCCGGCGACCCGAGCCGGTCTGGACCCGACGGTCCGCGGCGACTGCGACCTGGACCCGATGCCGTTGTAGCCGGGGTCCACGGTGGCGGTCGGTCACCGCCACCGTGGACCGTGGTGTCAAGCCGCGGAGGGCCCCACCCAGGCCGCCAGGTCCACCGGATCGACAGGCGCCCCGGCGCGGAGCAGACGGTGCACGGCCCGGACCAGCTCGGGCCGGCTCCGCAGCGCCTCGGCCGCCGGGGAGAGGCCCAGCGCGGCTGTGGTCAGCCCCAGCCCGGCCCACGCCGACGGGCTGGCCGAGCCGGCCGCCAGCTCCGCGAGGTAGAGCTCATGCGCCTGCCCGACGTCACCGGCGGCGTAGGCGAGGTCGGCCGCGGACGCGCCGGTGACCTGCTCGCCGACGCTCGACGGGTCCTTGCGCAACCGCGCGAAGCCCTCCGCGTCGGTGAGCCGCCACAGCAACAGCACCGCGCGGGTGTCGAGCCGGCGCGCTCCGGCGTCCGCCTCGACCGGCGGCTCCGGGTAGTCGCCGTCCGGACGGGCGTCACCGGCCTCCCGGGCCGCCGCGAACGCCTGCGCCACCGCCGGGTCGGGGCGCCGATGGTGCAGCCGCCACTGTGCCCGGTGGTCGTCCACAGCGGCGTCGGCCGCGGCGAGCACCTCCGCCGGCACCGGCTCGGGCCACCAGGTCGCGGCGGTGTCGGCCAGGCCGTCCAGCAGGCGCCGGCCGACGTCGGTCAGCTCGGGCCGGGCCCGCAGCGCCGCCAGGGTCGTGGTGACCTGCCGCCGCCACCTGGCGAACTCGAAGTGCGCCACGGTCCGCGCCGCACCGCCGGCCACCGGACGGTACGCCCGCCAGAACTCGGTGATCCCGACGAAGGCGTACACGCCCTGGAGGAGACCGCCCAGCGGGCGCGGGTCGTCCCGCCACGGCGCGTACAGCCGGTGCGGCGGCTCGGCGGTCAGCAGCGGGGTCAGGTGCAGCAGGCCGCCGAGCTTGATGTGCTGGAACTCGTGGACCAGCGTGACCGCGAGTTCCGGCGCGTCCTCCGGCTCGGAGATGAGCATGCTGCCGAACGCGTCCCCGGCCGACGCGCTCATGGTGCGGAACCGCTCCGCCGGGCGTTGCGGCACCACCGAGAACAGGCCACGGGCGATGGGCGCCGCACGCTCCGGGCACACCCGGACGAGCAGTTCCCACGCCTGGGTGAGCAGCGTCCGCCAGCGGTCGATCGCCGCGACCGTGTCCAGGTCCGGCGGGGTCGGGCTGCGCAGGTTCCGGTACGGGTCGAGAAAGTCCAGCCCGACCGTCAGCGCCTGCCCTCCGGCCTCGGCCCGGACGGTGGGCAGCGCGAACCAGCCGTCCGTGCCGCCGCCCGCACCGTCGAACCTGACCCGGTGTCCGTCCAGCGAGACTGTCGCCCCGCCGTCGGCGGCGGCGACCTCGGCCACCGTCCACCGCTGCCCGGCCGGCAGCACGGCGCCACCGAGCGTCGGCAGCGCGGCGAACCCGTCGCGCACCGGCACCCGCAGCGTGAACGACGGCAGGCCCGCGCGTACGCCGGCCGCGGCCGCGAGCGCGTGCAGATATCCGAGGTCGACCCAGAGTGGACCCTCGGCGGTGACCGTGGAGCCGCGCAGCCGGCGCAGGACGTAACCGGCCCAGGTGCCGACGTGCGGATGCGCGAGCAGCCGGTCGACCACGGCCGGGGCGTGGCGTTGCGCGGCGACCAGCAGCGCCCAGGCGTCGGCCACCGGTGGCAGCGGGCCCGCCGCCTCCGGTGTCTCGGCCACCGCGTCCAGCACGGCGCGCAGTTGCAGGAGCCGCCAACTGTGCTCGGCGGTCAGGAGCTCGTCGACGGTGCCGGCGTCGCCGCCGCCCGCCGCCAGGGCCCCGAAGTGGTGGCGGCCGAGCCGGTGCCGCACCGGCTCGTCCAACGGCAGCGTGACGGTCATGCGTCCTCCACCCGGACGGCCGAAATCAGTCGAGTCGTTGCGGATTGTAACCACTGGTGATGCTCTCGGGATCGTCGACACGGCGCAGCAGCCGGCCCATGACCGGACCGAGAATCTCCTGGTCAAGCTCAGGAAGGCGATCCAACGAGACCGCTCCAAGATCGACTAACTCCGAGTCGACATCGATTGCGTACGGTTGATTCACGGGGAGTCATTATCCATATTGGCGGCCCTCGACAGCGCCCGGCTTGCCGAATCGCCACAACGTGGCGCGACGGCTTTCGGACCGTCCTCGGCGAGCGGCACGGTGCTAGCGTGACGCTGTGGCCACAACCACTGTGGTGTTCGTCCACGGCTTCCTCTCCTCGGACGAGGTGTGGTCGGCCTGCCGCGACCTGATCCGCCGCGATCCCGCGCTCGCCGACGTGGAGACACACGCCTTCCGCTACGCCACATCGTTGCTGTCCCTGCACCCGCTGCGGCAGGTGCCGACGTTCGACGAGGTGGCCGACAGCCTGCGCACGTTCCTGCGCCACGATCTCGCCGACCGTCCCCGGTTGGCGTTGGTCACGCACAGCCAGGGCGGTCTGGTCGCGCAGCGGGCCCTGGCCCGGATGCTCACCGACGACGACCCCGACCTGGCCCGCATCCGCCTCCTGCTCATGTACGCCTGCCCGACGGCGGGTTCCGACCTCGGCCTGCCGGCCCGCCGGGCGTTGCTGCGCGCCAACCCGCAGGAACGACAGCTACGGCCGCTCAACGCCGCGGTGCTCGACGCCCAACGCGCCGTGCTGCACCGGCTCGTGCACGTGCCCGAGCCGTCGATGCGGGTGCTGGCGTTCGCGGGCGAGAGCGACGGCGTGGTGTCGGCGGCGTCCGCCCGCAGCGTCTTCCCGGACGCCGGTGTGCTGCCCGGCGACCACTTCGGCATCGTCCGGCCCGACTCACCGCAGCACCGGTCCTATGTCGTCCTCCGACAGGCGCTGCTGCACCTGGCCGCCCAGGAGGACCGGCCGCGGGCGAACATCGTTCCCGCGCCCCGCAACGACGGCGAACTGGTGGATCTGCTTCTCGAGGTGCCCGGGATGGCCGACCCGGCGTTCCGCGCGCTCGCGTACGCGCGGTTGCCGCCGCGCGTACGCGAGCAGTTGTCCCGGCCCGGGCCGGCCCGGCTGGAACTGCTCGCGGCGCTCGACACGCTGCGCGACTACCGGCACCTCGCCGCCGGCCGGGCGTTCGCCGACGCCCTGGCGGCCCTGGTGCCCGAGCATCCCGTCGTGGCCGAGGTGCGGGAGCGGCTGGTGGCCCTCGACGTGGGCTGACCCCGCGCCGGCCGTCCGGTCCGCCTCGATCTCGGTCATGCCGGACGCCCGGAGCAGCTCGCCGATCACTGTTCCCGGGCCCTTGCGGGGGCGAGGGATCATGGAGTGGTGATCCGCTTTCTGCTGAACCTGCTGTGGCTCGTCTTCGGTGGGGGTTTCGTCCTGGCCCTGGGCTACGGCGTGGCCGCCCTGATCTGCTTCCTCCTGGTTGTCACCATCCCGTTCGGCGTCGCCTCGCTACGGCTCGCCCTGTACTCGCTGTGGCCGTTCGGCCGCACGATCGTGCCCAGGCCCGGCGCCGGTCTCCCCTCCGGTCTGGCCAACGTGCTCTGGGTGGTGCTGGCCGGCTGGTGGCTGGCCCTGTCGCACATCCTCGCCGGCGTCGCGCTCTGCGTGACGATCATCGGCATCCCGTTCGGGGTGGCCAACTTCAAGCTGGTCCCGGCCGCGCTGTGGCCGCTCGGCCAGGAGGTCGTCGAAACCCCGTAACCACTTCCCGATCCCGGCGACGCCGGCTGAGGGCCGGGTGGGCATGCTCGGCCGGTGCCACGGCCCGGCGAGTGGAACGTCATAGGTGTCAAACACGGGCGCAGACACTCATGACGTTCCACTCACGTGGCACCCCTCCCGCGCGAAGTGGGACACCTCCCCAAGGCGTCCTAGGAGGATGGGGTGATTGCCTCGGGAATGCGAACAGGGCTCGCCGGAGCGGTGCGCTGGCTAACGTCGGAGGGGTGCGCGACAGGGTGATCGAGGCGCTCAGGGCGGACCCGGCGATGACCGGGCTGCGCCGCTCGCTGGACTTCTACCACGGCGACCCGGCGCGCGACGCCGCCCTGGACGCGTTCTACGCCCCGCTGGTCCGCGCCGGTGACCTGGTCTTCGACGTCGGCGCCCACGTGGGTGACCGGCTGGGCAGCTTCCGCCGCCTCGGCGCGACAGTGGTGGCCGTGGAGCCGCAGCCGCTGTGCGCCCGGGTGCTGCGCGAGATGCACGCGGGCGACGACGCGGTGACAGTGGTCGAGGCGGCGTGCGGGCGTACCGCCGGAGCGGTGCGGTTGCACGTGAACTCGACCAACCCGACCGTCTCCACCGCCTCCCCCGGGTTCGTGCGCGCCGCCGACGGGGCGCCCGGCTGGGCGGGCGAGACCTGGGACCGGCAGATCGAGGTGCCGGGAACAACGCTGGACGCGCTCGTGGCCGCGTACGGCGCGCCGGCGTTCGTCAAGATCGACGTGGAGGGCTTCGAGGACGCCGTGCTGGCCGGGCTGAGCCGGCCGGTTCCGGCGTTGTCGTTCGAGTTCACCACCATCGCCCGGGCGACCGCGGCACGCTGCCTGGACCGGCTCACCGCGCTCGGCTTCACCGGCTTCACGGTGGCGCTCGGCGACGAGATGACGTTCGGGCTGCCGGGCTGGCGGCCGGCCGCCGAGGTGGCGGCGCACCTGGACGCGCTGCCGGACGAGGCCAACTCCGGCGACGTGTACGCGCGCCCCTGAACGTCCAGTTCGGACGGCCGGCGACGCATCGACCCTGCTCATCACCGTGATCGACAGGCCCGCTGCCCGGGCGCTTTTTTCACAGCTCAAAATTAGCAATACATCGTTACCCGTCTGTGATTGACGTGACCTGCGCCACTTGGGTTGACTGCCACCGGAACCGCTTCCGCAACCGGTTCCGAAACACCCCGCACATCCCTGCGACCCGGGAGCGTCACGTGCCGATCACCATCGCCGACGTCGCCACCCGCGCCGGGGTGAGCAAGACGACGGTGTCCCGGGTGCTCAACGGCAAGGGCGAGGTGCACACGCGCACCGCCGACCGGGTCCGCGCCGTGATCAGCGACCTCGGGTACGTGCCGAGCGCCCGCGCCGTCGGTCTGGCCCGGGGGCGTACCCGGGTGGTCGGCATGCTGGTGCCGGCGCTGACCTGGCCCTGGATGGGCGAGGTGCTGCAGGGCGCGGCCGACGTGGTCGAGGCCGCCGGCTACGGCATGCTGCTGTTCACCTGCACCCACGGCGACGAGTCGATGCGCCGGTTCGCCTCCCAGGTCTCGGCCAAGTCGTTCGACGGCCTGCTGGTGGTCGAACCCGAGGGCACGCTGGACTACATCACCGGGCTGCACCGCCGCGGCCTGCCGGTCATCCTCATCGACGACCGGGGCCACCAGCCGGGCTTCCCGTCGGTGCGGACCACGAACGAGGCGGGCGCCCGGGCCGCCGCCGCACACCTGCTGACGCTCGGCCGGCGGCGTCCGCTGGTGGTCACCGGCCTGCGCCGGTTCGGCTGCACCCGGGAGCGGCTCGCCGGGTTCGCCGGCGCCTACGCCGACGCGGGCGTGCCGATCGAGCCGGACCGGGTGGTGGAGGGCGACTTCACCTTCGAGTGCGGGCGCGCGGCGGTGCGGCGGCTGCTCGCCGACGGCGTACCGTTCGACGCCGTCTTCGCCCACAACGACCTGGCGGCCGCCGGGGCGTTGCAGGCGCTGCGCGACGCCGGACGGCGCGTCCCGCAGGACGTGGCGGTGGTCGGCTTCGACGACCTGCCGCTGGCCGGGCACACCCACCCGCCGCTGAGCTCCGTGCGCCAACCCCTGCGGGAGATGGGTACGGCCGCCGCGCGCCTGCTCATCGATCACCTCGCCGGCACCTCGCTGCCGGACACCCCGACCGTCATCCCCACCGGCTTCACCGCCCGCGACTCGACGGGCGTCCACGTCACCTGACCCATCCCGCCGTACCCGGCGACCATGCCGGCGGGCCCGCCCGCCGGTGGCACCACCGCACACCCCTCCATCCACCACATCCCGCCCGAGAAAGGCGGGATTACCGAGGGAGACCTCCATGAGAAGACGGCAACTCCTCGCCCTGGCGCTGGCCGGCGCGATGGTCACCGGCGCCGCCGCCTGCGGCGACAGCCCGAACGCCAACAAGAAGAGCGGCCAGGCCGCGACAGTGCTGAACGTCGGCATGCCCAACGGCCCGCAGGCGGAGAACAACAACCCGTTCCTCACCACCTCGGCCGCCGCGTCGCTGGGTTACCGGTGGCAGATCTACGAGCCGCTGATGATGTGGAACCCGGTCAAGCCGGCCGAGCCGTTCAAGCCGTGGCTGGCCACCAAGGCCGAGTGGTCGTCGGACTACAAGTCGGTCAAGGTGACGATCCGGGAGAACGCCACCTGGTCCGACGGGCAGAAGGTCACCGCCGAGGACGTCGCGTTCACCTACAACCTGGTGAAGAAGTTCCCGGCGCTCAACGACCAGGGCGTGCCGTACACCGACGCCGTCGCCAGCGGCAACGAGGTCACCATCTCGATGTCCAGCCCGCAGTTCGTCAACCAGCAGAAGGTGCTGTGGCGGGTGCCGATCGTGCCGAAGCACCTGTGGGAGAAGATCGCCGATCCGGCCACCGACCCGGTGAAGCAGCCGGTCGGCAGCGGCCCGTACACGCTCAAGTCGTTCACCCCGGCGACCACGACGCTCTCCGTGCGCGACAGCGGCTACTGGCAGGACCCGCCGAAGGTCAAGGAACTGCGGTACACGTCCTACACGGACAACAGCGCACAGACCACCGCGCTGGCGAACGGCGAGTCGGAGTGGAGCTTCGTCTTCATCCCGAACTACCAGACCGTGTTCGTGGCGAAGGACCAGCAGAACCACAAGATGTGGGCGCCGCCGGTGCTGGGCATCCACGGCCTCTACGTGAACACCACGAAGAAGCCGTTCGACGACCCGACGCTGCGCAAGGCGATGAACATGGCCATCGATCGGGCGGACATCTTCACCACCGCCGAGGCCGGCTACTTCCACCCCGAGGTCAAGAGCGTGACCGGCCTGCCGAGCCCGGCCGGTGACTCGTTCATCGCGCCGGAGTACAAGGGCCAGGAGCACAAGGTCGACGTCGACGGCGCCAAGGCGCTGCTCACCGGCGCCGGCTACAAGCTCGACGGCAACACGCTCAAGGACAAGAGCGGCAAGCCGGTCACGATCCGGCTCACCGACCCGGCCGGCTGGTCGGACTACCAGACCAGCCTGGAGATCGTGAAGGGCAACCTGGCGAAGATCGGCATCGCGGCCACCGTCGACAAGGCCAACCAGGACGCCTGGTTCCGCAACGTCGAGCAGGGCAACTTCGAGGCCACGGTGCGGTGGACCGAGAGCGGCGCCACGCCGTACGACATCTACCGGACCATCATGGACGGCCGCGTGCTCAAGCCGGTCGGCACCGCCTCCCCGGCGGGCAACTTCGGCCGGTTCCAGAGCAAGGAGGCCACCGACGCGCTGGTGTCGTACGCCAACGCCACCGACGACGCCACCCGCACCACCGCGCTGACCACCCTGCAGAAGATCTTCGTCGAGCAGGTGCCGATGATCCCGGTCGGCGCGGACAACATCGGCGGCGCGTACAGCACGAAGAACTGGACCGGCTGGCCGGACGACTCGAACCCGTACGGCGCGCTCCAGCCCACCCAGCCCAACGCGGTCGACGTGGTGCTGCACCTCAAGCCGGCCGCCGGCTGACCCGGTGCCGCCGGCCCGGCCACCATCGCCCGGCCGGGCCGGCGGCGCCCCCGCCCCTCGCTTCGGCAACCCAGACAGGAATGCGGCATGACGTTGACCGAGAGCGCACCGGCGCCGGCCGACGAGGTGGTGCTGGAGGCCGTCGGCCTGACCAAGCACTTCCCCGTCCGCCGGCGGCTGCGTGACCTCCTCTCCCGCACCCCGGCGGTGGTGCACGCCGTCGACGACGTATCGATCGCGTTGCGCCGGGGCCGCGTGACAGCGCTCGTCGGCGAGTCCGGCTCCGGCAAGTCCACAGTCGCCCGGCTGCTGGCCCAGCTCTATCCGCGCACCGGCGGCGACATCCGGCTGCACGGCGAGTCGACCCGGGTACGCGGCGGGCGACGGTTCCGGGCGTACGTGCGCCGGGTGCAGCTGATCCTGCAGGACCCGTTCGCCTCGCTGAACCCGGTGCACACGGTCCGCTACCACCTGACCCGGTCGCTGCGCGTCCACGGCAACGCCGGGACCGGGCCGGACGGGCTGGAGAAGGCGCTCGCCGACCTGCTGACCCGGGTCGCGCTCACCCCGCCGGAGCGCTACCTCGACGCGTTCCCGCACGAGCTGTCCGGCGGGCAGCGCCAGCGGGTCGCCATCGCGCGGGCGCTCGGCGCCGACCCCGAGGTGCTGCTCGCCGACGAGCCGGTGTCCATGCTCGACGTGTCCATCCGCCTCGGCGTGCTCAACCTGCTCCAGGACCTGAAGGACCGGCTCGACCTGGCGATCCTCTACATCACCCACGACATCGCCTCGGCCCGCTACTTCGCCGACGAGACGATCGTCATGTACGCCGGGCGGATGGTCGAGGGGGGCGACAGCGAGACGGTCACCCAGCGCCCGGCCCACCCGTACACCCGGCTGTTGATCGAGTCGGCGCCGGACCCGGAGCGGATCACCGGCGCGGGCGGCGACGGCGCGGCGGCGGGCGAGCGGGGTCACGGCGAGCCGCCCAGCCTGATCCGCCCGCCGGCCGGGTGCCGGTTCCACCCGCGCTGCCCGGCGGCCATGCCACGCTGCGCCACCGACCTGCCGCCGCCGATCCCGGTCGACGACGCGCCCGGGCACTGGGCGGCGTGCTGGCTGTACGACGCCGAGACCGTCACTGCGGAGAAGGCGGAGAAGGCGGAGAACGCCGGGACGGAGGCGGCCCGATGAGGTTCCTGCTGCAACGGGTGGCCTTCTACCTCTTCACCGCCTGGGCGGCGATCACGCTCAACTTCTTCATCCCGCGGATGGTGCCGGGCGACCCGGTGCAGTCGCTGATCTCCCGCAACCAGGGCCGGATCAGCGCCGACGCGGTCGCGTCGCTGCGGGTGCTGTTCGGGCTGGACTCCGACCGCTCGCTGTGGGAGCAGTACGTCGCCTACTGGGGGCAGCTCCTGCGCGGCGACCTGGGACTGTCGTTCACGTTCTTCCCCGCCCCGGTGTCGGAGGTGATCGGGAACAGCCTGCCGTGGACGGTCGGCCTGGTCGGCGTCACCACCATCGTGAGCTTCCTGCTCGGCACCGCGCTCGGCGTCGGCGCGGGCTGGCGGCGCGGTTCCTGGATCGACGGGCTGCTGCCGGCCACCACGTTCCTCTCCTCGATCCCGTACTTCTGGCTGGGCCTGGTCGCCATCGCGCTGTTCGCCGGGCCGGGCAGCTTCTTCCCGTCCTCCGGCGGCTACGAGCCGGGCCTGGTGCCGGCGTTCGACGCGTACTTCGTGCCCAGTGCCATCCAGCACAGCATCCTGCCGGCAGCGACGATCCTGGTGTCGTCGATGAGCGGCTGGATCCTCAGCATGCGCAACATGATGGTCACGGTCGCCAGCGAGGACTACATCACCGTGGCGCACGCCAAGGGGCTCTCCGAGCGCCGGGTGGCGCTCAGCTACGCCGCGCGCAACGCGCTGCTGCCGAACGTCTCCGGGTTCGCGCTGTCGCTCGGCTTCATCGTCGGCGGCACGCTCCTCGTGGAGATCGTCTTCTCGTACCCGGGTCTGGGGTTCCAGCTCTTCCAGGCCGTCGGCGCGAAGGACTACCCGCTGATGCAGGGCATCTTCCTGATCATCACGATCTCGGTGCTGGTGGCGAACCTGCTCGCCGACATGGCGTACCTGCTCCTCGACCCGCGGACCCGAAAGAGCTGAACGATGACACTCTCCCCGTCCAGCATCGAGCAGGTCATCCCCGGCCAGGGGGCGATGGCGCAGCCGTCGGCCCGGGCCCGCCGCCGCCGGTTCCGGTTCGTCGCCAACGGCAAGGCCGCCACCGGCCTGGCCGTCCTCGGGGTGTACGTGCTCCTGGCGGTGATCGGACCGTGGATCGCACCGTACGACCCGGACGCGCGCAGCGCCGACGTGCTCCAGGCCCCCTCGGCCCGGCACTGGTTCGGCACCACCCACCTCGGGCAGGACATCTTCAGCCAGATCCTGGTCGGCGCGCGCAGCGTGATGGTGGTGGGCCTGACCGCCGGCGTGCTCGCCACGATCCTGTCCATCCTGATCGGCGTGACCGCCGGCTACCTGGGCGGCGCGGCCGACGAGGGCCTGTCGGCGGTGTCGAACGTGTTCCTGGTGATCCCGGCGCTGCCGCTGATCATCATCGTCACGTCCCTCGTCGACCAGGCCAGCGACACGCTCGTGGCGCTCATCATCGGCCTCACGTCGTGGGCCTGGGGCGCACGGGTGCTGCGCGCCCAGACGCTGTCGTTACGCCGCCGCGACTACGTGGAGGCCGCCCGGGCCACCGGCGAACGGACCTGGCGGATCATCGGCTTCGAGATCCTGCCCAACCTGACCGCGATCATCGCCTCCGGCTTCGTCGGCACCGTCATCTTCGCGGTGATGTCGGAGATCACCCTGGCGTTCATCGGCGTCTCGTCGCTGACGTCGTGGAACTGGGGCACGATCCTGTTCTGGGCGCAGGGACAGCAGGCCCTGGCGCAGGGCGCCTGGTGGTGGTTCGTCCCGGCCGGGCTGGCCATCGCGCTGCTCGGCACCGCGCTGGCGCTGATCAACTTCGGCATCGACGAGTTCGTCAGCCCTCGGCTGCGTACCGGCGGCCGGACCCGGATCCGTACCGCCGACGGGCGTGCCGTCCGAATGCGCGTCGGGTTCACCCCGGTCCTCGCGCCGAACCCGGCCCCGGTCCCGATGCAGCGGCCGGCGGACCCCATCCGAGAGGACACGACCTCATGAGCGACCAGGTGCTGGAGATCCGCCGGCTGTGCGTCGACTACGGCGTCGGCGCGGACGCGGTCCGCGCGGTCCGCGACGTCGACCTGACGCTGCACCGCGGCGAGGTGCTCGGCCTGGCCGGGGAGAGCGGCAGCGGCAAGTCCACCCTCGCGTACGGGCTGACCCGGCTGCTGCCCCCGCCCGGCGTGGTCAGCGGCGGGCAGGTGATCTACCACCCGGCCGACGGTCCGCCGGTCGACGTGCTCACGCTCAGCCCGGCGAAGCTGCGCGCGTTCCGCTGGGCGCAGGCGTCGATCGTGTTCCAGGGCGCGATGAACTCGCTGAACCCGGTGCACCAGGTCTCCACCCAGCTGCTCGACGTGATCCGGGCGCACGAACCCAGCAGCACGGCGGCGGACCGGCTCGCGCGGGCGAAGGAGCTGCTGCGCCTGGTCGGCATCTCCGCCGACCGGCTGGACAGCTACCCGCACCAGCTCTCCGGCGGCATGCGGCAACGCGTCATGATCGCGATGGCGCTGGCGCTGGAGCCGCAGGTGGTCATCATGGACGAGCCGACCACAGCGCTGGACGTGGTGATGCAGCGGCAGATCCTCGGCCAGCTCGCCGAGCTGCGCGACCGCCTCGGCTTCGCGGTCCTGTTCATCACGCACGACCTGTCGCTGCTTGTCGAGTTCTCCGACCGCATCGCGATCATGTACGGCGGCCGGATCGTCGAGGAGGCGCCCGCCGCCCGGCTGTACCGGGAGCCGCTGCACCCGTACACCGAGGGGTTGCTGCACTCGTTCCCGGCGCTGCACGGGCCGCGCCGAGAGCTGACCGGCATTCCCGGCTCCCCGCCGGACCTGCGCGCCATGCCGTCCGGCTGCGCGTTCCACCCCCGCTGCCCGAAGGCGTTCGACGGGTGCGACGAGCAGGTGCCGGTGCTCGGCGCGCCGCGCGTCGACGACCCGGCGCGGGCCGTCGCGTGCCGGCTGTACCCGGCCGTCGCGCCCGTGTCCCGCTGACCCGCCCGACACCACCACCCGTCACCCGCGAGGAGAACCATGGACACCGACCTCACCCGCCCGTCGTCAGTCGCCGGTACGGACCCGATCGACACGCTGCCGCCGACCTTCCGCTGGGGGGTGGCGACGTCGTCGTACCAGATCGAGGGCGCGGTGGCCGAGGAGGGCCGCACGCCGTCCATCTGGGACACGTTCTGCCGCGTGCCGGGCGCGGTGGCAAACGGCGACCACGGCGACGTGGCCTGCGACCACTACCACCGGATGCCGCAGGACGTCGCGCTCATCGCCGACCTGGGGCTGGACACGTACCGGTTCTCGGTGGCCTGGCCGCGGGTGCAGCCGGGCGGGCGCGGCCCGGCGAACGTGGCCGGGCTGGCCTTCTACGACCGGCTGGTGGACGAGCTGCTCGGCCGCGACGTCGAGCCGTGGGTGACGCTGTACCACTGGGACCTGCCGCAGGAGCTTGAGGACGCGGGCGGCTGGCCGAACCGGGACACCGCGTACCGGTTCGCCGACTACGCCGAGCTGGTCTTCGCCGCGCTCGGCGACCGGGTACGCACCTGGACCACGCTCAACGAGCCGTGGTGCTCGGCGATGCTCGGGTACGCCTACGGCGACCACGCCCCGGGCCGGCGGAACCTGGGCGACGGCATCGCCGCCGCGCACCACCTGCTGCTCGGGCACGGCCTGGCGACGCGGCGGCTGCGCGAGGCGGCCCGGTCCCCGATCGAGCTGGGCCTGACGCTGAACCTGGCCACCGCCGACCCGGCCACCGGCAGCGCGGCCGACCGGGACGCCGCGCGGGCCGCCGACGGGCTGGACAACCGGCTCTACCTCGACCCGGTCCTGCGCGGCGAGTACCCGCAGGACGTGGTCGCGGACCTGGCCGCGGAGGGGGTGGAGATCCCGGTCCAGGACGGCGACCTGGACGTCATCGCCACCCCGATCGACGTGCTGGGGGTCAACTACTACTTCGGGCAGCTGCACTCCGGCGTGGACGAGCAGGGCCGCGACCGCGACGGCGACGGCAGGCCGGTACGCCGAGTGGTCCGCCGCGACCTGCCGCGTACCGCGATGGACTGGGAGATCGTGCCGGCGTCCTTCACCGACCTGCTGGTGCGGCTGCACCGCGACTACCCGGGCGTGCCCATGGTGATCACGGAGAACGGCGCCGCGTTCGACGACGAGCCGGACGCCGACGGGTTCGTCGCCGACGACGACCGGGTCGGCTACCTCACCGAGCACCTGCGCGCGGTGGCCCGGGCCCGGGCGGCCGGCGCCGACGTGCGCGGCTACTTCGCCTGGTCGCTGCTGGACAACTTCGAGTGGGCGTACGGCTACGACAAGCGGTTCGGCATCGTCCGGGTGGACTACGACACGCAGCGCCGCACCCCCAAGCGCAGCGCGCTGTGGTACCGCGACACCGTCCGGCGGGTACGCGGGCAGCGCTGACGCCGCGCGGCGTGAGGGCCGGGCCGGTCAGTGACGGCGGCCCGGCCCCCACGCCGGGGACGGGCGGGCGGCCGGGTCGCGGGCCACGCCGCCGTCGCGCAGCAGCCGGGTCATCGGCAGGGTGGCCGCGCCCATCGCGACCGCGTCCGGTCCGAGCCGGCACAGCTCGATCGAGGTCTGCGCGTACGGCTGGCGCAGCGCGTGCCGCGCGGTGGCCGCGCGGATCGCCGGTAGGTGCCGCTCGCCCAGGGCCAGCCCGGCCCAGCCGCCGAGCACCACCCGCTGCGGGTTGAACAGGTTCACCAGGTTCGCCACCCCGGCGCCCAGATAGCCGACCGTCTCGTCGATCACCTTCGCGGCGGTGCGTCCGGTGGAACGCAGCAGCTCACCGAAGGCGGTCTCCTCGTCCACGCCCGGTGCCGGGCGGCCCCGGTTGGCCTGGCGGAACCGGTCCAGCACCGCCTCCGCCCCGACGTACGCCTCCAGGCAGCCCAGGTTGCCGCAGCGGCAGCGGCGGCCCCCGTACACGATGGTGGTGTGGCCCCACTCCCCCGCGCCGCTGTGCGCGCCGCGGTAGCCGACGCCGTCGGCGACCACGCTCGCGCCGACGCCGGAGCCGACCAGGGCGACCACCGCGTGCCGGACGCCGCGGCCGGCGCCGAACCACATCTCGGCCTGGCCGAGCGTCTTCGCGCCGTTGTCCACGTGCACCGGCACGTCGGTGCCGGCGCGCAGCATCGCGCCGAGCGGGACGCCGTCCCAGCCGAGCGTCTGGGCGTGCACCACGGCGTCGGCGGCGCGCTCGACGGTGCCGGCGACGGCGACGCCGAAGCCGAGCACGGCGGCCGGGTCGACGCCGGCCTGCTCGGTCACCGCGGCGAGGCCGTGCCGCAGGTGCGCGGCGACCCGCTCGGGCTCGGGATCGGCCGCGGCGATCGGGTACTCCGCCTTGGCGAGCGCGGTCATGCTCAGGTCGAACAGCTCCACCTGGACGCGGGTCTCGCCGACGTCGGCGCCGACCAGGTAGCCGTAGCCGGGCGCGACGCGCAGCAGCACGCGGGGACGCCCGCCGTCGGACTCGACCGAGCCGGCCTCCTCGACCAGGCCCTCGTTGATCATCTCGCCGACCAGGTTGCTGACGCTCGCCAGGCTGAGCGCTGTGGACTGCCCCAGCTCGTGCCGGCTGAGCGGGCCGTCGAGCCAGATCCGGGTCAGCAGGACCGAGCGGTTGGCCCGGCGCATGTCGCGCACCGTGGTGCGTCTGGCGTCCACGTCCGCCGCCGTCCTTCCCGGCCGCCCGCGGGCGGCTCCCGTTCCTGCTTCACGCCCTGACCGGGGTGGTGACAGGGTACGCCGCATTTACATTTAACAAAGTTAACTGATAGCCTCCGGCGCATCGATGAGGAGGTATGTCATGCGACTCGGACGTGGGATGACCGCTCTGCTCGGTGGCGTCGCGCTGCTCGGCGCCACCGCCGCCGCCCTGCCCGCCACCGCCGCCACACCGGCCGGGGCCGTCGGCGCGCTCGTCGCGTGTGACGCGCCGGCCTGGGCCGAGGGCGTCACCTGGACCGCCGGCAGCCGGGCCACCTATGCCGGCCGGCTCTACCAGGCGCTCGTCACGCACACCCCGCCGGCCGGCGCGGGCTGGAACCCGGCCGCCGTACCGGCGCTCTGGACCGACCTCGGCGCCTGCACCGGCGGCACGCCGTCGCCGAGCCCCACCACCCGGCCGCCGTCGCCCACGCCCTCCCCGACCGTCTCCCCCACGCGGACGCCGACCGCCTCGCCGAGCCCGACGACGCCCGGTGGCGACACCTGCGCGCTGCGGTCCCGGCCGTCCGGGAAGGTGCTCCAGGGCTACTGGGAGAACTGGGACGGCGCCGCGAACGGCGTGCACCCCGGCCTCGGGTGGATCCCGATCACCGACTCCCGCATCACCGGGCACGGCTACAACGTGGTGACCACCGCGTTCCCGGTCATCCGCGCCGACGGCACGGTGCTCTGGGAGGACGGCATGGACGCCGGCGTCAGGGTGCCCACCCCGGCGCAGGTGTGCCAGGCCAAGGCCGCCGGGCTGACCGTGCTGCTGTCCATCGGCGGCGCCACCGCCGGCATCGACCTCAGCTCCAGCGTGGTCGCCGACCGGTTCGTCGCCACCGTCGTGCCGATCCTCAAGCGGCACAACTTCGACGGCATCGACATCGACATCGAGACCGGCCTGACCGGCAGCGGGAACATCAACCAGCTCTCCCCCTCGCAGGCCAACCTGATCCGGATCATCGACGGGGTGCTGGCCCAGATGCCGGCCGGCTTCGGGCTCACCATGGCGCCGGAGACCGCGTACGTCACCGGCGGCAGCGTCACCTACGGCTCGATCTGGGGCGCATACCTGCCGATCGTGAAGAAGTACGCCGACAACGGGCGACTGTGGTGGCTGAACATGCAGTACTACAACGGCGCGATGTACGGCTGCGCCGGCGACTCGTACCCGGCCGGCACGGTGGATGGTTTCGTCGCGCAGACCAACTGCCTCGACGCCGGCCTGGTCGTCCAGGGCACCACCATCCGCGTACCGCTGGACCGGCAGGTCCCCGGGCTGCCCGCGCAGGCCGGCGCCGGCGGCGGCTACCTGAGCCCGGCGCTGGTGGCCCAGGCGTGGAACACCTACCAGGGCCGCCTGAAGGGCCTGATGACCTGGTCGGTCAACTGGGACGGGTCGAAGGGCTGGACGTTCGGCGACAACGTCCGTTCCCTGCAGGGCCGTTGAGCCGGCGGGGCTCCGCGTTCGACCCCGGCGCGGAGTCCCACCGCTGGCGCGGGTTGCGAGACCCTGCCAGGCTGGCGCTCGTGTATGACTACGACCTGCTGGTGCTGGGCTCCGGACCGAGTGGACAGAAGGCGGCGATCGCCGCGGCCAAGCTGGGCCGCCGCGTCGCGATCGTGGACCGCCGCGACATGCTCGGCGGCGTGTGCATAAACACCGGCACCGTGCCGTCCAAGACACTGCGTGAGGCGGTCCTCTACCTGACCGGGCTGAGCCAGCGCGACCTCTACGGCAGCAGCTACCGGGTCAAGGAGGAGATCACCGTCGCCGACCTGGCGGCCCGCACCCAGCACGTGATCACCCGGCAGACCGACGTCATCCGCAACCAACTGGCCCGCAACAAGATCTCGCTGATCACCGGCACCGGCCGGTTCGCCGACGCCCACTCCGTCTGGGTGGACGCCGGTTCCGGCCGGGAGACCCGGGTCAGCTTCGACAAGGCCGTCATCGCCGCCGGCACCCGCCCGGCCCGACCGGACAGCGTCGACTTCGACGACCGCACGATCGTCGACTCCGACGGCGTCATCAACCTCCAGGCCGTCCCGGGCAGCATGGTGGTGGTCGGCGCCGGGGTGATCGGCATGGAGTACGCGTCCCTGTTCGCCGCGCTCGGCACGAAGGTCACTGTGGTCGAGCGTCGCCCCCGGATGCTCGACTTCTGCGACGAGGAGATCGTCGAGTCCCTGAAGTACCACCTGCGGGACCTGTCGGTGACCTTCCGATTCGGCGAGGAGGTGGCCTCCGTGGAGAAACACCGCAGCGCCGCGCTCTGCGTCCTGCGCAGCGGCAAGAAGATCGTCGCGGACACGGTGATGTACTCCGCCGGCCGGCAGGGGCAGACCGACGACCTCGCGCTGGAGGCGGCCGGGCTCACCGCCGACCACCGGGGCCGGATCACCGTCGACGACAACTACCGCACCACCGTCGACACCATCTACGCCGTCGGCGACGTGATCGGCTTCCCCGCGCTGGCGTCCACCTCGATGGAGCAGGGCCGGCTGGCCGCCCAGCACGCCTGCGGGGAACCGGCGCGCGGCATGTCGGACCTGCAACCGATCGGCATCTACACCATTCCGGAGATCAGCTTCGTCGGAAAGACCGAGGAGGAGTTGACCGAGGCGTCCGTACCGTTCGAGGTGGGCATCGCCCGCTACCGGGAGCTGGCCCGGGGGCAGATCGTCGGCGACTCGTACGGGATGCTGAAGCTGATCGTCTCGCCCGAGGACGGCCGGCTGCTCGGGGTGCACGTCTTCGGCACCGGCGCCACCGAGATCGTCCACATCGGGCAGGCCGTGATGGGCTGCGGCGGCACGGTCGACTACCTGATCGACGCCGTCTTCAACTACCCCACCCTCGCGGAGGCGTACAAGGTGGCGGCCCTGGACGCCGCCAACAAGATCCGCAACATAACCCGAATCGACACCTGACCCGCCACCCCCGTCGGAAGGGGGACGGGCCGTCAGCGGCCGGTGGCGTAGCCCTGGGCGCCTCGGGGGTTGGCCGCCGCCGACAGGACTCCGGTGCGCGGGTCACGGGTCACGGCGCACATGCGGCCCAGGCTCCACGGGTCGGACAGGCGTACGGTGTGGCCCCGGGCGCGCAGGCCCGCCAGCACGTCCGGGTCGATCCGGTCCTCCAGCACCAGCACGCCCGGCTCGACCTCGCGCGGATAGAACGACGCGGGCAGGCTCGTCGTGTGCCACGTCGGGGCGTCGATCGCCTCCTGCAACTCCTGCCCGCCGGCCAGGTGCCGCAGCAGGAACAGCAGCTGCCACTGGTCCTGCTGGTCGCCGCCGGGCGTGCCGCACGCCATCACCGGCTCGCCGTCGCGCAGCACCAGCGTCGGGCTGAGCGTGGTACGCGGACGACGGCCCGGCCGCAGCGTCGAGGCGAGCCCGTCCTCCAGCCAGCACATCTGCAACCGGCTGCCGAGCGGGAAGCCCAGCTCCGGAATCACTGGTGAGCTCTGCAACCAGCCGCCGCTGGGCGTGGCGGAGATGATGTTGCCCCACCGGTCCACCACGTCGACGTGGCAGGTGTCACCGCGGGTCACGCCGTCGGCCCGTACCGTCGGTTCGCCGGTGCTCGGATCTTGCGGGACCGTCCGGCGGTGCGCGTCGGCGCGCAGGTGCGACGGCAGCCGGGGCGGCTCACCCGCCGGGCTGCCGGGACGCAGCGACGTGTCGGCACGGTCGCCGACCAGCGCGGCCCGCGAACGGGCGTAGCCGGCCGACAGCAGTTCACGGCCCGGCACGCCGGTGTCGCCGTACCACGCCTCCCGGTCGGCGAAGGCGAGCTTCAGCGCCTCGGCCTGCGCGTGGATGCCGTCCAGGCCGGACGGGTCGTAGACCGCCGGATCGTCGAGCGCGTCCAGGACGGCCAGGGTCTGCAGCAGCACCGGCCCCTGGCCCCAGAAGCCGGTCTTGGCCACCGTGTGCCCGTGCCAGTCCAGCGTGACCGGCGCCTCCCAGGTGGCCGACCAGCGGGCCAGGTCGTCGCCGGTGACCAGCCCGGCGTGCGCCCGCCCGCTGGAGTCGCGGAACGGCAGCCGGCTGAACGCGTCGATCGCCTCGGCGACGAAACCCTCCCGCCAGGCGCGCCGGGCCGCCTCGATCTGCGCCTCCCGGTCCGTACCGGCGGCCCGTCCCGCGTCGACGAGGCGGCGCAGCGTGTCCGCGTACGCCGGGTTGGTGACCATCTCCCCCGGCGCGGGTGGGCGGCCGTGGCGCAGCCAGAGGCGTGCGGAGGTCGGCCAGTGCTCGGTGAACAGCGACCGGACCCGCGCCACTGTCTGCCCGGCGGCGCCGACGAGCGGATGACCGGCGGCGGCGTAGCCGATCGCCGGTTCAAGCACCTCGGCGAGCGTGCGGGTGCCGTGGTCGCGCAGCAGCAACAGCCAGGCGTCGACGGCGCCGGGCACCACTGCGGCGAGCGGGCCGGCGCCGGGCACGAGGTCCAGGCCGAGCGAGCGGAAGTGCGCGACCGAGGCGGCGGCCGGGGCCGGGCCCTGGCCGCAGAGCACCCGCGGGGTGGGGTCGGTCGCGGTGGCGAGGATCGCCGGCACCTCGCCGGCCGGGCCGTTGAGGTGCGGCTCCACGACGTGCAGCACGAACCCGGCGGCCACCGCGGCGTCGAAGGCGTTGCCGCCGCGTTCCAGCACGCCCATCGCCGACTGGCTGGCCAGCCAGTGCGTGGAGGAGACCATGCCGAACGTGCCGCGCAGCGTCGGCCGGGTGGGGAACGCCATGGGCGCGAGCCTACGGCGTGCCGGCGACGTCGGCGCGCGTCGTCGCGCCGTCCTCCGCCAGGCCGCCGCCGCGCTCGCCGTCGAGCGGGAACAGGCACGCCGCGTGGTGGTCCGGGCCGACCTCGGCGAGCGCCGGATCGGTCTCGGCGCACGCGGGGCGGGCCTGGGGACAGCGGGTACGGAAGCGGCAGCCGCTCGGCGGGTCCACCGGGCTGGGGATGTCGCCGGTGAGCACGATCCGGCGGCGCTCCCGCTCCACCCGAGGGTCGGCCACCGGCACCGCGGAGAGCAGCGCCGCCGTGTAGGGGTGCGCCGGGCGCCGGTAGATCCGCTCGGGTGGGCCGGTCTCGACGATGCGGCCCAGGTACATCACCGCGATCCGGTCGCTCATGTGCTCGACGGCGGCCAGGTCGTGCGCGATGAACAGGTAGGTCAGCCCGAGGTCGCGTTGCAGGTGCCGGAGCAGGTTCATGATCTGCGCCTGCACGCTCAGGTCGAGCGAGGCGATCGGCTCGTCCAGGACGATCAGGTCCGGCTCCCCGGCCAGCGCGCGAGCCACGCCGACCCGCTGGCGCTGGCCGCCGGACAGCTCGTGCGGATACCGGCCGGCGGTGTCGGCGCGCAGGCCGACCAGGTCCAGCAGCTCCGCGATCCGGTCCTTGCGCGCGGCGGCGGAGGTGGCGAGCCGGTGCACGATCAGCGGCTCGGCGATGCTGTCGCCGACGGTACGGCGCGGGTCAAGCGACGCCTGCGGGTCCTGGAAGACCATCGCCACGTGGCGGCGCGTCGCGCGCAGGCGGCGCCGGGACCAGCGGGTCACGTCGTCGCCGGCGACCCGGACCCGGCCGGCGGTCGGGTCGACCAGCCGCAGCAGCGCCAGACCGGCTGTGGACTTGCCGCTGCCCGACTCGCCGACCAGCCCGAGCGTCTCGCCCCGGCGTACGGCGAGGCTGACGCCGTCCACCGCGCGGACCGTTCCGGCAGGGGTCGGGAAGTGCACCATCAGGTCGTCCAGCTCGGCCACCACGTCCGGGATGTCGGCGCTCATCCGGCTTCTCCACTGTAGAAGGTGCGGACCGTGTGCCCGTCGCCGACCGCCGTCAGCGGGGGCAGCTCGTGCTCGCAGCGGGGGTCGGCGCGGACCGGGCAGCGCGGCCAGAACGCGCAGCCGGGCGGCAGGTCCAGCGGGCTCGGCGGCGAACCGGGAATGGCCACGAGGTCCTCGCCGCGCCGCGACGGGTCCGGCCGGGCCGCCAGCAGCGCCCGGGTGTACGGGTGCGTGGGCGTGTCGAACACCGCGTCGACAGGCCCCTGCTCGACGATCCGTCCCCCGTACATGACCGCGACGGTGTCGGCGATGCCGGCGACCACGCCCAGGTCGTGGGTGACCCAGACGACTGCGGTGCCGAGCCGGGCCTGGAGTTCGGCGACCAGTTCGATGATCTGCGCCTGCGTGGTGACGTCGAGCGCTGTGGTCGGCTCGTCGGCGATCAGCAGGTCCGGCTCGCAGGCGAGTGCCATGGCGATGGCGACGCGCTGGCGCATGCCGCCGGAGAACTGGTGCGGGTACGCGTCGACGCGCTGCGCCGCCGACGGGATGCCGACCAGCTCCAGCAGCTCGACCGCCCGGTCGCGGGCGGCGCGGCGGGTCAGCCCGAGGTGCTCCTCGGCCGCCTCGGTGACCTGCCGGCCCACCGGCAGCACCGGGTTGAGCGAGGTCAACGGATCCTGGAAGACGAACCCGACGTGCCGGCCGCGTACCTTGCGCCGGCGGTCGTCCGGCAGCGCGGTCAGCTCGGTGTCGAGCAGCCGGACCCGGCCGGTGACTGTCGCGGCGCGCGGCGCGAGGCCGGTGGCGGCCAGCAGGGTCATGCTCTTGCCGCTGCCGGACTCGCCGACCAGGGCGAACGTCTCCCCCTGCCGCACCTGCCAGGACACCCCGGCCACCGCGCGGGCCGGGCCGCGGCGGGTGCCGATGGTCACGGTGAGGTCGTCCACGGACAGCACTGTCGAACCGGTCATGTGGTGCTCCTGCGGGCCTCGCCGAGGGTGAGCTGGCGCGGGTCGAGCACGTCCCGCAGCGCGTCGCCGACCAGGTTGAACGCCAGCACGGTGAGGAAGATCGCCGCGCCCGGGAACACGCCCAGCCACCACGCGTCGGTGACGAAGCCGCGCCCGTCGAACAGCATCCGGCCCCAGGCCGGCGCGGGCGGCTGGATGCCCAGGCCGAGGAAGGACAACGCGGCCTCGGAGAGGATCGCGAACGCCAGCGACAGCGACGTCTGCACGATCAGCGGCGCGGCGATGTTCGGCAGCACGTGCCGGCGCATGATGCGCAGGTCGGACGCGCCGATGGACACGGCGGCCCGGACGAACACCTGCTCGCGTACGGAGAGCACACCGGCGCGGGTGATCCGGGCGAAGATGGGCGTGTAGACCACCCCGATGGCGACCGTGGCGGTGAGCAGGCCGGGCCCGAGCACCGCCACGATGGCCACCGCCAGCAGCAGCACGGGGAACGCGAACAGCACGTCCATGCAGCGCATCAGCAGGCTGTCCAGCCAGCCCCGGTAGTAGCCGGCGAACAGCCCGAGCGTCACGCCCGCGACCAGCGAGATGCCGACGCTGACGGCACCGACCTGAAGCGACACGCGGGCGGCGACCAGCACCCGGCTGAGCACGTCGCGGCCCAGCTCGTCGGTGCCGAACGGGTGCGCGCCGCTGGGTGGGCGCAGCATCTGGTCCACGTCGACGTCGTTGACACCGGCCGGGGCCAGCCACGGACCGGCGACCCCGACCACCACCAGCACCACGAGCACGATCGTCCCGCCGACGGCGAGCGGATCACGGCGCAGCGCGTCGAGGACCCGGCGTCCGGTGCTCTCGGTCGTCGCGCTCACTTGACCGTGATCCTCGGGTCGAGGCGGGCATACAGGACGTCCACCAGCAGGTTGACCAGCAGGAACAGGGCGGCGACCAGCAACACCGCGCCCTGCAGGACCGGATAGTCGCGGGCCTGCACCGCGTCGAAGGTGAGCCGGCCGATGCCCGGCCAGGCGAACAGCACCTCGATCACGATGACGCCACCGAGCAGGCTGGCCAGTTGCACCGCCACCACGGTGACCACCGGGATCAGCGCGTTGCGCAGCACGTGCCGCAGAATCACCACCCGGTTGCGCAGCCCCTTCGCCTCGGCGGTCCGCACGTAGTCGGCGGAGAGCACCTCCAGCACCGAGGAGCGGATGAACCGGGTCAGGATCGAGGCGGTGACCAGGCCGACGGTGACCGCGGGCAGCGCCACGTGGGTGGCCCACCGGCCGGGGTCGTCGGTCAGCGCCACGTAGCCCGACGGCGGCAGCCAGCCCAGCACCCCGGCGAACAGCAGGATGCCCATGATGCCCATCCAGAAGTCCGGCACGGAGACGCCGAACTGGCTGAACACACGGGCGGCGTGGTCGATCGCGGAGCCGCTGCGCACGGCCGCGAGGATGCCCAGCGGGAACGCGACGAGCAACGCGAACACCACGGCGGTGACGGCCAGCGACAGCGTGGCGGGCAGCCGTTCCAGCACGATCTGGCTCACCGGCTGGCCGGTGCGGAAGCTGACCCCCAGGTCACCGGTGAGCGCGTGCCCGAGGTAGCTGGCGTACTGCACCGGCAGGGGCTGGTCGAGGCCGGCGCGCTCCCGCAGCGCCTCGTACGTCTGCGGGTCGAACCGGGTGCCGAGCGCCACCCGGACCGGGTCGCCCGGCACCAGTTGCAGCAGCAGGAACACCACGAGGGTCACGCCGACCAGCACGATCGCCGACTGGAGAACCCGCCGCAGGACGAAGCGGGCCATCACTTGGCCAGGGCGACCGACCGGAACCGGATCGCCCGATCGGTGCGCACGTCGTAGCCGGAGACCTTCTTCGACCAACCCTGCACCACGTCCGGGTTGTAGAGGTAGAGGTAGCTGGCGTCGTCGACGATCTGCTTCGCCGCCTGCTCGTACGCCTGCTTGCGGGCGCCCTGGTCGGTCTGGGTACGGGCGTCGTCGAGCAGCTTGTCCACGGCCGGGTTCGCGTACTTGTGGAAGTTGAACGTGCCGCCGCTGTGGTGCTGGGCGTAGTAGAACTCGTCCGGGTCGATGTTGCCGAGCCAGCCGAGCATGAACCCGTCGAAGTTGCCCTTCGCCTGCTCGTCGAGCCACTGGGCGAAGTCCAGCGTACGGATCTTCACGGTGATGCCGACGTCCTTGAGCTGCGCGGCGATGACCTGGGCAGCGGTGACCGTCTCCGGGTACTCGCTGGTGACCATCAGATCCATGGTCAGGTTGCTCACGCCGGCCTGGCCGAGCATCTGCTTCGCCTTGCCCGGGTCGTGGCTGTAGGGCGCGTAGTCGAAGTGGAACGCGCTCGCCTTCGGAATGGCGGTCTGGTTGACGGTGGCCAGCCCGAACTTCGCCGCCTTGGTGATCGCCTCGCGGTCCAGCGCGTAGCCGACCGCGCGCCGCACCTCGGGGTTGTCGAACGGCTTGCGGGCCTCGTTGAGCGCCACGTACCAGTAGTCGGTCGACGGCGCCGACTTCACAGTGATGTCACCGTCGTCCTTGAGCGAGCCGACCTGCTGCGGCGGCAGGTTGTCGGTCCACTGGACCTGGCCGCTGCGCAGGTTCTGCAACGCGACCGTCGGGTCCTTGACGAAGGTGAACGTGACGCCGTCAAGCTTCGGCTTCTCGCCCCAGTAGGCGTCGTTGCGGACCAGCTTGACGCTGTCGCCCGAGGTGTAGCCGGCAACCTTGAACGGGCCGCTGCCGACCGGTGCGGTCTTCACCGCGCCGGACTCCACGTTGGCCTTCTGCACGATCGCCACACCCTTGAACCCGCCGAGGTTCGCCAGCAGGTTCGGCGTGGGCGCGGACAGCGTCACCACCACTGTGGCCGGGTCGGGCCCGGTAACCGACTTGACGGTGGCGAACTTGTACGCGTTGTTCAGCTTCTCCTTGATGATCCGCTCATAGGAGTAGACGACGTCGGCTGAGGTCAGCGGCGAGCCGTCGGAGAACTTCACGCCCTCGCGCAGCGTGAACGTCCAGGTGAGCTGGTCCGCGCTGGTGGTCCACTTCGTCGCCAGCGCCGGCACCATCTTCAGGTCGGCGTCCGGCTCGACGAGCGTGTCGTAGACGTTTTCCAGCACCTGGAAGCTGTAGTATGCCGAAGTCTTGTGTGGGTCGAGCTGGTCCGGCTCGCCGCCGATCGCGGCGTTGAGGACACCGCCCGCGCCCCCGGAGTTCCCCCCGCCGCCGACGTCGACGGCCTCGCCGCCGGTGCATCCGGACAGGACGCCGACGGTCAGTGTGAGTGCGGCGGCGATCGCGACGATCTTGTTCCTGGACACAGGCCCCCCTAGCCGCTCCCCGGACAAAAGAAAGTTCCGGCGAGTCTTATCTCCGAGCCGGATGATGTCAAACGAATCCAGCCAAATTGACGTGTCCCCGGGTGCTTGCCGGTGCGAAGTGAACGGTGGTTCAATCCGGGCCCGAGCTGATCCGCCATCCGCGCTGGGAGTTGCCGCGTGACCACACACGAGGTCGTCAACCAGGTCCCCCCGATGGTCGGCCACGACACCGCCGACGACCCGGCGTTGCGCGACGGCGTGACCCGCGAGGGCGCCGGCTGGGCGCTGCCCGGGCTGCGCGAACTGGGCCGGCTCGCCGGTGGCGAGGAGGCCGCCGAGCACGGGCGGCTCGCCAACGAGCACCCCCCGGTGCTGCGCACCCACGACCGGTTCGGCCGGCGGATCGACGAGGTGGAGTTCCACCCGTCCTGGCACGAGCTGATGCGTACCGCCGTCGGTCACGGCCTGCACGCCGCGCCGTGGGCCGACGACCGGCCGGGCGCGCACGTGGCCCGCGCGGCCGGCTTCTACCTGTGGCGGCCCGACGCCGGGCACGGCTGCCCGATCTCGATGACCTACGCGGCGGTGCCCGCGCTGCGGCACGCCCCGGACCTGGCCGCCCGCTACGAGCCGCTGCTCACCACCCGCGAGTACGACTTCGGGCTGCGCCCGCCGCAGACCAAGCGCGGGCTGCTCGCCGGCATGTCGATGACCGAGAAGCAGGGCGGCTCGGACGTCCGCGCCAACACCACCACGGCCCGGCCGGAGCCGGACGGCAGCTACCGGCTGGTCGGGCACAAGTGGTTCACCTCGGCGCCCATGTGCGACCTGTTCCTCACCCTCGCCCAGGCGCCCGGCGGCCTCACCTGCTTCCTGGTCCCCCGGGTGCTGCCCGACGGCGCCCGCAACCCGATGCGGCTGATGCGGCTCAAGGACAAGCTCGGCAACCGCTCCAACGCCTCCGCCGAGGTCGAGTACGAGCACGCGGTGGCGTGGCGCGTCGGCGACGAGGGCCGGGGCGTCCGCACCATCATCGACATGGTCAACCTGACCCGGCTCGACTGCGTGATCGGCGCGGCGGCCGGAATGCGCCAGGGCGTGACCACCGCCGTGCACCACGCCACCCACCGGCGCGCGTTCGGCAGCTACCTGGCCGACCAGCCGCTGATGCGCAACGTGCTGGCCGACCTGGCGGTGGAGTCCGAGGCGGCCACCGTCCTCATGGTCCGGCTGGCCGGCGCGACCGACCGGTCGGCGCGCGGCGACGACGGCGAGACCGCGTTCAAACGGCTCGCGCTCGCCGTCGGCAAGTACTGGGTGTGCAAGCGCTGGCCGGGGCACGCCGCGGAGGCGCTGGAGTGCCTGGGCGGCAACGGCTACGTGGAGGAGTCCGGCATGCCGCGGCTGTTCCGCGAGTCGCCGCTGAACTCGATCTGGGAGGGCTCAGGCAACGTCGCCGCACTGGACGTGCTGCGCGCGCTGACCCGGGAACCGCAGGTGCTCGCCGCGTACGAGGCGGAGGTGGCCGCCGCGGCCGGCGCGGACGCCCGACTGGACGCCGCGGTCCGCCGGGTCCGCGACGAACTGGCCGACCACAGCGACCTGGAACTGCGCGCCCGCCGGGTGGTGGAGCGGCTGGCGCTGGTGCTCCAGGGCGCGCTGCTGGTACGCCACGGCCACCCGGCGGTCGCCGACGCGTTCTGCGCGTCGCGGCTCGGCGGCGACCACGGGCAGGCGTACGGGACGCTGCCGGGCGGGCTGGACCTGGCCGCGATCATCGACCGCGCCACGCCCAAGATCGGCTAGGGTGCGGTGATGCGGCTCGCCTCGGCGCACCTGTATCCGGTCAAGTCCCTCGGCGGCGCCGACGTCGACCGGGCCGTGGTCGAGCCGTGGGGGTTGCGGCACGACCGTCGCTGGCTGCTGCTGCGCCCCGACGGCGGCAAACTGACGTCGAGTGCCCTGCCGGACCTGCTCGGCCTGACCGCCGCGCCCGGACCCGGGTCGGTCACGCTCACCGCCCGCGACGGCGCGTCGCTCACCGTCGCCGAACCGGTGGACGGATCGCCGGTCGCCACCGGCGTGTCCCGGTTGGACACGGTCCGGCTCGCTCCCGCCGGGGCCCACGACTGGCTCTCCGCGCGGCTGGGCCGTCCGGTGCGGCTGGCCTGGCTGGACGATCCGCGCCGCCGGCCGATGTCGGCCGAGCACGGCGGTGGCCCCGACGATCCGCTCAACCTGTCCGACGCCGGACCGCTGCTCCTCGCCACGGCGCCGTCGCTGCGCCGGCTGCGGGACTGGATCGTCGAGGGCGCGCTGGAGCGCGGCGAGCCCGCCCCGGAGCCGCTGGTGATGGCCCGGTTCCGGCCGACAGTGGTGCTGGACGGGCCGTTCGAGCCGTTCGCCGAGGACGGCTGGACGCGTGTTCGCATCGGCGCCGTCGACTTCCGGGTGTCCGAACGCTGCGACCGCTGCTCGGTGACCCTGATCGACCCGGAGACCCTCGCCAGCGGGAAGGAGCCGATCCGCACGCTGGCCCGGCACCGGCGCCACGACGGCAAGACCTGGTTCGGCATCCGCCTGGTCCCGCTGACCACCGGCGAGATCCGGGTCGGCGATTCGGTCGCCGTGTCCTGACCCGGCTCAGCGGGACCGCCACTCGTCGGTCAGGATCGCGTAGACGAGCTGGTCGGCCCAGCCGCCCCGGAACCGGTAGCTGCGCACGTGCCGCGCCTCCCGCCGCATCCCGAGCCGGGCCATCAGGCGGGCCGACGGCTCGTTGTCCGCGTGGCAACGGGCCATCACCCGGTGCAGCCCGAACTCGCCGAAACCCCAGTCCAGCAGCGCGCCGGCCGCCTCCGTGGCCAGCCCTCGGCCGCCGTGATCGGGGTGGAAGACGTACCCCAGCTCGGCGGTGCTGTCGACCCGGCTGCGCCAGACGAGCTCCACCGCGCCGATCACCCGGGCATCGCCGACCACTGCCAGGGTCAGGCAGTCGCCCTCCGCGCGCAGCGCGTCCTCCGCCGCCATCGCCGCGACCGACAACCGCGACTCCTCCCGGGTACGCGGCCAGGCTCCGAGCATCCAGCGGACCACGTCCGGGCGGCGCTGCCAGGCGTGCACGTCGTCGAGATCGTCGAGCGTCACCGGGCGCAGCAGCAGCCGGGACGTGCGCAGCGGGTACGCCGGGTGGGCCATCGGGCGATGGTAGGTGCCGCCTAGGGTGGGACGCATGGCCGTTTCCGCCGACGAGGGCAACCCGCTCACCCAGCTCACGCTCGACCAGCTGCGACAGCGCACCAGCGTGAAGTGGCGGCTGCACCCGCCGGACGTGCTGCCGCTGTGGGTGGCCGAGCAGGACGTGCCGCTGGCGCCGCCGGTGGCCGAGGCGCTGCGCCGGGCCGTCGAGCTGGGCGACACCGGCTACTCGTACGGCACCGGGTACGCCGAGGCGGTCGGCGGGTTCGCCGCGCAGCGGTGGGACTGGGCCGACTTCCCGGTCGGCCGCACCACGCTCGTGCCGGACGTGATGATGGGTACGGTCGAGGTGCTGCGCCTGGTCACCGGCCCTGGTGACGCGGTGGTGGTCACTCCCCCGGTCTACCCGCCGTTCTACGCGTTCGTCACCAACGCCGGGCGGCAGGTCCTCGAGGCGCCGCTCGGCGCGGACCTGCGGCTCGACCCCGCAGCGCTGGAGGAGGCGTTCCGGCGTGCCCGCGCGCTCGGCGACCGGCCGGCGTTCCTGCTGTGCAACCCGCACAATCCGACGGGTGTGGTGCACCGCCCCGACGAGCTGGCCACAGTCGCCGCGCTGGCCGCCCGGTACGGCGTACGGGTGGTGGCCGACGAGATCCACTCGCCGCTGGCGCTGCCCGGCGCCCGGTTCACGCCGTACCTGACGGTGCCGGGCGCGGAGAACGCGTTCGCGCTGGTGTCGGCGTCGAAGGCGTGGAACCTGGCCGGGCTCAAGGCGGCGCTGGCGGTCGCCGGGCCGGACGCGGCGGACGACCTGGCCCGGATGCCGGAGGAGGTCAGCCACGGTCCCAGCCACCTCGGGGTGCTCGCGCACACCGCCGCGTTCCGGGCCGGCGGTCCGTGGCTGGACCGGCTGCTCGACGGCCTGGACGCGAACCGGGCGCTGCTCGGGTCACTGCTGAGCGAACACCTGCCCGCTGTGTCGTGGCGGCCGCCCGAGGGCACGTACCTGGCCTGGCTGGACTGCCGCGACCTCGGCGTACCCACCGAGGCCGGAGACGGGCCGGGGGTGGCCAGCGACCTGGCCGGGCCGGCGCGGATGTTCCTCGACCGGGCCCGGGTGGCGCTCAGCTCCGGGCACGTCTTCGGCGCCGGTGGGGCCGGCTTCGTGCGGCTCAACTTCGCCACCTCCCCCGCCGTGCTCACCGAGGCGGTGGCCCGGATGGGCCGGGCGGCGGCCGCCTGACCGCCCGCCCGGCGCCGGCCTGCGGGCCGGCTCAGGTGGTGGTCTGCCCGTCGATGGTCTCGCGCAGGATGTCCGCGTGCCCGGCGTGCTGCGTGGTCTCGGCGATGACGTGCATCAGCACCCGCCGGATGCTGCGGACCGCGCCCGGCTCGCTCCACGGCGCCTCCGGCACCGGCCAGGTCGCCGACAGGTCCTCGACGCCGGCGACGACCTCTTCGGTACGGGCCGCGATGCGGGCGTACCGGTCCAGGATGGCCGGCAGCGTGTCCTCGGGCAGCATCTGGAAGTCCCGCCCCCGATCGATCGCCCACTGCGGCAGCTCGCGGGCCTGGCCGGACATGAAGTCCTCCCAGGTGACGCCCTCGGGCAGGGCGAAGGACATCGCCGACGGGCCCTCGATCACGAACCGCAGCCACGCCTCCTCGGTGGACGCGACGTGTTTGATCAGCCCGCCCAGGCAGAGCGCGCTGACTGTGGGCTTCTGCCCGGCCTGCTCGTCGGTGAGGCCGCGCACCGTGTTGATCAGCATGTTCCGGGCGTCGGCGAGCTCGGCCAGCAGGTCGGCCCGCTCGGCGTCCAGGGTGGTGGGGGTCGTGGTGGTGGTGCCGGTCATCGTCATCGGTTCCTTCCGGTCCTGATCGGTACGGGTCCACCCTCGCAGGCATAGCGGTCAGGAAGTGTCCTCTTCTCGCGGCAGAATGCGTGTCGTGCCGAAGACTTCCGCCCGACTGCTCTCGCTGCTGTCCCTGTTGCAGGCGCGACGGGACTGGCCGGGATCGCTGCTCGCCGAACGGCTGCGGGTCAGCCCGCGTACCGTGCGCCGCGACGTCGACCGGCTGCGCGAGCTGGGCTATCCGATCGAGAGCGCCAAGGGGCCGGACGGCGGCTACCGGCTGGGCGCCGGTTCGGCGCTGCCGCCGCTGCTCTTCGACGACGAGCAGGCGGTCGCCCTCACGGTGGCGTTGCAGACCGCCGCCGGCGGCGTGACGGGCATCGAGGAGGCGGCCGCGCGGGCGCTGGCCACGGTCCGGCAGGTGATGCCGGCACGGCTGCGGCACCGGGTCGACGCGTTGCGGGTGGTCGACGTGCAACGCGCCGACGCGCCGGCCCGGCACCGGGTCGAACCGGAGCTGCTGATGACGGTGAGCGCCGCCGTGCACGCCCGCGAGGAGCTGCGCTTCGACTACGAGTCGGTGTCCGCCGCGCCCCCGGATCCGAATCGGCCGCCGCGCCGGGTGCAGCCGCACCACCTCGTCACCTGGGGTGGGCGCTGGTACCTGGTCGCCTGGGACCTCGACCGCGACGACTGGCGCACGTTCCGGGTCGACCGGATCAGCCCGCGTACGCCCACCGGTCCCCGCTTCACGCCCCGTGAGCTGCCCGGCGGGGACGTGGCCGCGTACGTCGCCGGCCGGTTCAAGGGCGCCACCGGGCCCGGTGACTGGCCCTGCCGGGGCGAGGTGATCCTCGACCTGCCCGCCCGGACGGCCTCCGCGTGGACCCGCGACGGGATCGTCGAGGAGCTGGGCCCGGACCGCTGCCGGCTGGTGCTCGGCGGCTGGTCGTGGGCCGGGCTGGCCGCCGTGCTCGGCCGCTACGACGCCGACATCGAGGTGATCGGGCCGCCGGAGCTGCGGGAGGCGTTCGCCCGCCTGGCCCGCCGCTACGCCGCCGCCGCACAGACCCCGGACGCGCCGCGCAGCGGTTGACCGCGCCTCCCACTGCGCCCGCGTGCCGGGTGTCAGTCGGTGGGCAGGAGCGGGCGCATGAAGGTGCGCTCGTACCGCAGCACGCAGCCCGACTCCTCACGGATCCGGTCGGCGGCGACGAACTCCGGGTCCACTCCGAACCGGGTCCGGTACTGCTCGTACGCCGCCAGGCTCTCGAAGCTGAACAGCGCCTCGGCCTGGTCGCTGGCGCCCTCGGCGGGCAGGAAGTAGCCGTGGTGCACGCCGCCGTGCCGTGCCACCAGCCGCATCCAGGTGCGGGCGAACCGCTCGAACGCGTCGATCTGTGCGGGGTCGATCGTGTAGTGCACGACGCAGGTGATCACGCGGCCACGATAGCGACGCCGGTCCCGGCCCGGCGCTCAGGCCGGCCGTGCCCGAGCAGCGCGTCGACGTCGGCATCGACCGGGGTGTCGGCGGGCTCGGTCACGGTGTTCCTCCAGGTGCGGGCGGGGCGGGTCAGACCGTGAAGCCGTGGAACAGCACCGAGGCCAGTCCGAGGGCCAGCACCAGGTTGAACACGGTGGCGGCGGCGAACACCGTCACCGGCCGCCAGCCGGCCTCGCGCAGCGAGGACACGCGGACCTCCAGACCGATGCTGACGAAGGCCAGGATGAGGAACCAGACCCGCAGGTCGGTGACGATCGCGATGGTGGCCTTGCCGTCCGCTCCGGCCGAGTCGAGGTACCAGGTGGCGATCACCGAGGCCGCTACGAAACCGAGGACGAACTTCGGGAACCGGCGCCACAGCTCGCCCAGGCCGGGGCGCGGGGCGTCCGGGCGGCGCTCCACCCGCAGCGCGAAGTACGCGGTGAGCGCCACCGCGACCACGCCCATCAGCGCGTTCTGAGTGACCTTGACGATGCTGGCGATCTGCAGCGCGTCCTCACCGGCGAGCGCGCCCGCGGCGGTGACCGCGGCTGTGGTGTCGATGTTGCCGCCGATCCAGGCGCCGGCGACCGCGTCGGAGAGGCCGAGCACGTCGGCCAGCCACGGCAGCAGGAAGATCGACGGCAGCGCGAATGCGATGACCAGGCTGGCCGTGTACGCGAGTTGTTCCCGGCGGGCCCGGACCGCTCCGGCGGCGGCGATGGCGGCGCTGACCCCGCAGATCGACACGGCTGAGGCCAGCAGCGCCCGCAGCTTCTCGTCCAGCCCGAACCGTCCGGCCAGCCACCAGGTGAACAGGAACACGCCGCTGATCAGCAGCAGCGCCTGGGCGATGGCGGGCCCGGCGGCGCTTCCGATGACGGCGAGGTTGATCGAGGCGCCGAGCAGCACCAGGCCGGTCTTGATGAAGAACTCGGTACGGAACGCCGCGGAGATCCGCTCACGCAGGCCGGTCACGGTGACGACGGCGTTGCCGAGCAGCCCGAGCAGGATCGCGTAGACCGGGTACTCGACGGCGGCTGCGACGTCCTCGACGGCGCTGCCCTCGGCCCAGACCGGCACGTTCTGTTCCAGATACCGGGTGAGCGCGGCGAGGCCGAGCACCACCAGCAGGCCCAGGGCGGTCCACGCCCAGAACGCGCCGGAGCGCAGGTCGGCAGGCGGCGTGGCGTCCGAGGGCGTTCCGGACGGCCGGTCCGTCGTGGTCGCGGCCCCGACGGCCGGAGGGCTCCCGGCGGCCGGAGGGCTCCCGGCGGCCGGGGCGGCGGTGCGCGGCTCGACGACAGTGGACGGCTGAGCGGCGGCGCGCGGCTGGGCGGCGGCCGAGCCGGCGGGTTCCGGTGCGCCGGCCATCACGGCACCAGCCCGGCGGGGATGGCGCCGGCCAGCACCAGGAGCAGCAGCGCGAGGCCGAGGATCGTGGCGGCCCAGTCCTCGTTGAACGCGAGCCGCGAACTGCCGGAGGTCGGCGGTTCGGGTGGCGTGGAAGCGTTGCTCATGGGGGGTCCTTCGGGTGCGCGGGGGCGACGGAGGGCAGCCGGAGGCGAGGGGTGACCGAAGCGGCTGCCCGATGGAAGGAGTTTCCTACTTAACCAGTAGGATTACAAGGCCTCTCCACGCTCCGCGCCCGCCGCACGTTCGGCGACCACCACCGAGATGCCGTCGAGCACCCGCTGGAGACCGAACTCGAAGGCGTGGTCCGGTCCGTACGCGGCGCCGTGTGCCATGCCGGCGGCGGTGCCGACCCGCGCGGCGAGCGGGAAGCTGCCGGCGGTCATGAACTTCTCCAGCCACGGCCCGTGCGTCTGCCACCACTGGTCGTCGGTCATCCCGGTCTCACGTTCCAGCTCGGCCACGTCCAGGGCGGCCCGGGCCGCGCTCTTGACGTGCCCCAGCACGAGCGTGAGCACCGCGTCCATCTCCACGTCGTCGAGCCCGATGTCCGCGACGGCGTGCAGCTCGTAGTCGTACTTGGCGAGCACGTTCGGGCCGAGCACCGGCCGGGTGGTCTCGGCGCGCAGCAGCCACGGGTGGGCCCGGTAGAGCACCAGGTTGTCCCGGGCGATGCGTTCCAGCCGGCCGCGCCACCCACCCGGCACGTCGGCCGGGCGCGGGAGGTCACCGAGGACGGTGTCCACCATGACGTCGAGCAGTTCCGCCTTACCGGGCACGTACGTGTAGACGGACATGGTGCCGACGCCGAGCGCCTCACTGACCCGGCGCATGGTGAGCGCGTCGATGCCCTCGGCGTCGGCGATCTCGACGGCCGTGCGCACGATCCGTTCGACGCTGAGGGCGGGACCGGCGCCCCGGCTGGCCGGCTCCCGGGTGCGCCAGAGAAGGGCCAGGCTGCGGGCGGGATCGGCCTTGCGCCGGCGCTCCTTCGACATGGTGCCGTCATCCTACCGACCACGCCGGTCACCGGCCGTCGGCGGGACGCCGGAAAAGGGCGGCCCGAGAATTGTTCGCGCAAAAAGAATGGCGGGTTCTCCCGCCACTACCAACATATAGCGCACCCCCGGTCTTGCCGCAAGACCCGGGTAAGGGCGCACAATTGCCGGCCGTAACCCATTGCCGAGGCATTCGAAAGAGCCGCGAAGAGCGGAGGCTCGGCCGTGCCCGTGATCGGAGACGAGTTGAACCTGCCCACCACGAGCGTTTTCGATCTTCCTGAGCGTCTGTCGGCGAAGGCCGACCCGCAACTGATCACCGCCGACGAGCGGCACTTCGCCGCCATCGCGGACAGCCTGCGCCGCTCGATCGCCGAGCTGACCGACCGGCTCGACGAGACGCGCCGGGCCGCGGGCGGCCGGGGCCGGCAGGCGGTCGACCGGGACCAGGAGGTCCGGCGGTTGAGCGCGCGCCTGCGTACGCTGCGCCGTTACGGCCTGGATCTGTGCCTGGGCCGGATGGTCGGCGCGGACGGCGCCGAACCGGTGTACGTGGGTCGGCTCGGCCTGACCGACGGCGCGGGCGGCCGGCTGTTGCTGGACTGGCGCTCCCCCGCCGCCGAGCCGTTCTTCGGCGCGACCCACGCCGACCCGATGGGCCTGGCCAGCCGCCGCCGCTACCGGTGGAGCGGAGGCCGGATCACCGACTACTGGGACGAGGTGTTCGCCGCCGACGCTCTGGCCGGGCACGCCGCGCTGGACGACCAGTCGGCGTTCATCGCCAGCCTGGGCGCGACCCGGTCGGCCCGTATGCGCGACGTGCTCGGCACCATCCAGGCCGATCAGGACGCGATCATCCGGGCCGGATCACGGGGCGCGCTGGTGGTCGACGGCGGTCCCGGCACCGGCAAGACGGTGGTGGCGCTGCACCGCACCGCCTACCTGCTGCACGCCGACCCGCGGCTGGGCGAGCGCCGGGGCGGCGTGCTGGTGGTCGGGCCGCACCAGCCGTACCTGAACTACGTGTCCGATGTGCTGCCCAGCCTCGGTGAGGAGGACGTGCAGATCTGCACGCCGGCCGACCTGGTGCCCGAGGGCGCGGCGGCGGCGCCGGAGACCGACCCGGAGGTGGCCCGGCTGAAGGCGTCAGCGGATCCGGTGCGGACGGTCGACGCCGCGGTCCGGTTCTACGAGGAGCCGCCCGCCACCGGGATGACGGTCGCTGTCGAGGACGTCGAGTTGCGGCTGACCGCCGACGACTGGGTGACGGCGTTCGAGGCGGCCGGTCCGGGCGTCCCGCACAATGAGGGCCGCGACGACGTGTGGGAGGAACTGCTCACGATCCTGGTGGAGAAGTACCGCGGCGACGAGCCGGAGGAGACGGTCCGCCGGGCGTTGGGGCGCGACCGGGAGCTGGTCACCGCGTTCGGCCGGGCGTGGCCGCTGCTGGACCCACTCGACGTGGTGGCCGACCTGTGGTCGGTGCCGGCCTACCTGCGCCGGTGCGCTCCCGGGCTGAGCGTGGAGGAGATCCGTACGCTGCGGCGGGCCGACCCCCGGGCCTGGACGGTGGCGGACCTGCCGTGGCTGGACGCGGCCCGGCGCCGCGTCGGCGACCCGGAGGCGTCCCTGCGGCGGCGGCGTGACGAGGCGGTGCTGGCCGCGCAGCGGACGCAGATGGACACGGTGGTCGACGCGCTGATCGCGTCGCACGCCTACGACGACGGCGAGGGCCTGATGACCATGCTGTACGGCGAGGACATGCGCACCAGCCTGGTCGACTCCAGCGCGCTGAGCGTGCCCGACCCGGACCTGCTGGCCGGGCCGTTCGCGCACGTCGTGGTGGACGAGGCGCAGGAGCTGACCGACGCGCAGTGGCAGATGCTGCTGGCGCGCTGCCCGTCGCGCAGCTTCACCGTGGTCGGCGACCGGGCGCAGGCCCGGCACGGCTTCACCGAGTCGTGGCCGCACCGGCTGGCGCGGGTCGGGTTCGACCACATCGAGGTGGCGACGCTGACCGTCAACTACCGCACCCCGGCGCAGGTGATGGCGGCGGCCGAGCCGGTGATCCGGGCCGTGCTGCCGGACGCCAACGTGCCCACCTCCATCCGCGACGGCGCACCGGTGCGGTACGGCGACCGCGCCGACCTGCGCGCGGTGGTGGACGGCTGGCTCGCCGCCCACAGCGAGGGCCTCGCGTGCGTCATCGGCGATCCGGCGTTCCCGGCGACGGACCGGGTCCAGTCGCTGAGCCCGGTGCTGGCCAAGGGGCTGGAGTTCGACCTGGTGGTGCTGGTCGACCCGGAGTCGTTCGGCGCCGGGGTCGCCGGCGCGGTGGACCGGTACGTGGCGATGACCCGGGCCACCGGCGAGCTGGTCGTGCTCACCGGGCCGTGACCGGACCCCCGGGGGGCGGAGCGTGCACCGCCCCCGGGGGTGCGCCTCAGCGGCTCAGCGCCCGGTAGCGGCGCAACGACAGCGGCAGGAACACCGCGACCAGCACCAGCGGCCACAGCACCGCCAGCAGCGGGTGGTGCGCGGCCACCCACGAGTCGCCGCCCCAGCCGGGGTTGCCGAACAGCTCCCGGGTCGCCCCGACGGTCGCCGACAGCGGATTCCACTCGGCTACCGCGCCCAGCCACGCGGGCATGGTGGACGGCGCCACGAACGCGCTGGACAGGAAGCCGAGCGGGAACTCCAGCGTCTGCACGGCGGTCACCGCGCTCTGCCCCTTCACGGTCAGGCCGAGGAAGACGCCCACCCAGACCAGCGCGAACCGCAGCAGCAGGATCAGCCCGAGCGCGGCGAGCGTGTCTGCGACGTCGCCGCGCGCCCGCCACCCGACGGCCAGGCCGACGAGCAGCATGACGGCGAGCGTCACCACCGCGAACATCAGGTCGGCGACCGCGCGGCCGAGCAGCGGGGCCAGCCGGGACACCGGCATGGACCGCAGCCGGTCGGTGACGCCGCGGTCCAGGTCCGCCGAGACCGCCATGGTGGTCATGCTGATGCCGAAGACCATGGTCATGGCGAACATGCCGGGCATCAGGAACTCGCGGTAGCTGCCCCCGCCGGGCACCTGGAGCGCGCCGCCGAACAGGTACGCGAACATCAGCACCATCAGGATGTCGAAGCCCAGCGAGCCGATCAGCGGGCCGGGCTCGCGCCGCCAGTGCGCCAGCGCGCGCCCCGTCAGGGTCAGGCCGTCGGTGGCCAGGGACGGCCGCCGGGCCGGGGTCACGGTCGCGGTCACGCGGTCACCTCCATGCCGGTCCGGCTGGCGGACGAAACGCCGGTGAGCTGGAGGAACACCTCGTCCAGTGTGGGTCGCCGCAGCGCGACGTCGACCACGCCCACGCCGTCGGCGTCCAACGCGCGCAGCACCTCGGTCAGCGCGCTCGCCCGGTCGCCGACCTGGGCGCTGACCGCCCGGCGGTCCCTGTCGAGGGCCGGTTCGGCAACGGCGACGGCGCGCAGCCGCCCGGCTGCGGTGGCGAGGTCGGCGGCGTCGCGGACGACCAGCTCGATCCGGTCGCCGCCGAGGCGGGACTTGAGCGCGTCCGGGGTGCCCTCGGCGATCACCCGTCCGGCGTCGAGCACGCAGACACGGTCGGCGAGCTGGTCGGCCTCGTCCAGGTACTGCGTGGTTAGCAGCACTGTGGTGCCACCGCGCACCAGGTCGCGTACCGCCTCCCAGACCTCGTTGCGCCCGCGTGGGTCGAGCGCCGTGGTCGGCTCGTCCAGGAACAGCACCGACGGCGCGAGGATCATGCCCGCCGCCAGGTCGAGGCGGCGGCGCATGCCACCGGAGTACGTGCGCACCGGCCGCCCGCCGGCGTCGGCGAGCCCGAACCGGTCGAGCAGTTCGGTCGCGCGCCGCCTCGCCCCGGCCCGGTCCAGGTGGAACAGGCGGCCGAAGACGACCAGGTTCTCCCGCCCGCTCAGCGCCTCGTCCACGGCCGGGTGCTGCCCGACCAGGCCGATGCGGTGGCGCACCTGGTCGGGTTGCCCCGCCACGTCGAAGCCGGCGACCTCGGCCCGTCCGGCGTCGAAGCGCAGCAGCGTGGCCAGGATGCGTACGGCTGTGGTCTTGCCGGCGCCGTTCGGGCCGAGCAGCCCGCACACGGTGCCCGGTCGCACCCGCAGGTCGAATCCGTCCAGCGCGGCCGTGTCCCCGTACCGCTTGCGCAGGCCCTCCGCGAGGATCGCGTGTTCCACGTTTGTGCCCCCTCCGTCGACGAGGGCACTAACGTACAACGTACGGTATGTCGTGCGCCAACGTTTTCAGTCGACGACGCGGTGCTCCCAGGCCCAGACCGCGATCTCGGTGCGGTTGCGCAGGCCGAGCTTGGTCTGCACCGCGGAGACGTGGCTCTTGACGGTGCTCAGCGAGATGAACAGCTCCGCGCCGATCTCCAGGTTGGTGCGGCACCTGTTTCCGTGACCCGCCGCGCACCGGCGCCACCGGCACGTTCGGTGACACCGCGGTTTGCCTCGGCGGGCTCGACCTGCACGTGGACCTGGCCTACCAGCCGAACCGCCGGTTCTGGGCGTTCCAGTGGATCGAACTGGCGCTCCACCTCGGCGCGGCCGGTCTGCTGGCGGCGTTCGGCCTGTGGCACGTCCGGAGACGGGCCGGCTGAGCGGACGAGGGCGGACGGTCCGGGCGCGAGCCGCGCCCGGACCGCCGTACCTATCGCTTGAGCAGCGCGCGCAGCGCCTCGGCGATCTCGCCGGGGGCCTCCTCGGCCATGAAGTGACCGGCCGTGGTGGTGCGGTGCTCCAGGTCCGGGGCCCAGGCCCGCCACACCGCCGCCGCGTCGTAGCCGAGCGCGGCGCCCCAGTCCTGCTGGATGACGGTGACCGGCATGGCCAGCCGACGCCCGGCGTCCCGGTCCGCCCGGTCGTGCGCCACGTCGATCCCGGCCGACGCCCGGTAGTCCGCGACGATCGAGTCGACCGCCTCCCGGGATGCCCGCAGGTACTCGGCGCGCACCTCCGCCGGCATGACCGCCGGGTCACCGGCCCAGGCGTCGAGGAAGTACCCGAAGAACGCGTCGGCGCTGGCCGCGATCATCTGCTCGGGCAGGCCGGGCGGCTGAGCCATCAGGTAGAGGTGGAACGCCACCGACGCGGAGGCGCCGTGCAGGACGTCCCACATGTCGAGGGTGGGCAGCACGTCCAGCGACGCCAGGTGGGTGACCGCGTCCGGGTGGTCCAGGCCGGCCCGGACCGCCACCAGGGCGCCCCGGTCGTGCCCGGCCAGCGCGAACCGCTCGTGTCCGAGCGCGCGGGCCAGCGCCACCACGTCGGCGGCCATGGTCCGCTTGCTGTAGGTGTCCTCGGTGGCAGCGGCCGGCTTGTCGCTGGCGCCGTAGCCGCGCAGGTCGGGGCAGATCACCGTGTGCTCGGCGGCCAGGTCGGCGGCGACGTGCCGCCACATCAGGTGGGTCTGCGGGAAGCCGTGCAGCAGCACGACCGGGCTGCCCGAGCCTCCCACCGCCACGTTCAGCGCCACACCCTCGGCGACCGGAACGCGCTGGTAGTCGAATCCCGCGATGGCGGTGCTCATCTTGATCCCTCTTTCGTCTCGTCGTACCGGTCAAGCGTGGCGGCGCCCGATGAGCAGCCGATGAGCGCGATACGGTGACCACCGGGTCGAGGAGGGGTCGGTGCCTGTCGGTTTCGGTGTGCTGGGTCCGGTCACGGCCTGGGACGACGCGGGTGCGCCGGTCGACCTGAAGGGGCCCCGGCACCGGGCCGTGCTGGCCCGGCTGGTCGCCGCCCGGGGCCGGACCGTGCCGGTCGGGCAGATCGTCGACGACCTGTGGGACGACCCGCCGGCCGGCGCTGTGGGCGCGGTCCGCACGTTCGTCGCGGCGTTGCGCCGCCGCCTGGAACCGCACCGTCCGCCACGCGAGCCGGCCCGGCTGCTGGTCACCGGCGGACCGGGGTACGCGCTGCGCGCCGAACCGGAGAGCGTCGACGCCTGGCGGTTCGAGGACACCGTCGCCGCTGTCGCCGACGCGCTGCCCCGGGCCGCGCTCGACCGGCTCGACGAGGCGCTGGGCTGGTGGCGCGGGCCCGCGTACGCCGACTTCGACCAGCCGTGGGCGCACGCCGAACGGTCCCGCCTCGACCAGATCCGGCTGACAGCCGTGGAGCGGCGGGCCGAGGCGCTGCTGGCGCTGGACCGGGCCGCCGACGCCGTGCCCGATCTCGACGCCCACGTCGCGCAGTATCCGTGGCGGGAGGACGGGTGGGCGCTGCTGGCGTCGGCGCTCTATCGCGCCGGGCGGCAGGCCGACGCGCTCGCCGTGCTGCGCCGGGCCCGGGAGCTGCTGCGCGACCAGCTCGGACTCGACCCGGGACCGCGGCTGCGGCGGCTGGAGACCGACCTGCTGCGCCAGGCCGAACCCGAGCCGACCGGCCCGGCACGGGTCTGGGCGGAGACCGCCGCCGCGTACGAGCGCAGTGTGGTGCCCGGCGCGCGGGCCCGGCTGGAGTCCACGGTCGGGATGCTGCGCAGCCTCGCGGTGACCGGGCCGGGCGGCTTGGAGGCCGCCCGGGGCCAGCGCGAGGCGGCCATCAGCGCGGCCGAGCAACTGGGCGACCCGGAGTTCACCGCGCGGGTGATCGGCGGGTACGACGTACCCGCGATCTGGACCCGCTCGGACGACCCGGCGCAGGCGGCCCGGGTGGTCACGGCAGCGCAGCGGGCCCTGGCCGGGCTGGGCCCGGACGCGCCGGAGGCGACCCGCGCCCGGCTGCTGGCCACCGTCGCGATCGAGTCCCGGGGTACGGCGTCGCCGGGCCCGGCCGAGGCGGCGCGGGAGGCGGAGGCGATCGCCCGGCGGGTGGCCGACCCGGCGCTGCTGGCCCAGGCGCTCAACGGCCTGTACATGCAGACGTTCCAGCAGGCCGGACTGGCCGCTCGGCGCGACGCGATCGGTGCCGAACTCGTCGCGCTCGCGGCCCGGCACGGCCTGGCCACAGTGGAGATCCTCGGGCACCTGATCCGGGTGCAGGCGCGCAGCGCGCACGCCGACTTCACCGCCGCCGACGCGCACGCCGACGCGGCGGACCGGCTCGCCGCCCGGCACGAGAGCCCGCTGGTCGGCGTGTTCACGGGCGGTTACCGGGCCATGCGGACCGCCGCGACCGGCGCCGCGTACCCGGACGCGGAGGCGGCGTACCTGACGTGGGCGACCGGGCTGGCCGGCTGCGGGATGCCCGGCGTGGAACGCGGACTGCCGCCGCTGACGCTGCTGTGCCTGCGGGTGTGGCACGACCGGCCGGCCGCCTTCCCCGACGACACCGACTGGGGCCCGTACGCGCCGTGGGCCCGCCCGCTGCTGCTGCTCGCCGCCGGCCGCCGGGGCGAGGCCGCGAGGGCGTTGCGCCGCACCCCGGCGCCGCCGCACGACCTGCTGCTGGAGGCGCTGTGGTGCCTGACCGGCCGGGCCGCCGTGGCGCTCGACGACCGGGACGCGATGCGCCGGGCCCGCGTCGCGCTGGCCCCGGCGGCGCACGAGGTGGCCGGGGCCGGTAGCGGCCTGCTCACCGTCGGGCCGGTCGCCGCGCACCTGGACCGCCTCGACGCCGCACTCGGGGTGACCGATGGTCAGGACCGTTCATGAGGGCAGCTCGGATGGAGTGCGGCCTCGGCTAGGGTGCGGCGATGGACGAGCTGAGGCACCTGTTCCGGCACGCCGCCGACCACGCGGCCGACTACCGGCTGTCGCTGCCGGACCGGCCGGTCGGCGTACCCGTGGACCAGGCCGCGCTGAACAAGGCGTTCGCCGTCCCGCTGCCGGACGCGCCCACCCCGCCCGAGCAGGTGCTCGCGGAGCTGGTGGCCGCCGCCGAACCGGGACTCGTCGCCACCGCCGGGCCGCGCTACTTCGGCTTCGTGATCGGTGGCGCGTCACCGGCCGCCACCGCCGCGGACATGCTGGCCGCCGGGTGGGACCAGAACGCGTTCAACGCGGTCACCTCCCCCGCCGCGGTGGCCGCCGAGACGGCCGCCGGGACCTGGCTCAAGGAGTTGCTCGGTATCCCGGCCACCGCGTCGGTCGGGTTCGTCACCGGCGGGCAGGCCGCCAACACCGCCGGGCTCGCCGCCGCCCGCCACCAGGTGCTCGCCGACGCCGGGTGGGACGTGGAACGGTACGGCCTACGCGGCGCACCCCCGGTCCGGGTGCTCGCCGGCGCCGAACGGCACGCCACCGTCGACAGGTCGCTGCGCCTGCTCGGCCTCGGCACCGACGCGCTACGCCCGGTGCCCACCGACGGGCAGGGTGCCATCGACCCGGACGCACTGGCCGTGGCGCTGCGCGACGCCGGCCCCGGCCCGACCGTCGTCTGCCTGCAGGCGGGCAACGTGAACACCGGCGCGTGCGACGACCTGCGCCGCGCCTGCGACCTCATCCACCGGTACGGCGGCTGGGCGCACGTGGACGGCGCGTTCGGGCTGTGGGCGGCGGCCAGTCCGGGCATCCGGCACCTGGTGGACGGGGTGGAACTGGCCGACTCGTGGGCCTGCGACGGTCACAAGTGGCTGAACCTGCCGTACGACACGGCGTTCGCGTTCTGCGCCCGGCCCGACGCGCACGCGGCGGCCATGTCGTACACGGCCGCGTACCTGGTGGGGTCCGGCGGCGTGCCGGCAGGGGCGGACCTGACCGCGGAGTCCTCCCGCCGGGCCCGTGGCTTCGCGGCCTGGGCGGGCCTGCGGGAGCTGGGCCGCGACGGCGTCGCCGCGCTTGTGGAGCGGTGCTGCGCGCTGGCTCGCCGGTTCGGCGACGGGCTGAGCGCGGCCGGGTTCGAGGTGGTGAACGACGTGGTGCTCAACCAGGTGCTTGTCGGGTTCGGCGACGACGCGCGCACCGACCGGGTGGTGGCCGCGGTGCAGGCCGACGGGACCTGCTGGGTGGGCGGGACGACGTGGCGGGGACGACGGCTGATGCGGATCTCGGTGTCGAACGCGACCACGACGGAGGCGGACGTGGACCGGTCGGTGGCGGTGATCCGCCGGCTCGCCGGCTGAGAGGCGCGGCCGGCGGAAGAGGGGGCTGAGACGGTCGCCGTCGGTCCGTATGATCCGGTACGCGGTGGGCGGCTCCCCGCGGTGCTTCCTTCTCTCTTCTGATGGATTCTAGCGTCGCGACTCTCCGCCCTCCGCCTCACTCAACGGGGAGGCGGCACCGGTGGACGCACTCGCGGTCGTGGTGCTGCGCCGCACCGGTCGGGTGCCGGCGATCCCCGCCGCCACGCCACCGCCGGACGGGCCGGCGTGGGTGCGGGCCCTGGAGGCGGACCTCGCCGACCGGGGTTGGGTGCTCCAGCACGACCTGCGGGTCGCCGCGTCCGGCCTGCACGCGTCGCTGCGGGTCCGCTGGGCCGACTGGCTGCTGGCGGCCGTCGACGACATGGTCGGCGCGGACCGTCCGATGCTCCCGCTCTACCGTTCGTTCCCGAATACGCCGCACGACGTCGACGCAATCTACGTCCGACGGGTGCTCACCCACCTGTTCGCAGTGCCCGACGCGCCGTGCGTGCTGTGCGGCCGGGAGGTGGGTGGGGCGCCGCTGGACCCGTGCGGGCACGTCGTCTGCCCGGCCTGCTTCCCGCCGGAGCAGTTCACCGCCTGCCCGATCTGCGGGCGGCGGATCGCACCGGACAACACCTACCTGCCCGTCGTCGCTCCCCCGGCGTCCCGTCGTGCGTCCGTCAGGGACGCCGCGTCGGCGACCCCGCTGCCGGTGCGCCTGGTCGGGCACGAGGTCGACCCGATGGGTGCCGCGCGCCGGCTCCGCGACGACCTGGTGACGCGGGCGACCCCGCTCAGCGAAGCCGACCGGGCCGACCTCAAGGTGCTCGTCGACGCCACCGCGCCCGGCCGTTTGCACTGGCTGCCCGAGGTGGTGCCGGCCCGGGAGACACTGGCGACGGTCATCGCGTGGGCGCTGCACGCGGCGGCGCTGCGCCCCGGCTACCCCGAGGTGGTGGCGACGGCACGGCTGCGCTGGTCGACCGCCACGGACGCGGCGCGGACGCTGTGGGCGTACTCGGGGGGAGATCCCGGCCTGGTCCGGCCCGCGCCGCAGGACGAACCCGGATGGCGACCTCCGGGCGAGCCGGCGGTGACCGTGCCGACCCCCCGGGTCCGCGCCCTGCCTCGTCCGCTGCGCCGGGCGGTCCTGGCGCACCTGGACGACTGCGGTGCGGCGGACGCCGCCGAGGACCTGCACCGGCACGCCACGGTGTGGAAACGGCTCGGCGAGCGGCTGCACCCGTACGAACAGGCGGCCGCCCACCCGGCGGCGGCCGTGGCCTTCGCGGCGCTGCGCGGCACCCGCACCGAGCGGGCGGGCACGCTCGGTGCGGCGATCGTGGCGGCGTGCGCCCGGGAACCCCGACACCTCCGGCTCACCGAGCATCCCGACGGGCGGGTGTCGGTGCGGCTGCGCACCCACGCCTCGCTCGTCGAGGCCGCCCTGGCCGACGGTGACGCGGCCGGCGCCGCGCGGCTGCTCACCGAACGCCCGGGCGACCTGTGGCGGCGACTCGACCACCTGCTGCGGACCGCCGGCGACGACAAGTCGGCCCGGGGCGAGGTGCTGGCCGCGCTGCGCGCCACCGCCGCGCGGGTGTCCACCGGCGTGCTCGCCTCGGCTGCGGCGCAGCTGGCCGGCCGCGCCGGGACGGTCCGGGCGGCCGACGCCGACATCGCCGCGGTCGAACGGGCCCGGGTGGCGGCCCGAGCCGTCGCGGCGACCCGTCCGGCGCCGGTGGTCACGACCGGCCTGATGCAGATGATCCGCGACGCCGTGCGTCGCCACCGCGTCGGCCCGCCGGCGTCGCCACCGGCGGGCGGGCAGCCGCAGCGGGTGGACGCCCTGGCCGAGCCCGCCAATCGGGTTCTTCTGCGCGTACCACGGCGGGTCTTCTTCCCCCGCGGCGACGTGGCGACCACCTGGAGCGAGCCGGAGCGGCGGGTCGCCCTGCCGCCGACGACCGTCGAACCGGTCCGCCGACTCGTCGACGACGAGCTGACCCGCCGGGCCCGCCGGCTCGACCGGTACGCCGTGGCGGTGCTCGACGCCGACCTGGTCCACGTGCCCGCGCCGGTGCGTGAACGCGCCGGCTCCGACCAGCTCGCCGGCTGGCCCCGGGGCAGTCTCCGGACGCTGCCCGACGCCGACGTGCTGCGGCTGTTCCTGCACTGGGCGCAGCCCACCGACGTCCGGGTCGACCTCGACCTGTCCTGTGTGTTCTTCGACAGGGACTGGGCGCGGCTCGGGCACTGCGATTTCACCGCGTTGCGGTACGCCGGCAGCGCCGCCGTCCACTCCGGGGACCTCACCTCCGCCCCGGCCCCACTCGGCGCCACCGAGTTCCTCGACCTCCACCTGCAGCGGCTGGTCGAACGCGGCGCACGGTACGCCGTGCCGCTGGTGTTCAGCTTCAACTCCGTGCCGTTCCAGGCCCTCGACGAGGCGTTCGCCGGCGTGATGCTCCCCATGCGAGGTGGCGAGCAGTTCGACGGGGCCCGGGTCCTGCAACGGTTCGACCTGCGCGGGAACGCCCGCATGCTGCTGCCGCTGGTGGTCGACCTGCACGCCCGGCGGCTGCTGTGGACCGACCTGACCCTCCCCGGCCGTGGGTACGGCCACCACGTCGGTCGGCACGGCGACCAGCTCGCCCTGGCCGCCGCCGCGCAGTGGCAGCACTTCCTCGACGGGCACCGGACCACTGTGTTCGACCTGCTCGCCTGGCACGCCGCCGGCCGCGCCGACCGGGTGCTCGTCGCGCACCGCGACGGCACCTGGAGCGACACCGGGACGGACGTGGACGCCCTGCGTGCCGCCGCCGGGGCGCCGACCGGCGCCCTCCGCGCCCTGCCCGACCTGGCGGGCCTGCGGGTCCTGGCCGGCGCGACCGATCCGGACCGGCTCCGGCGGGTGGCCGGCGCCGGCCCGGTCCGGGCCGGCTCCACCGCGCTGACGGTGACCGGCACACCCGACGAGCCCTGGACCGCCACGTCACCGGCGGGCCTGCTCGCCCTGCTGACCGCGTCCTGAAGCGCGCACCGCCGACGCACGGGGCAGTACGCAGCGCGACGGGTTGGTAACGTGCCGGCCATCAGGTCCCTTGGGGAGGGTGGCCATGTGGGCGGATGAGGACGCGCTGGACGCGGCGGCACGCCGGCTCGACGACTGGGAGTCGTCGCTGGCCGACCGGGCGGCGCGCGCCCGCGACCTGTCCGCCCGCACCCAGGCGCTGACCGGCATCGCCCGCAGCGCCGACGGGCTGGTCGAGGTCACCGTCGACGCGTCCGGGCTGCCCACGGACGTACGACTGGACGAGCGTGTCCGGCAGCACTCCGCCGCGCACACCGCCCGGCAGATCCTGGCGGTCACCCGGGACGCGCGGGCGGACCTGCTGCGGCGGCTCATCGAGGCGACCACCGAGACGCTCGGCGCGGACGACCCGGCCGCGACGGCGATAGTCGAGTCGCACCGGCGACGGCTCGGCCCCGATCCGGGCACGCCGGATGCAGCCCGGTGACGGCCTCCAGGTCAACCCGGACGACCTGACCGCGCACGCCGCCCGCCTCGGCCGCCGCGCCGAGAGCATCGACACCGCGCGGCAGGCCGGTCAGCATGTCCGGCTCAGTGCCGACGCGTACGGGCAACTCTGCGCGATCATGCCGGTGCTGCTCGACGGCCTCCAGCGGAGCCTGACCGACGGCATCGGCACCGCCGCCGCCTCGGTCCGGGACACCGCCGGGAAGCTCCGGTCGAGTGCCGAGCGCTACCGCGCGTCCGACAGCCGCGCCGCCCACCTGCTCGACCGGGTACGGGACCGCAGGTGACCACTAACCCGCTGGTCGCCGCCGCGGCGGACTCCGGCCCGAGTCCTTGGGCCGGCGTGTGGATCTGCGAGGACATCGAACTCATCGCCCAGGGCGTACGCAACGGCAGCTGGATCGACGGCAGCCTCGGCGTCGTCAGCGCCGGCCTCGACGCGCTCGCCCTCGTGTCCGACCCGGCCGGGGTCCTCCTCCAGTACGGCATCGCCTGGCTCATCGAACACGTCAAGCCGCTCAGCGAGGCCCTCGACTGGCTCGCCGGTGACCCCGCCGAGATCACCGCGCACGCGCAAACCTGGCGCGACGTCGCCGCGTCACTGCACGACGACGCCGCCGAGCTGGCCCACGCCGTCCGCACCGAGGTCACCGGCTGGATCGGCGCCGCCGCCACCGGCTACCGCCGCTGGGCTGCCGAGCAGCAGCAGGCCGTCACCGGGCTGGCGCAAGGCGCCGAGGCGATGGCCGCGATCACCGAGGGCGCCGCCGGCCTGGTCGCGGCCGTGCGGCTGCTGGTGCGCGACGCCATCGCCGCCTGCGTGTCCCGCCTGATCGTGTACGCGGCCGAACTGGTCGCCACGGCCGGGCTGGCTACGCCGCTGGTGGTGGAGCAGGTGACGACGACCGTGGCGTCGTGGGCGGCGCGGATCGCGCGGTTGTTGCGGGGGTTGCTGGCCAGTCTGCGGCGGCTGATGCCGGAGATGCGGCGGCTCGGCGACCTGATCGAGAAGTTGAGGGAGGCACTGAACCGGCCTTCGTCCGCCCGACCAGAGAGGACTCCTGGCAGCGGTGGCCCCGGGCGCCACAACAGTCACCCGACGAGGCCCCCGCACTTCGACCCTGGCAAGCAGCACGGTCCCCTCGGCGCCGACTTCCGGCCCGAGGTGAATGACCCTCGCGGCTTGTTCGACGACAAGGAAAGAGCGGTCGGCGACCGCCTGGCCGAGGAAGGGGACATGGTCCATCCACGGGAACGCGACGACAGCCTGTACAAGTTCAAGAATCCGGACTCGATGGTGCGGTCCGGACCAGACGATCCCGGCGTGGTGACCGAATTCAAGACCCTCGACCGCTCCAGCAGCGAAGCGGTACGTCGTAACATCATGGCCGCCGGTAAGCAGGTCGACCAGACCGGCGGCGGCAGAGCGGTCATCGACGGACGCCCGGTGGGGCTGAGCGAGGAGGAGGCACGCCGGGGTTTCGCACGAGCGCTCGGCCAGCACAGACAGCACGGCAGCGCCATGCCCGACCAGGTCCGCATCATTCTCGGCGACAACCGAATAATCACGCTTCCCGACTAGTCTGGTGTCGCACATGTCGACTTTGGAACACATCTTTCTCCACGCGGCGGACGAGCCGGAAGCGGTCGCCGACCGGATTGCTTCGGCGATCGGGTTGCGGGCTTCGATCGGCCCTGAGGGCGGCTTCTATCTGAGCCGTCCCGCGCAGTGCGGCCCAGGCGGGGAGGTCGGCGGCGAGGTCGCTCGCAACTACCTCGCCTATCCCTCCGACGTTCCGGAGGAACAGTCGCTCCTGGACGCCTATGAGATCCTCTGGGATTTCGGGTACACCGGCAGAGACCGGGATGTCCAACTGCGTGAGGCCCGCCGCGTCTTCGAACAGCTCGCCGCTGCGCGGCTGTGGCCGGCTGTGCTGGTGGCAGGTCTCGACACGCTGATCGCCGCCTGGGATCCCGACCTCGAACTCACCTGGTTTCCCAGCGGGACGTCACCGGACGCGGTCGATCGGGACGCCTGGCAGCAGTATCTCGCCCGTCTCCGCCACTGATCGTGGACCTGTACGAACTGGTAGCACTCAGGGACGCCGTACCCGAGGAGGGCCTTGCCGCCGGAGCGGTCGGCACCATCGTGCACGTGTTCCACAGACCCGACCTCGCCTACGAAGTGGAGTTCGCCGATCAGGACGGTCGAACCCTCGGCGCTGTTGTCCTCACGCCGAACAAGCTCAAGCAGGTCGACACCACCGAGACCGAGTAGCAGCTCTGAACTGGCCGGAAGGGTAACGCAGTAGTGGCCGGCCTCGTCGTTCTGCGACCCGGGGTGGACTGGACAGTGACCGGCGGACTATTCGACTGGACGCTGGAGTTCCTGATCGCCCGGCTGTCGAACAGAAGTGCCGCAATGCATCTTCAGGAGATCGTCGACAACAACCTCGGTTCGTTCTGGCTGGAGGGCCTGACGCCGGAGGCCCAGCGCGAAGTCGTCAACCACTTACGCGACGGCCTGGTCGCGGCGGGTGAACAGGATCTGCCGGAGACAGATCAAAAGTCGGACGCACTGACACATCTCCGGGAACTCGTCGCCGCGACCCACAGATTGCCGGGAAAGTAAGGATCGTCGGAGAGAGGTGACATGGGCATGATGGTGGCCGCCCGCCGGATCGAGGACTCGGCGGACGAGGTGCGTTACGCGTTCGGTTTTGAGGGCAGGTTCAATCGCATCCTCGTCCTCGATCCGCAGACCCTGCGGGCGCGAGTCGAGGACGGCGACTTCAACGACGCTGCCAGCGCCATCACCGCCACAATCGTCAACGCCTGGCGCGGCCGGGGCTACTTCCCGGAACGCGTGCTCTTCGCGAGTTAGCTGAGAAACCAACCGGTCAGACCGGAGCAGCACCTCGTGGCTTCATTCGACGAGTGGCTGGACGCGTACGAGGTCGTCTACCGCGCCCTGCCCGCCGAGTCGACCACCAGTGCCCGAACTGCGGTCACCGGACCCTGCGCATGGTGTTCACCACGCCCCCCGGCGCCGGTCACGGCTACGTCTCGTTCTGGTGCGACACCTGTCTGGAGGGCATCCACGTCTCGCGAGCTCCGGTTCCCGCCGGAGTGACGGCCCTGTCCACTGCCGCACCGATCGAGGAACGCACCAGAGGTATCCCCAACTACCGCCTGGTGACGTAGCTGAACCCCCGTCCGGCGATCGGCTATGAGCCGGCGATCCCGCACTGCAACCGGACGATGACCCGCTCGGTCACCACGTCCACCCCGCCGAGGGCGTCGCGCACGTCGGCGGCGAACCCCGCCCGCTGCCGCGAGGACGGCAACCGTTCGGCGGACATGGCGGAGAAGACGCCGCCGACCATGTCGTCGACCGTCAGCAGGGCGTCGTACCGCACCGACGTCTCCTCGTACCGATAACCGGCACGCACGAGCGCCTCCCGGTTGCGCCGACGCCCGGCCTCGTCGGTCTGGCACGTGCCGGTGACCGGGTGGCCGAGCATCCGTTCCAGGCATCCGCGCAGGGCGAGCGACCATTCGGTGTCCTGCATCCAGAGGGGTTCGCCGTTTGTGACGACGGCGATGCCACCACCCGGACGCAGCAACGGCCGGGCCGCCTCGAACAGGGCGTCGCGGTCCATGAAGTGAATGGCGACGGCGACGGTCAGCGCACCGACCGTCCGCTCACCGACCAGCCGGGACAACGCGGGCACCTCACTGTCCCCGCCGAGCATCCAGAGGGCGTTCGCCGTCCCCTGCTCCACGGCGGTACGCCGGGCGATCGCCAGCATGTCCGGTTCCGGGTCCATGCCGATGACCGCGCCCACCCGGTCGGCGAGCGGGATGCTCAACTGGCCGGTACCGCAGCCGAGGTCGACCACCGTGTCGTCGGCGCCGAGCCGGAAGGCCGTCGTCAGCGCGTCGAGCACCTCGGGCGGATAGCCGCGCCGATGTCGTGCGTAGTAGGTCGCCACCTCACCGCCGAAGCCCGTCGCCATGCCGGAAGCCTGCCCGCCGCGACCGTCCCGACGCCAGCCGTTCTGCTGAGGGCACGCCCTCCGGCCGCCGCCGCTGTCCCCCGTGCGAGCTACCCGCAAGTGTCCACCGCACGGTGACGATTCCCGGCCCGCGAATCCATAGCGTTTCAGGTGTTCCGCAGCGCTCCGGCCGCGGACCTTCCGAAGGAATAGTCATGCGTGTGGTGAAGCAGTTCCTGGCCGTCGTCGCGGTCAGTCTCGTCGGCAGCCGGGCGGTCCTCGCGGTACAGGACAACGCCGGGCTCAGCCTGATCCTCGGCGTCGCGACCGCCGCGGCCGCGATCATGGCGTACGGGTGGGTGGTGCGCCGCACCGAACGCCGCGAGGTGACCGAGCTGGCCCGGGACGGCGCGGCCGCCCGGCTCAACCGCGGGGTGCTCATCGGTTTCGCCATGGTCGCGGCGGTCATCGTCAACATCGCCCTCATGGGTGGCTACCACGTGCACGGTCTCGGCTCGGTGTCCGGCGCGGTCGGCATCTTCGGGCTCATGGCCGCCGCGGCGGTGACCGAGGAGCTGATGTTCCGCGGCCTGCTGTTCCGCCTGATCGAGGAACGGCTCGGTACGTGGCTCTCGCTGCTGCTGACCGGCGTACTGTTCGGCCTGGTGCACCTGCTGAACCCGGACGCCAGCCTGTGGGGTGCGACCGCCATCGCGATCGAGGCCGGGTTCATGCTGGCGGCCTGCTACGCCGCGACCCGCAATCTGTGGGTGCCGATCGGGCTGCACTTCGGCTGGAACTTCGCCGCCAGCGGCGTCTTCAGCGTCGTCGTCTCCGGCAACGGCGAGTCGACCGGGCTACTGGACGCCACCACGTCCGGTTCGACGCTGCTGAGCGGCGGCGACTTCGGGCCGGAGGGCAGCCTCTACACGGTGGCCGCCGGGGCGGCGCTGACAGTGGTCTTCCTCTGGCTGGCCCACCGCCGCGGCCACATCGTGCGAGGTCGCCGCCGTGCGGTCGGGGCCCCGGCGGAAAGCGTTACGGTCTCCTGATGATCACCCGACGGATGTTCCCGGACTCGTGGCGGCGCTGGCCCGTCACGGTCCGGGATCTCCCGCTCGCGCTGGTGATCGCACTCGCGTCCGTGACCCCACCGCTGCGCGACATCGGTACGCAGCTCGGCAATCTGCCCGCCCGGCCGTTCGACGCGCTGACCGTGGTGGTGATCGCCCTGGAGTGCCTTCCGCTGGCGCTGCGCCGCAGCCGGCCCACGCTGTCCCTCGCCCTGGTGTCGCTCGGCTTCGCCGTCGACCAGGTGCGCGCGTACCACACCTTCGCGGGCACCGCGCTCGCCATCGCGCTGCTGAGTGCGGGCGCCCACCTGGACCGGGGCCGCCGTACCACGCTGCTCGTCGGCTCCCTCGCGTACGCGGGACTTGCCGTCGCCCTCGACCGGCAGGGGTCGACCGAGGGTATTGTCGGCTTCACCACCTTCTACCTGCTGCTGGCGCTCGCCTGGGGCGCCGGGTCGTGGCTGCGGCAGAACCGCCTCGCCGAGGCCGAGCGCCGCCGGCACGTCGCCGAGACCGCCCGCGCCGCCGAACGCGCCCGCATCGCCGGTGAGCTGCACGACGTGGTGACCCACCACGTGACGGCGATGGTGGTGCAGGCCGAGGCAGCCCGCTACCTGACCGCCGCGCCCGACCGCCTCGACACCACCCTGACCGCCATCACCGACACCGGTCGCCGCGCCATCGGTGACCTGCGGGTGCTGCTCGACGTGCTCAACCCCGACCACGGTACGGAGCCGCGCACCCCGTCGGTCGGCGAACTGCATGCACTGGTGGAGCAGACCCGGCAGGCCGGACAGCCGGTGGAGTTCACGCAGGAGGGCAGCCCGGCGGAGGTGACCGGCGGGGCGGAGCTTGCGGCGTACCGGGTGGTGCAGGAGGCGCTGACGAACGCCCTCAAGCACGCCCACGGCCGCTCCACCGCCGTCCACGTACACCATGGCGACAGGGAGATCACGGTGGAGATCAGCACGGAGGGCCCCGGCACACGAGCCGCGGGTCCGGGCGGAAGCGGACGCGGCCTGGCCGGGCTGCGCGAGCGCGTCACGCTCCTCGGCGGCGAATTCGACGCCGGGCGCCGCGCCGACGGCGGCTTCGTGGTCCGGGCACGCATCCCCACCGGGAGCGCGTCGTGACCGCGCCGATCCGGGTGCTCGTCTGCGACGACCAGGCCCTGATCCGTACCGGATTCGCCACCATCATCGACGCGCAGCCGGACATGGAGGCGGTGGGTGAGTGCGGCGACGGCCGCGCCGCTGTCGACCTCGCCGGTCGCCTGCGGCCCGACGTGGTGGTGATGGACGTACGCATGCCGGTGCTCGACGGCATCGAGGCGACCCGCCTGCTGGCCGGAGCGGGCGTCGCCCACCCGGTCAAGGTGCTGGTGGTGACGACGTTCAACCTCGACGAGTACGTCTACGAGGCGCTGCGCGCCGGCGCGAGCGGGTTCCTGCTCAAGGACGCCCCACCGGCGCAACTGCTGCACGGCATCCGCACCGTCGCCTCCGGCGCCGCGCTGCTCGCGCCGGAGGTGACGCGGCAGCTCGTCGGCCGGTACGCGGCGCGGATCCGCCCGGCCGAGGGCACGCCGGCGGACGTGGGGCTGACGCCGCGTGAGCTGGAGGTGCTGCGGCTGATCGCCGACGGGCTGTCGAACAGCGAGATCGCGGCAAGGTTGGTGATCAGCCAGGAGACGGTGAAGACGTACGTGTCGCGGATCCTCACGAAGCTGGATCTGCGGGACCGGGTGCAGGCGGTGGTGTACGCGTACCGCACGGGCCTGGTCACCTGAGCGTCTCCCGCCCTACGGCTTGACGAACGACAGGTAGTCGCTGGGCGTGCCGCTCCAGGACACGTACAGGTCTTCGCGGGCACGTGTGGCGGCCACGAACAGCAGGCAGCGTTCCCGGAGAAGGTCGTTGTCGTGCTGCACCTGGTCTACCTCCGCCGGCGTCACCTCTTTTGCGAACGGGATTGCCTTCGCCGTCACGCCGGCCAACGCCACACAGCGGAACTCCAGCCCTTTCATGGCATGCATGGTGGCCAGCCGCACCCCGTCGACGTCCGCGCCCGGCTGATCCCGTACCCAGACCACTGGGACGCCGGCTGCGGTCAAGGCGTCGTGCACGCTGCGCAGGGTCGTGGTGAACCGGGCACAGACGGCGATCTCGCCCGGTGCGACGCCCTGCCCGATCCACTCCCGCGCCTTCTTCACCAGGGCGGCGACCTCCACATGCGGCGACGCGTGGCCCTGGGCCTGGGGCTTGCGTCCGTGCAGCAGCGACCGGTAGCCGGTCAGATCGTCCTCGCCGTCACCGCCGAGTTCGCCGATGCGCGCGCCGACAAGTACCCGGGTCGCCCAGGTGAGGATCTCCTCGGTGCTGCGATAGTTGACACGCAGCCGGCTGCTGCGCCCGGTCACCGAGATGCCGAGCGAGCCCAGCGACACCCGCGAGTCATAGATGCGCTGGTGCGGGTCACCGGTGATGAAGAGATCGTCGGGTCCGGGTGCCACCGCGGCGCGTAGCACCCGCCACTGCGCCGGGTGCAGATCCTGCGCCTCGTCGATCACCACGTGACGGAAACCGTGTTCGGCGAGCTCCACATCCGCGAGCAGATCCGCCGCACGGGCGCAGATCTGCAGATGCGTCGCCGAAGCGGCCGCGGCCAGGTCGGCGTGGAACATCTCGACGGCATCCCATACGCGGTCACGCTGCCGTACACCCAGCACCGATCCCCTACCCCGTCGGCTGGCCGCCCGGTAGTCCTCTCGGCTGCGCAGGTTCTGGGCGAGGATGACGTGCCGGTATTCCTGCGCCAGGAACTGCTCCGGCCACGGCAGCGTCAGCCGGCGGCACACCCGCCGCCAGGCCTGCCGTTCATCGACGTCGCCCACCGGCGTCGGCACACGCCCCGCGAGGGCCCGCACCGAGCGGCTCGCGAACGCGTTGACGGTGGTCACCTCCACCCGGGAGAGCTGCTTCTCGTCGTCGAGCAGCAACGCGAGCTGCTCGCGCAACGTCGCGGCCAAGGCATTCGTGTAGGTGGTCAGCAGAGTCCGGCTGTCCGGCGTCCGGGAGAGCAGATGCTTGACCCGGTGCAGCGCCGCCACCGTCTTCCCGGTACCCGGGCCGCCGCTGACCTGGGCCGGACCGTTGTAGGACGGCCGGTAGGCGACGCGGCGCTGCGAGGGGTGCAGGAACACCCGCCAAGCCGCGAACGGCTTGTCCAGGATCTCGGCCAGCTCGTCAGGGCGGGCGACCAGGGTGATGCGGTTGCTGGTGTTCGCGATCGCCACCGCCAGGCTCTCGCTCGCCTCCTTCGGCGCGTCGACCGGCCGGCGTTCGGTCACCAGGTCGCGGTAGACCTCATCGGGGGTGAAACCCTCGGCTAGGTATTGCAGCACTTCGAACTGATCCTCGGGCAGCAGCGTGCCGAACGCTTCGAGCTGCGGCTTGTCGATGATGGTGCGGACGGCGCGCAGCACCTGGTCGTCGATGCCGAGGTGCCGGAGCGCCGTGTCGGAGTGCTTCGCGAACAGCAGGCTGGGTGCCTGCGCCGCCGCCTTCTCGAGCGCCGGGGTGAGCTGTTCGATGGCAACAGCGTTGCGTACCTCTAGCGCTCGCGTCGCCGTATTGACGGTGTAGAGCCGCTTCGCGGCCCAGGTGTACGCGTCGTCGTGGGGCACGACGTTGAGCAACAGGAACGTGTCGCCGCCGTCGTCGGGCGCGAGGACCACACCACGCCAGAAGTCGTTGATCCGGATGGTCCGCATCCGCGGATCCCGGGCGTTGGTCACCGACTCCAGATGCAGCCCTTTGTCAGCGTGCAGCTCGGCGATGGTGAGCTGCTGGAACTTCTCCATCGCCTTGCGTACGCCGGCCTTGACGGGTTTCTCCAAGACGTCGTAGCTCTGCCAAAAGGTGTTGGCAAAGGCGAGCTGCGGCACGGGTGGACCTCTCCAGGGTGGCGGGCGGTCAGTCGATGACCAGTTCGTCCGACGCGGGCGTCTGCGCCTGGTCGTAGAACCAGCGGAGGTGGTCGAGCAACGCCTCTCGGGCCTCGGTGTCGGCGAGGACCGTCAGCGGGAAACCGGGGCGCATGGTGAGCTTCGCGGCCGCGATCTCCACCCCTGGCAACTCGTTGAGTCGCTGGCGCAGTTCCTCCCGCAGGGCGACGTCGTCGAACGGGGTGCGGACACTCAGGTGCTGGAAGACGACCTCGAACTTGCCGCTCGGATAGATCGCCGCCGGCCACATGTCGCCCAGCTCGTGGTGTCGTTCCCGCGCCATCAGGAAGCAGGAGGTCTCGCCCCGCGTTCCGTAGAGCAGAGTGCCGCCCATCGCGGTCCACGCTTCGAGGACGACCTGCGTGGCGGTGGCGACCGCCGCCCCTTGCAGGGTGATTACCTGTTCGAGGAAGCGTGCGGGGTAGTCGACCTGCTGGCCGGACCGCTGTCGGGGCAGGCGCTCCGGCAGGTCTTCGGGCGTGATGCCGGCGAGCTGGGCCAGCTCCTCAGTCCGCATTCGCTGGGTCTGGTCGGCGCGTCCGTTGTCGTCGAAGCGAACCCCCTCGGCGCGGAGCACGTCGCGCGGGTCGTCGGTGCGATTCGGGTCGAGCCAGCGGAAGTTGCCTGCGAGCACGCCGTCGACCTGCAACACCCGGTGGGCGTTGGGTGCCGGGTGGTTGGCGAGCCGAACGCCGACCGGCATCGGCGCGGTGCCGATCAGGGCGGCGACGTCTCCGTACGTGGTCCAGGATCCGGCAGGCAACTCGGCGAGGGCCTTGTTCATCAGATCCCAGGCGAATTCCGCCTGTCCCGCTGCCTGCTCGGTCGGCCCTGGCCAGAGCGAGACGATCTTCTCGGCGAGCTTGTCGGCCCGGGCGTGGATCTCCGGACGGCTCCAGCGCTCCTGGGTGGCGATCTCCTGGTTCAGGCGGACGCCGCTCTTGGCCAACGCCGCCCGCTTGAGCGAGAACGGGCCGTTCCCCAGCTCGGAGTTGTAACCGGTGAGGGTGAGGTTACCCAGGCTGTGCACCAGGGCTTCGTACACGTCGTCGAAGTTCTCGTCCGGCTTGAGGTCGGCCGCGAGCATCTGGCGCCACTCGGCAGTGGGCGTCTGCGGCAGCACATGTTCGATGGTCAGGCCGTCGAGTACGACCGGCTCCTTGGCGCCGTACGACTCTTCCAGCCACCGCAACACCAGATGGCGTTGGTGCGGCCTGCCGTTGAGATAGAACGGGATCGACCGCACCGCGCTCCGGACGCTCTCGTCGTTCGCGTAGTACTTGCGGCCGGCCGACAGATACGCGTGCACCGCCTGGTCAACCGGCAGCGTCCGGTCCATCTCGGTCACCACGGAGAGCAGAATCCGGTTGATGTTGGCGGTGGCGCGGCCGATCAGCAGGCGTCGGACGAAGAAGCTCTCCACGTACCGCATCGCCGAGGCGATCTGCTCGGAGCTGGCCGTGTCCTGCTGGCGGCGGTCGAGCAGGTGCAGCAGAAGTGGGTAGATGGTGGTGGTGCTCCAGGCGCTTAGCCGCTCCAGCCGCTGTCGTACCGCCGGATCCTGCTCCTCGGCGGGGTTGAGAATGATCCGCAGGAGGGCGCCGAGGCGACTGAACCGGCGCACCTCCGCCTCGATCTCCTCCTCCGAGCGCAGCCGTTCGAGCCGGGTCTGCTGGGCCGCGTAGATGTCGCTCTGCTTGACCCGGGAATCCCGGTGGACCAGGTCGAGCCAGAAGAGAAGCTCCAGGTTCGCCGCGGTGAGGCTCTTCTGCAACGGCAGCCAGAGCCCTTGGTAGACCGTCTCGCCGCGGGTGGGCAGGCGCATGAACAGGTAGTTGCGCAGCAGGTCTCCTTGGGTGAGAAGGAGACCGGTGTTGTTCAGCGACTCGAAGATCCGGTACACGTTGTCGCGGGCCTGCGCAGTGACCGACACCAGCGCCAGCCCGGTGATCACCCCGCTCTCGATGTGCTCGACGTCGAGTCGGTCCTCCGCTTCCCCGTCGGTGTTCGGGAGTTCGGCGAGCTGCTTGGCGAAGTAGTCGTAGGCGACGGTGACCGGTACGGCGTCCTTGGGCAGCGGCGTCGATTCCACACAGGCCACGTAGGCGTCCCGGTCGGCCTGGGTGGGCACCAGCTTCCAGCGGCGCTGCCCGTCCTCGAAGGGGTTGGTCAGGAACTGCTGGTCGAGCCGGGCCCGCCGCCGGTCCTCGCCGCGTGCGGCCCAGTGGTCACGGATGGCGCAGAGCAAAATGGTCAGGCTGGTCAGCCGCTGCTGGCCGTCCACCACGAGATACTGGGCCAGGCCGGCAGGGCCGTTCGTCGGGCTGGGCGCGAGCACGAGCGAGCCGATGAAGTGGGTTGCCTCCGGGTTGTGCGTCCGGTCTTCCGCCAGTTTCCGGACATCGTCCCAGAGCCGGGCCAGTTGCACCTTCGTCCACGAGTACGGGCGCTGGTACAGCGGCACCTGATATTGCTTCGCTCCCTCCAGCAGACCTTGCAGCGTGGTCTCCTGTGCCGCGACCATTCCAGCTCCCGTCGATCGGACTCGCCTCTGAGCCCGGAAAGACAAACAGATCCGGGCGCTGTGGGCAATCCGCCGAGGAGGTGATCAACCAGACCAGCCTGTCGAAGATCCGACAGCCGGCATGCCGCCCTGGTCGCGCCAATGCGAGCAAGTTATCTCCTCGCGCACACGCGCGATATTGACACTTCGGAACTGTTCGATCACTCTGAGCTTTCTGGCCCACGCGGTACGTCAGCACCGGGGTGAGCATGGACATCGAATCTCTCGTACGGTCCCTCAGCCAACCATCGAGACTGGTAGTCGATTCCTCCCCCCGGCTGGTCGATGCCGTCGAGAAGTACGCCAAGGAAGCCGCGGCGAAGAACGACGCATACCGCTACGGCAAGGCGCCCTCGACCGTGCGGATCGGTCAGACGGTGGAGACCAGCCCGGCGCACGTGCTACACGAACTCGGCGTGGCGACCACGCTCTTGGCCACATCCCCGTTGGCCCAGGTGGCCCGGCATTGGGCGCACGTCCGTTACTGCGCCACGCTCACCCGACACCGCGGTGTACTCGGCCTGACCCAGTCGGCGCAGAGTCTCGTCTACCACCACAAGGTGACGCAGTCAGAGCAGTTGGGCATCGGCTTGGCGCTGGTGGTGGCCAAGAGAGTCCTGCAACGGCAATACCCTCAGTGGACTTTCTTCGCCGTTGACGCGGAGATGGCCCTGAAGGCGGGCTTCATCGACGGCGCCGGCGCGGTGGCACCCAGTTCAAGGGCCCAGAAGCGCCCGGACTATTTCCTGGTGGGACACCACAGTTCGGGTCGCCGCAGCCGAATGAAGATCGTCGTCCTGGAGTGCAAGGGAACCCACCAGTCGCCCGGATTCGCCTACGGTCAACTAGCACGGGCAGCAGTGCAGGTGCGCTCCCTGAGCGTCGGCGGGCGCCGTCCTCCGGCGCTGATGGTGGCCTCATGTCTGGCCGGACGGCAGATCACCTCGTACGTCCTCGACCCGCCGGGCGATGACGAGTTGTGGGACGGCACACTCGACGACTTCGCGGGAGTGGTGCAGAGGCCGCCGGAGGACCATCACTGGCGTACCCGGTCCGCCACCGCCGACGAGGCGCGGACGTGGTCGGTGACGGATCAGAACGTGGAGTTACCCGACACCACTGCTGCCACACCGGCAGACGAACTGCCGCCGGGAGCCCCCGAGGTGTTCGACGTACCCGAAGAACAACGCGGCTGGTTCACCGGGATCCTGACCCGGGCGGTGGCGGCCACCGCGCTGCTGTTCGCCGGAGACAGCGGCGCCGCGCGCAACTACGCGACGCCTCGGCAACGCGGCGAGAGCGAGCCGCCCGACGGACAACTGAGGCTGTTCGAGCTGGACCAGTCGTGGGCCAGAACCACCGCCACGTCTCATGACGTGACGGACGACCTACGCGCCCAGGGCACCCTGTATCGCACGCCACTTCCGAACGGCAGGACGCTAGAGGTGTTCCGCGGCGTGGAGATCGGCCTGTACGGGAAGCTCGCGGACGGCCAGCTCGCGGCCTACTTCCGGGCAGCGCCGTCGGTCCGACGCCGGTGGCTGCGGTCACGGCCGCGGCAACGCGGCGGCGTGGTGTCGCTCGGCCGGGACGGCACGGTGCTCACCGTTCGGGTGACCGACCGGCGTGATTGAGGCGGAGGGTCGTCATGAGGTCGAGGATCTCGGTCGCTACCGTGTCGCCGGTTCCGTGCGCGCGGGTCAGGTCGGCAGTCAGCTCGGCCAGGGTGTGCTCTGCCGCTCGCGGGTCACCCGAACCAAGCTGCAACAGTCCAAACTGTCGACGGATCTGCACGGTCCGCGGATCGATCGCGCCGAAGACCTCGGTCTCGTCGCGGACCAGCGTCTCCAGTTCCCGCAGTGCCCGCCGGGTCTCCCCGGTCAGCGCATGACAGGTGGCGGCCCGCAGCCGGCAGGTCAGCACGACCTCCGAACGTGAGCCCTGCCGAGCGGTGAGGTCGCCGACCAGGCGCTCGTAGGCGAGACCGGCCCGACGGTAGTCCCCGTCCTCGTACCAGGCCTCGGCCTGCTGGAAGCGAAGCGTCAGCATCTCGTCGTCCAGGCCCGGGATGCCGTCGCCCGCGGCGAGGACCCTGGTGAGCAGCTCAGCCGCCTGATCGTAGCGGGACTGTTCGAACAGCTCGGTCACCTCGGTGCGGGCCCGCTCCAGGTCGACCCGCGTCAGGGTGAGGGTCGGCGCGATCGGCGACGCCCTGTCAGGCTGTGTGGCAGGGCTCCGGGCGGCGTGCCGGCCCGTGGCGTGGATGCGGCTGATCACTGTGGCGTAACGCCGGACGGAGCTCGGTCCGGGCGGCGGCATGGCGGCACTGAGGACCGGGCCGAGGCCGGTGGCGAAGGGCAGCAGGCGGTCGTAGACCGCGTCCGCGTCCACCGGGCGCTCCTCGGGCTTCTTCCGCAGCATCTCGAGCACCAGCGCTTCCAGCGCCTCCGGAACGTCGCGACGTACGGTACGGACGCCGGGCGGCTCGTCCTGGACCTGCCGGTTGAGCACCTCGAACGCAGTCGCGCCCGTGAACGGCCGCTCTCCGGTCAGCAGTTCGTGGATTGTGCAGCCCAGAGAGTAGATGTCGCCGGCCGGCCCGCTGATGTTGGCCTGGATGCGCTCCGGCGCCATGTACGACGGCGTGCCGAGCAACTGCCCCGTCATCGTGATCTTCGAGAAGTCCGACATGGTGGGCGCCACGGCAAGCCCGAAGTCGAGGACCTTCACCGTGCCATCCGGCTCCAGCATCAGGTTGTTCGGCTTGAGGTCCCGGTGGATCAACGACGCCCGGTGCGCCGCGGACAGCACCGCGCAGACCTGGGCGGCGACTGCCGCCACCCAGCCGATCGACAGCGGCCCGTGCTCGCTGATCAACGCGCCCAGGCTGCTCCCGTGGATCCGCTGCATCACCAGATACGGCCGGCCCTCGTGGCTACCGGCGTCGTAGACCGCGGGCACACCGGGGTGTTCCAGGCGGGCGGTGATGCGGGACTCCCGCACGAACCGGCGAACATAGTCGTCATCCGGCTCGTCGCTGGGGAAACGGACGAACTTGACCGCGATCTGTCGATCGAGCCGGATGTCGCGGCCGAACCAGACGTCACTCATGCCGCCCTTGCCGCCGGGGCGATCGGCCAATTCGTACCGTCCGTTGATGAGCGCTCGTCGCGCCACAGCCTCTCCAGTCAGCTATGTCGATCGGTACCGAGAGGCTAACGGAGCGTCGACTGAGCGCCTTCGGGTGGGGGCAGGCCCGCTATGGCCGAACCACAGCGAGCAGGTCGCTGATCTCTCTGACCAGGGGGTGGCTCGAACCGTGCAGCTCGCTCAGGTCCTTCCACAATTCCCGCAGCGTCCGCTGGGCGGCCGCGGATTCGCCGGTACCGAGTTGCAACAGCCCGATCTGCCGCCGCAGGTCGATCGTCCGTGGATCGTCGTCGCCGATGATCCGGCGTTGGTCCCGCAGCAGATCGTCGAGCTGGCGCAGCGCCTGACTGGTGTTGCCGGTGAGCGCGTGACAGGTCGCTTCCTGCAGCCGGCATCGCAGAAGCAGATCCTCGTCACCGGTGTCGGCGAGATCGGCGATCAGTGCTTGGTAGACCGGTGCTGCCCGCCGGTAGTCGCCGCCTTCGAACAACGCGTCGGCGAGGTCCAGCCGCAGACCCACGGCGTCGGAGTCGGCGGCCGCATGCGGGGTGGCGGCGACGGCGCCGGCGAGCACGTCGGCGGCCTGGGCGTAGCGGGCCTTTCCGGCAAGTCGGCGCGCCTCGCTGCGGGCACGTCGTACCTGTCCCCTGTCGACCGAGAGGGAGGGCGGAGGAGGCACCGACTCCGGCTTTCGTGCCAGTGGGGCGGGCGTGATCGGAGTCCGGCGGACGGGAGCATCGGCGAAGACGCGGCTCAGAACGGCCGCGTACATCCGGGTCGGACTGGGATCGCCGGGCGGCGACAGCACACCGGGCAGCGGACTCAGTTCGGTGACGAACGACGTCAGCCGTCGGTAGACCACGTGCGCGTCCGCGGGCCTGTCCTCGGGCTTCTTCTCCAGCAGGTCGAGCAGGAGTTGCTCCAACTCGACGGGAATCTCGGCGCGCACGCCGCGCACCGGCGCCGGCGGGTGGCTGACCTGCTTGCTCATCACGTCGTAGGAGGTGGATCCGGTGAAGAGCCGCTCCCCGGTGAGCATCTCGTGCAGGGTGCAGCCGAGCGCGTAGAGGTCGGTCGCCGGGCCGGTCAGGGCCGCCTGGATCTGTTCGGGCGCCATGTAGGCAGGGGTGCCCAGCGGCTGGCCCGTGACGGTGATGCGGGAAAATTCCGGCTGATCGGGGGCGACGGCGAGACCGAAGTCCAGGACCTTGACGCCCCCGTCCGGTTCGAGCATCAGGTTGCTCGGCTTGAGGTCGCGGTGGACGAGCGACGCCTCGTGGGCGACGGCCAGCACCGCGCAGACCTGGGCGGCGATGGCCGTCGCCCATCCCACCGGCAGAGGGCCCTGCTCCGCTACCAGGTCAGCGACGCTGACCCCCAGGATCCGTTGCATCACCAGAAACGGCCGGTTCTCGTGGGTGCCCACGTCGTAGACGGCCGGGACGCCGGGGTGTTCGAGCCGGGCCGTGATCCGAGACTCGCGGACGAACCGCCGGATGTAGTCCTGGTCGTACGAGCCGGCCGGGAAGCGGATGAACTTGACCGCGATCGCGCGATCGAGCTTGATGTCCCGCCCGAGATAGACCTCGCCCATTCCACCCCGTCCGATGGGCAGGTCCTCCAGCTCGTAACGCCCGTTGATCAGCATGCCCACCGCGACAGCCCTCCCCGCCGGTCCCGTGTCCCGCTTCGCAGGCTAGTCATCCGAGACGGTGCTCCGAAGGCTGCCGTCGCCCAGCCCGCGGAACGCCTGTTCGACGACGTCCTCGCCCAGTTCCACCAGTTCCCGCAGTCCGTCCTCGAAGGCCATCAGCCGGCGGAACGCCTCACCGTAGGCGCGTTGCTCGCCGAGGGGCAGCCGGGGAAGCCGGACGCGGCGGATGTCCGACCGCACCGCGAGGGAGGCGCTCCCGGTGGCGGCAGGATGCTGCGCGATCCGCAGAAACCCGGCCAGGAAGTAGGCGTCCACCTGCTCCGGGTCGACCCGGAGCAGGTAGAGCCGCGGCCCGAGCAGAACGTCGCTCCCGCTCATCACCCGCACCGCGGGAGCGCGGGGAGCCAGCGGGGTGACCACGTCACCGGCCCGCACGGAGATCGCACCGTGGAGCGGGTGTGCCCGGCCGGAGGGAGAGCGGGCCTGGCGTATGTCCTGGGAGGTCACCATCGTCAGCGGGCCCGCGTCGACCACGGCGGTGCCGGGAGGCGCCTGACGGATCGTCAGCGCGCCGGCCCGAGCCAGCTCGCCGACGGTGGTGGTCGGGCCCGCACCGGTCGGCGGGTCGGCACGAAGCTCGGGCAGGATCGAGGTCAGCCCTGCCAGGGACGCCTCCATCCGGTCCCAGGCAGGCCGATAGTCGGTGGGTGAACCGGCGGGGACGAGCCAGCGGCCCGGGTTGACGTCCACGTCGTCGTCGAGCAGGTCGACAATCGGTACTGCGAGGCTCCGGTCGGGCAGGCCGGCATGCCCCGTTCGAAACGCCGTCCAGGCCCGTTCCGCCGCCCTCAGATCGTCGGTCGCGTCGACCACCAGCAGATGTGCCGGCTGATCACCGCCGTCGGGTCGCCGGAGCACCCACAGGTCCGGCGCGGCGGCGCCGGCGGGCCCGGCAGACGGGAGCGCGGCGACGGCCCGCAGCGCGCCGGCCCGCAACAACCCGGCCCGGACCCGTCTGCCGGCCCGCCGGGTGGCCGCCGCGGGAGGCATCAGGATCGCGACGTGTCCGCCGGGCCGCACCTGGTTGAGGCAGTGCTGAACCCACGCGAGTTCCGGTTCACCGCGCGGCGGCGGTTCCTGGTCGCCACCTTCGGCGGTGTCCGTGTGCCACCGAGGGCGCTCGCCGGGAGGAGGGTCGCAGATCACCGCGTCGGCGAGGCCGGGAGCGGAGTCCGCCGAACCAGAGGGCTCGGCGGCCGTGACGCGTCCCCGACCACCGTGCAGCAGCAGGCGGGCGGCGGTCAGCCGGGCCTCGGTGACACTCACGTCCCGGCCCCACAGCTCGCTCGCACCGGCACGTTGCGCGGCGGACAGGAGCGTCCCGAGGCCGCACGCCGGGTCCAGCACCCGGCCGTACGGTGCGGTCACCGCGGCCATCAGCTCCGCGTACGCCTGGGGGGTGTCGGTGTGGCGGCGTGAGTGGACCTCCCGGTAGCGGTGGCAGAGGAAGTCGAAGACCACCCGGTGGTCCGCGTGCTCGGTCGCGTCGGCGGTCAGCCGCACGATGGCGAGCCCGTCCTTGTCCGGCGCTTCGGTGACCAGGTCGGCGGCTTCGGGCACGACGGCGCGGAGCGCGTGGGTCAGCTCCTCCGTCACCGCGGCGTCGGATTCGCCGACAAGCTCCCTCCACCGGCCGGGATCGCGTGCCAGCAGCACGAGGAACAGGCCGAGGTAGCCGATACGGTCACCGAGTTGCAGGTCGTCCGCGGCACCGCGCAGTGCCTGCCACACCCGGTCAACGGGGCGGAGCGTGAACGGCTTCTGGTGCCGGATGAGCCATGCCTCAACGTCGGCGAGTGAGTAGTGCGGGCTGGCCGAGCTGCCCCCGACGGGCACCGGGAAGTCCGGAAAGCGGCGGCGCCAGTTGCTGACGGCGGCGCGGCCGACGTCGGCCAAGCGGGCGATGTCACTGGTGGTGACCGTCGCGTCGGCCAACGCCTGGGCGCGTCGGTGATCCGTACCGGTCATCTCAGGGTGCCCCGAGTCGGACCAGGACGCCTCGGACCTGCAGCTCGGCGATGTGCTCGGCGGCTCGCTGCGGTGCCGGGCCGCCGTGCACCAGCAGCCCCGCCTCGATGTTGCGGTTCACGCCGGACTGGGTGAGGTTGGCGCTGGAGACGAGCAGCACCCGCCGGTCCGCGACCGCGATCTTGGCGTGCATGCGGGCGGGCCGTTCCGCGCGCCGGGCGAGCGGCCAGTGCCACATCTGGACGCCCGCGACCCCGGCGAACGCCGCGGCCGGCTCCGCTCCCTGTAACGCGCCGGCCGCACCGGTGACGGTCTCGACCACCACGTTCACGCTCACGCCCCTGGCGACCGCCGCGATCAGGGCGGCCACCAGCGGCGGATACGGCGTCGCGGAGTAGGTCATCAGCAGCAGTTCGGACCGGGCCTCGCCGACCAGGTCGACGAGGACCTGCGCGGTGGCCCGCACCGGCACCGGATGGGTGCCCGGGCCGCTCCACACCGACTCGATCCGGACGGCCGCGGACCGTTGCGCGTGCCCGGCCGCCAAGCCACGCAGGTATGCCGCGGCGACGCCCGCGACCAGCCCGGCTTCCTGCTGCGCGGTGAGCACCGCGCCGGCCGCCTCGGCGAACCCGGGCACCGGCACGGCGTGCCGCAGCGCCTGATGCGGCACGCCGTCGTCGAGGCGGTCGGCCAGCACCCGCACATGGGCCGGTCCGAGCCGCCGCACCGCGGCCTCGGCCGCCGCCTCGAACGCCGGGTGCCAGGTCACGGCAGCTCGGGAAAGAGTGCCAGGGCAGGCTGGTCGATCGGTACGACGAACCGGCGGTCCAGGAACCGGTTGCCGCGTTCGCAGGTCGTCTCGGACACGAAGAGGCACACGTGGCAGGCGGCGCCGTGCAGGAACTCCTCCATGTCGTGCGGGAGCCGCTCGGCGCAGAGGGGGTCCGACGAACAGTGGAGGGCGTCGCTCATCGCCCGCCGGGTCAACCGCACCAGCGCGTCGTGTTCGGCGAGTGACACCAAACCGCCCAGCGTCCCCTCCGCGTCGGGCACGGCGGTGTAGATGAGGATCCCGGAACGCGGGTCGTCGGGGCGGCCCGCGTAGATCCGTTCCGACAGGCTCGCGGAGCTGTAGCCGCATTCCAGCGCGATCGTACGGATCAGCAGGTGGGACAGCGTGTGCAGGGCGATGTAGCGCTTTCCCGGCCAGTGCCGCATCGGTTCGAAGGCGCCGGAGATCCGACCGGAGTAGCGGCTGCGCCGGAACCGCCCGTACGCCTCGCGGTGGGCCTGCATGGACTCGGTGTCGGCGACCCGGCGCTCCCAGTCGGCAAGCAGATCCTCGGGGAGCCGGAGGAAGATTCCCTCGCCGCGTACCTCGCTGGCCGGAACCCAGCCCACCGACGCCTTGGCCAGCGGCGCACGGCGGACCAGGTCGGGGTCCATCGGGTCGGGGGCGTCGAGGCGGGTGAAGCCGACCAGGGCACGGACTTCCCGGAGCCGTTCGGCCTGGATGACGTCGGCGTAGACCTCCTTCAACTCGCCCGGCACACCGTCGGGATCGCGGCGGAGCGTGAAGTCGTCGGTGGCCGGCGGCAGGTCTCCCGCGGAGAAGATCTCCCACTCCGGCGTGTGCAGGTCCGGGTACCCGGTCTCCTCCTCGTCGCCCTTCGGGGCGTTGCGATGCCGCTCGATCGCCGCCCAGAGCTGGTCGTCGCTCCACCGGGCGAACTCGCGCAACACCGGCACGACAGTCCGCAGGTAGGGCAGCATCGCCGCCCCGGGTACACCTTCCAGGGCAGCCCAGTGCTGCTCGATTTTGGTCTGGAGTTCGCCGGCACCGGTGCGGGGGACGGCGAGCGCGGAGAGGGTCTGCGCGAACCACTGGTTGGAGGCGCCGAGCACGAGCAGTTTCAGCTCGCCGGCACACCTACCCGCCTCGAAGTCGCCGAGGTGCGCCCACCGTCCCCGGCAGCGCGGCAGCTTCTCCGCCCCGCGTGGCCCGAGCACCTCTTTCATGTTGCGGCGGGCGCCGCACGGCACACACCTGATCTCGACGTTGGCCCCGAGGTTGCCGCCCCGGTCGTCCATCCGCAGCCGTGGGTGACTGGCGTTCGGGCAGGCGCCACCGTGGTGCACGAAGTGCCGGTACGGGAAGTCGTCCAGGTGGCCGGCGGTGCAGGCGAGCACGAATCGCGCGGCGACGGCCATCGGCTTGGCCAGCTTCTTCCGCGTGCACGACTTGTGGAAGAACCGGGCCTCGTGCGGCTTGCGCGGCTTGGAGTTCTCGAACTCGAAGACGGAGCCGTCGAGCGGGGCGAGTTCGTCGCAGACGGTGCACCGCAGCCAGCCGGGGAACGGCGTGATCGGCACACCGATCTTGGCGGCGGGTCCGTTCGGCTGCTTGTCGGTGCCGTCGATCCAGGGGGCGGGCCGCAACTCCTTCACGGACTTGTCGTTGAGGAGCCGGCGCGCGGCGGCGAGCAGCCTCGGCTCGGCGATCGGCTCCCAGTCCGGCACCGCGGAGTGGTTCCAGTCGTCCAGGCCGCGCACCAGGACGGAGAAGTTCGGCAGGTCGACGATGGCGCCGACGCCGGTGGTGAACATCAGGTGGCTGGGGCGGACGGACCCGACCCGCCGGAAGTACGTGGCCGCCATCAGTTTCCCTTCCCCGCGAGCGTCGACTCGCCCAGTTCGTCGCCGTCGGGCAGGTCCTCGTCGCGTGCCTCGCCGCCCGGCTGCCCGAACGACCACTCCGGCGCGCCGTACTGCGGATCGAAGATCTTGTCGCCGGCGGGCAGCACCAGGTTGATCTCGTGTTCGGTCTCCCGCATCGACTGGCCGACGGTCAGGTCGGTCCACCTGTCGCCGCCTGCGACAGTGAGCAGGCCCGCGAGCTTCTGCTGCTTGAACGTCCCTTCGGCGTAGCCGAGGCGGATCGACCCGGTCTTGCGCTCGTTCCACAGATCCCGCAGCCGGTTGACCCGCTCGGAGAGGTAGTCCCGAGCCCGCGTGCCGCCGATGGCCTCGGCGCGTTCGAGGAACCGGCCGACGACCCGTTGCACGTCCGGCCCGTCGAGCGGCACGTCTTGCGCGTCGGTGTTGCGGGAGAACGCGTCCGCCGCGTTGCGCACGGCCGCGACCAGCGTCCCGGTGGTCCCCCGGTCCAGCGCCCGCCGCGTGTACGGGGTGACCGACAGCGCCTCCACCTGCCGGTAGAACGTCGCGTGGTAGTACTCGAAATCCTCGTAGTGGGCGAGATCCCGAGGGCGGGTCCAGTTGTACAGCGTAATCACCAGACCGGGACGGCGCGCGTCCCGGCCGACACGGGAGGACGCCTGAATGTATTCGGCCGTGTTCTTCGGCTGGCCGGTGACGACCATCAGACCGAACCGGGAGACGTCCACACCGACCTGGAGCATTGACGTCGCCAGCACCACGTCGACCGGCACCCGGCCTTCCCTCTGGCGGCGGTAGAAACGCTCGGTGGTCGGGTGCAGGGCGGGCCGCGCGTGGGAGGCGGGCTTGGCGCTGCTCGCCTGCCGGTAGTCGTCGATCACGGCACGCAGCCGGGCAGAGGTGTCCAGCTCTGGATCGAAGCCGATCTCCAGCCGTTTCAGGACGTCGCTGATGTCGCCGGAGGAGATCCGGGAGGTCATCTCCTGCACGTTGAGCATCTGCGTGCCCACGAGCCGGTCCGAGAGGTCCTTGCGCCGGCCGTGTGACCGCACACGCGTCGCCACCTGGTCGTCGAGGAGGCGGCGCATGCCGGCCAGCTCCCTGGTGGCGCTGAAGTAGCCGACAGTCGTCAGGTACGGGTCGGCCGGCGCCCCGTACCTGTCGAAGAGCGTCTGCCCGGCGAGCAGCAGGATCTCCGCGACCCGGATCTCGGCGGACTTCATCCGTACGCCGTGGGCGCAGACGCCGAGGTAGCGGCGACCGGGATGCTCGGCGGTGACCGGCACCTGCCGGCTGAAGAACGTGTCGGTGATGTCGATGACCGGCGGCGGGAAGACCGCCAGGTCCCGGCCGAACACGCCGAGCACCTGCTCGCGGGCCCGTTTGGTGGTGGCCGTCGAGGCCACGATCTTCGGTCCCGTTTCGCTGCCGCCGGGCAGCGGCCAGGTGCAGAGCTGGTCGACGGCCGCCTCGAACAGGCCGACCACGGTGCCGAGCGCGCCGGAGATGAGGTGCAGCTCGTCCTGGATGATCAAGTCCGGCGGGCGGAGCTGGATCACCGGCTGGCTGGTGACCGCCTCCAGGCTGCCCTTCTTGTTGTGCCGGTTGCCGCAGTTGGTCCGGCCGTCGAGGTCGTCGTGCCGGTAGCCGTGCCGGGGGCACCGCTGACGGACGCGCCCGAACAGCATTCCGGCGAAGCCGCGCCAGGGAAGCTGGGCGAGCTTGTCGACGGTAGCGATGACCAGGCTGGGTGCGTACCGGTAGATTTCCTCGTCGACGGTGAGGATCGGCAGGCCCTCGGTGCTGCGGGTGCGGGAGAACGGGCACGCGTCGGCCCCTTCGGCCTCGGCGCAGAACAGCAGCACCCGCCGCAGGTCGTCCTTGGGTTCGAGGTCCCGCTCGGCGCGCAGTTTCGCCCCGCACCACGGGCAGCTCAGCGTCTGGAGGACGTTTGTGTGCTTGCCGTGCCCGGCCTCGCGCGCCTCGGCGATCTGCTCGGCCGCCTCGTCGTACCAGTTCGGCGAGACGCCACCGCCGACCCACAGCCCGATCCGGAACGGTTCGGTGCCCCAGGTGCGTTCGTCGCGCCGACGCAGCACCTCGGCTGCGCAGATCAGCGCGGCGGCCCGCTGGAACTGCTGCGCGGTGAGCAGCCGCAGCGTGTAGCGCATGAGGACGGCGACGCCGGCCTCGCCGCTGCGGGCGTCTGCCCCGGAGCCGACCACGCCCTGAAGCCGGCGGATGGCGAACGTGAACGCGGTCAGGCCCAGGTAGGCCTCCGTCTTGCCACCACCGGTGGGGAAGAACAGCAGGTCGACTGTGGCGTCCCGGTTGGCGGCCCGCTCGGCGTGCGCCGGGTCGGTCAGCGACGGCAGGTTGAGCAGGACGAACGCGAGCTGGAAGGGGCGCCAGGAGGCAGCCGCGGCGCCGCGCGCGTCGACGGCGGCCTTGGCTTCCGCGTACGTCAGGCCCTGCTCCTCGCGAAGGCGGGCGACCTCGCTGTGCCGGCGCTGCAAGGCCATCGCCTCGTTGGCGAACCGGAACGCCGCGAGCGCGTCGGCGTGCTTGTCCCGCTCCGGGTCGGTGAGCAACGCGATGCCGGCCCGGATGCGGGTTGCCGCCTTGCCGGCGTTGAAGACGGCCGCCTCCGCGGCCGGGCGCAGCTCGGCCGGCAGGCCAGGGATCTTCGCGGCCTCGTCGTCGAGCCACGTCTCGTACCCGTCGGCGAGCGGCGCGAGACCGGTGCGGAGCCGATCGATGTCGGCGGCGGCGAGGGCGTCCATGGACAGTTCGACCCGGGCCAGCGGTGTGCCCTTGCCGACCGGTGCGACGGTCGCCGGCACGTTGTAGGTCGGCAGCCAGGTGGTGAACAGCTTGTGCGCGCAGCGGTCGCCGTCACGCACCCACGGGTGCACGGCGACGTTGCGGCCGGAGGCGTAGCGACGCTGCGACCGGTAGAGCAGCCGCAGGTGTGCCTCCTCCAGGTCGTCGCTGACGCCCTTCACCCCGTCGAGCGGGTCGTCGATGGGCAGGAAGACGGCGGCGTGCCCGTCCAGCGCCGTGAGCGTCAGGGACGATTGGAAGAGCCAGGCGGTGTCGGCGTTGCTCTCCGGTTCGAGTTGCGTGTTGATCAGCGCGACCTGCACCACCCGCTGACCGCCGCGCGGCCGGACCTCGACGGAGAGGTGCACCCCGGGCGCGTCCTGGTCGTCGACGGTGAGCGGGATCCGGTACGAGGTGTCGCCGTCGAGCCGGACCTCCCTGGCGTAGGAAACCGGCTCGCGGTACCAGACCCGGCGCTTGCCCTTCTCGTCCTCGGACTCGCGCAGGTCGTAGCGGCCCCACTCGGCGGTCACGGAGAGCGCGTCGGTGTCTTCGGCCGCGGCGAAGGACAACCCCATCGAGGAGGCCCACATCTTGCCCAGATTCTGGGGGGTGACCACCTCGGGCAGTTCGGCCTCGCTGCCGTCACCCTGGACGGCGGCGTCCACGTCGTGCACCTCGGACGAGTCACGCTTCCCGGTGCGTGGGCGCTGCTTCGGGCCGAGCATGCCGACCAGGTACCGCTCGCGCGGACCCATCGCACCCGGACGGAACTCCTCCTGCTCCCCGTCCCACGGGCCGAGCAGATCCCGGCCGATCAGGTCCTCCAGCTCGTCCCGGACCTGGTACGAGGTGGCCTTGGGAAAGGTCTGGGGCACGTCGAGCGGTGGCTTCTGGCCGTCCTCGCTGCCGGACAGGGCCAGCGCCTGCTGCTCGCCGCGCGGGTGAGGGAACAGTCCTCCCTGTACGTCGACCATCACCACAGCCCTTCCGCGGTGGACTTCGCCTTGCGGCCGGACTTCTTGTCGTGCAGGCCCTTTGCCTTCTCCTCGGCGTAGCGCTGGTGGTTCAGCTCCAGTAGACGGTCGAGGATCTCGCGCTGGACCGCCGGGCCGACGGTGTAGCGGGTGTACGCACCGGCCTTGTGGAAGCCGTGGTCGAGGCCCAACTCGACGAGGTCGTCCCAGCCGTAGGCACGGCACACTGCCTCGTCGATGTCGCGGTGGATGCGCCGCAACTCCACGATGTCCTCGTCATGGCATCCGGGGTCGAACACGAGGTTATAGGTCGAGGTCAGGCCTGCTTGCCGACTGAGCATCACTTCTCGCCGGGTTATGTCGAGCCGATCACCCAAGGCGCGCAGGTCGGCAATAGGTGTCGGTAACGGAAGCGTCGCAATTACGTCGGAGGGCGAGTAGCTAAGGTCCGCCTTCATCGTGGCGCTACGGCTCACCGCCCACCAATAGTGCGGCGCGCTGGATAGCAGCGCCAACATCGCGGTGTCAGAGCTTGGAAAGACAACGATCTTATGTGCGTACACCTGCTTGGTGGTCACCAGCAATGGCATGACTGTCTTGCTGACCTGTGCGAGCACAATGACTCGCTCCAACCTCGCAATCGCCTGATACAGCTCGAGAGTTGGGCGTGTGAAGCGCCACCAAATCTCCCGGCGCCGCTTGTCGCTATTGCGGTCCCGCTCGGGCTTGACGAGCCGTAGCACTCGGTCATAGCAGTCCGGGTAGGTGCGGGCCCGATCCTCGGGCCAGTCGTGGAAGTTGATGACCCAGCGGCTGGCTGAGCCGTCGGGCCGGGAGTTTAGGTCCTGCCCGTTCAGATAGGGAAAGAGAATCTCACGGTTGCGGGGATCCTTAGCGATGAGCGCCTCAGCCTCACGCGGCTCCATCGTGAACCCCATGCCCAGCACATACGAGCCGATGAAGGATGTTCCGGCGTTGCTCTGCAAGCGGTACGGATTGCCGGTCACGCGAGATTCCGGGTCCAGCGAAGGCGTGATGCCAGGAACCGCAAGGCCGTCGGCACGCCTGACGGTCGTATCGCCGAGGGCGCCTCGGCTGGTCCAGACAGCACAGAACTCCAGGGCTGCCGACTGCGACGGCCATCGGCGGCTCTTGATCGACTGGCGGATGGCTGCCACTTTGACGACCTGGTCGAGGCCGACCTCGCGGGTGTCGCCTTGGGCGAGGGTGTTCGTGGCGATCAGTCCAGTCTGCCCACCGGAGTTGAGCAGGTCGTGGGCGCGGAGCAGGAAGTAGGCCACCAGGTCGGCACTGCCCCGCACGCCACGGCCGGTCGCGCTGATCAGCAGCTCCCGGTAGGCCGGGCCAAGTGCCCCGGTCAGCTTCTGCCCACCCAGGAATGGCGGGTTTCCGATGATGGCGTCGAAGCCGCCCCGGTCGAACACCTCGGGGAACTCCAAGGGCCAGTGCAGCGGATCGCGGTCGAAGCCACCGTCCGGCTGGTCGAGGGCGAGCCAGGACCGCGCCTGCTGCGACAGCGGCTCCACGTCACCGCCGCCAGCCAGGTGCTGGGCGAGCCTGCCGACTGTTCCGGCGATCACGACCGGGTCCTGGCCCCGTGTGACGGAGGCGAGTGAGGCACCTACCACCAGATCGGCGTAGGCGTCGGCGCGCTGTCGCGCCGCGTGTGCCTCGGCCAGAAGTTGGTGCTTCCGCGCCACTGTGTCCTGGCGGTCCGGCAGTGCGGCGAGCTGTCGGCGAAGCTTACGGACGTCGGATAGGTCCCGTTCGAGCCGTAGATCGCGTGCCGCCCTGCCGGGCAGGTTCTCGGTGTTTCCGAGGCCGAGCAGCGAGTCACCGGCGACGAGCCGGTCGTCGAGGAAGGTGAACGGCCGCTTCGGATCCATAGACACCAGCCAGAGCGACAGCTTCGCCATCTCCACTGCCATCGGGTTGATGTCCACGCCGTACAAGCAGTGCTCGATGATCTGCCGTCGGGCCTCGATCACCAGCGGGTCCGTGTCTGCGTCGGTGCCTCGCTCGACAGCACGCGACTCGACCTCGGACGCCTGTTGGCCTCGCTCTCGGGACCAGGCAGAGATGAGGTGACCGGCCAGGTATCGGGCAGCCGCGACGAGGAACGCGGCGGAGCCCATCGCGATGTCGGCGATCTTGAGGGCGAGGATTTCCTCGCTGGACTTCGGTTTCCACTGTGTGGTGTCCGCCGTCTGCAACGGTCCCGGCTCGTACACAAGCGGTTCCAGCGCTCCCGCCACCACTTCCTCGGCGAGTTCGCGCGGCGTGTAGTGGGTGCCGGTGTTGCGGCGCAGCGCCGACTCGGTGACGAACAGCGCACCGGGCAGGATGACCACCGGCAGCCCACGCAGGTCCTCGCGCAGCAGCCCGACGAACGGCAGCAGCCGCTCGGAGAGCGGATAGTCGCCGCCGGTGACGGCGAGCAGCTTCTTGCGGGCCTCCTCGCGCTCCACCCCGTCCAGCGGCGCCAGCTTCTTCGTCAGCGCGGCCGGCGACCCGATCTTCGAGTCCTTGTACTTCTCGGCCAGCGTCTTCGCCAGCGCCAGCGCGTCGGGGTGCCGGTCCCGCAGCGCCTCCAGGTCGGTGAGCGGGACCTCCTCCTCCAGCCCTTCCTTGCCGATCAGGCCGACCGTCACGTCCTCGGCGCGGAAGCCCTCGAAGGAGAGCAGGCCCTCGTAGACGTACCCGATCTGCTCGACGTCCAGGGCGCGGAAGCTGACCGTACGGCGCTCCCGCGACCTGCCGGTGCCGACCTCGACGTACTGCACCGAGCGGAGCATGTGCAGCACGGTGCGGTCGTCGACGGTCAGCGGCAGCCACGCGTACCGCTCGGGGTCGAACAGCGAGCCGTCGTGGCCGTGCAGGGTGAGCCGGGGGTGGTCGATGCCCTGGTAGACGGCGTTGAACAGGGCGAGCAACCGGTGCCAGGCGGCGGAGCTGTGCTCCAGGTCCTCCTCGCTGCCCTCGGTGGCCCGCTGTTCCAGCTCGGCGCAGAGCCGCCCGGCGGAGTACGCCGTCGCGTACAGCTCGTTGTCGGCGGGCAGCAGCTTGCGTTCCTCGGCGAACAGCAGGAAGACGATCCGCATCATCACCGCGACGGCGCCACGGTAGACCTCGTGCGCCTCGACGTCGGCGAGGCCGCGTCCGCCGGTCTCCCGTTCGCGTACGTCGATCCGGCCGATCGCGGCGACGAGCAGCTCGACGGCCCGACGGACCTGGACACCCAGCGCCTCGGTGATCTCCTCCTGGCTACCAAGGCTGTCTCGCAGCAGCGGAACGAGGCGCTCGGCGTCGGGCACGCCGAAGAACCGGCGGCGCGACAACAGTGACACGAACGCACGCACCACGTCCCGTTCGGCGGCCTCCGGCCAGGAGACGGCGTCGAAGGTGGCGGTGGTGGTGACGCCGCCGCGGGGCGCCCAGACCAGCGTCCACCAGCGGCCGTCGGTGGCGAGACCCAGCTCGATGTTGTGGTGCCGGCAGAGGTGGGCGAGCCGGTCGACGGGCGTGGCGGCCCAGGTCGAGTCCTTGATCCGGGCGGTCGGCTGCTGGCCCGGCGGGCAGGTCAGGCCGAGCAGCCGTACGCTGTCCGGCTTGACCTCCTCGCCCGGCTCGACCAGCAGGAACGACGGCCGCAGCTCGGTGTCGTGTTCGGCCACCGTGTGCGCGAGCGAGTCGAGGGAGTCCGCGTGCAGGGTGTCGCCCCAGCCGAGCAGCTCGCCCAGCACGTACCCGATCCAGGCCTGCTGGCCCGCGACGGTGTCGTCCTGCCAGGCGGTGTACGCCTGGCGCAGCCGCTCCCGGGTCGGCTTGTCGAGGGCGTCGAGGGTGGGCCAGGTGCGGCGCAGCACCGGCAGGCTGAGGAACGGGCCGTTGACGTCGACCAGGCTCAGCCAGTTGCGGTGCTGCTCGACGCCGTCGGGGGCGGGGCGGCGGAACGTGCGGCTCATCGGGTGGCCTCCCGCTTCGGTACGACGAAGACCACTGCCACCGGGAACCGGTGCGGCTTCGGGTCGCGGTAGCGGGCGGCGACCGCGTCGAGTTCGCGGTCGCGCTCGGCTTCGAGGGCCGACAAGCGTTCCTCCCAGGATTGACGGTCCTTGCGGTACTGGGCGAGTTCTTCCTTGCTCTTGGTCATCGCGACGAGCTGCTCCGACGTGAAGAGGGAGTCCTGCCCGCCGGTGCCCTCCTCCGGCGTCGCGAGCGCGCCACGCAGGGAGGCGGCGAACTGGTCGAGGTTGTGCCGGATGCGCTTCTCCTCGGCTTCCTGCCGCTGCTTGAGCTTGCGGTCCAGCGACTCCTGCCGAGCGTTGGTGCGCCAGTCGATGGCGGCGAGCAGGCCGTCCTTGATCCGGGGCCAGCGCTCGGCGACGCGGCCCTCGACCACACGGGAGGCCGGCGTTCCGGTGGTGAGCGCCCGGTCGAGGATGCCGCCGAGGGTGGTCAGGTTCTCCAGCCGGCGGAACCGGCCCTGCTCGGGTGCCCAGCCACCGGCGTAGAGGACCTCCTCGTGCAGCCGGACGCCGTCCGCGCCGACCAGCACGAACCGGGAGTACGCGCCGACCAGCACGTCCTCCAGCGACGGGTCGTCGCTGACGACGGCGGTGACCCGGTGCAGGCCGATGTCGGGGTTGGACACGGCGGCGCGCAGCAGCCGGGTCGACATCGCCACCAGCGGATGGTTCAGGTGGGCGAGGACGATGCCGTCGCGGTCCCGCTTGGCCACCTGGGCGTCGAAGGCGATCGGGAGTTGGCTTGGCGGTTCGTTCTCATCCTGGAGCTTGGCGGTGAGCCCTGCGCCGGCACGTTGCCAGGAGCCGGTCAGCGGCGGCACCTCGTAGAGGCCGTCCACCAGGTGCCTGTCGTCGACGAAGCGCTTGAGCGGCTGCTGCCGGGCCAGGTCCAGCGCGGTGTCGACGACCCGCTTGACCGCCGGCGGGGTGATGCCGAGTTCCTCGACGGTCTTGTCCAGGTCGGCGCGCAGCCGCCGCACCTGCTCGCGCAGGTTCGACTCGGTCGGCAGGCTGCCGCCGGTCCGCCCCTTGCCGGCCCGATCGATGTCGACGCCGACCTGCTCGCCGAGCATCCGGCGCTGCACCGCCTCGGACAGCACCGCGTTCACCGAGCCGAGGTCCTCCTCCATCCGGGCGACCTTCGTGGCGACGCGGGACAGAAACTCCAGGTCGGCCTCGAACGAGTCGACCTGCCTGCCGAAGCCGGTGCCGACGAAGTGCTGGATCTCCGGGCTGACCGTCTGCCCGTACCTGTCGATCCGGCCGATCCGCTGCTCCAGTTTGTTGGGGTTGAACGGGATGTCGTAGTTGACCAGCCGGTGGCAGTGGTTCTGCAGGTCGATGCCCTCGCTGGCGGCGTCGGTGGCGAGCAGGATGCGGACCGGCCGGTCGGTGGGGTCGGCCTGGAAGGCGAGGCGGATCTGCTCCCGCTCGTCGCCCGGGGTGCCGCCGTGCAGCAGCGCGAGGCTGTCGCCGCCGAGGTCCTCCTGCCGCAGCAGGTCCGCCAGCCAGGTCTGGGTGTCGCGGTATTCGGTGAAGACGACGACGCGCTCGTTTGTCCAGTGGCGCCCGTCGGGCTTGCAGATCGCCGTCAGATAGTTGATCAGCTCGCGGGCCTTGGCGTCGGGCTGCGCCTCCTTGGCCTCGGCCCAGTCGAGCATCTTCTGCAACAGGGCGGTCTCGTCGGAGGTGGGGTCGGGTTGCATGGGCCGGACGCGGTTGAGGGCGTCATCCTCGGCCTCGGCGAGCTGCTCGTCGTCGTAGGTGGCGAGGTCGTCCATGAACTCGTCCATCCAGTCCGGCACGTCGTCGCCGGCGATCAGGTTGGGCGAGCCCTTCCTGCTGGCCAGCGTGTCGAGGTAGACGCGGACGGTGTGGGCGAACGCGGCCGGGCTGGAGAAGAGGCGCTTCTTGAGCAGCAGGGTCACCAGGTCGGTCGCCTTGCGGCCGCGCTGCGAGTTGAGCCGCTTGCGGCGCAGCTCGGCGAACTGGGTGAGCAGCGCGTGGATCTGCCGCTCGTCCTCCGGGTAGGTGACCGGGATCGCCGACGCCTTCCGCTCCACGAAGCGCGGGCTTCCGTCCGGGTTCTCGATGTCGCGCTTGAGCCGGCGTACGACGGTGTCCTTGACCGCGGCCTGGTCCGGTTGGACGCCGCGGGCAAACCGCTGGTTGTCGAGGATCTCCAGCAACGCAGTGAAGGACGCCTGGTAGCCGTTGTGCGGGGTGGCGGACAGGAACAGGCGGTGGGTGAAGTGCGGTGCCATCCGCCGGATCAGCTTGGTCTGCTGGGAGTCGACGGCGTAGACCTGCTTCGGGGCGGCTGGCGCGACGTGGTGTGCCTCGTCGAGGATCAGCAAGTCGAACGTGCGCGGGTAGGCCGGGCCGTCGGCCGGAAGCACCTCGTCGAGCAAGCGCTGCGCCTTCTGCCCGCGCAGCCAGGGCAGGCTGACGATGCTCAGCGGGTAGACCTCGAACGGGTTCGCCGCCGAGCCGTGGCTGCGGCGGACGGCCGCGCAGCGTTCCGAGTCGATGATGGTGAAGTCGAGGCCGAACTTCTCGGCCATCTCGTCGCGCCACTTGAGCGTCAGGCCGGCCGGGCAGACGATCATGACGCGGCGGGCCCGGTGCCGCAGCAGCAGCTCCTGGGCGACCAGGCCGGCCTCGATGGTCTTGCCCAGGCCCACGTCGTCGGCGAGCAGCAGGTTCACCCGGGGGGCGTCTACCGCCCGAGCGACCGGTTCGAGCTGGTAGTCCTCGATCGCGACGCCGGACCGGAACGGCGCCTGCAACGTCTTCACATCAGCGGAGGTGACGGCGGACCAACGGACGGCGTCGAGGAACGCGGCCAGCTTCTGCGGCGGGTCGAACGATCCGACCTCGGGCAGCGAGCCGCTCGGCAGCACCTGCCGGCCCGGCTCGACCTCCCAGATCACATCGAGCATGTGGCCGTAGCGGCCGTCCTCGACGCTCTGCAGCGACACCAGGGTGCTCTGTCCGGCGCGCTCGACCTCGCTGACCACCCACCGCTGTCCCCGTACGGCGACCAGCGCCCCGATCGTCACCGTGTCCGTCGCGCTCGGCATCGTGCCCCCATGTTCATGCCACACCCGCTCGAATCGAACGGACCTTGAACCGCCGATCGGGCGACAGTGATTCAGCCAAAAGGACTGTTTGCTCAGTTCACACACCGGCGGCGGAGCGACCAGGAGATCACCGTTCTCGCACCGGGTCAACCAGCCGGTTGAGTCGGGTCTCCGACATCGCACGCGGCACCCTGCTGAGGGCGAAAAAGGAGCAACTCGACCAGGTCAGGGCTCCACCGTTCGCCCGTTTCCGAAAGCTGGTCGGCCACCCTGTTCATGAACGTCAGATAGACCTCGTACCGGTACGGCGTCCAGAGCGGCCCTCGCCAGAGCCAGGCCGCCGACCGGGCACCCTCGGCGTACGGCTGGCCTGCCCGCGCCTGCCAGATGGACCGCATCCAGGCGGCGAGCCGCGCATCGAGGATCAGTGGTCGGGCTCCGTCGGCACGGGCGCGATCCGCGAAGTAGAGGAGCTTGGTGAAGAAGGCCGGACCGAGCCCGGGAATCGGCTCCTCGCGGTGCAGACGGCGATACGCGGCCACCGCTCCCCCGGCTTCGAGGTCGCCGATCGCGGCAGCGAGCCTCCGGTTCGTTTCTGGCTGGGTGGGCGCCTCCCACCGGGAGCAGCCGTGCAGGATCCAGGACAAGCGGGTGGGACCGAAGCCTCTCGTGCCCCAGCCCCAGGCCAGGGAGGCGACCAGCAAGGGGATCCAATCGTCCTTCGCGCAGTTCCAGGCCACCTCCGTCACGGCACGCCGGCTCGCGTATTCCGCGGACGAGGCGAAGGGAAAGTCAGGGAACATCGACCAGTGAGAGGGGAAGATCCGCACCTCGTGCCGATCCACCAGGTCGTCCGGATCCTCGTAGCGGCCGCCGCATTGCGACGCCCATGCTTGGCGTCGGCCAACCAGCGAGGACTGCTCATCCGCAGACAGTCCGTCCGCGATGACGCCGCGGTCGAACGCGTTCAGGTCATGGGGCAGCTCTTCGGGGTCGAACGCCATCTCATTTCCTTCCGGTTTCTGGCGCCAGGTCACCACGGCCGAGCCCGTCGGCGGTGAGCTGCACCAGCTCCGCCCCGAGTGTCGCCGCCTGCCGCAGCGCCGACTCGAACGCGTGCAGCCGCCGGAACGCCTCCCCGTACGCCTCCTGCTCCTCCCGCGCCACCCGCCGCACCTGCGCCCGCCGCACGTCGAACCGCAGCGTCCCCGACAAGCTCGACGCCTGCCGCTCGTTCGTCGACGTCCGCAACTGCCCCGCCAGGAACCACGAATCCAACGCGGCCGGATTCGGCCGCAGCAGATACAGGTTGCGCCCCAACAGGGCACCCTCCGCCGTCACCACCCGCGCGGTGAGCTGCCGCGCAATCATCGGCACGACCACGTCCCCGGCGGCCAGGGCGATCTCCTGCCCGACCCGCCCGTCGTCCCGCCCCGACGGCTCACCGCCGCCCAACACGTCCGGCACGGTCAGCACCGGCCTGCCGTCACCGGCGAGCTCACCGTCGTCGCCGGAAGCGCCCCGAATCGGCCCGAGGAGCTGCAACGCGCCGGCCCGGACCAGTTCACCGACCGTGAGGAACTCCCCATGGACCTCGTCGGCTACAGGCGTGACCTGCGGCATCAGCGTGGGCAGGTCGGCGACGACGGCGGCGAGGCGCTCGCGTGTGCGTACCAGATGTTCGCCTGTCGCCTCGCCCGCGACGGCGGGCTGGCGACGCGCGGGGGTGAGGTCGATCTCCTCGTCGAGCAGTTCGATGACCGGGACGGCGCGGGCGTAGCCGGGCTCGTCGATCTCGCCGTCGTTGGCGAAGAACCGCCAGGTGTCGAGGATGCGGGTGTGGTCGCCGGTGGCGGCGTCGACGAGCAGCGTCCGCGCCGGTGGCGGCGCGTCGGCCGGTGGGCGGCGCAGCACCCACAGGTGCAGGGGTACGCCGTGCGGCGCGGCCGCCCCCGCCGGCAGCGCGATGACGGCACGTAGCACGCCGCGGCGCAGCAGTTCGGCGCGGATACGGCGGCCGGGGCGGCGGCCGGCCGCGGCGGGCGGCATGAGGAGTACGGCGTGGCCGCCGGGGCGCAGGTGGGCGAGCGCGTGCTGGACCCAGGCGAGTTCCGGTTCGGTACGGGGGGTGGTGCCGACGATCCAGCGGGGGTCGTGGCCGAGTTCCTCGTCGCCCCAGTTGCTGGCGCCGAAGGGCGGGTGGCAGACGACCGCGTCGAACGTGCGTCCGGAGTAGTCGTCGGCGCGCAGCGAGTCGCCGGTGGTCACCTCGCCCGGCACGTCGCGCAGCGCCAGCCACAGCCCGGCGAGCCGGGTGAGGTCAGGGTCGAGTTCCTGCCCGTACGCGGAGGCGCAGCCGGCGCGGACGGCGGCGCGCAGTGTGGCGCCGGTGCCGGCGGCGGGGTCGAGCACGGAGCCGCCGGCGACGGTGGCGAGCCCGGCCATCAGGTCGGCGATGTCGTCGGGGGTGGCGAAGGGGCGGCCCGGCCCGGGGGCGGAGAAGCGTCGCCAGAGCGCGTCGAAGGCGCCCTGTGGGCCGAGTTCGTCGGCGAGCGCGTCGACGTCCGGCAGCAGCGCCTTGAGCTGCGGGTCCGCCGGACGGGCAGGGCGTTGGCCGCGTTGCCGGGCGAGCAGCCGGGCGCCGACGGCGGCGAGCCCGGCGGCCGGTGAGGCGCCGGCCGGGGCGAGGTGGCGCCAGAGCCGGTCGGCGGTGGCGAGTTCCGGGAGTTTGCCCTGGGCGTGCAGCCAGCGTTCGACCTGGGCGAGGTCGAACTCGGGGCTGGTGGCGCTGCCGCCGACGGGTTCGGGGAAGTCGCCGTGCCGTTTGCGCCAGTTGCTGACGGCGGCCCGGCCGACACCGGCGAGCCGGGCGATCTCCGCTGCGGTGATTGTCGGTGTCTCCTGCACGTTCGGAGTGTGCCACACCCGTCAAGCATGATGTCTGTTGACACCGTTCACGGATGATGCTCTTATTGACGCCGCCACGTTCACAGCAGGAGGAAAACGATGCGCAAGACCACCACGCTCGCCCTGATCGCCGGCGCCCTCGTCGCACTGGGCTGCGGCGCCGGCACCACCGAGGACACCACCGGCAGCAAGACGGAATCCGGCACCGAGGCCGACGGCGGCAAGGTGGACGCGGGCAAGGCCGAGGACAAGCCGAAGACCGCGAAGATCGGCCAGCCGGCCCGCGACGGCAAGTTCGAGTTCACCGTCAAGTCCGCCAAGTGCGGCGTCGGCAAGGTCGGCACGTCGATGGTCGGTGCCACGGCACAGGGCCAGTTCTGCCTGGTCACGCTCAACGTGAAGAACATCGGCAAGGAGTCGCAGATGTTCGACGGCAGCAGCCAGAAGGCGTACGCCGCCAACGGCACCGAGTACTCCGCCGACGGCGCGGCCGGCCTCTACGCCAACAAGAACGCCGAGACGTTCCTCAACGACATCAACCCCGGCAACCAGGTCGCCGGCGTGGTCGTCTTCGACATCCCCAAGGGCGTCAAGCTCGCCCGCCTGGAGCTGCACGACTCGCCGTTCTCCGGCGGCGTGACCGTCGCGCTGAGCTGACCTGACCTCATCTGAGCTGAGCTGCACCGGCCGGGAGCGGGATCCGCGAACCCCGCCCCCGGCACCCACTTCACCGCGCAACCGCCGGCACGAGTCTCTACGCGAGGAGATCGACATGCGCAGTGCGAACAACCCGGACGACGGCCGCGACAGTCAGTCGCCGCCCGGCACCTACCCGACGACTGTCTACCGGCTCACCGTCCCGGCCACCTCCGACGGCATCAGTGCCGCGCTCAACAGCGACTACCTGCGGCGGCACGGCTTCGAGCCCACCCCGCACCGGGTCCTCGACGCGCCGGCGCTACTGGTGCACGGCAGCGCGCCGCGCGACCGGGCCGAGTGGTGCGGCGTCCTGTCCGGCCTGGTCGGCAGCGACGTGACAATCGGCTACAGCAGCGGCGGCGGCGCCCTGCTGCTCGCGGTGGACGACCGGGCGTACGCCCTGACCTTCGGCACCCTGGGCCGGTTCATGATCGAACCGGAGAAGGTGGACCCGACGTTCGGTGTCTCCTTCGCCGTGCGGACGCTCCAGCCCGACGGCATCCGCAAGGTTCGCCGCCGGGTGGTGGGCGCCAGCGGCCGGGTGGACCGCAGCATGGTTCCGGGTGGCCAGCCCATCCGGAGGTACGGCATCGACAAGTGGGGAGAGATCGTCGGCCAGGTGTCCGGCCGTGTCGACAACCCGAACCTGACGGCGTGCCGGCACACGCGCGGTGCGGTACGGGTCGAAGGCAGCGACGCCCTGCGCATCCCGCTCGGCGTCGCCCCCGAGCGGCTGCTCGCCGACCTGCGGGAGATCGACCGGGTGTGCCGGCGGGAGTCACCGCTGGCCGATCTGGAGTTCATCGAGCAGATCCGGCCCTTGCGTCCCCACGACGCCCGGCAAGCGGCGCTGATCGAGGTGCTCGACCGGCGGCTGGGTCTGCCCGATCCCCCGGATGTCGGTGTCGCGGTGCCGGGCAGCCTGGTGGCCGACGTCGAGCACGTCGGGTCGTACCGGGTTCGGGTGCCCCGCACCGGGCAACGCCCGAGCCTGACCCCCGACCTGGACCTGGGGACGATCCTGTCGCACACCACCCGCGCCCTCGACGGTGACCGGTGGACCGGGCTGCGCGACGGCACGCTGACGCTCTACGCCGACGCCGCCGGCACCGAGGAGATGGCGTCGACACCGGTGTCCCGCTGGATCACCGCCGAGGTCGCCGTCAACGGCAGCCACATGCTGCTGCACGAGGGCCAGTGGTACGAGATCGGCGACCGCCACCGGGAGTTCCTGCGCGAGGAGATCGCGCGCATCCTGAACCGGCCGCCCACCGTCGCCCTGCCGCCGTGGACGAAGAAGCTGGCGAACGAGGACTGCTACAACCGCGAGGCCGCCAAGCAGCACCCGGGGCTGGTGCTGCTGGACAAGAAGCTTCTCCGCACCGAGCAGCACCCGCGAGGCATCGAGGCGTGCGACCTGCTCGGGCCGAACGGTGAGCTGATCCACGTCAAGCGGGCGTCGGGCAGTTCGCCGCTCAGTCACCTCTTCGCGCAGGGCGTCACGTCGTTCGACGCGCTGCGCTACGACGCCCAGGCACGTACCCGGCTCCGCGACCTGGTGCGCGCGCAGCCGGGCGGGCGCGACCTGCCCGAGGACTTCCGCCCGCGCACCGTCGTCTACGCCATCGCGCTGAGCGGCCAACGTGCCGTCACCGTGGAATCGCTGTTCACCTTTGCCCAGGTCGCGCTCTATCAGGCGGTGAAGACGCTGCGCACGGAGGGCGTCGACGTCGAGGTCGTCGCCATCCCGCCCGCCTGACCGGCACCGCTTCCGGCACCGGACCGCCCGGCGTACCGCACACGTGCCCGCCGCCGCGCCATCGACCACCCAGGAGGAACGATGCGACCCGACGAGTTCCGCCACGCCCTGAGCCTGTTCCCCGCTCCCCTGCACGCCCACGCCCTTCCGCTGGACCGGTGTGCCTTCCACGCCGCCTGCCCGCCGTGCCAGCGGATCGGGGACGTGGTCACGCTCGCGCTCGCCGCGGCTCACTACGGCCGGGTGGCCTCGGCCGGGCAGCTCCTCGACACCGCCGTCCGGCTCGCCGAGGAGCACGGCACCATCCGTCGCCCGCAACCCGATCCGCCACGCGCCCACGGTTGGCCCGTCCAGTGGACGGCGGCGGCCACGCCCGCGCCCGCCGTCGCCGCGACCCGCGCCAGGCGGCGCCGCACCGGTGACATCGGGTACGCGAGCGGCCGGTGGACCCGCCGGGTCACCAGTCGCGGGCCCAGTCCGGCGGCGGTACGACGGCGAGCTGCGGCTCCCCGCTGATCGGCTCCAGCGCGCACACGATCCGCAGGTCCCCGTCGGCGGCGGTCAGCACCCGGCCGCTGCTGCCGTCGGCGCTGACCAGCACCCACCGGTGAATCCAGCCGAATCCCTCATCCCCTTCGGGCGGGGTGAGCATGGCTACCGGGCGAGCGTCGTCCACGGTCTGGTCCTCGATCCGCCCGAGGTAGTCCGCCCCCGGTGCGACGCCGTACTCCGTCAGCAGGAACGCGCGGAGGTCCGCCGCCGGCAGTTCGGCGTCGAAGTGGATCCGATACCGCACTTCCCACCCCTCTCCCAGGCCGGCGTGTGACCCGCCACAGTGCTTGTCTCGCCGGTTTGCCGGGAGTTGGCTGTGGCGTATGGCTCGCATCGCGTACCACGACGCGGACGCCGAGGCGTTCGCCGCGACCCGGCACCTCACCGACGACGGTCTCACGGCCTGGCGGGACGCCGTCGCCCGGCACCTGGGCCCGCGTCGAGGCATGCGGCTGCTGGACCTGGGCGCCGGAACCGGTAGCTGGGCACGCGCCTTCAGCGGCTGGTTCCCCGGCGTCGAGGTCATCGCCGTCGAGCGGTCGGCGGCGATGCGCGCACGTTGCGCGTTCGCGCCGCTGGTCGCGGGCGACGCCGAGCACCTTCCGCTCGCCGACGACAGCGTCGACGGCGCGTGGGTGTCCACTGTCATCCACCACGTGCCGGACCTGGCCGCCGCTGCGCGCGAGCTGCGCCGGGTGCTGCGGCCCGGCGCGCCGGTGCTCATCCGGTCCGCGTTCGCCGGACGGCACGAGGCGATCACCCTGTTCGACTACTTCCCCGAGGCGATCCGCGTGCTGGACACGTATCCCGCCATTGTCGACGTCGAGGCCGCCTTCGCCGGCGCCGGCTTCACCGCCGCGGCGGTCGAGGCGGTCCCGCAGGTCACCGCGCCGTCGCTGCGGGAGGCGGCGGCCGGCCTGCGCCGGGAGGCGCACACGCCGCTTCAGCTCATCACCGACGCGGAGTACGCCGCCGGCGTCCGGCGGTTGCGCGAGGCGGCACGGACCGACAGCGGCCCGGTGATCGACGCGCTGGACCTGCTGGTGCTGCGCTGATCCCCGGGTGTGCCCCGGCGGTGGTTAGGGTGGGTCGATGGACCCTCGTCAGTGGACGGTCGTCGGGGCGCCGTCGAGCGCGGGCGCCCACACCCCGGGCGTGGAGCGCGCGCCGGCCGCCCTGCGCGCCGCCGGCCTGCTCGACCGGCTGGGCGCCGACATCGAGGACGCCGGTGACGTGCCGGGCTTCCGGTGGCGACCGGATCCGGCGTACCCCGGGGGTCAGAACGCGGGCGCGGTGGCCGCCGTCGCCTCGGCGGTGGCCGACCTGGTCGCCGCGGCGCTGGGCCGAGGGCGCGCGCCGCTGGTGCTCGGCGGCGACTGCACGGTGACGCTCGGCCTGGTCGCGGGTTGTGCGCGGGCCGGGCTGTCGCCCGCGCTGGTGTACGTGGACGGCGGCCCGGATCTCTACACGCCGCTGACCCGCGCCAACGGCAACCTGGACGCGATGGGGCTGGCGCACATGCTCGGGTTGCCGGGGACGCTGCCCGAGGTGGCCGGTGTCGGGCCGGCGGTGCCGCTGCTGTCGCCGGAGCGCGTGGTGGTGTACGGCGACTCGCTGCCCCGGGGTGACCACGAGCGGGAGCTGGTGGCGGAGCTGGGGCTGGCGTACGTGCCGGCCGAGGAGGTGCACGCCGACGCGCGGGCCGCGGCACGCCGGGCCCGGTCGGTGGCCGAGGGTGCGGCCGACGGGTTCGTGGTCCACTTCGACGTGGACGTGCTGAGTTTCGTGGACGCGCCGCTGGCGGACGTGCCGGAGCCGTTCGGGCTCAGCCTCGGCGAGGCGGCGGCGACGCTGGCGGAGCTGGTGGCGAGCCCGCGGTTCACCGGGCTGTCGGTCACCGAGATCAACCCGGATCATCTGCCGGACGACGAGGTGCTCCCCGGTTCGTCGACGCGTTGGCCGGGGCGCTGACCGGGCGCTAGGCGGTTTCCGCGAGGTGCAGCGGCAGCACCTTGGCCGCACTCACCGCCAGGTCCCGGTCGAGCACCTGGTCACGGGGCACGAAGACCATCGCCTGCCCCTCGCCGAGCACCACGTCCTCCTGCCGGGCGTCGGTGGCGCCGCGGAAGACGTACACGGTGACGGCGTGGGCGAAGCCCTCCTCGCGCGGGCGGGGGCCGCTCCACAGCAGGTGCAGCTCCCCGGCGGTCAGGCCGGTCTCCTCGCGTAGCTCGCGCCGCGCGGCCTGCTCCGGCGTCTCGCCGGGTTCGATGCTGCCGCCGGGCAGGCTCCACTGGTACGGCGACACCGGCGCGTTGCCGTCGCGGTGCTGCATGAGGATCGCGCCGGTCGGGTCGACGAGCAGGACGAGGGCGACGTCGTAGCTGGGCACGCCCCGAGCATGCCAGCCGCCGCCGTCGGCAGCACGTACGACCGGTCAGCGACGCCAGTGCTGGCGCGGCGCATAGCCCTCGCGGCGCAGCCAGTGTTCGGTGTAGACGATCCGGTCGGCCGCGATGACGACGAGCGGGTCGTCGGGCGGCTCGGACAGATCCCGGCCCCGCTCGGCGTGCTCGTTCTCCCAGCGGAACGCGGCCCAGTGGTGCGCCCGGTCGGGGTGGTCCGGGCCGAGCACCCGGGCGGTGCCGAACACCTGTGCGCCGCGGCTGCTGGCCAGGCCGACCAGCGGCGCGAAAACGCCGACGGACACCCGCGGGTCGGCGGCGATGTTGCGCATCTTCGGCGAGCGCGGCGCGGCGGTGAGCATCAGCGTGAAGTCGAGCGGGTAGTAGCGCACCGGCGTGGCCAGCGGCCCGTCCGGCCCGACGGTGGCCAGCACGCACATGTTCTGCGAGGACAGCAGGTTGCGGATGCGTTCCTCCAGACGGTCCCGGTCCAGCTTCCTCGTCGGCGTCGGCCCGGTCAGCCAGGGGTTCGTCAGCGGCATACGGCGTCCTCGATCATGACGGCACCCTACCGGCCGGGCTCAGGCGACCGGCGCCGTGCTGGCCCGCAGCACCACCTCGCCGGGCAGGCGGACGATCCGGCGGCGGCGGCCGGTGTTCTCGGTCAGGGCCAGCCTCATCGCCTCCTCGCCGAGCCGGTGCAGCGGCAGCGCCACAGTGGTCAGCGGCGGGGCGAGGTCGCGTACGACAGGGATGTCGTCGAAGCCGGCGACCGAGACGTCGCCGGGCACCGACAGTCCGCGGTCGCGCAGCGCCGCGTACGCGCCGACCGCCATCACGTCGGCGAGCGCGAACACGCAGGTGGCGTTGAGTCCGCGGTCGAGCAGCTCGGTCATCGCCTGGTAGCCGCCGTCGCGGGTGAACGCCGCCTCGGCCACCGCCGCCGGGTCCAGCGCCACACCGGCGGCGGACAGCTCGTCGCGGAATCCGCCGAGCCGGTCGGCGACCGTGGTCAGCTCGGGCGGGCCGGAGAGCACCGCGAAGCGGCGGTGACCCAGGTCGAGCAGCGCGCGGGCGAGCGCTGCGGCGCCGGCCCGGTTCTCCGGCAGCACACTGTCGACCTTCAGGGTGCGGTGCCGGCTGACCACCGCGACCCGGCCGCCACCGTCGAGGTAGGGCGCCAGCTCGGCGGCCATGGCCCGTTCCCAGCGGGGGTCCTCGAATCCGGAGCCGATGAGCAGGATCGCCGGGGCGCGTTCGGCGCGCAGCATCGACACGTACGCGATCTCCCGTTCCGGGTCGCGGAACGTGCTGGCCAGCATGACCAGCAGGTCGTTGTCGGCGGCGACGCGCATGACGCCGCCGGCGACGGCGGCGAAGTAGGGGTCGGTGACGTCGTGGCAGACGACGCCGACGCTGCGGCGGGACGCGCCGGCCAGCGCGCGGGCGTGGGCGTTCGGGGTGTACGCGAGGCGCGCGGCGGCGGCCAGGACGCGGTCGTGCAGGTGCGGGGTGACGCGCCGCCCGTTGAGCGCCCGGGAGGCGGTGGCCAGGGACACGTCGGCCGCCCTGGCCACGTCTTCCAGCGTCACGTGCGACATCGATGCGGCTCCCTGCGGAACGTCTTGACCCGGTGTTCCGGCGTGGCTACGGTAGCACCCTGAAAGCGCTTACTGAAAGCGCATTCACCTGCGGGGAGGCCCAGTGGAACGCACGTCCGTCGGCATCATCCTCAACGGCGTCACCGGCCGGATGGGCTACCGGCAGCACCTCGTCCGGTCCCTGCTCGCCATCCGCGAACAGGGCGGTGTGCCGGCCCGCGACGGCAGCCGCATCTGGCCCGAGCTGACCCTGGTCGGCCGCGACGAGAACCGGCTCGCCGAGATCGCCGAGCGGCACGGGCTGTCGGCGTACACCACCGACCTGGACGCTGCGCTGGCCGACGACTCCCACCGGATCTACTTCGACGCGCAGGTGACCGCCGCGCGGGAGAAGGCGATCCGGGCGGCGATCGAGGCCGGCAAGCACGTCTACACCGAGAAGCCGCTCGCCGAGGGTTTCCTCGCCTCGCTGGAGCTGGCCCGGCTCGCCGCCGCCAAGGGCGTCCGCAACGGCGTCGTGCAGGACAAGCTGTTCCTGCCCGGCCTGCGCAAGCTCAAGCGGCTCGTCGACGGCGGGTTCTTCGGCCGGATCCTGTCCGTGCGCGGCGAGTTCGGCTACTGGGTGTTCGAGGGCGACTGGCAGGCCGCGCAGCGTCCGAGCTGGAACTACCGCGCCGAGGACGGCGGCGGCATCACGCTGGACATGTTCCCGCACTGGCACTACGTGCTGGAGCAGATCATCGCCCCGGTCACCGCCGTCACCGCTGTCACCGCCACGCACATCCCCGAACGGGTCGACGAGGCCGGCACCGGCTACCGGGCCACCGCCGACGACGCCGCGTACGGCATCTTCGAGCTGGCCGGCGGCATCGTCGCGCAGATCAACTCCTCCTGGGCGGTCCGCGTGCACCGGGACGAGCTGGTCGAGTTCCAGGTCGACGGCACGCACGGCAGCGCGGTGGCCGGGCTGCGCGACTGCCGCATCCAGCACCGGGGCAGCACCCCGATGCCGGTGTGGAACCCCGACCTGCCGGTCACCGAGCCGTACCGCGCGCAGTGGCAGACGGTGCCGGACAACGGCGAGCACGACAACGCGTTCAAGGTGCAGTGGGAGTCGTTCCTGCGGCACGTCGTCGACGACGAGCCGTTCCCGTGGGACTTCCTGGCCGGCGCCCGAGGCGTGCAACTGGCGGAGGCCGGGCTGCGCTCGGCCCGCGAGGGGCGGCGGGTGACGATCGAGGAGATCCCCCGGTGAGCACGCGGATCACGCTGCCGGCGCCGGGCGGCGGCACCGAGCGGCTGACGCTGCGGGAACCGCCCGCCTGGGGGCGGCCGTCCGCGCCGCCGGCCAGCCGGATCGCGTACGCGGCGGCGCACGTCGTCGCCGATCCGTACGCCGACAACTCCCCCGGCCGCCCGGCGCGGCTGGACTGGGACGCGACGCTCGCGGTGCGGCGCGACCTGTGGTCGTGGGGTCTCGGCGTGGCCGAGGCGATGGACACCGCGCAACGCGGGATGGGGCTGGACTGGGCGGCCACCCGGGAGCTGATCCGGCGCAGCGCCGCCGAGGCCGCCGCCTGCGGCGGGCGCATCGTGGCCGGGGCGGGCACCGACCAGCTCACCGGGGTGCCCGGCACGCTCGACGAGGTGGTCGCCGCGTACGCCGAGCAGGTCGCGTTCGTGCGGGAGTGCGGCGCCACGCCGGTGCTGATGGCCAGCCGGCACCTCGCCGCGCTCGCCACCGGCCCGGACGACTACCTGCGCGTCTACGAGCGGGTGCTACGCGAGGCGGGCACACCGGTGGTGCTGCACTGGCTCGGCGACATGTTCGACCCGGCGCTGTCCGGCTACTGGGGCTCGACCGACCTGGACGAGGCCACCGCCACGTTCGCCGCGCTGGTGCACGCCCACGCCGACGCGGTCGACGGGGTGAAGGTGTCGCTGCTGGACGCCGGCCGCGAGGTCCGGCTGCGGGAACTGCTGCCACCGGCCGTGAAGGTCTACACCGGCGACGACTACCACTACCCGGAGCTGATCGAGGGCGACGGGAAGCGGTTCAGTCACGCGCTGCTCGGCGCGTTCACGGCGATCGCCCCGGCCGCGTCGGCCGCGCTGGGACGGCTGGACGCGGACGACAGGGCCGGATTCCGGGCCATCCTCGATCCGACGGTGGCGCTGTCCCGGCACCTGTTCGCCCCGCCCACGCCGTACTACAAGACCGGCATCGCGTTCCTGTCCTGGCTGAACGGGCGGCAGCCGGGCTTCACCATGGTCGGCGGCCTGCACGGCGGACGCGGCGTCCCGCACCTGGTCGAGGCGTTCCGGCTGGTCGACGCCGCCGGGCTGCTGCGCGACCCGGAACTGGCGGCGCGGCGGATGCGCGCGTACCTGGACGTCGCGGGCGTGGCCGGATGACCGCCGACCCCCGGCTGGCGAGGCTGTCGCTCAACCAGCGCACGACGCGGCGCTGGTCGGTGGCCGAGGCGGCCGACGGCTGCCTGCGCGCCGGCATCCCGGCGCTCGGGCTGTGGCGCGAGCCGGTGGCCGAGATCGGCGTGCCGGCCGCCGCGCGGCTCGTCGCCGACGCCGGACTGCGGGTGTCGTCGCTGTGCCGGGGCGGGTTCCTCACCGCCGCCGACGACGCCGGACGGGCCGCCGCACTGGCCGACAACCGGCGCGCGATCGACGAGGCCGCCGAGCTGCGTGCCGCCTGCCTGGTGCTTGTCGTCGGCGGCCTGCCGCCCGGCTCCCGCGACCTGGCGGGCGCCCGGCAGCGGGTCGCCGACGCGCTGGCCGAGCTGGCGCCGTACGCGGGCGAACGCGGGGTGCGCCTCGCGCTGGAGCCGCTGCACCCGATGTACTGCGCCGACCGTGCGGTGCTGTCCACGCTCGGCCAGGCCCTCGACCTGGCCGAGGAGTTCCCGGCCGAGCAGGTCGGCGTCGTGGTGGACACGTTCCACGTCTGGTGGGATCCGGACGTGTGGCGGCAGATCGCCCGCGCCGGGGCGCGGATCGCGAGCTTCCAGGTCTGCGACTTCCTCACCCCGCTGCCCGCCGACGTGCTGCTGGGCCGCGGCATGATGGGCGACGGGCACATCGACTTCCCGCCGCTGCGCCGCGCGGTGGAGGCCGCCGGGTACACCGGCGACGTCGAGGTGGAGATCTTCAACGCCGAGGTGTGGGCCACCGACCCGGACCTGGTGCTCGCCACCATGGCCGCGCGCTACGTGGATCGCGTGCTCGCCGACTGACCCAGCGTGACGAGTCCGGCCTGTCGGACAAATCAGGTGGCCGCCCGCCGGATGCGGCGGCAGGATCGGAACCATGGCATCCCCTCACCTCACCACCCCGATCACCACCGACCTGCTGCGCGGCGCGCTCGACCTGGAACAGACCGCGGACGGGGTGCTGCCGCACCGGCTGCCCGCGTGGGCCCGGGCGCAGAACACCGATCCGCAGGTGGCGACGGCGGAGGCGATGCCCTCGGGCGTACGGCTGGCGTTCCGGACCCGCGCCACCACTGTGGAGCTGGACGTGCTGCCCACCAAGATGGTCTACCGGGGGGCCGGGCCGCGTCCCGACGGCCGCTACGACCTGGTCGTCGACGGCCGCCTCGCCGGTCAGGCCACCGCCGGTGGCGGCAGGGTGCTCACCATCGACCTGACCACCGGCACGTCCGGCATCGAGCCGGGTCCGGTCGGCACGGTCCGCTTCACCGACCTGCCCGCCACCGACAAGGAGGTGGTGATCTGGCTGCCGCACCGCGAGATCACCGAACTGGTGGCGCTGCGCACCGACGCGCCGGTCGAGCCCGCCGGCGACTCCGGCCGCCGGGTGTGGCTGCACCACGGCAGCTCGATCAGCCACGGCTCGGACGCGGAGAGCCCCACCGGCACCTGGCCGGCCGTGGCCGCCGCACTCGCCGGCGTGGAGCTGATCAACCTCGGGTTCAGCGGCAGCGCGCTGCTCGACCCGTTCACCGCGCGGGCCATGCGCGACACCCCGGCCGACCTGATCAGCGTCAAGATCGGCATCAACCTGGTGAACAGCGACGCGATGCGGCTGCGCGCGTTCGGCCCGGCGGTGCACGGCTTCCTCGACACCATCCGCGAAGGGCATCCGGAGACGCCGCTGCTGGTGGTGTCGTCGATCCTGTGCCCGATCCAGGAGGACACGCCCGGCCCCGGCGCGGCCGACCTCAGCGACGGGCGGCTGCGGTTCCGGGCCACCGGCGACCCGGCCGAGCAGGCCGCCGGGCGGCTCACGCTGCGGGTCATCCGCGCCGAGCTGGCCCGGATCGTGGCGTCCCGGTCCGGCGCCGACCCGAACCTGCACTACCTCGACGGGCTGGAGCTGTACGGCGAGGCCGACTACGCCGAACTGCCGCTGCCCGACGAGCTGCACCCCGACCCGGCTGCCGACCGCCGCATCGGCGAGCGGTTCGCGGCGCTGGCGTTCGGCCCGACCGGACCGTTCGCCGCACCGGAGTGACGGACAGCCCCGCACGGTCTGATGTGACCCAGGTCATATCGGATCGTGATCCGTCGAGGGCGCCGTGCACGACCAACTAGGCGTGGGAGGAAGTCGACAGGACGAGGAGCGGCTGCTGCGGCGGGTCGCACGCGCCGACCTGGACGCGTTCGACGAGCTGTACCGGCGTACGTCGCCGTGGCTCGCGATCCGGCTGCGGCGGCGGTGCGCCGACGACGGCATCGTCGCCGAGGTCCTCCAGGACACGTACCTGACGGTGTGGCGGGCCGCCGGCTCGTTCAGCGGGCTCCGGCCCTCCGGTGGCGCGGACGCGCCCGGTGGCTCGGCCGCCGGCTGGATCTGGACCATCGCGGCCCGGCGCCTGGTCGACGCGCTGCGCCGCCGCGCCCGGGTGCAGGAGGTGCCGACCGACGTGCTGCCGGTACGCAGCGTGCCGGCCGCCGAGGACGAGGCGCTCGCCGGGTCGCTCGGCTCCGAGGTGGGCGCCGCGCTGGACGCGCTCGCCCCGGAGCTGCGGGCGGTGCTGGCCGCCATGGTCCTGGACGGCCTCACCGTCCGCGAGACCTCGGTCCTGCTGGGGGTGCCGGAGGGCACCGTGAAGAGCCGGGCGCGGCGTGCCCGCAACGCACTCCGGGAGGCGCTGGCATGACCACTCACGTTCCCCCGCCGGCACTGGCCGCGTACGCCGCGGGCAGCCCCGACGACGCCGCCACCTGGACGATCGAGGTGCACCTGGAGGGCTGCGCCGAGTGCCGCGACCGGCTCGGCGAGCTGGCCGCGCCGCCGCTGCGGGCCCTGCTCGGCGACGCCCGGGAGGCGATCCTGCAACAGGCCCGCACCGGGCCGCAGCCGGTGCGCCGGCGCCCGCTGCGGAGGTGGTGGCTGCGCTGGACCGACTGGTCGCTGGCGGCGTGGGCGGCCATGACGTGCACGGCGATCCTCGCCGCGGTGCTGCTGGACCGCAACTACCCGGACCGGCCCTCCGCGGTGCTGCTGCTCGCGCCGGTGGCGCCGCTGGCCGGGCTCGCGGTGGCCTGGTCGCGCCGCGCCAACCCGAACTGGGAGGTGATCGCCGGCACCGCCCGCGCCGGGCTGGAACTGCTGCTGCGCCGTACCCTCGCGGTTCTGCTCCTGGTCGCGCCGGTGCTCGCGGTGGCCGGGCTCGCGGTCGGCCGCAACCCGGCGCTGTGGCTGCTGCCCTGCCTGACGTTCACCGCGGCGACGCTGCTGGTCGGCAGCCGCGTCGGCGTGCCGCTGGCCGCCGCCGTCCTCGGCGGCGGCTGGCTCGCGGCGGTCACGGCCGTGTCGTTCACCGGCGACGCGGCCCGCGCCGCCGCCGTCACCGAGACCCTGCTGCGGCCCGCGACCATGCCCGCCTGGGCGGCGGCCGCCGTCGTGCTCACAGTGCTGACCGCGCTGCGCGCCGAACACCTGCGGCGGCCCGCCGGCTGGCGCTGACCCGAGACCCGCACCACCACACGGCGCCCGCCCGGCGCCGCTACGACCCTGCCCGAAAAGGAGACGACATTGGTACGCGCAGTGAGCGCCGACGAGGTGGCGCCGACCCGGCACGCCTGGCGGATCGAGGCGGTGGGACTGTCGGTCAAGGCCGGACGGCACCTGGCCGTCGACAACCTCGGCCTGACCCTCGGCGCCGGCGTGCACGGGCTGCTCGGCCCCAACGGCGCCGGCAAGAGCACGCTGATGCGCGCGCTCGCCACTGTGGTCAAGCCGCACGGCGGCGTGCTGCGGCTGCTCAGCGCGGACGCCACCGCGACCCGTGAGCTGCGGACCGTGCGCCGCCGGCTCGGCTATTTGCCGCAGCAGTTCGGCTACTACCCCCGGTTCACCGTCCGGGAGTACGTCGAGTACGTGGCCTGGCTGCGGGAGATGCCCGCCTCGGCGGTGCCGGCCGCCGCCCAGCGCGCCATCGACCGGGTACGCCTCACCGACCGCGCCGACGCCAAGCTCAAGTCGCTGTCCGGCGGCATGCTGCGCCGGGCCGGCATCGCCCAGGCGATCGTCAACGAACCGGACCTGCTGCTGCTCGACGAACCGACGGTCGGCCTCGACCCGGAGCAGCGCGTCGAGTTCCGTGAGCTGATCCGCGAACTCGGCGGGGACGCCTGCGTGCTGGTCTCCACCCACCTGGTGGAGGACGTGGTCGCGGCCTGCTCCGACGTCATCCTGATGGACCACGGCACCCGGGTGTTCCAGGGCCTGCCCGCCGAGCTGGTCCGCCACGGCGAGACCGGCGGTGTCGGCGACAGCGCCGCCGAGCGCGGCTACTCGTACCTCCTCAATCAGCACCGGAGCGCCTGATGATCCGACAGGTACGCGTCGAACTGCGCCGCTCCAACGCGCCGGCCGTGGCGGTGCTGCTGCTGGCGATCGGCGCCCTCGGCACGGCGAGCATGTACAGCTTCTGGCAGGGACAGTGGCTGCGGCTGGGCTACGTGCACGCCTCCGACATGTTCTTCCTGATGCCGCTCGCGCTCGCCGGTGGCGCGGTGCTGGGCCGGCGGGACCGGCGTACCCGCGCCGACGAGCTGATGAACAGCACCGGCCGGCCCCGCTGGCAGCGCGCGCTGCCGGCGATGACCGCGCTCGGCGTCGCCGCCGCGGGCGCGCACCTGCTCGTCCTCGCCGCCAGCGCGGCGGTGGTCGCCACCGGCGGCGCCTACCTCGGCGTACGCGGACTCGCCGGGCCCCTGATCGACGGGCTGGTGCTGGTGGGCGCGGCCTGGGTGGGCGTGGCAGTCGGCCGCCTGTGGTCCTCACCGCTGCTGCCGCCGCTGCTGGCCGCCGCGGCGCTCGTGGCGCAGGAGGGCACGTCCCTCCTCGCCGGGCCGGACAGTGAGCTGGCGAGCCCGTCGCTCATGATCAACTGGCCGCCGGACGCGCCCTGGGAGACGCTGTCGGACCGGCTGCTGCTGAGCCGGCTGGCGCTGGGGGCCGGCCTGGTGCTCGCCGGCCTGCTGCTGGCGGCGGGCGGATCGTGGCTCACCCGGGCCGGCGCGTTCGCGAGCCTGGCCGGCGGCGTGGCGGGTCTCGTGCTGATCGGCGTGCCCGGCCCGGCCGGGATCTGGCAGCTCGACGCGGGAGCGCGCCGCTACGTCTGCGCCGACGGCGCGCCGCAGGTGTGCGTAACAGCAGTCAACGCGCACCTGCTGCCCGAGGTCACCACCGAGGCCCGCCGAGGGCTGCGCGCGCTGGCGAAGCTGCCGGGCGCTCCGACCCGTGCGGTGGAGCTGCGGCTGGACACCATCGGCAGCAACGACAGCGAGCAGTGGCACCGGCCCGAGCCCGCACCGGGCACCGTGCAGTTCCTCCTGGAGGTCGACCCGGACACCGGCCGGGCCGCGGACGTGGCCGAGCGCATCGCCCTGGGCGGCGGCACCAGGTGGTACGGCTGCGGGCGCAGTGGCGACGACATCGCCCCGGCGATCGTCGCGGCCTGGCTGCTGGACACCGAGACCCTCCGGCTGTGGGACTCCTGGACCGGATACCGGTACGCCGACGAGCAGCAGGAGGAGATCCGGGCCGGAGTGCGGCAACTGCGCGCGCTGCCCGAGCCGGAGCAACTGCGGCGGGTGACCGCGCTGCGGGACGCGGCCGCGCGGTGCGAGCCGGACCTGATGCCGGCGCTCACCGGCCGGGCCGCGCCGTGACCCGCTGGCTGCCGCTGTACGTGCGGTCCCGCCGGATACCCGCAGCCCTGGCCGGATCGGCGGTCGCCGTCGCCGTGATGGCCGTCGCCTGGTCGGCCTTCACCGACCGGCCCGAGGTGCCCACCGGCCTCGCCCTGCTCACCACCGCGCTGGCGGTGGCACCGCTGGGGCCGACGCTCGCCGGCACCGACCCGGCGCTGGAGCGGACCGCCGCGTGGCAGTGGGCGCCGCGCCGGGCCGGACACCTGCTCGGGTACGGCGCGGTGGTGGTCGGGCTGCTGGCCGCCGCCCGTGTGCTCGGCGCCGACTTCGGGCCGCCGTCCGTGCTGGCCCGCAACACGGCCGGGCTGGTCGGGCTGGTCGGGCTCGGCGCCGCGCTCGCCGGAGCGCGCGGCTCCTGGCAGGTGCCGACCGCCTGGGCCGCGCTGGGGGCGTTCCTGGCCGCGCCGGGCGGGCCGGAATGGCGGCAGGTGGTGCTGTGGATGGCGCAGGAGCCGGGCAACCGGATCGCCGCCGTCACCGCCACGACGTTCCTCCTCGGCGGGGTCGTCGCGTACGCGCTGCGGGCAGGGCCGCAGGTCGCGGCGGCCGAGGCGGCGCTGGAACAGTAAGGGAACCGGACCTCGTCGCGCGCCTGTCACGCGGCGAGGTCCGGCCGTCCACGGTCAGGCAAGTGGCACCCAGGCCACGGTGGCCATGCCGGGCAGGGCGGTCGCCTTGAGGCCGGCGTCGGACACCGTCCAGAGCACACCGTCGACCATCAGCGAACGGCGGATCGACGTCCACTCACCACCGTCGGCCGGGGCGGCCGGGTGGTCGACGGCGCCGGCCACTGTGAAGCCCTTGTCGCCGATCCGCAGTGCCAGCACACCGCCGGACCGCGTGCCCTTGGCGCTCTCGGCCCGGTCGGCGACCACGCCCGGACGGTTCACCGGGAGCACAATCAGCCGCTCCGGCGCCCAGTAGAGGAAGGCGTGCGGGTCGCTCTCCGCCTCGGACCAGCCACCCGCGACGTGGTGCTGGGCGAGCCGGGCCGGCCGGGCCGGGTCGGCCACGTCGAACAGCGACACCTGGGTGCCCGTCACCCGTCCCCGGTCGGTCGCGTCCTGTCCGACGCCGATCAGGCGGCCGTCGCCGGCCGGATGCAGGTACGACGAGTATCCGTTGATCTTCAGCTCGCCGGTGACCCGGGGGGTGGCCGGATCGCGCAGGTCCAGCCCGTACAGCGGGTCGGTCTGCCGGAACGTCACCACGTACCCGGTGCCGCCGAGGAACCGCACCGCGAAGATCCGCTCGCCCTTGCCCAGCCCGGTCACCGCGCCGACCTGGTTCAGCGTGGCGCCCTCGGTACGCAGCACGTACACGCCGGACTGCGAGGACCTTCCGCGGATCCACGTGTCGCCGGTGGTGGTGGCCACCCGCAGGTGACCGTCCCACTCGGACAGCGCGTACTGGCCGATCAGCCAGCCGGGCACCGACCCGGCGGCGACGTAGCGCGGCGTGGCCGCCCCGGTGTCGAACTGGAAGATCTCCGTGCGGGCGTCGCCCGCCTCGGACGGCCCGCCCCGCCACGTCCGCCAACGCTGGTCGCTGGCGACGTAGAGATGTGCGCCGGTGCCGTAGACGGTGTCCCCGTCGGCGAACACGGTGACCGGATCACCCGCTCCGAGGGCCGGCGCGCCCATGTCGAAGCTGAGCACCGTCACCATCGAAGCGCCGGAGAACTCGGCCGGCCGGCTCACCCGGTCACAGCCGACCCGGCCCGAGCCGACGGTCCGGGCACCGTCGCTGACCTCGTAGCGGGGCAGCCAGTCGTCGAGCGTCGCCTTGTCGATCACGGCCTTGTTGGCGGCGATCCGCTGCGCGTCGGAGCGCCTCTTCCCGGGTTGCGGAAAGACGAGCCGGTGCCCGGAACTGATCACGACGCGGGCGGTGGCGCCGACCTGCCGGGCGTCGACCAGCCGGCCGTCCATCCGGTACTCGCCGGCGATCCGCGGCGATCCGGCGAGATCGACCAGGACCAGCCGAGCCTGCGCGACAGCGCCCGGCGCGGCACGGCCGCCCGGCACGGTGCCCATGGTGACCCATCCAGCGCGCAGCAGCACGAGCGCCCGGTCACCGTGCAGCAGCAGGCTCGCCTCGTCGCCGGAGAACCGCTCGGCGGTGGGATCGAGCGTCACCCGGCCGGTCACCCGGCGGGTCGCCACGTCGACCACCGACAGCTCTCCCCGGGTGACGGTGACGATCCGCCGCCCGTCGGTCTTGACCAGGTCCGGTTCGTCCACACCTGCCTCGTGCACGTTGGTGCCGGAGAAGGCAGGCGCGGACGCCGACGACGCATCCTTGGCACCGCTGTCTTCCATGCTGAACTGCCGCATGTAGGAGGTGCCCGGCCCGAGGCCCCACGGCCCGACCGCGGCCTTGGCGGCCGTATGGAGTTGCCGCAGCGCCTCGTCGCAGGAGTCGAAGGCGACCAGCCGCAGGTCGCCGGGAGACACCCTCCGGCCGACAGGCGTCGGATCGTCTGCCGGCGGTGCGGCGGTGCAGCCGGTGAGGGCCAGCGCGGCGGCCATCGTCAATCCGAGCGTCCGGGATCTGCGACAAGTCATGAACCGTCAGACGTGGCGGTGGCGGACGCGGTTCCCGGCCGCGCGCGTTCAACCGCCGGCCATCGCGCCGAGCACGATGAACGGCTCCTTCCCGGCGACCACCTCCTCCGGGAGCGGGTCGTCCGGGGACTCGTTGGACAGGTCCAGTTCGCAGGCGTAGAAGCGGACGAACGGCCGGCGCTTGCCGCTGTGCCGGTCGCGGATCGTGCCGAGCAGCATCGGGTACGCGGCCTCCAGCGCGTCCAGCACCTCCCGCTGGGTCGGCGGCCCGGCCAGTTCGACGCGTACCTCGCCGGTGACGTGCGCGAGGTTCTTCAGGTGCGCCGGCAGCACCACCCGGATCACGGCAGCACCTGGACCTCGACCGAGAGCACGGCCGGCAGGTCCCGCACGATCGGCGCCCAGGTGTCGCCGCCGTCGGCCGAGTGGTAGACCTGACCGCCGGTGGTGCCGAAGTAGACGCCGCACGGGTCGAGCGTGTCCACCGCCATCGCGTCGCGCAGCACGTTGACGTAGCAGTGCGACTGCGGCAGCCCTTCGGTCAGCGGCTCCCAGTGCTCACCGCCGGTACGGCTGCGGTAGACGCGCAGCTTGCCCTCCGGCGGGTAGTGCAGCGAGTCGCTGGTGATCGGCACCACGTAGACCGTCTCCGGCTCGTGCGCGTGGACGGCGATCGGGAAGCCGAAGTCCGTCGGCAGGTCACCGCTGACCTCCCGCCAGTTAGCCCCGGCGTCGTCGGTGCGCATGACGTCCCAGTGCTTCTGCATGAACAGCGTGTCCGGCCGGGACGGGTGCTGGGCGAGACGGTGCACGCAGTGCCCGACCTCGGAGTCCTCATCGGGGATCTCCCCCGAGCGCAGCCCTTTGTTGATCGGCAGCCAGCTCGCGCCGCCGTCGTCGCTGCGGAACGCGCCGGCCGCCGAGATCGCCACGTAGATGCGGTTGCGGTCGGCCGGGTCGAGCAGGATGGTGTGCAGGCACATGCCGCCCGCGCCGGGCTGCCATTGCGGGCCGGTCGGATGCTGGCGCAGCGCGGTCAGCTCCGACCACTTCCCGCCGCCGTCGGTGGTGACGTAGAGCGCCGCGTCCTCCCCGCCCGCGTACACCGTGTCGGGGTCGTGGCGGGACGGCTCCAGGTGCCAGATCCGCTTGAACTCCCACGGGCGCGGGGTGCCGTCGTACCAGAGGTGCTGCCCCACCTCGCCGCTGTAGGCGAAGTCGTTGCCCACTGTCGACCAGGTCCGGCCGCCGTCGTCCGAGCGCTGGATCAGCTGCCCGAACCAGCCGCCGGACTGGGACGCGTACAACCGGTCCGGTTCGACCGGTGAACCGGTCAGGTGGTAGATCTCCCAGCCGCCGAAGTGCGGCCCGTCGACGGTCCACTCGTCGCGTTTGCCGTCCGAGGTCAGGATGAACGCGCCCTTGCGCGTGCCGACAAGTACTCGTACGCCGCTCATGTCTCGTCCTCTCGTCCGAGGGGTTCCTCGTCGCAATGACCCTGCGCCTCACCGGAACTCATCGCTTCCTACTCCCCGGCTACGACATTTCCCGCACCGGACGCGCGTGGACGGCCGCCACGCCGGGGCGGCGGACTGTCGGAGGCGGCGGCTAGCCTGCGCGCATGACCGGCCCCGGAGACGTCCCACCCGAGCACCTCGACCGCCTGCGCCCGGTCTGTCGCGGCCTGCCGGAGACCTACGAGGAACCGGCCTGGGTGGGCGTGCGGTGGCGCGTGCGCGGCCGCACGTTCGCCCACGTGCTCACCGTCGACCCGGGCCACCGGGCGGCGTACACGCGGGCCGCGGCGACCGACGAGCCGGTCTGCGTGCTGACGTTCCGCTCCCCCGGCGACGAGATCGCCGGGCTGCTCGCCGCCGGGCCGCACTTCTACAAGCCGGACTGGGCCGCTGACGTGGTCGGCCTGCGGCTGGACGCGGAGACGGACTGGACCGAGGTCGCCGAGCTGCTCACCGAGAGCTACTGCGTGCTGGCCCCGAAGAAGCTGGTCGCGCTCGTCGACCGGCCGGGCTGAGTCAGCCCAGCTTCTTGCGCAGCGTCTCGAACGCCAGGTCCGGCCGCAGCGGCACGCCGAAGCGCTCGTCGCCGTACGGGAACGGGCTCAGCTCGCCGGTGCGGACGTAGCCGCGCCGCTCGTACCAGGCGATCAGGTCGTCGCGCTGGACGATGACCGTCATCCGCATCTCACCGGCGTGCCACTGCACGGCCCCGTAGCGCTCGGCCTCGGCCAGCAGGTCCCGGCCCAGGCCACCGCCCTGCCGGCCGGGCGCGACAGCGAACATGCCGAAGTAGACGTGGTCGTCGCGGCGCTCCAGGTGGCAACAGGCCACCAGCTCACCGCCCTGCTCGGCGACCAGCACCACGCCGCCCGGGCCGCTGACCGCCGCGGTCACCATCTCCGGGTCGGTACGCTGCCCGGCCAGCAGGTCCGCCTCGTGGGTCCAGCCCTGCCGGCTGCGCTCACCCCGGTACGCCGACTCGATCAGGTCGACGAGGCCGGCCACGTCCTCGGGGCGGGCGACCCGGACGGTACGGGAGGCGGGGCTGGTCATCACGGTTCTCCACGGTCGGTGCGGCGTGCCCGGTCAGCGTACGCACGCGGGCGTCCCGGACGGCGGCCGGGACCACCGGGCGGAACGGTTCGTGGTTCACTGCCCGGCGTGGAGACGACAGTCGGCGCGGCGGGCCTGCCCGCGGTCCTCGACCTGCCGGCCGGGCCGGCACGCGGCGGCCTGGTGGTGCTGCACGGCTCGCACGCCGGCGAGCGCTCCTACTTCCTCTACGAGCACCTGGCCCGGCTGCTGCCTCCGGCCGGGGTCGCGGTGCTGCGCTACGAGCGCCGCCCGCGCGTGGACGGGCACGACGTGCCGCTGGCCGACCAGGCCGAGGACGCGACGGCAGCGCTCACCGAACTGCGCCGGCACGTCGGGACGGCCCCGGTGGGGCTGTGGGGTTTCAGCCAGGGCGCGTGGGCGGCGGCGCTGACCGCCACCCGGCACCCGGCCGACTTCCTGGTGCTGGTCGGGTGCAGCGGCGTGAGCCCGGCCGTCCAGATGCGCTACGGCACCGCCGAGCAGCTACGCCGGCACGGCTACGGCCCGGCTGACGTGGCCGAGCTGGTCCGGGTGCGCGCGGCTGCCGAGGGCTTCCTGCGCGGTGAGGTGCCCCGCCCGGTGGCGCAGGCGGCGCTGGACGCGGCGGCTCGGCATGAGTGGTTCCCGCTGGCGTTCCTGCCCGGCGAGCTGCCGGCGCAGCCCGGCACCTGGACCGACATGGACTACGACCCGGCGCCGGTGCTGGCGCGGCTGACCTGCCCGGTGCTGCTCTGCTACGGCGAGACGGACGCGTGGATCCCGATCGAGGACAGCCTCGCGGTGTGGCGGCGGGCGGCGCGCGACGCGGGGCTGACAGTGGCCCGGCTGGCGGGCTGCGACCACGCACCCACGCTCGGCGAGCGCGAGGACCTGGACAGTGTCAGCCCGCAGTACGAGCGGGTCCTGCTCGACTGGCTCGACCGGACGCTGCCGCCGCCGGGCTGAGCGGCCGGGCGCCGCGCAATGCGGTCGCCCGCCCCGCGTGACCCGGCTACGCTGCCGCGCATGGACGCCGATCTGCCCACCTTCGAGTTCGCCTTCCCCGGCCCGCTGCGCGACCAGCTCGTCGCCGCCGTGCTCGACTGCAGCAAGACCACGACCACCGCGCTGGTCCAGGACTACGAGATCGACGGCGAGCCGCTGCCCGCGGTCGGGACCCGCTCGGCGGTCATCGACTCCGACGGCCGGCCGGTGGCGGTGATCGAGCTGGCCGAGGTCCGCGTCGCACGCCTCGGCGACGTCGACCTCGACCACGCGCGCGACGAGGGCGAGGGGTTCGACACGGTCGCCGCCTGGCGGGCCGGCCACGAGCGGTTCTGGCACGGCGACGACTACCGCGGCTGGCTCGGCGCCCCCGGGTTCACGGTGAACGACGAGACGCCGGCCGTGCTGCAACGCTTTCGCCTGGTCGAGACGATCTGACGACCCCCGGACCGACCGCGCGCCTCACTCGGCGGCGAGCCAGGCGCGCAGTTCCGCGCCGTGCTCGTCCAGCTCCGGCGGCGGCAGGTCGTAGCGGGGCGGGGTGTCGGACAGGCCGATCGGGTTGCGGATGCCCGGCACGCCCTCCACAGTCACCACCGGCTCCAGGCCGAGCCCCTGCGCCAGCGCCACCCCTTCGGCCACCGAGTTGATCGGGCTGCACGGCACGCCCGCCGCGCGCAGTTCGGCGAACCAGCCCGCGCTGCCGCGCCGGGACAGTGCCGCCACCAACAGCGGGCGCAGCTCGTCGCGGTGCGCGACCCGGTCGGCGTTGCGGCCGAACCGCGCGTCGTCGGCCAACTCCGGCACGCCGAGCACCCGACAGAGGGTACGGAACTGGCCGTCGTTCCCGGCGATCACCACCAGCTCGCCGTCGGCCGTGGGCAGCGGCTCGTACGGCACGATGCTCGGGTGCGCGTTTCCCATCCGGTGCGGCGCCGCCGCGCCGGCGACGTACGCGCTGGTGTGGTTGACCAGCCCGGACAGCGCCGAGGAGAGCAGGTCCACAGTGACGTGCTGACCGCGCCCGGTCTCCTCCCGGTCTCGCAGCGCGGCCAGGACGCCGACCGCCGCGTGCAGCCCGGCGATCACGTCGAACACGGCCACGCCCGCCTTGTACGGTGGGCCGTCCGCGTCACCGGTGAGGCTCATCAGCCCGGCGGCGGCCTGCACCATGAGGTCGTACCCGGGCAGGTCGGCGCCCCCGGCGGCGCCGAAGCCGCTGATCGAGGCGTACACCAGGCGGGCGTTGCGGGCGGTCACCGTGTCGTGGTCCAGACCGAAGCGGCGCAGCGCGCCGGGGCGGAAGTTCTGGATCAGCACGTCGGCCCTGTCGGCCAGCCGGTGCGCCAGCGTCAGGTCGCCCGGGTCGGTCAGGTCCAGCACCAGCGACCGCTTGTTGCGGTTGACCGCCAGGTAGTAGGTGGAGACGTCGTCGCGGACCGGGGGCCGCCAGCCGCGGGTGTCGTCGCCGCCCGGGGACTCCACCTTGACCACGTCCGCGCCCAGGTCGGCCAGGAGCATCGTCGCGTACGGCCCGGCGAGGATCCGGGAGAAGTCGGCGACCAGCACCCCGCGCAACGGACCCGACATGCCGCACCTCCCTCGCCGCCGCCCACGATGACACATACCCGACGGCGTAACCGGCGGGGGTGACCCAGCCGGTTAGGGTCGCGGTACATCGGGGCGGACATACCGGGAAGGGGTGCCCGTGTCGCTGCTCAGCCGGCTCGCCGAGACCACCGACGAGGCACCCGGAGCGGTCCGGGTCGGCGACCGTTCGCTGTCACGGGTGGAGCTGCGCCGGGCGGCCACCGCCGTCGCCGACGACCTGCGCGGCGCGACCCGGGTGGCGGTGCCCGCCACGGCGAGCCTGGAGACCGTGGTCGGCGTGGTCGGCGGGTTGCTCGCCGGCGCGGCGGTGGTGCCGGTGCCGCCGGACGCCGGCCCGATGGAACGCGATCACATCCTGCGCGACTCCGGCGCGGAACTGCTGCTCGCGCCGCCGGACGCACCGGACAGCGACGCCGCCGCTCCGCCGGTCGTGCCGCTGGACCTGGCGCGACGATCGGACAGCACACTCCCCGAGCCCGATCCGGCGACCACCGCGCTGATCCTCTACACCTCCGGCACCACCGGCGCGCCGAAGGGCGCGGTGCTGTCCCGACGCGCGGTCGCCGCCTGCCTGGACGGGCTCGCCGACGCCTGGGCCTGGACCCCGGAGGACGTGCTGGCGCACGGCCTGCCGCTGTTCCACGTGCACGGGCTGGTGCTCGGCGTGCTCGGCCCGCTGCGCGTCGGCAGCCGGCTGCACCACGTCGGCCGGCCCCACCCCGAGCGGTACGCGGCGACAGGCGCCTCGCTGTACTTCGGCGTACCCACGATCTGGTCGCGGATCGCGGCGCACCCGGCGGCGGCGCGGGCGCTGCGCGGCGCCCGGCTGCTCGTGTCCGGCAGCGCCGCGCTGCCCGAGCCGGTCTTCGCGGCGCTGGCCGGACTGACCGGGCACCGGCCGCTGGAGCGGTACGGCATGACCGAGACCCTCGTCACGGTGAGCGCCCGCGCGGACGGTCCCCGGCGGCCCGGCACCGTGGGCGTGCCGCTGCCCGGCGTGCGGACGCGTGTGGTGGACGAACACGGCGGCCCGCTGCCGGCCGACGGCGCCGCGATGGGTGAGCTTCAGGTACGCGGCGGCACGCTGTTCGACGGCTACCTGAACCGGCCGGACGCCGACGCGGCCAGCCGCACGGCGGACGGCTGGTTCCGCACCGGCGACATCGCGATCGTCGGCCCGGACGGCGTCCACCGGATCGTCGGGCGGGCCGCGACCGACCTGATCTCCAGCGGCGGCTACCGGATCGGGGCGGGCGAGGTGGAGGACGCGCTGCTGGCGCATCCGGGGGTGCGGGAGGCGGCGGTGGTCGGCACGCCCCACCCCGACCTGGGGCAGCAGGTCACCGCGTACGTGGTGGGCGACGGCGTGGCCGAGGCGGAGCTGATCGACTTCGTGGCGCGGCACCTGTCCGCGCACAAACGCCCCCGGCAGGTACGGCTGGTCGGCGCGCTGCCCCGCAACGCGATGGGCAAGGTGCAGAAGTCCCGGCTGACCGGGGCGTGACCCGCACCCCGCCGGGAACCAGCGCGGCGCTCCCGACGACTATCCCTACATGGCGTGTGAGCAGTGGCGGGAGATCCTGTCGGCACAGTTGGACGGTGAGGCGTCCCGGTCGGAGATCGAGGCGGCCGAGGCCCACCTGACCGGCTGCGCCGGCTGCCGCGGCTGGTTCGACTCCGCGGCGTCGGTGGTCCGGCGGGCCCGTACGCAGCTCGCCCCGCGGGTGCCCGACCTGGTCGACGCGGTACTGGCCGCCGCGCCCCCGCCCCGGCCCAGCCGCCGCCACCGGATCACGCTCGGGCTGCGCGGGGCGCTCGGCCTGCTCGGCGGGGTGCAGCTCGTGCTCGGCCTGACCCAGATCGGCCGGGAGGCGGTCGTCACCCACGCGCACGCCTCCGGCCAGCACCTGTGGCACGAGTCGGCGGCGTGGAACGTGGCGGTCGGCGCCGGATTCCTCTACGTGGCGGCGCGCCGGTCCGCCCCGTCCGGCCTGCTGCCGATGCTCAGCGCGTTCGTCGCCACGCTGGTGCTGCTGTCGGTGAACGACCTGATCACCGGGCAGGTGGCGATGACCCGGCTGGTCGGCCACGGCTTCCTGCTGGTCGGCTGGGCCGTGATGCTGGTGCTGTCCCGGCTCGGCCGGCGTCCCGGTGACACGCCGCCCGGGCAGCGCCGGTCGGGGGGATCGCGGTGGGCGCTGCGGACCGAGGAGCCGCCCGCGCCCGCGCCGCTGCGGTTGGTGCCGCCCGGCCCGTACCCCGCACAGGCCCGCGACCGGCGCGCCGCCTGACGGCCCGCCGCACGGGCCCCTGGACGCCTGCGGGCCCCCGACCGGCGGCGGTGGTCGCGGTCTCAGCGGGCCCGGCGGTCGCGGGCGTCGCCGGACCAGGCGGCGACCAGATCCTCGCGGGCGCGGGCCACACGGGAGCGGATGGTGCCCACCGGGCAGCCGCACACCTCGGCCGCCTCGGCGTAGGACAGGCCGAGCACCTGGGTGGCCACGAACGCCTCCCGGCGGTCCGGCGCCAGCGCGGCGATGAGACCGCGCAACACCACCCCGTCGTCCCCGCCGCCGGTCACCGCGCCGGCTGCCTCGGCTGCGGCCTGCCAGTCCGGCAGCGCCGCCAGCCGGGGCCGGGCGGTCGCCGTCCGCACGTGGTCCACCGCGACCCGGCGGGCGATGGTGAAGATCCAGGTACGCGCCGACGACCGGCCCGCGAAGCCCGGCAGGCTGCGCAGCGCCCGCAGGAACGTCTCCTGGGCGAGGTCGTCGGCCTCGGCGGGCCCGGCCAGGTGGGCGAGGAAACGCCACACCGGCGCCTGGAGGGCCCGGACGAAGGCGGCGGCGGCCAGCCGGTCACCCCGGGCCGCGCGTCGCGCCCACTCGGTCACCTGCTCGTCTTCGGCGTCCGGTCTCATCCGCGACCGGTCCGCCGGTCCGGCGTGCTCATGCCGGACGGTACGGATACGGCCCCCGCTCGGTTCATCAGTGGCGTCCCTCCTGCCGGCGCCGCGGTGCCGGCCGCCCTTCGGTTGGTCGGCCGTCGGGTGACGGAAGTTCCCGGGATCTCGTCAGTCCTCGACGGACACGGTGACCGGCCCGATCCGCAGCACGCCGTCGGTGAGCGCGGCGCACCGGACGCCACCGCGGCGGCGCATCGCCTTCCACGTACCGGGCTCGACCACCACGTCGAGCCAGGCGCAGGGCGGCGCGGCCCGATGTACCCGCAGCCGGACCGGACCGTCGCCGGAGTCGAGCGTGAGCACCCGGCCCACCAGGTCGTCCACCGGGATGCCGTCGGTCAGCACGTTGCGCCGCAGTTGGGTGAGGTCCGCGCCGGGCGGCAGTGACTCCCGCGCGATCAGCGTGACGCTCGCCTCCCGGTGCGCGGGACGGCCGAAGTAGCGGTCACCGACGATGCCGAGTCCGGCGCGTACCCGTACCTGGTCGACCAGTTCCCCGGGTGGCGCCGGGGCGGGTCCGTCCGCCGGGCGGCCCACGTACCGGTGCACGGGCGAGGCCAGCAACTGGACGATCCGCGGCATGCCCGAAGTCTAGTAGCGGACATACTATCGCCAACCCGGACGATAGCCACGTTCACGTATCCGCCCTGGCCACGGGGCGTTGTACCGGGTGTGACGGCGAGGCGACCCGATGCGATCGGAGCTCATCCGCGGCGACGGCTGGCCTGGGCCCGGCGCGAGAACGAACGCCGGCGTCAGGCGTACGAGACGGCGGCGCGGATCTGGCGCCGCCGGGCGGAGCACCTCGACCGGCTGGCGATCGAGGCGGCCGGTTTCCGGGGCTGCGCGCTGCCGGGCACCGCCGTGCCGGTGCCGCTGGACGACGGTGAGGTCGTCTACCGCGTCCTGCCCGCCGTCGACCTGGTCGAGGCCACTGCCCGGCATGTGCCCGGACTGCCCGTGCCCGGCCGCACGCTCACCGACCGCCTCGACCCGGCCGACGGCCGGCTACCCGCAGGGCTGCGCGTGGTCGACAGCGGCGCCGCCGTGGTGACCGACCGGCGGGTGACCTTCGCCGGGCGCGTCGTCCGGCGGGACTGGCCCCTGCGGGACCTGCACGGCCTCGCCCACCACAGCGACCGCCCGGTCACCCTGCTGCACGGCGTCGACGGCGGCCCACCGGCCGGCCTGCGCGTACCGGCGCCCGGCGCGGCGAACGCCCGGTTCTACCTCACCCTGGCCCGGGCCGACGCCACCGGCACGCGGCAGGCGGTCGTCGAGGACGTCGATGCGCTGCGGTCCGCCCACCGGGCCGCACGCCCTCGGCCACCCCGTCCGCTCGGTCCGTGGGACGCCCCGGCCGAGCCGGCACTCCCCCGGCGGCTGGTGGCGGCGGGCGTCACGGCGGTGGCCGTGCTGCTCGGCGTCACCTCCGCGGGCACCTGGAGCGCTACCGCCGGGCAGACCGGCCCGGCGCGCGGACCCGCGTCCCACCCGGCGGCCACTTCCACCACGGCAGCCGCGCCGTCGACACAGCCCGTGGCCACTCCGGCCGGCCCGTCGACGCCCTCGACGCTCCGGCCCGCACCGCGACCGGAGCCCTTCCCGAATCCGGCGGCACGCTCGGGCGCGCGAGTCCTCACCACCGCGCCGCCCGTCGCCGGATCGCCGCCGTCGCAGACGGACAACCGCCCACCGGCAAGCGTCGATCCGTCCACCCCGCCCACCGCGCAGGTGACTCCGGCACCGGCCGCGAGCCCGACGGGCGATCCGGGCGCGACCGGAGAGCCCAGCCCCACCGCGGAGCGGAGCCCCGTCTCCTCACCCGAGCCGGCCCCGCTGGCCCTGCCGCTCGACCCGGTCGCCGGCCCCAGCGTCACAGTCCCGTCGAACCCGCCCCCTTCCTGACCCGCCCCGGCCCCGGCCCCGGCCCCGGCCCCGGCCCGGCCCCGGCGATCTTGCACTTGTGGCCCCGTGGATGCCCGATTCGCCCTCGTTCATGAGGGCCGCAAGTGCAAGATCGCGAGGCGAGGGGGAGCTGGGGCGCGAGAGCGAGGGTAGTGGTGGGGTTATGAGGGCTGGGGGGTCAGCAGGTAGTCGCCGTCTTCGGGGCTCCAGCGCAGCTCCACCACGCCGCCGGTGGCGGCGGCCTTGCAGAACTGGAGGAAGCTGCGGTAGCCGAGCTTCTTCTCGCTGAAGTCCGGCCGGGCCCGCCGGAGCTGGTCCTTCAGGCCGGACAGCGCCACCGCGCCACCGTCCGCGGCGAGGTCCACCACCACGGAGCGGAGCAGCCCGAACGCGACCTCCCGGTCACCCTGTTCGGGAAGCGACACCTCCGGATCGCCCTTGGCCGGCCCGGCGGCCAGCTCCACCACGTTGTGCGCCGCGAGGTGGCGCAGCAGTTCCCCGAAGGTACGGAAGCCGTAGTCGGACTCGCTGAACGTCGGGTCCTTGCGGAGCAGGGCACGCTTGAGCGCGGACGCGGTCACGTCGCCGCTGGAGCTGCCCTGCATGCCGGCCACCGTCTGCACGAGCTGCACGGCGAGCGTGTCGACGTCCCGCGCCGAGTCCTCCTCGGCCGGGGCGGTCTCCACCGCCGGCTCGGGCGCGGGCTCGGCCGGCGAGGGCCGGGCCGGGCGCGACCGGCGAGCGGCCGGGGGCGGCACGTCCACGCCTTCCAGGCGGTCGTAGTAGAGGAACTCGTCGCAGGCCGGGGGCAGCAGCGCGGAGGTGGACTTCTCCACCCCGACGCCGATCACCCGCTTGTTGAGTTCGCGCAGCTTGTGCACGAGCGGGGTGAAGTCGCTGTCGCCGGTGCAGATCACGAACGTGGAGATGTAGCCGCGCTCGAACGCCAGCTCGACCGCGTCCACCGCCATCTTGATGTCGGCCGCGTTCTTTCGCGAGGCGCCCATCCGCTGCGGGATCTCGATCAGCTCGACGTGCGAGCGGGTGAGCATCCGCCGGTCCTCGTCGAAGTACGACCAGTCCGCGTACGCCCGGCGCACCACCACGCGCCCGCGCTCGGCGAGCGCGTCGGCGATCGGCCGGAAGTCGAACGGCCGGCCGCCGTGATGGTCCCGTACGCCCAGGGCCAGGTTTTCGTAGTCGAGGAACAGCGCGATCCGGTCTTCGTGATCCACACTGGCAGCCTAGCCCGGCCGGAGCGCCGGGCCGGTCAGCGCCGCTCGTTCCGGTAGACGGTCTCCCGGCGGGCCACGCGCTGGATCGCGTAGCTGGTGACCAGCAGCAGCAGCGCGAGCACCACCTCGACGCCGGCGACGGTGCCGGTGGCGACGGTGAGACCGAGCAGCAGCAGGATCAACCCGACGACGGCGAGCAGGCCGGCCAGCAGCAGCCGGTTACGCCGTCGCGCCGACCGCTGCGCGTCGTGTCCGCTCACGCCGACCGCCTCTCCCCGGCTCCGGTTACCGATCCTAGGCGCTGGTCGTCGCCGGGGCAGCGGATCGCGATGGCCCGGGGCCGGACACGGACGCGTCCGGCCCCGGGGTCACCGCGGCGGTCAGTGGATCGGGATCGGCGCGGGGCGCTTGTCCTCCCCCGTCTCGCCGTCGAGCAGGTGCGAGGGCTCCCGTCGGCGGGGCAGGAACGCGGCCGGGACGAAGGTCAGCAGCACCAGGCCGAAGGCGACCCAGAAGGTGGTGGAGAAGGAGTTCGCCGCGAAGTCGAGACCGCGCTCGATCAGCGACGGCGGAACCGGGAACTGCTGGGTCAGCTCGGGCTGCTGCTGCGCGGCGATGGCGAGCTGCGCCTCGGTCAGCGGGGCGCCGGTGCCCGGGTCGACGGCGCCGGGGATCGGCCGCGAGCCGTTCAGCTCGCTGGTGAGGATGACCGACATGACCGCGGCGCCCACCGAACCGCCGATCTGCTGGACGATGTTGACGAGCGTGGAACCGCGCGCCACCTCCGCCGCGCTGAGCGTCTTCAGCGCCGAGGTCATGATCGGCATCATCGTGCCGCCCATGCCGAGGCCCATCACGAACAGCGAGCCGCAGAGCAGCCAGTACGACGTGTCGGTGCCGAGCTGGGTGAAGGTGAAGAACCCGGCCGCGATGAGCACCAGCGCGAACGGCACCGTCCGGCCGACCGGCACGCGGTCGGCGAGAATGCCGGCGATCGGCATGGTCAGCATCGCCCCGATGCCCTGCGGCGCGATCAGCAGGCCCGCGGCCAGCGTCGTCTCGCCGCGCACCTGGAGGAAGTAGCTCGGGAACAGCAGGCCGGCGCCCATGAACGCGATGATGAACACGAACATGGTGACGGTGGCGATGGTCAGGTTGCGGTTGCGGAACAGCCGCAGGTCGAGCAGCGGGTGCCGAGGGCGGAACGAGTAGAGCACGAAGGCGACCACGAGCGCGCCGCCGGCGAGCATCGGCAGCCAGACCTTGGTGTCGGCGGCGGTGCCGGTCTCGGGCAGCGTGGAGATGCCGTAGAGGAACAGCGCGAGACCGGGCGAGAGCATGAGCATGCCGAGGAAGTCGAACGACTCGGACGGCTCGGCGTTGTCCCGGGGCAGTGCCAGCTGGGCGTAGACCAGGGCGACCAGGCCGATCGGCAGGTTGATGAGGAAGATCCAGTGCCAGCTCGCGACGTCGATCAGCCAGCCGCCGAGGATCGGGCCGGTGATGGGGCCGAGCAGCATCGGGATGCCGAGCACCGCCATCAGGCGGCCGATGCGGTGCGGGCCGGCGGCCCGGGTCATGATCGTCATGCCGAGCGGCATGAGCATGCCGCCGCCGAGGCCCTGAACGACCCGCCAGGCGATCAGCTCGCCGATCGAGTCGGCCGTGGCGCAGAGCCCGGAGCCGATGGTGAACAGCGCCAACGCCACCATGTAGAGGCGTTTCGTGCCGAACCGGTCGGCGGCCCAGCCGCTCAGTGGGATGACGGTGGCCAGCGCGAGCGTGTAGCCGGTCATGGTCCACGCGACGCGGGCGTACGTGGCGTCGAACTCGCTCTGGAAGGTCGGCAGCGCCACGCTGACGACTGTCACGTCGAGGATCGACATGATCGCGCCGAGCACGACGACGCCGGCCACCTTGAGCACGGCGGCGTCGAGCTTCGTCGACGTCGCGACGGGTTGGTGTGTCACTGACGGTCTCCTGGGATCCGGTCCGGCACTTCGAGGCGGTGGCGGCGCCGCGCGCCGTCGGCGGAGCGCGGGCGAACGCGCGGCGGGCCGGCGTTCGGGCGACAGCGTAGCGATGACCTGGGACAGCACGCGGCCGGTTTAGCCGGAGGACGAACCGCGCCGGCGCGGCAGGCCGCCGCCCCGGCGACCCCGGGCACTGCGGTGGCTCGCGGAAAGGGCTGGTGCGCGCCGGTTCGTGAACCTTGGCGGGGTGGGGCGGGCGGCGGCGACCGTGACGAAGGTCATGCCCGCACCGGGCCGCCGCTCAGCCCAGCCCGGCCATCAGTTCGACCTCGGCCGTACGGGAGCGGTCGATGCGGCGGGCGAGTTCGCGTACCCGCTCGTCGGTCCCGGCGGTGACCTGGGCGCGGGCCAGGTCGGCCGCGGTGCGCTGGTGCCGGCTCAGCACGTCGCGCAGCACCCGGTCGGCGTCGGCGGGCGCGGCGGCGCGCAGCCGGTCCAGTCCGGCGGTGGCGTCGCTGTGTCCGGAGTGGTCGTGCCGGGCGGCCGCGGCGGCGGCCGACGGGCCGGCCTCGCGCAGCCATCGGCGCATGGTGGCCAGTTCGTCTGTCTCGGTGGCCCGGACGGCGGCGGCGAGTGTGCGCAGCCGCGGTTCGCCGGCCCGGTCGAGGCCGAGCCGGACGATCTCCAGCGTCTGCTCGGTGTGCGCCACCATCATGGCCAGGAACAGCGCATCGATCCCGCTGACCGCGGCGTCCGCGCCGACCGGGACGGACGGCGCGGCGGACGGGTCCGGGGCCGTGGCGGACGGGACCTGCGCCGGGGCGGACCGGTCGGCGGGCGGGCCGCCGCACCCGGGCAGGGCGAGCACGGCCGCGAGCACCATCCCGGGCAGCGCCGCGGCGGACGCGCGGCGGAGCCGGGGGCCGGCCGGCTCCGCCGCGCGGGTACGCGGGCTCAGATCTGCTGCCACAGCGCCGGTACGTTCGGCGGTTCCCAGCCGGCGATGGCGGTGTGTGCCTGGCGGCAGCGGTAGCCGCGGCCGTCGTAGGTCACCGTGTCACCGACCTGGTACGCCCGCCCGGCGCTCCACGTCCCGCCCGGCGCCGGGGTGCTGGTCCGGGTGGGTGCGGGCGAGGGAGCGGGCGTGGTGGGCGCCGCCGTCGGGGTGGGCGACGGGGTCGGGTTGCCGCCTCCGCCGCCGATCTGGAGGTCGACGCAGGAGTAGAACGCGTTTGCGGTGTCGGAGATGTTCCAGATCGCCAGCAGCTTCTGCCGGCCGGAGAATCCGCCGAGGTTGACCGTGTGGGACACGGTCGCGCCGGGCTGACGGCCCCCGCCGTCGACGACCGCGACGCGGGTGCCGCCGATCCAGTACTCCCAGTTGGCGGTGGCGTGCCGGGCGGTGTTGACCCAGGTGAACGTGACGGTGCCGCCGACCGATGTGGCCGGCCAGTTGCGGCTGTCGTCGTTGAGTACCGCGAACTGGGTGATGCCGGCGTGGCAGCTCCGCAGGCCCTTGGGGCCCTCGACGCTCTGCGGCTCGTACTTGACCTGGCCGCAGTCGGGCACCCGGTTCTGCGCGCAGAGCGCCTGGCGGCTGGGCGGCGAGGAGACGTAGCCGTGTGCTTGCGCGGGCGCGGCGAGCGCCAGCGTGCCGGTCACGGCGCCGGCGGTGAGCAGCGGGAGGGTGATTGTCCGTCGCATGGTGGCAACTCCTTCGGGGGGAACGGAAGGTGCCCCGAACATAAATTAAACATTCTTAACAGTAAAGACTCCTATCTATAAATTAAGTCCTGCACGCCCGGCGCCGGGCGTATGATCCTGATCGATGGCTCGCCGCGCGGAGCCGACCGTCGTTCCTGGGCATCCCGCCGCCGCAAGGCGTCCGGGAGGACGACGCAGACCGGGCATCGCCCCCGTCGTCCCACTCCCCGGAGGACACCCCCGCATGAGGAGATCCACCGCGTTCGCGGCCAGCCTGCTGCTGGTCGCCGCCGCGCTCAGCACTGTCGGCGGGCCGGTCGCCGCCGCCGACCCCACCGAACCGGTCACCGTCACGGTGAACACCCGCGCCGGGCTGGCCACCGTCCCGGCCACCGCGCTCGGCCTCAACCACGCCATCTGGGATTCGCAGCTCGGCAGCGCCGAGACGTCCGACCTGCTCAAGGCCGCGGGCGTGAAGATGCTGCGCTACCCCGGCGGCTCGTACGCCGACATCTACCACTGGGAGACCCACACCGCTCCCGGCGGCTACGTCGCGCCCAACACCGACTTCGACACGTTCATGGCCGGCGCCCGCCGCGTCGGCGCCGAGCCGATGATCATCGCGAACTACGGCACCGGCACGCCCGCCGAGGCGGCGGCGTGGGTCCGCTACGCCAACGTCACAAAGGGCTACGGCGCGAAGTGGTGGACCGTCGGCAACGAGAACTACGGCAACGGCCACTACGGCTCGGCCTGGGAGGCCGACGACCACCCGGACAAGAGCGCCACCCAGTACGCGCGGCTGGTGATCGAGTACGCCGACGCGATGAAGGCGGTCGACCCGAGCATCAAGGTCGGCGCGGTGCTCACCATGCCCGGCAACTGGCCGGACGGGATCACCGCCGGATCCGACCCGGGGCCGTGGAACCAGACAGTGCTCTCCCTCGCCGGCCCGAAGATCGACTTCGTGGACGTGCACTGGTACCCGGGCGGCGGCGCCGCCGACTCGCTGGTCCGCACCAGCCACCTGCCCGACGCGGCCTGGCTGCTGCGCCAGCAGATCGCCCGGTACGCCGGCCCCGGCGCGGACCGGATCGGGATCAGCTTCACCGAGCTGAACGTGGACGCCGGCCGCACCACGGCGCCCGGCGCGCTGTTCCTGGCCGACGCCTACAGCGGCCTGCTGGAACAGGGCGTGTTCACTGTGCAGTGGTGGAACGTGCACAACGGCATCGGCACCGTCTCCGAGGTGGCCGGGCAGACCGACTACGGCGACTTCGGGCTGCTGTCCAGTGGCAACTGCACGAGCGACGGCGAGGTGTGCCAGCCGGCGTTCAACACGCCGTTCGCGCCGTACCACGCGTTGTCCATGATGAACCTGTTCGCCCGGCCCGGTGACCAGCTCGTCCGCGCCGGAACCGACGAGCCGCTGGTGGCCGCGCACGCGGTCCGCCGGCCGGACGGCAGCCTCGCGGTCCTGCTGCTCAACAAGGACCCCGAGAACGCGCATCCGGTGGCACTCGACTACGCCGGGTTCACCCCCGCCGACGAGGCGCCGACCGTGCACACCTTCACCAACGGCGCGACCGCGATCAGCACCGGGCGCTCGGGCGACGCGACCGCCCGGACGCTGCCGCCGTACTCGCTCACCACGCTCGTGCTGCGACCGGCAGGCAGCTCGGCCGGGCGGCCCGGCACCCCGGGGCGGCCGACGGCCAGCGCGGTGACCGACCGCGCGGCGACCATCTCCTGGCCGGCGGCCACGCCCGGCGCGGCTCCGATCGCCAAGTACGAGGTGCACCGGCAGCACGGCGCGGTGAGCGAGCAGCTCGGCGAGACCGCCGGCACGTCGCTCACGGTGGGCAACCTCGAACCGGGCGCCCGCTACACGGTCAACGTGCTCGCCCGGGACACCGCCGGGCGGGTCTCGTGGTCGTCCCCGCCGCTGACGTTCGCCACCGGCAGCCCGGCCGAGAGCTCCTGCGCGGTGCGGTTCAACGACGACAACGACTGGGGCAACGGGTACGTGGCGAACGTCGAGGTGATCAACACCGGCTCGAAGGCGGTGGACGGCTGGACGCTGACCTGGACATGGCCGACGGGCTGGCAGCAGGTGAGCAGCGGGTGGAGCGCCACCTGGGACCAGCAGGGCCGCAACGTCCGGGTGACGCCCACCGCCGACAACCGGCGGCTCGCCGCCGACGGCGGGAGCACCACCGTCGGCTTCGTCGGCGCGTACAGCGGACCTAACGTGCCACCGACGGCGTTCCGCCTCAACGGGACGGTCTGCACGCTGCGCTGACCGCTCCTCAGCCGCGGCCGGGTGGCCGCAGCCGCACGTCGGCCGTCGCCGGGACCTTCGGGTTCCGGCGGCGGCCGGGGCGGCGCGGCGCCGGAACCACGTGCGGGCGCGCCGGCCCGGTCGCGAGCGCCGGCCGGTCCGGCGCGGGCGTCGGCAGCACGGCCAGGATCAGCCCGAGCAGCGCCACCGCGACGACGCCGTCGAGCCAGTAGTGGTTGCCGGTGACCACCACGACGAACGCGGTGGCCAGTGGATGGAGCAACCACAGCCAGCGGCGGCGTCCGCCGGTGACCGCCATCAGCGCCAGCGCGATCGCCAGCGCCCAGCCCACGTGCAGCGAGGGCATGGCCGCGTACTGGTTGCTGAGCTGGTCGGTGTCCGGGGGGCCGTAGACGCTCGGGCCGTACCGGGCGCCGGTGTCGACCATCCCGGTGAGGGCGGTCAGCCGCGGTGGCGCGAGCGGGACCCAGATGTGGAGCACGAGCGCCGCCGCGGTGAGCGCCGCCAGGGCCCGCCGCAGCCGCAGGTAGTGGGCCGGGCGGCGCAGCCAGAGCCAGACCAGGCAGAGCACCGTGGCCGGGAAGTGCACGAAGGCGTAGTAGGAGTTGACGGCCCGCATCAGCGGCTCGTGCGCCAGCAGCGGCCCCTGCGCGAGTGCCTCGTCGGGCAGGCGCAGCAGACGCTCCAGCCGCCAGATCCACTCGCCGTTGGCCAGGGCCGTCTCGGCCTGCCCGGTCACCACCTGCCGGCCCACCTTGTAGGCCAGGAAGAGCACGGCGACGAGCGCCAGCTCACGCGCCACCCGCTGCCATGCGGCGAGACGAGCGGGCGCGGTCCGCGTGACGTCCACGGCTCCTCCTTCGGTTCGTCCCCCCACGGACCAGGGCCGCCGCCGGGGTCGGCGACGGCCCTGGGAGTACGGGCTCAGCGGCGGGCGCGTTCCTCCCGGCCGGCCGAGTCCACGCTCACCTCGTCGAAGGCGGGCGCGCCGTCGACGGCGTCCGCTCCCACCGCCACCGAACGGCCGGTGTCCGGCAGATCGAGGCTGGAACGCAGGGTGACCGGACGCAGCAGCAGCGCCGCAACGATACCGACCACCGCGATGGCGGCCGAGATCAGGAAGATATGCCCGGTCGCGTCCCCGTATGCGGCCCGGACGATCTGCCGGACCGGCTCGGGCAACGCGTCGAGGTTGAGCGTGCTGCCGCCTCCGCCGGAGGTGGGGATGCCGGCCGCGGCCAGGTCGTGCGTGATCCGGTCGGTGACCCGGCGGGCCAGCACCGCGCCGAGCACCGACACGCCGATGGTGCCGCCGAGCGAGCGGAAGAAGGCGACGCTGGCGCTGGCCGCGCCGATGTCCTTGAGCGACACCGTGTTCTGCACCGCGAGCACCAGGTTCTGCATGGTCATGCCGACACCGACGCCGACGATGAACATCGCGATGCCGACGAAGACCAGCGAGGTCTCGTGGTCGATGGTGCCGAGCATGCCGAACCCGATCACGAGCACGACCGCCCCGAACACGATGTACGGCTTGACCTTCCCGCTGGCGGTGATCATCCGGCCCGCCACGATCGAGGAGATCAGCACGCCGGCCATCATCGGGATGGTGAGCAGGCCGGCCTCGGTCGGGCTGTAGCCGCGGCCGATCTGGAAGTACTGGCCGAGGAAGACCGCGCCGCCGAACATCGCCATGCCGACCGCGAGGCTGCCCAGGATCGCCAGGGCGGTGGTGCGCTCGCGGACGATGTGCAGCGGCACCACCGGCTCGGCGGCTCGCGCCTCCACCCACACGGCGAGCGCGAGCAGCAGCACCGCGCCGCCGACCATGGCGCCGGTCTGCCAGGAGAGCCAGGCGAACGAGTCGTCGACGAACGAGATCCAGATGAGCAGCACACTGACGCCGGCGGCGATGAGCGTGGCGCCGAGGTAGTCGATCTTGACGTTCTTCCGGCGCACGGTGGGCAGGTGCAGGGTGATCTGGAGCAGGAACAGCGCGACGGCCGCGACCGGCACACCGACGAAGAAGCACCAGCGCCAGCCGAGCCAGGAGGTGTCCACGATCAGGCCGCCCAGCAGCGGGCCGCCGACGGTGGCCAGCGCCATCACGCCACCCAGGTAGCCGTTGTAGCGACCTCGCTCGCGCGGCGGGATCATGGCCGCGATGGCGACCTGGACCAGCGCCTGGAGACCGCCGACGCCGATGCCCTGGAAGGCGCGGGCGGCGATGAGCTGCCCGGCGCTCTGCGCGAAGCCGGCCGCGACCGACCCGACCAGGAACACCACGATGGCGATCTGGATCAGCAGCTTCTTGTTGAACAGGTCGGCCAGCTTGCCCCAGATCGGGGTGGTCGCCGTGGCGGTGAGCAGGGTGGCGGTGACCACCCACGTGTACTGCGTCTGGGAGCCGTTGAGCGCTCCGATGATCTTCGGCAGGGCGGTCGAGACCACGGTGGCGCTCAGCATGGCCACGAAGAGCACGAGCAGCAGGCCGCTGAGTGCCTCCAGCGTCTGCCGCTTGGTCATCGGGGCGGCCTCAGCCGTCGCGGTGGGTGCGCTCATCCGCGCGTCCTCCAGATGTGTCGATGGGGTTGGCCGCTTCGTTGCCTCAAGCAATCAACACTAAACCTTGCCCGGTAGGCAAGTTTGCCCATTGAGAAATCGCTCACCTACGCTAAGCCGCATGGAGGAGTGCACCGGGCTGCGGGAACGCAAGAAGGCGGCCACCCGCCTCGCGCTGCACGAGGCCGCGCTGTCGCTCGCCGTCGAGCACGGCCCGGACCGGATCACCGTCGAGGCCATCGCCGACGCCGCGAACGTCTCCCGGCGTACGTTCTCCAACTATTTCAGTGGCAAGGAGGAGGCCCTCTTCCACGGCGACACGCTGCGGCTGCGCCGGCTGCTCGCGCTGGTCGCGGAGCAGCCGGCGGAACTCGGGCCGTGGGCCACGCTGACCCGGGCCGCCCTGGTCCAGGCGGAGGAGGGCTACGACGACCCGGCCGAGCCCTGGCTCAACCGGCGCCGGCGGCTGCACGGCCACCCGGCCCTGGCCGCCCACCAGGTCGGCGCGTACGCGGCCCAGGAGCGGGAGTTGGCCGCGGAGCTGGCCCGCCGGTTGAGCGGACCCGACGCGCCGCTGCGGGCCCGGGTCGTCGCCGCGACGTTCCTCGCGTCCCTGCGCGTCGCCGCCCACGAGTGGCTGGAACATCCCGGGCGAACCCTGCGCGACGTGCTGCGCGACGTGCTCGCCCGCGCCGCCCCGGCGGACGGCTGAGCCGTCCCCGAGACCGGCGGCCGTGCGACGGGGCCCGGACCGCGCTCGTCGCCATCCGGCACGGCAGCGGCCGGCCGAGCCGGTCGGCGACAGCGCCCCGCGCCGGCCTTGACACAGGACCTAGAGTCTCCGCGTGATCGAGATCGTCACCGAGGTCGACCTGTTCCACCCGCCCGCCCGGGTCTGGCGGGCGCTCACGGAACGTGCGCTGCTGGCCAAGTGGTTCGCCGACAGCGCGCCCGGGTCCGACCGGTGGATCCTGGCCACCGCCGCGCTGCCCGGCTACGACAGCGACACCGAGGTGGAGACCGTCGAGCTGCGCGCGCCGCAACGGCTGGTGGTCCGCTGCCAGGAGGACGGCCGGGCCACCCGGTTCGCCTGCGACCTGACCCCCACCGCGCACGGCACCCGGCTGTCGGTACGCGAGGTCCTCGAGGACGGCGACTGGGACGCCGACGCCCGCGCCGCGCAGCACGAGCAGGCAGTCACCGGACGGCTGCCGGCGATCCTCGACTGGCTGGCGTTCCAGAACGTCGACCTGCGCCGCGCCGAGGGCGGGCTGACCGCCGAACTGCCCGTGGTCCGGCTCCTCGGCGACGATCACCGCCGGCCCGGGCGGCGCCGGGTGCTGCTGGCGGCCGGCGCGGTGACGCTGCTCGCCGCGGCGGCCGGGGCGACTGTGTGGGCAACCGGTGACGACCCGCCCGCGCCGGCCGCGCCGCTGCCCACGACGTCGCTCGTCATGCCGTCCAGCGCCACGCCGTCGGCCCGCCCGACGACCGCGCGGCCCACGCCCAGCGCGAGCCGCCGCAGCGCGTCGCCCTCACCGACACCGTCACCCACCCGCAGCCGTACGCCGAGCCCGACGCCCTCGACGGTGGCGGCGGCGCCGCTGAGCGCCACCTACGAGACGGTCAACGACCGGGTCTTCGGCTACCGGGGCCAGGTGGTGCTGCGCAACCCCGGACCGTCGCCGCGTCCGGTCTGGACGGTCACCGTGACGCTGCACGACGGCGCCATCGTGGGCAGCGTGAGCGGGGCCGAGGCGAAGCAGGACGGCACCGTGGTCACGTTCACCGGTGGCGCGTTGCCGGGCGGCGAGTCCGCCACGATCCGCTTCGACGTCCGCGACCCGGCGCACGACGCCCCCGCCGCCTGCACCGCGGGCGACACCCCCTGCACCCCCGCCTGACCCCCACCCCACCCCCACTCACCCTCCGCCCGCCCGCCTCCGCCGCGTCGACCATGACGTCGGGCCGCGGATCTGTCCGCATCGAGCTCGGTCAACCTCATGATCCGGAGGACCGGGGCGGGGCGGGGCGAGCGCGCGTTAGCGCGGGCGGGCGACGGCATGCGGCGCGGTGGGCGCGGAAATGAATTGTTGAGTGCATGGGAGCGCTCCCGTAACATCCCTGACGCGGCCGTTAACGCTCACAAAACAATCGCCACCGCCAATGTCGGAGCCGCTGCCCCCGCAGGAGGTCATTCCATGTCCAGATCCAGATCAGTAAATGCCATATTGGCGTCGGCGGGCGCCGCGCTGCTGGCGTCGGGGACCGTCGCCGTGGCGCTGCCCGCCGGGGCCGCCGCCGCGGGATGCTCGGTCAACTACGCGATCTCGTCGCAGTGGCAGGGCGGCTTCGGCGCCAACGTCACCGTCACGAACCTGGGCGACCCGGTGTCGAGCTGGACCCTGACGTGGTCGTTCGGCGCCGGCCAGACGGTGACCCAGTCGTGGAACACGAGCCTGACCCAGAGCGGGGCCGCGGTCACCGCGCGCAACGTCGACTACAACGGGTCGATCCCGACGAACGGCACCACGTCGTTCGGCTTCAACGGCTCCTGGACCAGCAGCAACCCGGTGCCGACCAGCTTCGCGCTCAACGGGGTGACCTGCACCGGCGGAACCACCACGCCGACGGGCGACCCGACCGGCGCACCCACCACCGCGCCACCCACCACCGCGCCGCCGACCACCGCACCGCCGACCACGCCGCCGCCGGGTGGTACGTGCAGTCTGCCGTCGTCGTACCGGTGGTCGTCCACGGGTGCGTTGGCGCAGCCGCGCTCGGGCTG
>NZ_JBIAIY010000012.1:0-160922 GCF_042871665.1 Micromonospora sp. NPDC005686
CATCGGGGTACTTCTTCGGTGCTGCCACGGACGACTTCCTCCCCCACGGCCATCAGACCATGGTCAAGAAGCTCCATGAAAGCGGGGGTGGCTCACAGGTTAGATGATCGTTTCCTGATTGTCGCTGCTAAGGCATACACCAAGAAGCATGGTTCAGTTGAGGCGGCTCTTGAAGCTCTGGACGTACAGAAGCAGCGCAAGTATGAGCGTTACGAGTCCTACCTTGACGCCAGGGCTAAGTATCGGGAAGAGCGAGAAGCAGCAAAGTAACCGAACAACCTTGAGGCCCCTGCCGTTCTGGTAGGGGCCTCAGCTATTTCAGGAGAGAATGACTATGAGAGAGCTTAAGCCTCACGGCACGCGGTCTAGATATAGGAGCGGTCGGCTGACCCCGGCCCGACGCGCGAAGCGCCGGCCACCCACTCGGGTGGCCGGCGCTCGGCGTATCGCGCGGGTCAGGCGATCGGCTCGCGCTGCCGCCACGCGGCCCGCACCGAGGTCCGCCCGTTGGTGCGTAGCAGCGAGCCCTCGTAGACCCGGGCTCCGGCGAGCAGGAACCCGGCCGCCGCGAGCAGCAGCAGCGCCAGCGACACGAACGGCTCCCACGTCGCCGCGTCGCCGGTGAACAGCCGTACCGGCATCGCGGTCGGCGACGAGAACGGCAGGTACGACATGATCCGCATGGCCGTGGCGTTGTCGTGGAGGAACACCACCGCGAAGAACGGTGCCATCACCGCGAGCTGCACCGGGGTGGACGCCCCGGCGATGTCCTCCTGCCGGTTCACCAGCGCCCCGGCGGCCGCCCACATGGCCGCCAGCAGCAGGAAGCCGCACAGGAAGAACGGCACGAACCAGCCGACGGCCGGCGCGATCAGGCCCAGCAGGTCACCGCCGCCGGTCAGGCGCATCCCGATCAGCGCGGCGGCCGCGATCACTGTGATCTGCCCCAGCGCCAGCGCGCCGGCGGCGAGGATCTTGCCGGCCAGCAGCGCCCGGGCCGGCACGGCGGCCACCAGGATCTCCACGATCCGGGTCTGCTTCTCCTCGGTGACGCTCTGCGCGATCTGCAACCCGAACGTCTGGGACAGGAAGAAGAAGACGAACGCGAAGGCGAACGGCACCAGGTACGCGAGGAGCGGGTCCACCGCGTCCGGGTCCAGCAGCCGTACCTGCGGGGCCGCGCTGAGCGCGGAGACCACGTCGTCCGGGGCCCGCTCGTCGGCGACCACGACCGGACCGGTGACCACCGCGGCGTCCGCGTCGCCGTCGCGTACCGCCTGCTCGGCGGCGCCGTCGTCGGCGACCACGAGGACGTCCAGCCCGGCGGCGCGCAGCGGCTCGGCGCCGGCGGCGGTCACCGCCACGGTGGACGGACCGCTGTTCAGCATCGCCGGCACCACGGTGGCGACGACGGCGAGCAGCAGGAAGATCAGCGTGCTGTAGAGGAACGTCTTGTCGCGGATCTTGACCTTGATCTCGCGGGCCGCGATCAGCCGGGTGGCCTGGATCGTGTTCACTGGTTGACCTCTCGGAAGATCTCGGCGAGGGACGGGGTGACCGGGCCGAACGCGCGCACCGGGCCGCGGGCCAGCGCGGCGCGCAGCACCGCCTGGTCGTCGGCGGGCGGGTCCACCTCGACCACCGCGCGGGCGCCGTCGAGGTCGACCAGCCGCACACCGGGCTGGTCCCGCAGCCAGCCGGCGTCGCCGTCGACCACGAGCGAGAACCGGGGCAGGGTGTACGCGGCGCGCAACTCCTCGCGCGGGCCCGCGGCCCGGATGGTGCCGCCCGCGATGAGCACCAGGTCGTCGCAGAGCCGTTCCACCACGTCGAGCTGGTGGCTGGAGAAGAGCACCGGCGCTCCGGCGGCGGCGCGTTCCCGCAGCACCGCCACCACCATGTCGACGGCGAGGGGGTCGAGCCCGGAGAACGGCTCGTCCAGGATCAGCACCTCCGGGTCGTGCACCAGCGCGGCGGCGATCTGCGCGCGCTGCTGGTTGCCCAGCGACAGCGTCTCCAGCAGGTCGCCGGCCCGCTCACCGAGACCGACCCGCTCCAGCAGCGCGTCGGTGCGGCGGCGGGCCCCGGCGGCGTCCAGCCCGTGCAGGCGGCCGAGGTGGATGACCTGCTCGCGGGGCGTCATCTTGGGATAGAGGCCGCGTTCCTCGGGCATGTAGCCGAACCGGGCCCGGGCCTCGCGGGTGAGCGGCTGCCCCCGCCACGTCACCTGCCCGGCGTCCGGGGCGAGCACGCCGAGGACGATCCGCATGGTGGTGGTCTTGCCGGCGCCGTTGCCGCCGACGAATCCGGTCATGCGCCCGGCGGTCACGTCGAAGGAGACGTCCTTGAGCACCTGACGGCCGCCGAAGCTGCGGTCGACGCCGTCGAGGCGGAGCACGCTGGTCATGATCCCGACGCTACGGCCGGCCGTCCCTCCCGTCGTCCCACCGTAGGGCGATCACGAGGTCCGTCGCGCGGGGGACGGGGCATCATCCCCCGGGGCGCACCACGCCGTGCTCGTACGCGAACACCACCGCCTGCACCCGGTCGCGCAGCCCGAGCTTGGCCAGCACGCGGCTGACGTGCGTCTTCACCGTCGCCTCCCCGACGCGCAGGACGTCCGCGATCTCGGCGTTGCTGGCCCCGCGCGCGACCAGCTCCAGCACCTCCCGCTCGCGCGGGGTCAGGTCCGCCGTCGCCGCGTCGTGCCGGGGATCCGGCGGCGCCGCGCCGGGCCGGGCGAACGTGGAGATCACCCGCCGGGTGAGCGCCGGCGCGATGAGCCCTTCGCCGCGCGCCACCACCCGCACCGCCTCGACCAGGTCCTCCGGCGTGCCGTTCTTCAGCAGGAAGCCGCTCGCCCCGGCCCGCAACGCGGCGAACAGGTAGTCGTCCCTGTCGAACGTGGTGAGGATCAGCACCGCCGGGCCGCCCGGCGTCGCGTCGGCGGTGATCCGGCGGGTGGCCTCCAGCCCGTCGAGAACGGGCATCTCCACGTCCATCAGCACCACGTCCGGCCGCAGCGCGGACGCCATCGACACCCCGCGCTGCCCGTCGGCGGCCTCACCGACCACCTCGATGTCGTCCTCCACCTCGAGGATCACCCGGAAGCCGGTCCGGACCAGGTGCTGGTCGTCGACGAGCAGCACCCGTACCGGCGCGCTCACGCCGCCCGCCCGGCGGCCTCGACCGGCAGCGGCATGCGGGCCCGGACCCGGAACCCGCCGCCGGGGCGTGGCCCGGTCTCCACCTCACCGCCGTGGGCGGCGACCCGCTCCCGCATGCCGATCAGGCCGAGCCCGGTCCCGGCAGCCGGCGCGCCGCCGTGTCCGTCGTCGCTCACGTCGATCTCCAGTTCCCTCGCCAGATAGCGGACGCGCACGTCGAGCGTGGTCGCGTGGGCGTGCTTGACCACGTTCGTCACCGCCTCCTGCACGGTCCGGTACGCTGCCTGCGACACCGAGCGCGGCAACGGCACCGGTTCCCCGTACACCCCGAGTTCGGCCCGCAGCCCGGCCTCCCGGGCCCGGTCCACCAGCGCGCGGACCTCGTCGAGGCCGGCGGTGTCCTCCAGCGCGGTGGCCGCGCCGGCCGCGGCGTCCGGGTCGCGCAGCACGCCGAGCATCCGGCGCAGCTCGTCGACCGAGGTGCGGGCCGTCTCCTCGATGGCGGCCAGCGCGGTACGCGCCTTGTCCCGGTCGCGGTCGAACACACGCCGGCACGCGGCCGCCTGCACGCCCATCACCGACACGTGGTGGGCGACCACGTCGTGCAGCTCCCGGGCGATGCGGACCCGCTCGCCCATCACCGCGCGCTCGCGCGCCTCCGCCTGCGACCGGCGCAACTGCTCGGCCTGCTCCCGCAGTTCGTGCCGGCGGTGGGCGGCCACCCAGGCGGTCTGTCCGGAGTAGTAGGCGAACCCGAAGAACAGCAGGTTGTAGAACACCCCGTTCACCACCGCCGCGAGCACCGGCGGCACCGGGCCGGCGGCGTCGGCGAAGGAAGCCGCCGAGATCTGGTCCGCCCGCAGCGCGAGGGACAGCGCGAGCCAGCCGAACATCGCCACGATGATGGCGGCGCGCAGCCGCCCGGCCAGCCGCCGGTCGGCGCCCCACGCGCCGAGCGTGTAAAGGGCGGCGAACAACGCGCCCGACGGGAGCTGGGCGAGCGGTACCGCCCGTGCCTGCCCCGCGATGAACGCGATCGAGACGAGCACCGCGACGGTGGCGGGCCACCGCCGCCGTACGGCGAGCGGGGCGGTCACCGCCACTGTCCACCCGACCTGCTCGCCGAGGCTCGGCGGCGGCCCGAGCAGGAAGGCCCCGGTGCTGTGCGCCAGCGTCAGCTCGAACAGGGCCAGCACGGTGACCGCGAGTCCGACCCAGAGGTCGGCGCGCAGCTGCGCGGCGGTGGGAACCGGCCGGCGCCAGGCGGTGGTGGGTGCGGTGCTCACCGTACGACCATGCCACCGACACGGCCGGCGCGGTGCGCGGGGCGTAATCGGGTGGGCCGGACGACAGCCGCGACGTAGCCTGCCGGGGTGTTCGTGCCCGATCTGCCGATACGCACCGAGCGCCTGCTGCTGCGCGCCTTCACCGCCGACGACCTGGCGGTGGTCCGGGACTACCGGGGCCGCCCGGAGGTGACCCGCTACCTCTACCACCAGCCGTACGACGACGACGCCGCCCGCGCCGCCATCGAGCGGCTGGTCCGGCGGACCGCGCTGCGCGCCCCCGGTGACGTGCTCAACCTCGCCCTGACGGTGGCGGACACCGGCGAGTTCGCCGGGGACGTGCTGCTGAGCTGGGCCAGCGGCGAGCACCGGCAGGGCGAGATCGGGTACGTGGCGCATCCCGCGCACACCGGCCGGGGGTACGTCACCGAGGCGGCGCGGGAGCTGCTGCGGATCGGCTTCGACGGGCTGGGCCTGCACCGGATCGTCGGCCGGCTGGACGCCCGCAACACCGCCTCGGCCCGGGTGCTGGAGCGGCTGGGCATGCGCCGGGAGGCGCACCTGCGGGAGAACGAGTTCGTCAAGGGGGAGTGGACCGACGAGGTGGTCTACGCGTTGCTGGCCCGGGAGTGGCGGGCGGCCTGAGCGCGGGCCCGGCGCGACGGCCGCGCCCGCGCTCAGGCGGTTCCCGGTGGCTCAGCAGCAGCAGCCCTGCCGGAACCCCCGCTCGACGTACGACGCCAGACCGGCCTCGTAGTAGCCGACCCCGGGCCGGATCGGGTGGTCGCTGAACAGTTCGACCCGCGACCCGAACCGGACCAGGTACGCCTCGGCGTCATCCGCGTCGTTGCGGATCATGCTGCCGCGCGGCCCGTAGATGCGCTCCAGTTCGGCGAAGGACATCCCGACCGAACCGCCGGCCGGGGAGCGCGGCGGCGCGGTGGCCGTACCCACCGACACGAGCCGGGCGTCCCGGAAGGTCAGCAGGATCGCCCCGGCCCAGGAGCCGGTGACACCGGCGTGCACCACTCCGGGGCAGCCGGGCGCCGTCCAGTCGATCAGCCCGGCAGCGACGAGCCGGTCCAGCCGGGCGCCGATCCGGAACGGGCCGGCGCCCCGGACGCTGAGCACCGCGTTCTCCGCGACAGCCGACCGGACGCGCACCGGCGTGCCGTCACCGCCGCCGGCGGCCGCCGTGCGCACCGGTGGGCCGGCGGCCACCGGTGCGGCGCCCGGCACGGCGCCGGCGAGCGCCAGCAGACAGGCGAGGACGGTGGACGGGATACGGTTCATGGTCGATCTCCTTCCGTCGGGTTCTCCTGTCCTGTTGGTCTCCGACCGCGGCGGTTCGGTTCGGCGGATCGTCTACCGTCGAAGTGGTGGCCCCGGTGGCGGTCCCGGAGGTGGTGCGATGATCACGCCGGCGTGGATCGGGGCGTACCGGGTGGAGCGCCTGCTCGGCACGGGCTCCTTCGCCACGGTCTGGCTCGCGTACGACCCGGCCCTCGCCGGCCGGGTCGCGGTCAAGGTGCTGGCCGAGAACTGGAGCCACGACCTGCGGGTGCGGGAACGGTTCCTCGACGAGGCCCGGCTGCTGCGGCGGCTGGACCACGACCGCCTGGTCCGGGTGCACGCCGTGGGGGAGTTGCCCGACGGCCGTCCGTACGCCGTGCTGGCCTGGGCGGACGGCGGCAGCCTACGGGACCGGCTGGCGCGCGGCCCACTGCCGGTGGCGGAGGCCCTGGCGGTGCTCGACGGGATCGCGGCCGGGGTGGCGGTGCTGCACCGGCACCGGGTGGTGCACCGGGACCTGACACCGAGCAATGTCCTGTTCCACTCCGGTCCGGACGGTGAGCGGGTGCTCATCGCCGACCTGGGGCTGGCCAAGGCGCTCGCCGTCGCCTCCGGGCTGACCGCCCGGGCCGGCACGCCCGGCTACATGGCGCCGGAGCAGGACGACCCGCTGGCGGTGGTCGACACCCGCGCCGACGTCTTCGGACTGGGCCGCCTGGGACTGCGGCTGCTCGGCCGGGCGGGCCCACCGGGCGGGCCGGCCGGTTCACGCCTGCGTCCCGGGGTGCCGGCGGCTGTGGACGGTGTGCTGCGGACCGCCACCGCCGTACGCCCGGCCGACCGCCACCCGGACGCGGACGCGTTCCGGCGGGCGTTGCGGCGCGCGGTGGCGGGCGGGCCGGCTCTGTCCCCGGCCCGGCGGGCGCCGCGCCCACTGCCGGCCGTCGCCGCGGTCGCGGTGACGATCGCCGTCGCCGCCACGAGCGCGGGGGACGCGATCCACCCCGTCCCGGCCGGTGCGGTGGGCCGCAGTGGACCGCTGACCGTGATCCTGCCGGCGGGCTGGCGGGCCGAGGGCGCCGGCTGGGCCGGACAGTACGGCGACGACGGCCGTCTCGAACCGGCGCTGGTGATCTCCCCGGATCCGGGAAACTGGGTGGCCGACCCCACGCTGCCCGGCGCGTTCGTCGGCCTCTCCACCGGTGCGGCGCGCCGGACCGGTCCGGCGGCCTTCCTCGCCGGACGGCCGCACTCCGACTGCGTCGCATCACCGCCGCGGCGTTCCCGGCAGGGCGGCGTCGAGTGGACCGTGGTCACGTACACCTGCCCCACCGCCCGCCCGGTGATCGTCGAGGCGGCCGGCCCGGCCACCGGCCGGTCCGGTCTGCTCTACGTCCAGCTCGTCCCGCCGCCGGACGCGGGCGCGGACTTCGTCGACGGGGTGCTCGCCGGGGTGCGGGCCGGGTAGGCGGCGCGGTCAGACCACCACCATGGTGATCGGGTACGCGCGCCCGTCCTGCGGGATGGTGACGACCACGGTGCCGACGCGTACGAACCGGATGTCCACCACCCCGGCCTCGTAGCTCTGCGAGACCAGGTCCTCCCGGTCCACTGTCACCTCACCCGGGCCGATGCCCTGGATCCGCAGGATTCCACCGGCGGCGAAGCAGAGTGACCTCACCAGCGCCAGTTCGGTCTCGGCAAGGATCAGGTCGTGGCGGACCGGCCCGAAGCACGCGGCCGGGGCGGTGGTGCGTACCGGTCGGGCGGGCCGGGTGCTCCGGGGCGCGGCCGGTGGTCGTGGCCGCGTACGTGGGACCGCCGGTCTGCTCGACGGGGCCGGCACCGGCGTGCTCGCCTGCGGCGCCGGGGTGGGCCGGGGTGGGATCGCGGCGGTGGGCGGCGCGGTGGCGACGGCGCTGGTCACCGCCGGCCGTGCCGGAAGTGGCGAGACCGGGCGGTCGGCGCAGGCGGGCGTCCCGGCGAGGGCGGCGAGCGCGACGAGCGCGACGCCGCCCCGGCGGCGGGCCGGCTCACGCATCGGACAGCCGCAGCCGCAGTTGCCGCCGGGCCTCGTGGATGCGGGACTTGACGGTGCCCTCCGGCACGCCGAGCAGGCCGGCGATCTCCCGGTAGCTCAGCCCGAGCACGTCGCGCAGAGTCACCGCCTCGGCGAGGTCCGGGGGGATCGCGTCGAGCGCGTCCAGCAGGTCGAGCCGGGTGCCGGCGACCACGCTGGTCCGGCGGGGGTCGGGCGGGTCCGGCAGCGGAACCCCGCCGGCCTCCCGCTGCCACCGTCGCCGCAACGTGCGGTAGGTGGAGCGGGCCCGGTTGGCGGTGATCCGGTACAGCCAGGTGTCGAACGACGACCGCCCCTCGAACCCGGCGATCCCCTGGGCGAGCGCGAGCAGGGCGTCCTGGCAGGCCTCCTCGGCGTCCTGCCGGTGGGGCAGCAGGCGAGCGCACTGGCGCAGCACGTCCGGCCGGACGGCGGCCAGCAGCGCGTCGAGTGCCTGCCGGTCGCCGCGTGCGGCCGAGCGGGCCAGCTCGTCCGTGCCGTCGGGGAGGGGCATCAGGGTGTCCAGTGCTCGCCGGTGGTGCGGGAGATCAGGCTATGCCCGGGGTGGCCGCGCCGCCGCCGCTGAGTCGGGCAGCCGACGGCCGGCCGTCCCGGCGCCGACGGTGCCGGGACGGCCGGAGGATCGGCCCGACTTCAGCGGGTGGCGCGGCCGGCCTTGACCGCGCTTTCGATCACGTCCCAGATCGCGACCAGCACGACCACCGCGCTCGCCACCCGGGCGAACTCGACGGTCCCGCCGTCCCGCAGCCAGGCGAACCGCTCGACCAGCTCCGGGTTGAGCAGCCGGTCGGTGGCGAGCAGCCAGAGCACCGGGGCGGCGAAGGCCACGTTGAGCACCGCGTTGACCGCCACCAGCGGCCAGGTCCACCGCCCGGACCGGTACTTGGCGATCTCCAGGCCGACGGTGGCCAGCAGCACCACGATCAGGACCGGCAGCCAGAAGCTCCAGAGCGCCGGGTCGAGCGCCGGCAGCCGGGTGCCGTTGTCGGTGGTCCAGCGCTGGAAGTGCTGGCCGACCAGGAGGCCGATGGTGGCGAGCAGGAACACCACGGAGGCGATGCTGTCGGAGTGGCTGATCTGCCGTTCCCGGGTCTCCTCGGGGAGCTGGTCGACGGTCCACTCGGGCAGCCCGAGCGGGGTCCGGGTGCGTTCCAGCACGGCGAACACCAGCGTGACCCAGAACGCGATCTGCACCGCGGTCTGCACCGCGGCGACGACGGCCGCCCCGATCGCCGCGCCCGGCTCGCCGTCGAGCAGCGCCTTGGCCAAGCCGGTGAGCACGCCGACGATCGCCGGGATCCAGGTGAGCAGCAGCCGCAGCAGCCGCCACCAGGCCAGGTAGTAGCGCGGGCCGATGAGTTGCAGGGTGCGGTCGCTGTAGCGGGCCGCGAGCTTCTCGGGGTGGCCCAGCTCGGTGAGCACCTCGCGCTCGGCCGAGGCGTGGTCCTGCCCGCCCGAGGTCCGGTCGTCGATCATGTCGGCGATGGAGCCGCGCAGCTCCTCGGCGATCTCCAGGCGGCGTTGCGCGGGCACGGCCCGCATGGTGGCGGCGACGTAACGGTCGGTCAGGGAACTCATCGTTCCGCTCCTTCGATCAGTACGGTGACGGACGCCCGCGTCGCGGTCATGTCGTCGAGCAGCCGGTTCAGCACGGCGTCGCCGTCGGCGCTGGTCCGGTAGAACTTGCGCGGCCGACTCTCCTCGGTGTTCCACTCGCTGGTCAGCAGGCCCTGGTCCTCCAACCGGCGCAGCAGCGGGTAGAGCGTGTTGGCGTCGACCGCGAAGCCGTGCGCGGCCAGTCGTTGCAGCAGGGCGTAGCCGTAGTCGGGGCGGCGCAGGGCGACCAGGGCGGCCACCACGACAGTGCCGCGCCGTAGCTCCTGAAGGTGGGTCCGGAGGACCTCTTCGCTGACCATGTCCGACACCATAGTGTGTGCCACACACTATTGCAATGGAGAAGGACATCGCGTGTCGCACACCGGCCGGTCGGAGAGACCCGGACCACCCTCGGCGCGGACGGTGGAGCCCGCACGATCACCTCGGTAGGGTGGGTCGGTCGACTCCGACGCAGCTTGATCCACAACCCGGGGGGCGCCACGCATGGGCGATTCGTTCGCGCATCTGCACGTACACACCGAGTACTCGATGCTCGACGGGGCGGCCCGGCTCAAGGACCTCTTCGCCGAGGCGGCGCGGCTCGGCATGCCGGCGGTGGCGATCACCGACCACGGCAACATGCACGGCGCGAACGACTTCTACAAGCAGGCCATGGACGCCGGGGTCAAACCCATCCTCGGCGTCGAGGCGTACGTCGCGCCGGAGTCGCGCTTCCACAAGGCCCGGGTCAAGTGGGGCCGCCCCGAGCAGAAGAGCGACGACGTCTCCGGCAACGGCGCGATCACCCACATGACCATGTGGGCGAAGAACCGCGACGGCCTGCAGAACCTGTTCAAGCTCAACTCGCGCGCCTCCATGGAGGGCCACTACGTGAAGTGGCCCCGGATGGACATGGAGCTGATCGCCGAGCACGCCGAGGGCATCATGGCCACCACCGGCTGCCCGTCCGGCGCGGTGCAGACCCGGCTGCGGCTCGGCCAGTTCGACGAGGCGCTCAAGGTCGCCGCCGCATACCAGGACATCTTCGGCAAGGACAACTACTTCCTGGAGATCATGGACCACGGCCTCGACATCGAGCGCCGGGTCCGCGAGGGGCTCACCGAGATCGCCCGCAAGCTCGACATCCCGCCGGTGGTCACCAACGACTCGCACTACACCCACGAGGCGCAGGCCGAGGCGCACGACGTGCTGCTCTGCGTACAGACCGGCAGCAACGTGGCCGACCCGAACCGGTTCCGCTTCGAGGGCGGCGGCTACTTCGTCAAGTCCGCCGACCAGATGCGCGCCGTCGACTCCTCCGAGCTGTGGCAGCAGGGCTGCCGCAACACGCTGCTGGTGGCCGAGAAGGTCGATCCGGCGGGCATGTTCACGTTCCACAACCTGATGCCGCGGTTCCCCATCCCCGAGGGCGAGACCGAGGAGTCCTGGTTCCGCAAGGAGACGTTCGCCGGCCTGGCGCGCCGCTTCCCGAACGGCATCCCGGAGGGCCACGTCGTCCAGGCCGAGTACGAGCTGGGCGTCATCATCCAGATGGGCTTCCCGTCGTACTTCCTCGTGGTCGCCGACTTCATCCAGTGGGCCAAGAGCCAGGGCATCGCGGTCGGACCGGGGCGTGGCTCGGCGGCCGGCTCGCTCGTGGCGTACGCGCTGGGCATCACCGACCTCGACCCGATCCCGCACGGCCTGATCTTCGAGCGGTTCCTCAATCCCGAGCGCGTCTCCATGCCGGATGTCGACATCGACTTCGACGAGCGCCGGCGCGGCGAGGTCATCAAGTACGTGACCGACAAGTGGGGCGAGGACAAGGTCGCGCAGATCGCCACGTTCGGCACGATCAAGGCGAAGGCCGCGATCAAGGACTCGGCCCGGGTGCTCGGCTTCCCGTACGCGGTCGGCGACCGGATCACCAAGGCCATGCCCCCGGCGGTGATGGGCAAGGACATCCCGCTGTCCGGCATCTTCGATCCGAAGCACCCCCGCTACGCCGAGGCGGGCGAGATCCGCGGCCTCTACGAGTCCGACCCGGACGTCAAGAAGGTCATCGAGACGGCCAAGGGCATCGAGGGCCTGATCCGCCAGACCGGTGTGCACGCGGCCGGCGTCATCATGTCCGCCGAGCCGATCATCGAGCACATCCCGCTGATGCGGCGCGACTCCGACGGCGTCATCATCACGCAGTTCGACTACCCGACCTGCGAGTCGCTCGGGCTGCTGAAGATGGACTTCCTCGGCCTGCGCAACCTGACGATCATCGACGACGCGGTGAAGAACATCCAGCTCAACCACGGCCGGGAGCTGGACCTGCTCGGTCTGCCGCTGGATGACAAGGCGGCGTACGAGTTGCTGGCCCGCGGTGACACGCTCGGCGTGTTCCAGCTCGACGGCGGGCCCATGCGCTCGCTGCTGCGGCTGATGAAGCCGGACAACTTCGAGGACATCTCCGCCGTCCTGGCGCTCTACCGGCCCGGCCCGATGGGCGTGGACTCGCACACCAACTACGCGCTGCGCAAGAACGGGCTCCAGGAGATCACCCCGATCCACCCGGAGCTGGAGGAGCCGCTGCGCGAGATCCTCGCGCCCACGCACGGCCTGATCGTCTACCAGGAGCAGGTGCAGCGCGCCGCGCAGATCCTCGCCGGCTACACGCTCGGCCAGGCCGACCTGCTGCGCCGGGCGATGGGTAAGAAGAAGAAGGAGATCCTGGACAAGGAGTTCATCCCGTTCCGGGACGGCTGCCGCGAGCGCGGCTACTCCGACGAGGCCGTCCAGGCCGTGTGGGACGTGCTGGTCCCGTTCGCCGGCTACGCGTTCAACAAGGCGCACTCCGCCGCGTACGGCCTGGTCTCCTACTGGACCGCCTACCTCAAGGCGCACTACCCGGCCGAGTACATGGCCGCCCTGCTCACCTCCGTCGGTGACGACAAGGACAAGATGGCGCTCTACCTCTCCGAGTGCCGCCGGATGCGCATCCAGGTGCTGCCGCCGGACGTGAACACCTCCGCCGGGCCGTTCACCCCGGTCGGCAAGGAGATCCGCTTCGGTCTCGGCGCGGTGCGCAACGTCGGCGCGAACGTGGTCGCCTCGATCATGCGGTGCCGCGAGGAGAAGGGCGACTACGCCGACTTCTACGACTTCCTGTCCAAGGTCGACGCCGTGGTCTGCAACAAGAAGACCATCGAATCGCTGATCAAGGCCGGGGCGTTCGACTCCCTCAAGCACCCGCGTAAGGGCCTGCTCGCGGTGCACGCCGACGCCATCGACGCGTACGCCGACGTCAAGCGCAAGGAGGCGGTCGGCCAGTACGACCTGTTCGGCGCCGGCTTCGGCGAGGCGGAGACCGGCGGCACCACCACGGTCATGCCGATCATCGGCGAGGGGGAGTGGGACAAGCGCGACAAGCTCGCGTTCGAGCGCGAGATGCTCGGCCTGTACGTCTCCGACCACCCGCTGTTCGGCCTGGAACACGTGCTCGGCGCGGCCGCCGACACCACCATCGCCGCGCTGTCCGAGGAGGGCACGGTGCCCGACGGCGCGGTGGTCACCCTGGCGGGCATCCTGTCCGGTGTGCAGCGCCGGGTCACCAAGCAGGGCCGGGCCTGGGCGTCGGCCACCCTGGAGGACCTGGCCGGCGGCGTGGAGACGTTGTTCTTCCCGAACACGTACGAGGTGATCGGGCAGTACATCGCCGAGGACGCCATCGTGGTGGTCAAGGGCCGGGTGGACCGGCGCGACGACACCCCGCGGATCATGGCGATGGACATGTCCATGCCGGACGTCACCAGCAACCCGGCGAACAAGCCGGTCACGCTGACCATCCCGGTGCACCGCTGCACGCCGCCGCTCGTGGAACGGCTCAAGGAGACGCTCGTGCTGCACCCCGGCGACACCGAGGTGCACGTCAAGCTGCTCAACGGCGGCAAGGTCACCACGCTGCGCCTCGGCCCGTTCCGGGTCGCGCCCACCACCGCGCTGATGGGTGACCTGAAGAGCGTGCTCGGCCCGGCCAACGTGAGCTGACCGGGCCGAGCGCCCCCGGCACGACGCCGGGCCGGGGGGCGTACCGCTAGACGCGGGTGATGCGGATGGCGTCGGCGATCACGTACCCGGTGCTGCCGGACCACCGGCTGACACCCACCTTGTTGGCGTCCCCGGCGGCCAGCGTGAAGGTGCCCAGCGAACGCCACGAACCGCCGTTCGCCGTCTGGTTCACCGCGACCGTCTGGTTGCCACTGGTGGTCGCCACGATGTACGGCGTGGAGGTGTTGTAGCCCGCGACGGCCGGGTACCAGACCTCCACCCGGTAGGTGGCCGTCGCCGGGATGTTCACCTTGTACCAGGCGGTGTCGCTGGCCGCGACCGGGTTGGCGTACCGGTAGTCGGCGCCGTAGCGCTGCGCCGAGTACGTCGAGGTGCTCCAGTTGGCGCTCGCGGTGAAGCGGCCGGCGGTGGTGTTGTCCACGATCGTCGACCAGGCGGTCGGCGGGGGCGTGGTGTCGCCGGTGACGAGCTGCATGTAGTAGGTCCAGTTCCAGTTCGGACCCGGGTCGGTGTGCGTGGCGCCCGGCACCTGGTTGTGCCCGATGATGTTGGTGCGGGTCTTCGGGATGCCGTACTTGTCGCACAGGAACCGGGTCAGCGCCGCCGACGACCGGTACATCGCGTCGGTGTACCAGGAGGCGTTGTCGACGTACCCCTCGTGCTCGATGCCGATCGACTGGGTGTTGTAGGTCCAGTTGCCCGCGTGCCAGGCGATGTCCTTGTCCCGCACCATCTGGGTCACCGCGCCGTCGGAGGAGCGGAGCAGGTAGTGCGCGCTGGCGCTGGCGGCGGCGTTCTGGAACCAGCTGATCGATCCGGAGTAGCTGCCCTGCATGGTGTGGATGACGATGTAGTTGATCGGGTACGCCGACTCGCGGCTGGAGGCCGTGTAGTTGGCCGAGTTGGCCGGCACCCAGGCCGCCGGGCCGTAGTCGGTGCTCAGGGTGCCGAAGTCGCCGGTGCCCAGCGGCGCCACGTCGGTGTACCGGCCCCGCTGGGGTGCGACCGGGCGGCCGTCCACACTGACCTCGCCGGTGGCGGTGGTCGCGATGAAGCCCCTGGCGAGCAGGTCGTACACGGCGTCGGCGTACAGCCGGGCGGTGGCCGGGTCTGTCGCTCCCCCGTACCGGGCGATCGGGCCGTACCACTGGTTGACGTCGTCTCGCTGCGCCGCGGTGAGGCCGGCCTCGTCGGCGTACGACCGCAGGACCGCCGCCGCGCCGGCCACGTTCGCGGCGTCCCGGGTACGCAGTTCGGCGCGGTCCAGCCGGGTCCGGCGCGCGGCCTCGTCGAGGGTCCGCACCTTCGGGTTGCTGGTCAGGTGCATCACGCCGTATCCGCCGGAGGCGCTGGGCGCGCCGCGGTGGCCGTCCAGGCGGGTTTCGGCGTACCCGAGCGCGGCGAGCAGGTCGCGCGGCACGTCGGAGCCGGCTGCGGCCCGGTCGAAGGCGGCGGCGAGCGGCTGCGCGCCGTGCTGCGGCGCTGCCTGGGCCGGCTGGCCGGTTAGGGCGATCGTGAAGATCATGGCGCCGCCGAGCAGGGTGCTCACCCGACGCGAGGGTCTCCGAATTGTCACGTCACTCCTCGTCGACTACATGGGGCGACTGTGATCACGTCGCCGGTTCGCCGCACCTTATAGCGTGACGCTCGTCGATGTCGATACCTTGCATTAGCTGAATCTTTGATGAAGAGTTCCTTCATGCGGGAGTCGCCTCCGGCGGTCGCGGGCCGCTGCGTCCCGACCCGTTCCGGGCCGCGGCGATCACCGACCCGCCTCCTCGGCCCGGCCGGCGTGAGCCGACCCCGTACCGTCGCGGTCTTGCCCCGGCGTGCCAGGGGCGGGCAGCATCGTGCGGATGCCGCCCACCGACCTGCTGCGCGTCCGTGAACTGGTGCCCGACTTCCTGGCCTGCGCCGAGCGGCGCCCGTCGCCGGAACTGTGGAGCTCCCGATACCTGGCCGGACACCCGGACGTGGTCCGGGCGCTGCGCCGCGACGGCGGCTGGTCCGACGCCGCCGGCGTGGCCGCCGCCCTGGACGGGCTCCGCGACCGAGCCGCCGGCCTCGCGGCACGCGCCGAGACGGTACGCGCCTCGCTGCCCGACGGCGTCGCGGCGGTGGCCGGCGCGCTGGGCTGGTCCGGCGACGGCGGGCCGGTCGAGTGCGTGGTGCTGGTCGGGCTGAACCGGGCGAACGGCTGGGCCGGCGAGCTGAACGGCAGGTACGCGCTGTTCCTCGCCGTGGAACAGCTCGGGCCACCGGAAGACCTCGACCTGCTGGTCCGGCACGAGGCCGCGCACGTGGTGCACGACCGCAGCGCCGCGATCCGCGACTGGCCGGAGTACGGGGTGGCGAACTCGCTGTTCACCGAGGGACTGGCCACCCAGGTCACCGCGGAACTCGACGCCGGCCGGCCGGACGAGGCGTACCTGTGGTTCGGCCGGCCCGGGTACCGGCCCTGGCTCGACGAGTGCCGCCGCCGGTGGCCGGAGATTCTGCGCCGGGTCCGCGCCGACCTCGACGCCACCGACGTCGAGCACCACGCCCCGTACTTCCTGATGCGGGACTCGCCACTGGCCGGCGACCTGCCCAAGCGCTGCGGCTACCTGGTCGGCCTGACCGCGGTACGACACCTGCGCCGACACCACACGCTGCGCGACCTGGCCACCTGGCCCCTGCCGAGGGTCCGAACCGAGATCGCCGCGGCCCTGACCGACCTCCCCCCACCAGCCTGACCCCCCCCCGGGGCGGGGGCCACGGGGGAGGGATTGGCGGTGCCGGGGGCGGGGTGGGGGTGGTTAGCGTCGGGGCATGGAGCTGGAACAGGCACGGAAGTTGTGGCAGCCGGAGCCCGGCTGGTTGAACACCGCCACCTACGGGCTGCCGCCCGAGCCGGTGTGGGACGCCATGGAGCGGGTGCTCGCCGACTGGCGGACCGGGCGGGTGTCGTTCGAGGCGTGGGACGAGTCGGTCGGGCGGTCCCGGGCCGCGTTCGCCCGTCTGACCGGTGTGGACGTCGCCGACGTGAGCATCGGCTCCGCCGTGTCGCAGATGGTCGCGCCGATCGCGGCGAGCCTGCCGGCCGGCGCCTCGGTGGTGGTGCCCGAGAACGAGTTCACCTCGATCCTGTTCCCCTGGCTGGTCCAGCAGGAGCGGGGCGTGCGCGTCCGCACCGTGCCGCTGGCCGGACTTGTCGACGCGATCGACGCGGGCACCGACCTGGTGGCGTTCAGCGTGGTGCAGTCCGCCGACGGCGTCGTGGCCCCGTACGACGAGATCGTCGCGGCGGCCCGGGCGCACGGCGCGTTCGTGGTGGTCGACGCCACCCAGGCGTGCGGATGGCTGCCGTTCGCGGCGGACCGCGCGGACGCGGTGGTGGTGGGGGCATACAAGTGGTTGATGTCGCCGCGCGGCTCGGCTTTCGCCTATCTGGCCCCGGCGTTGCGCGAGCGGATCCGCCCGGACGCGGCCGGGTGGTACGCCGGGAAGGACCCGCACGCCTCCTACTACGGGACGCCGCTGCGGCTGGCCGACGACGCCCGGCGCTTCGACATCTCCCCGTCCTGGCTGTGCTACGTCGGGGCCGCGCCGGCGCTGGAACTGCTCGCCGACCTCGATCCGGAGGAGGTGCGCGCGTACGACGTGGCGCTGGCCAACCGGTTCCTCGCCGGGCTGGGCCGCCCGCCGGGCGACAGCGCGATCGTCAGCGTGGACGTGCCGGACGCACAGGAGCGGCTGGCCCGCGCCGGGGTGCGCGCGGCGGTACGGGCCGGCCGGGTCCGCGCCTCGTTCCACCTCTACACGACCGAGGCGGACGTGGACCGGGCGATCGAGGCGCTGACCGGCTGACGGCTCAGGCCAGGTGGCCGCCGATCTTCGTGTATCCGCGCAGCAGGTCCCGGGAGATGATCAGCCGCTGCATCTCGTCGGTGCCCTCGAAGATCCGGTACAGCCGGACCTGCCGGTACCAGCGCTCGATCGGCAGCTCCCGGGTGTAGCCCATGCCGCCGTGGATCTGCAGCACCCGGTCCACCACCCGGTTGACCATGCCGGCGCCGTAGAGCTTGCCCATCGAGGAGGCGTGCCGGGGGTCGAGGCCCTGGTCGACCGTCCAGGCCGAGCGCAGGATCAGCCAGCGGGCCGCCTCCAGCTCGGTCTCCGAGTCGGCGATCATCCACTGGATGGCCTGGTTGGTGGCGATCGGCACGCCGAACGTCTCCCGCGTGTTGGCGTGGTCGATGGCCATCTGCAGGGCCCGCTCGGCGATGCCGATCGCGTGCGACGGGATGGTGTAGCGGCCCTTGCCGATCCACTCCATGCCGAGCGTGAAGCCCTGCCCGATCTCGCCGAGGATGTTGCGGTGCGGCACCCGTACGCCGTCGAAGATCAGCGAGGCCGGGCCACCCTCGCCCATGGTCTGGATGAACTCCGAGCGCCAGCCCATCGTGCGGTCCACCAGGAACGCTGTCGCGCCGCCGCGGCGGGCGCCCTTCTCCGGGTCGGTCACCGCGACCACGATGGCGAAGTCGGCGTCGTTGCCGTTGGTGATGAACGTCTTCTCGCCGTCGAGGACCCAGTCGTCACCGTCACGGCGGGCACGCAGCTTGATGTTCGCCGCGTCGGAGCCCGCGCCGGGCTCGGTGATGGCGAAGCAGGAGATCCGTTCCCCCTCGATGGTGGGGATCAGGAACTCCCGCTTCTGCTCCTCGGTGGCGTGGAACAGGATGTTGTCGGCCTCGCCGCCGAAGCGGAACGGCACGAAGCTGCGGCCCAGCTCGGTCCAGATCAGGGACTGCATGACCGCAGGCAGGGCCATCCCGCCGTACTCCTCCGGCGTGGCCAGCCCCCAGAAGCCGAACTTCTTCGCCTTGAGCTGGAGTTCGCGCAGCTCGGAGCGGTCCAGGCCGGGCTGGTGGGCGCGCTCGCGGCGCAGCACCTCCGCCTCCAGCGGCATCACCTCACGGGTGACGAACGTGCGAACGGTGTCCCGGATCGCGCGTTCCTCGTCGGACAGTGCGAAGTCCACGGTGCCCCCTCAGGTCGACTGGCTCTAAACTATCGCTGGAAGTTTTCCCGCGTCCAGACCCGATGTCGAAGGGTGGATGATGACCAGGTGCCCAGACCCCGGCAGGCCCTGCTCACCCGCGATCGGATCGTCGAGACCGCGCTGGCGCTGATCGACGCCGACGGGCTGGACGCGCTCTCGACCCGTCGGCTCGCCGCCGCGCTCGGCGTGCGCGGCCCCTCGCTCTACAACCACTTCGCCACCAAGGAGGAGATCCTCGACGCGGTGGCCGACGGCGTCGCGGCGACAGTCGACACCGGCGTCTTCGACGAGCACGACTGGCTCGACGCGCTCGGCCGGTGGGCGCACTCGTACCGGGCCGCGCTGGCCGCGCACCCGAACATCGTGCCGTACCTGGCGCAGGGGCCGGGCCGCCGTCCGGCCGCGCTCGCCATGGCCGACGCGGTCTACGGCGCGCTGGTCCGGGCCGGCTGGCCGCCCGCACGCGCCACCCACATCGGCGCCGCGATGCGCTACTTCGTGGCCGGGTCCGCGCTCGGCTCGTTCGCCCGCGGCTTCGTCGAGGACCCCTCGCTCTACGCCGCGCACCCGCACCTCAACCAGGCTCACCGGCTCGCCGGCCACCAGCGCAGCGTCGACGAGGGCGCGTTCGCGCTCGGCCTGGACGCGCTACTGCACGGGCTCGCCGCCGAGTACGCGGCCACCGTCGCCCCGCTGGAACGGGTCGGCGGTCCGGAGTAGCGTCGAAACTCCCACCGCTAGTTTCCGCCGCCCCCCGAAGGACGCCATGGATCTCGCCGCCGCCCCGCCCGCACTGCTGACGCGCCGCCACCTGCACATCGCCGGTGACTGGGTCGACCCGACCTCGGGCGACACCATCCCGGTGGAGAACCCGGCCACCGCGAGCACAGTCGGCGAGGTGCCCGCCGGCGCACCGGCCGACGTGGACCGCGCCGTCGCCGCCGCCCGCGCCGCGTTCCCCGGCTGGGCCGCCACCGCGCCCGCGCAGCGGGCCGCGCACCTCGACCGGCTGCACACCACGCTCGCCGCCCGCGCCGACGAGATCGCCCGCACGGTGGCGACCGAGCTGGGCACCCCGCTCAAGCTCGCCACCCGCGTCCAGGCGGGCCTGCCGCTGACGGTGCTGCGGAGCATGGTCGACCTGGCCGCCCGCCCGGCCGCCGAACACTCGGTCGGCAACTCGCTCGTGGTCCGGGAGCCGGTCGGCGTGGTCGGCGCGATCACCCCGTGGAACTACCCGCTGCACCAGGTGGTCGCGAAGGTCGCGCCCGCGCTCGCCGCCGGGTGCACAGTGGTGCTCAAGCCCAGCGAGCTGACGCCGCTCACCGCGTACCTGCTCTTCGACGCGATCACCGACGCCGGCCTGCCGCCGGGCGTGGTGAACCTGGTGCCGGGCACCGGCCCGGTCGTCGGCGAGGCGCTCGCCGCGCACCCCGACGTCGACCTCGTCTCGTTCACCGGCTCCACCGCCACCGGCCGGCGCATCGCCCACCTGGCAGCCGAGCGGCTCGCCCGGGTGTCGCTGGAACTCGGCGGCAAGTCGGCGAACGTCATCCTCGCCGACGCCGACCTGCCCACCGCGGTCAAGGTCGGCGTCGGCAACGCGCTGCTGAACTCCGGGCAGACCTGCACCGCGTGGACCCGGATGCTCGTGCACCGCGACCGCTACGCCGAGGCGCTGGACCTGGTCGCGGCGGCGGTGGCCGGCTACCGGCTCGGCGACCCCTTCGACCCGGCGACCCGGCTCGGCCCGCTGGCCTCCGCCGCGCAGGCCCAGCGGGTACGCGACCACGTGGACCGGGCGCTCGCCGACGGCGCCCGGCTCGTCGCCGGTGGCCCGGACGCGCCGCTGCCGCCGCAGGGGCACTTCGTCGCGCCCACCGTCTTCGCCGACGTGCACCCGGACAGCGCGCTGGCCCAGGAGGAGGTCTTCGGGCCGGTGCTCGCGGTGATCCCGTTCGCCGACACCGACGAGGCGGTCGCCATCGCCAACAACTCCCGGTACGGGCTGGCCGGCGCGGTCTGGTCCGCCGACTCCGACGCGGCGCTGGCGGTGGCCCGGCGGATGCGTACCGGCCAGGTGGACGTCAACGGCGGCGCGTTCAACCCGCTCGCCCCGTTCGGCGGCTACAAGCAGTCCGGCCTCGGCCGGGAACTCGGCGCGTACGGCGTGGAGGAGTTCACCGAGCTGAAGGCGATCCAGCGGTGAAGGCGCTCGTGGTACGCGGCCGGGGCGCCACCCCGGCGGTCGAGGAGGTACGCCTGCCCGCGCCCGGCCCCGGCGAGCTGCGGGTACGCATCCGCGCCGCCGGCATCTGCCACTCCGACCTGGCCATGGTGGACGGCACGCTGGCGCCCGCGTACCCGCTGGTGCTGGGGCACGAGGCGACGGGCGTGGTGGCCGAGGCCGGGCCGGGCACGACACTGGCGGTCGGCACGCCGGTGGTGCTCAACTGGGCGCCCGCCTGCCGGGAGTGCTGGCACTGCCGGCACGGCGAACCGTGGCTCTGCGCGGCCAACCCCAACCCGTCCACGCCCCGCGGCGAGACGGCCGCCGGTGAGCCCCTTCAGGTCACGCTCGGGCTCGGCGCGCTCGCCGAGGAGGTGGTGGTGCCGCAGCGCGCCGCCGTACCGGTGCCGGCCGGGCTGCCGCCGGAGCAGGCCGCGGTGCTGGGCTGCGCGGTGCTCACCGGCGTCGGCGCGGTCCGCAACACCGCACGGGTCGCGGCCGGCGAGTCGGTGGCGGTGATCGGGCTCGGCGGGGTGGGGCTGGCCGTGCTGACCGCCGCGCGGCGGGCCGGCGCGGCGCCGATCCTCGCCGTGGACGTCGTCGAGGCCAAGCGGGAGCTGGCGCTCGCCGCCGGGGCCACCGACTTCCTGCGCTCGGACGACCGGCTGGGCAAGGAGATCCGGGCCCGCACCGACGGGCGCGGCGTGGACCACGCGTTCGAGTGCGTCGGCCGGTCCGCCACCATCCGCGCCGCCTGGCGGGCGACGCGGCGCGGGGGAGCGGTCACAGTGGTCGGCATGGGCGGCAAGGACGACCTGCTCAGCCTCTCCGCGCTGGACATCTTCCACTCCGCGCGCACGCTGCGCTCCTCGGTGTACGGCTCGACCGACCCGGACCGGGAGGTGCCGGAGCTGGCCGCCGCGCTCGCCGCCGGTGACCTGGACCTGGCGCCGCTGGTGAGCGGCACGGTGCCGCTGTCCGAGGCGCCCGCGGCGCTGGACCGGCTGGCCCGCGGCGAGGGCGCCCGCTGGGTGGTCACCTTCCCGGACTGACCCGGCTCCGGCCGGATTCGCGGCCCGCGCATCCGGATCGGGCGGTGCGAGCGAACCCCTGGGCAGGAGAGCGACCCGGGGGTGCGTCCGTTGCTGACCGAGAACATGCCGGCCGGGGCCGCCGAGACGGCCCGCAAACGGCTGACCGCCGCCGCCGAGGACCTGGACGACAACCGGGTCGCCGGGCTGGTGCTCGACCTGGCCGCGCAGGCCGGGGTGGTGCCGGCCTGGGAGCAGGTCTGCGTGCCGCTGCTGGGCACGCTGCGCGGCGACAGCGCCGCCGAGATCGCCGTCGAGCACGCGCTGTCCGAGGGGGTACGCGTCGGTCTGGACGTGTTCGGCAGTGACCCGTCCCGGCCGCTGCCCGCCCCGGGCGTGTTGATGGCCGGCGCCGAGCACGAGACGCACTGCCTCGGACTGCACGCGCTCGCCGCGTCGCTGCGCGAGCGTGGCCGGGGCGCGTTGCACCTCGGTTCGGCGCTGCCCTGGTCCGCGTTGGCCGGCGCCGTGGCCCGGGTCCGCCCGCGGGCGGTGGTGGTCTGGTCGCAGACGCCGCTGACCGGCCGCGCGTACCGCCTCGTCCGCCTGCGCCGGGACCTGCCCGGGGTGCGCGTGCTCGCCGCAGGTCCGGGGTGGATAGAGCCGTTCCCGCCCTCCTCGGGCGTCCCGCGGCGCCTCACCACGCTCGGCGAGGCGACGTCGGCCTGCCTGACCGCGTGACCCGCGTCACATCCAATACGAACCGGTTCCGTATCGAAATCCGCTCACCTACGCTCGGCGTCATTACGAGTCTGACCCGTATCGTATTCCGGCGCGGGAAAACCGGGGGGAGAACGGCAGTGGAACCGCACGAGAACACCGGACACCCGAGGAGGTGGGCGATCCTCGGGGTGCTGGTGATCAGCCTCCTCGTGGTCGTCCTCGACAGCACCATCCTCAACGTCGCGCTGCGCACCCTGGCCGACCCGGTGCGCGGCCTCGGCGCCACGCAGGGCGAGCTGGAGTGGGCGATCAACTCCTACACGCTGGTCTTCGCCGGCCTGCTGTTCACCTTCGGCGTGCTCGGTGACCGGTTCGGCCGCCGCCGCTTCCTGATCATCGGGCTGGTGCTGTTCGGCCTGTCCTCGCTGCTGTCCGCGTACGCGCAGGACCCGGGGCAGCTCATCGCGGCCCGCGCGCTGATGGGCGTCGGCGGCGCCGCCATCATGCCGGTGACCCTCTCGATCATCTCCAACGTCTTCGACCCGCGCGAGCGCGCCAAGGCGATCGGCGTCTGGGCCGGCGCCGTCGGCCTCGCCGTGGCGATCGGCCCGGTGCTCGGCGGCGCGCTGCTGGAGCACTTCTGGTGGGGCTCGGTCTTTCTGATCAACGTGCCGGTGGTGGCGCTCGGCGTGGTCCTCGTCGCGGCCCTGGTCCCCGAGTCCCGCGACCCGAAGCCCGGCCGGGTCGACCTGCTCGGCGTGCTGCTGTCGGTGGTCGGCCTGGTCGCCCTCACCTATGGCATCATCGACGGCGGCGAGCACGGCTTCGGCCGCCCGCAGGTGTGGATCGCGGTGCTCGGCGGCCTCGCGGTGCTCGGCTGGTTCGTCGCCCACGAGCTGCGCAGCGACCACCCGTCGCTGGACGTACGGCTGTTCCGGGTGCCCCGGTTCGCGGCCCCGGTGGCCCTGGTCGGACTGGTCTTCTTCGCCGCCATGGGCGTGCTCTTCTTCGGCGCGTTCTACCTCCAGCTCGTGCGCGGCTACAGCCCGCTGGAGAGCGGCCTGCTGTTCCTGCCGTTCGCCGCGGCCCAGCTCGTCTTCGCGCCGCGTAGCGCGGCGATGGTCCGCCGCTACGGCGGCCGGGCCGTCGCGTCGGCCGGGCTGCTGCTGACCACCGTGGCGCTGGGCGCATTCGTCTTCATCGACGCGGACACCCCGATCTGGATCTTCTCGGCGCTGGGCTTCCTCCAGGGCGCCGGGATGGCCAACATCATGCCGCCGGCCACCGAGTCGATCATGTCGTCGCTGCCCCGGGAGAAGGCCGGTGTCGGTTCCGCGGTGAGCAACACCGTGCGCCAGGTGGCCGGCGCGCTCGGCGTGGCGGTGCTCGGCTCGGTGCTCTCCGCCGTCTACCGCGACCAGATCAGCCCGGTGGTGGCCACGCTGCCCGCCCCCGTGCGCGACGCGGCCCGCGAGTCGGTGTCCGGGGCGTACGCGGTCGCCGGCCGGCTTGGCCCCGACGCGCCGCGACTGATCGACGCGGCCAACGACTCGTTCGTCTCGGCCATGCACTGGGCCGCCGGCGCCTCTGCGGTGGTGGCCGCGCTCGGCATCGTGATCGTGCTGCGCTGGATGCCGGGCCGGCCGGTCACCACCCCCGGCGCGACGCCCGTCACCGACCGGGAGTTGGCCGGTACCGCGTAGGTTCGTGGACAATGTCTGACATGACTTCCACGGCGGATGCTCCGCGGTCGCCCGGGCGACCGCGGAGCATCCGCGCGGACGAGGCGATCGTGGAAGCGGCCCTCGACCTGCTGGCCGAGGGCAGCACCATCGAGTCGCTGTCCATCGAGGCGATCGCGAACCGCGCCGGAGTCGGCAAGGCCACCATCTACCGCCGCTGGCCGGGCAAGGACGCGCTGCTGCTGGACGCGTTGCGCACGCTCAAGGGGCCCGCGCCCCGCACCGCCGGGCGTTCCGTCCGCGACGACCTGTTGCTGCTCGTCGGCGCGGTCGGCCAGCACGCCGACCCCCGCGTCCGCAAGATCATGCCCTGTCTGGTGCCGGAGGTGAACCGCAGCTCGGCCCACCGGCAGGCGTACGAGGCGATCATCGAGCCCCGGCGCGAGGCATTGCGCGAGGTGCTGCGCCGCGCCGTCGACCGGGGTGAGCTGCGCGCCGACCTGGACATCGAGGTGGCCATGGCGTTGCTCACCGCGCCGATGCTCATGCAGCGGATGCTGCACTGGCACGCCGAGGACGAGCGGCTGCTGCCCGAACGGATCGTGGACGCGGTCCTGGACGGCCTGCGCTCCCGCTGACCCCGCGGCCGCGCCCGCCCGCTCAGCGGCCGGGCGTGCGCAGCCGGTGCAGGCGCAGCGCGAGCTGCACCTCCAGCGCCCGCTCCGGGCGCTGCCAGTCCGCGCCGAGCAGATACCCGACCCGTTCCAGCCGCTGGGTGACCGTGTTCACGTGCACGTGCAGCTGTTCGGCCGCCCGGGCCAGGCTGCCGCCCACCCCGAAGTACGCCTCCAGCGTCTTCACCAGCGCGGTGCCCCGCCGGGCGTCGTAGTCCAGCACCGGCCCCACGGTCGTGGCGAGGAACCGGGCCACGTCCCGGTCCCCGGCGTCGCCGACCGCGCCCAGCAGCAGCCCGACGAAGCCCAGCTCGGCGGTGCTCGCCCCCTGCCCGGCCCGGCCCAGCGCACCCAGCGCGGACAGGCAGCGCTCCGCCTCGGCGAACGTGACGGCCAGCGACGCCGGGCCGGTCGACGGGCCGCTCGCCCCGGCGGTCACCGGGCGGCCGGTCACCCGGGACAGGTCCCGGGCCACCGCGCGGGCCGCGCCGCCGGCGTCGTGGCCGGGCAGCATCAGCACCACCCGCCCGTCCCGCGCGGCGGCCAGGCCACCCCGGGTCGAGGCGTACGTGGTGGCCCAGGACAGCACCCGCTGCCGGGCCGAGCCGGTCTCGGCGAACGCGTCGTCGCCGACCGCCACCAGCACGTGCGGGGCGTCCAGGTCGACCCCGATCCGGCGGGCCCGGGCGCGCAACGCGTCGGCGTCGCGCAGCGGCCGGGCGATCAGGTCGTCCAGCAGCTCACCGCGAACCCGCCCCTCCGCCTCGGCCACGGTCCGGCGGAACAGCAGCAGCAACGCTGTCACCAGCGCGGCCCGCTCCAGGATCCGCTGGTCGGCGTCGACCAACTCGTCGTCCGGGCGCAGCACCAGCGCGCCCAGGTTCTCCGTGCCGGCCACCACCGCGGCGTACCAGAGCGGGCCCCGGCGCACACTGCGCCCCTCGGTACGGGACGCGGCGACCGCCTCCACGATGTCCGCCCGGTCCGGCTCCTCGATCTCGCCGACCCGGGCCAGCCGCCGGCCCTCGGCGTCCAGCGCCAGCAGCGCGCCGCCGAGCACCTCGGTGACCGCCGCCGCGACGTCCTCCATCCCGCCGCCGCGTACCACGAGCGCGGTCATCCGGTCGTGCGCCGCGGCGGCGCGCTCCACCGAGCTGCTGTGCGCCCGGATGGTGCTGTTCGCCGCGGACAGCTCTGCCAGCGCCGCGCGGGTCTCGGCGAGCAGCCGCGCCGTGTCGATCGCCACCGCCGCGTGCGCCGCCAGCGACACCAGCAGCGACACCTCCTCGCGGGCGAACGGCCGGGCCGAGCGGTTCGCCGCGTACAGCACGCCGATCACGCTGGACCCGAGCCGCAGCGGCACGCCGAGGATGGCCACCAGACCCTCCTCACCCACCCCGCCGTCGATCTCCCCGGTGTGCCGGAACCGCTCGTCCTCCTGGTAGTTCGAGGTCACGTACGGGGTGCCGGTCTGCGCGACCAGCCCGCCCAGGCCGTCGCCCAGCTCCAGCCGCAGCCGCTGGAACCGGGCCGAGATCGAGCCGTCGGTGACCCGCATGTACGTGTCGCCGCGCTCGTCGTCGTTGAGCGTCATGTACGCCACGTCGGTGCCGAGCAGGATCCGCGCCCGGTGCACGATCGCGCGCAGCACGTCGTCCAGGTCGCGCAGGCCGGCCAGGTCGCTCGCGGTGTCGTACAGGCCGGACAGCTCGGTCTCCCGGCGGCGGCGCCGGGCCAGCAGGGCCCGTACCCGCAGCGCCACCACCTTCGCCTGCTCCAGCTCGGCCAGCCGATCGGCGGGCAGGCCGGCGGCGCGCGCGGCCACCAGCGGGCCCTCGAACTCGACGGCCGCGGCCTCGCGCGCGAGCAGCTCCAGGAACTCGACCGGCGACGACATGACCGACATTGTGCGCGGGGCCACTAGTTCGCCGTCCAGCCCCCGTCGAGGGCGATCGAGGCGCCGGTGAGGAACGCGGCGGGCGGGGAGCACAGGTACGCCACCAGCTCGGCCACCTCCGCCGGCTCGATCAGCCGCTTGATCGCCGCCCGGGCCAGCATGATCTTCTCGACCACCTCGTCCTCGCCGATGCCGTGGGTGGCGGCCTGGTCGGCGATCTGGCTCTCCACCAGCGCGGTGCGCACGTACGCCGGGTTGATGCAGTTGGCGGTGACGCCGTGCGCGGCGCCCTCCAGCGCGACCACCTTGGACAGGCCCTCCAGCGCGTGCTTGGCCGAGACGTACGCGGCCTTGAACGGCGAGGCGCGCAGCCCGTGCACCGAGGAGATGTTGACGATCCGGCCCCAGCCGTTCGCGTACATCCGCGGCAGCGCGCGGCGGATCAGCAGGAACGGCGCCTCCACCATCACCCGCTGGATGTACTCGAAGCGCTCGACCGGGAAGTCCTGCACCGGCGCGACGTGCTGCAGCCCGGCGTTGTTGACCACGATGTCGGCGTCGACGTCGAGCCGGTCCACCGCCACCGGGTCGGCCAGGTCGATCCCCACGGCCCGGCCGCCGGCCTCGGCGGCCACCGCCTCGGCCGTCGCCACGTCGCGGTCCAGCACCACCACCGTCGCGCCGGCCGCCGCCAGGCGCAGGGCACAGGCCCGGCCGATGCCGCCGCCACCACCTGTGACCAGCGCGGTGCGACCGGTCAGGTCGACGTGTACGACGTGGGGGACCGCCACTGGTTCTGCCGTCATGGCGCATGAACGTACGAGCCGGGTGACCGCTGGCACATGGGGCGGCGACACATACTCCGCCGCCCGCGTGTGTGGTGCGGCGGCTCTTCCCGTAGCCGATGGAGACGCAACCGCTGTCCGGCCCACCGAACACGATCATGTTGACCGTGACCGTCCGGTTGCAGTAGTTGTTGGCCGCGTAGATGTGCACGCCCGCCGGTCGTATGCCACATGACAGGCATTCCGGTCTGACTCACTGCGGCGTGGGCGTAGCAAGTGCGTGTCTGCTGGCCGTTCGCGGTCCGACCAGTAAGGTGTCGAACACACGTACTGCTGACGGCTGGGAGGAGGAGGCGTGCGCGTGCTGGGCGTCGACCCGGGGCTGACCCGGTGCGGGGTCGGCGTGGTCGAGGGCGTGCCGGGCCGTCCTTGCACGCTCGTGGCCTACTACGTGGTCTACACCGACCCGGAGGACGATCTCGCGCTGCGCCTGCTGCACCTGGACCGCTCGCTCACCGAGCTGGTCGCCGAGCACCGGCCGGACGCGGTAGCTGTGGAGCGTGTGTTCAGCCAGCACAACGTCCGCACCGTGATGGGCACCGCGCAGGCCAGCGGCGTGGCCGTGCTCGCCGGGGCCCGGGCCGGGCTGCCGGTGACGACGTACACGCCGAGCGAGGTCAAGGCCGCGGTGACCGGCTCGGGGCAGGCGGACAAGAAACAGATGACCGCCATGGTGACCCGGCTGCTGCGGCTGCCCGAGCCGCCGAAGCCGGCCGACGCCGCCGACGCGCTGGCGCTGGCCATCTGTCACGTGTGGCGCGGGGGCACCCGGTCCAAGCTGGCCGCCGCCGCGCAGCAGGCTCGACGAGGAGGGACGCGATGATCGCGAGCGTACGCGGCACGGTGACCGCCACCGGCCCGGATCACGCGGTGGTGGAGGTGGGCGGCATCGGCCTGGCCGTGCAGTGCGCCCCGGGCACGCTCGCCGAACTGCGCGTGGGCCAGCCCGCCCGGCTGGCCACCAGCCTGGTGGTCCGGGAGGACTCGCTCACCCTCTACGGCTTCGCCGACGACGACGCCAAGCAGTTGTTCGAGCTGCTCCAGACCGCCAGCGGGGTCGGTCCCCGGCTGGCCCAGGCGGTGCTCGCCGTGCACACGCCGGACGCGGTCCGCAAGGCCATCGCCAACGCCGACACCGCGGCGCTGACCCGGGTGCCGGGCATCGGCAAGAAGGGCGCCGAGCGGCTGGTGCTGGAGCTGCGCGACCGGGTCGGCCCGGTGCCGGTGGGCGCCGACGGCGCGGCCGGGGTGACCGCGGGCGCCTGGCCGGAGCAGGTGCGCCAGGCGCTGGTCGGGCTCGGCTGGAGCGCAGCCCAGGCCGAGCAGGCGGTGGCCGCGGTGGCGGAGACCGTCGACGGCGAGACGCCGCCGGTCCCGGTGCTGCTCAAGCAGGCCATCCGCCTCCTGGGCCGGACCCGATGACGGCCACGCGGCGGCGAACGAGGGTCGGCGGATGAGCAACGACAACCTGGTCTCGGCGTACGTCGACGACACCGAGCGGGACGCGGAGGCGAGCGTCCGCCCGAAGCGGCTCGACGAGTTCATCGCCCAGCACCGGGTCCGCGACCAGCTCGACCTGCTGTTGCAGGGCGCGATGCGGCGCGGCTCCCCGCCCGACCACATCCTGCTGTCCGGGCCGCCCGGCCTCGGCAAGACCACCCTGGCCAACATCGTCGCCGCCGAGCTGGGCGCCGGGATCCGGGTGACCAGCGGCCCGGCCATCGAGCGCTCCGGTGACCTGGCCGCGATCCTGACCAGCCTCGCCGAGGGCGACGTGCTGTTCATCGACGAGATTCACCGGATCGCCAAGCCGGCCGAGGAGCTGCTCTACAGCGCCATGGAGGACTTCCGGGTCGACGTGGTGGTGGGCAAGGGGCCGGGCGCGACCGCCATCCCACTGGACGTGGAGCCGTTCACGCTGGTCGGCGCCACCACCCGCTCCGGCCTGCTGACCGGCCCGATGCGCGACCGGTTCGGCTTCGTCGCGCACCTGGACTTCTACGCGCCGGCCGACCTGGAGGCGCTGCTGCACCGGTCGGCCCGGATCCTCGGTGTGCCGATCCGGGCCGAGGGGGCGGCGGAGATCGCCGGGCGGTCCCGGGGCACCCCGCGCATCGCCAACCGGCTGCTGCGCCGGGTCCGCGACTACGCCGAGGTGCGCGCCGACGGTGTGGTCACCTTGGAGACGGCCCAGGCCGCGCTGACCGTCTACGACGTGGACGCGCTCGGCCTGGACCGGCTCGACCGGGCGGTGCTGAGCGCGCTTGTCGACTCGTTCCGGGGCGGCCCGGTGGGCCTGTCCACGCTCGCCGTGGCGGTGGGCGAGCAGCCGGACACGGTCGAGGAGGTCTGCGAGCCGTTCCTGGTCCGGGCCGGGCTGCTGGCCCGTACCCCGCGCGGCCGGGTGGCGACCGAGGCCGCCTGGCGCCATCTGGGCCGTACGCCCCCGAATGGTACATTTGGGATGGATGCCCCTCCGGGGCCCGATCTGTTCTCGGCGCAGACCGACCAGCCGTGATCCGTTCGTGATCTGTGCCGCATTCGGTCTTCTCAGGAGCAGGGACTAGACTTCGCCGCGTTTGTACAGGACGTGAGAATTCGCTTCCGCTGCGGTGCCCTACGGCGCCGGGGCGGACGCCAACCGGAAGGTCTACACCGTGCTTTACGCAGCAGCGAGTGGCGGAGGGGCCGGCGGTCTGACGCCGATCCTCATGATCGCTCTGCTCTTCGTCGTCATGTACTTCATGATGATCCGTCCGCAGCAGAAGCGCCGCCGCGAGGCCGAGCAGATGCAGTCCGCCCTCGCCCCGGGCGACGAGGTGGTCACCATCGGCGGCCTGCACGGCACGGTCACCGCGGTCGAGGACGAGACGGTCCTGCTTGAGGTCGCGCCCGGCGTGCAGACCCGGTACGCCCGCCCCGCCGTCGCGCGGGTGATCAAGCGCGCCGAGGCTCCGGCGGAGGAGACGATCAGCGAGGACGCCGAGCCGGTCAAGGAGTGACCACCCGCCCCGGACGGGGCAGCGGATTCATCCGTACAAGTGGATAGTTGGGGTCGGCGCGCGACGCCGGCATCCGGCCGGGCCGTGCGGCGCCCCCACGCCGCGCACCAGCCGGCGTGCCGTGCTCCGGTGCCGACCCGCCGGAGCAGTCGGGCGGACACCCCCGGCCCGACAGTTGTCGCCGCCGCGGAAGCGGTGCGACCGTACAGGGAGACAGGACAGCCGTGGCACCACCTCAGGGACAGATGCGGCCCGGACGGCAGCTCGCCGTACTCGGCCTCATCTTCGTCGTCCTCTATCTTTTGGTGTTCTTCTCGGGCGGCGCCAGCGGTGGCTGGAAGGATCGGCTGGAGCCCCGGCTCGGCCTGGACCTCGTCGGCGGCACCCGGCTGACGCTCGAGGCCACGAACACCGTGGACGGCAAGCCTCCGACCGCCGACAACCTCGAGGAGGCCCGGCAGATCATCGAGAGCCGGGTCAACGCCTACGGCGTGGCCGAGGCCGAGGTGGTCACCGAGGGCAACCGCAACATCGTCATCTCCCTGCCCGGCCAGAACCGGGACCTGACCGACGTCGGTGAGGCCGCCGAGCTGCGCTTCCGCAAGGTGCTCAAGGCCACCGACGGCAGCGGCGCCGCGGCCGCTCCCGCGCCGGCGCCCAGCGCCACCCCGTCCGGGTCCGCCAGCCCGGCGCCCTCGGGCAGCGCGTCGCCCAAGGCGAGCGCCAGCCCCAAGGTGAGCGGGTCGCCGAGCGGCGGTGGCCAGGGCGGCATGGCTCCGGCGTCCCCCTCGGCCTCGCCGAGCGCCGCCGCGCCCAGCCCGAGCGCCAGTGGCGAGCCGGTGCCGCAGAGCATCGAGCAGCAGCGCAAGGCCGTCGAGCAGAAGGTCGGCGCGCCTGCCTGGGCCGCCGCCGCCGGCCTCCAGGCCCCGGCGGACCTGACCACCGACCCGTCGCTGGCCGACAAGCTCAAGCCGTTCGGCACGCTCTCCCCGCAGGAGGTCGCGGTCCTGCCGGTGGATATGCAGTTCAACGTCCCGACCGTCACCTGCGCCCAGCTCGACGCGCGGCCCGCGGCCTCGATCAAGGACCCGAAGCAGAAGGCGGTGGCCTGCGAATCCGGCGCGAAGTACCTGCTGGACGTGGCCAAGGTGGAGGGCACCGACGTCAAGAACGCCTCGGCCCAGCTCGACCAGACCAGCTCGTGGGTGGTCAGCCTGAACTTCAAGAGCGACGGCCAGGAGAAGTGGACCGCGCTGACCCGCGAGGCGTTCAACAACGAGGGCCAGGCCTGCGACCAGACCGCGCTCGGCCAGGACGGCAAGTGCCGCGTCGCCGTGGTGCTGGACAACGAGATCGTCTCGTCCCCGGAGATCCAGGGCGTGTTGACCGGTGACTCGCAGATCACCGGCAGCTTCGACAACAAGAGCGCCAATGCGCTCGCCAGCCAGCTGCGCTACGGCGCGCTGCCGGTCACGTTCGAGCCGCAGGAGCAGCAGAACGTCACCGCGACGCTCGGCGACAGCCACCTGAAGGCGGGTCTGCTGGCGGCCGGCATCGGCATGCTGCTGGTCATCATCTACTCGTTCTTCTACTACCGGCTGCTCGGCTCGGTCATCTTCCTGAGCCTGGTGCTCTCCGCGCTGCTGGTGTTCGGCGCGCTCGTGGTGCTCGGCCGGTCGATCGGCTTCACGCTCACGCTCGCCGGCATCGCCGGCATGATCGTGTCGCTGGGCGTCGCGGCGGACTCGTTCGTCATCTACTTCGAACGATTGAAGGACGAGATCCGGGAGGGCCGCAGTCCACGCAGCGCGGTGCCGCGCGCCTGGATCCGGGCCCGCCGGACGATCATCTCGGCGAACGCCATCACGCTGATGTCGGCGGTGGTGCTCTACATCGTGTCGGTCGGCGCGGTGAAGGGCTTCGCCTTCGCGCTCGGCCTGGCGACAGTGCTGGACCTGGTCGTCGTGTTCCTCTTCCGCCACCCGATCATGACGATGTTCGCCCGCACCAAGGCGTTCCTGTCGCCGCGGGTCAGCGGTCTGGGCCGGGCGCTCCCGGCCGCCCGGCCGGCCGAGCCGGGCACCGCCCGCAACCCGCGTGTGAAGGAGGCCTGAGATGGCTAAGAGCGGTCTGGCCGCCCGCCTCTACCGGGGCGAGGCGGATCTCAACATCGTCGGGCGCCGCAACGTGTGGTTCGGCGTGGCGGGCCTGCTCGTGCTCGTCGCCGTGCTCAGCTTCACGATCAGCGGGTTCAAGCTCGGCATCGAGTTCGCCGGCGGCAACTCGTTCCAGGTGCCGGCCAGCGTCGGCACGCTGGACCGGGCCGAGCAGGTGGTCGACGAGGTGCTGGCCGACGAGGCGCCCGGCGTCGAGGTGGTGAGCGCGCAGAAGGTCGGCGGCACCAGCGGCGAGTTCTACGAGATGCGCACCGGGCAGCTCTCCGCCGAGCAGGCCAACCAGGCCAAGGCCGCGATGGCGCAGGAGTTCGGCATCCAGACCGACCAGATCAGCGGCAGCCAGGTCTCCGAGGCGTGGGGCAGCCAGGTCACCTCGCGCGCCTTCCTCGGCCTGCTGATCTTCATCGCGGTCGTGTCGATCTACCTGGTGCTGCGCTTCGAGTGGCGGATGGCGGCCGCCGCCATCGTCTCGCTGCTGACCAACCTGGTCCTCACCGCGGGCATCTACTCGCTCATCGGCTTCGAGGTCACCCCGTCGACGATCATCGGCTTCCTCACGATCCTGGGCTTCGCGCTCTACGACGTGGTGGTGGTCTTCGACAAGGTGCAGGAGAACACGCGCGGCATCACCGCGAACAACAACCTCACCTACGGCGAGGCGTCCAACCTGGCGCTCAACCAGAGCCTCATGCGCTCGCTGAACACCTCGGTGGTGGCGCTGCTGCCGGTCGGCGGCCTGCTCTTCATCGGCGCCGGCCTGCTCGGGGCGGGCACGCTGAAGGACCTCGGCCTGGTGCTGTTCGTCGGTATGGCGGTGGCGTTCCTGACCTCGATCCTGCTGGCCACGCCGCTGCTGGTGCTGCTGAAGAACATGGACCCCCGGATCAGCGCGCACAACAAGCGGGTGCAGGCCCGCCGGGCCGCGCTCGCCCGCGGCGAGATCACGCCGAAGGGTCGGCCGGCCGCCGCGCCGGCCGCCGACGCGCCGATCGACCCGGAGGCGGCCGCACTGGCCGGCGCCGCGCCCAAGGTGGGCACCCGACCGGCCGGCAAGCGCCCCAGCGGCGCCCGCGGCGGTCGTCCCGCCGGTGGTGGTGGCAACCGGCCCGGCGGCAAGCGCCGCTGACCGTAGGACCGGACGGAATTGGCCCGACGGCGTCCGCATGCTGATGTCACGGCATGACGGACGCCGTCGTCGTTTCGAGAGGACATGGGACACACCGTGACGGAGACCCACACCGCAGGGATACGCGGAGACATCGGCCCGGACGTCGCCCAGCTCGTCGCCAGTCGGCTGCTGGACGTGCCGGACTTCCCCAAGCCGGGTGTCGTGTTCAAGGACCTGATGCCGCTGTTCGCCGACGGCGAGGCGTTCCGGGCGGTGATCGACAGCATCATCGCCTACCACGGACCGGACTCGTTCGACATCGTCGCCGGCATCGAGGCACGCGGGTTCGTGCTGGCCGCGGCGGTCGCGTACGCCACCGGGGTCGGCGTGGTGCCGGTGCGCAAGGCCGGCAAGCTGCCCCGGGCCACCCATTCGGCCTCCTACGCACTCGAGTACGGCGAGGCGACGCTGGAGGTGCACCAGGACGCCTTCACCGCCGGCCACCGGGTGCTGGTGCTCGACGACGTGCTCGCCACCGGCGGCACCGCCGAGGCGACGCTCGACCTCGTGGAACGCGCCGGCGGGACGGTGTCCGGGTTCACCGTGCTGCTGGAGCTGGGCTTCCTGGCGGGCCGTCAGCGGCTGGCATCGCGCCCGGTCCATGCCCTGTTGACCGTTTGACCAGGCAGGCCCGTCGGGGCGGTCGGCGCCGGCCGTCCGGGGGAGCGGTGGCGTACTCTGCGTGCGGGTAGCATTGCCCTTTGCCCGTCCCGGTCGAGCTGGCCGGGACGGCGAAGGCGTCGGGGCCCGGCCTCGGCGACCGCGTGGAACAACACCGGCCCTCGGGCCGGTTGAACCAGACGTCGGCCGGACGGCCGGCGCATCCCGGCGAGCGGTGAGGAGGCCGGTGTCCCACGATGTCGTCCCTCCGGTGGAGGGCACGGTGCACCCGACAGGTGACGCGGACGGCTCGGTGACCGAGCGCAGCGGCAACCCGCCGGCGCGGGCGACCGGCGCCACCGGCAGCGCGCCCGACGCGACCGCCGACGGCGGGGCGGTCGTGGTGCCGTTCCCGACCGAGGGCTCCACCGAGTCCACGGCCGGCAGCGGTTTCGCCCTCTCCAACGCGCCCACCGGCCGGCGGGTGCGCGCCCGGCTGGCCCGGTTCAACGCGCCCTGGCAGACCTCGCAGGTCAGCGAGGTGCTGGAGCCGCTGATCGCGACGCACCGCGAGAACCACCCCAAGGCCGACGCGCGGCTGCTCCAGCGCGCCTTCGACACGGCCGCGCGGTGGCACTCGGGGCAGTACCGCAAGTCCGGTGACCCCTACATCACGCACCCGCTGGCGGTGGCGACCATCCTGGCGAACCTGGGCATGGACACCACCACGCTGGTCGCGGCGCTGCTGCACGACACCATCGAGGACACGGAATACACGCTCGACGCGATGCGCGCCGACTTCGGTGGCGAGGTCACGCTGCTCGTCGACGGCGTCACCAAGCTCGACAAGGTCAAGCTCGGCGACGCGGCCAAGGCCGAGACGATCCGCAAGATGGTCGTGGCGATGGCGAAGGACCCGCGGGTCCTGGTGATCAAGCTGGCCGACCGGCTGCACAACATGCGGACGCTCACGTTCCTGCCGCGCCCGAAGCAGGAGCAGAAGGCCAAGGAGACGCTGGAGATCCTGGCTCCGCTGGCGCACCGCCTCGGTATGAACACGATCAAGTGGGAGCTGGAGGATCTCGCCTTCGGCACGCTGTTCCCGAAGCGGTTCGAGGAGATCAACCGGCTGATCGGGGAGCACCAGCCGCAGCGGGAGGCGTTGCTGCGCCAGGTGACCCAGAAGGTGTCCACCGACCTGAAGGCCGCCAAGATCAAGGCGGAGACGACCGGCCGGCCGAAGCACCTGTACTCGATCTACCAGAAGATGATCGTGCGGGGGCGCGACTTCAACGACATCTACGACCTGGTGGGTGTGCGGATCCTGGTCGACACGGTGCGCGACTGCTACGCAGCGCTGGGGGTCATCCACGCCAACTGGCAGCCGGTGCCGGGCCGGTTCAAGGACTACATCGCCATGCCCAAGTTCAACATGTACCAGTCGTTGCACACGACTGTCATCGGGCCCACCGGCAAGCCGGTGGAGATGCAGATCCGCACGTACGCGATGCACCGCACGGCCGAGTTCGGCATCGCCGCGCACTGGAAGTACAAGGAGCACAAGGGCACCCCGGTGGTGGGCCCGCCGGCGCACATCGACGAGATGACCTGGCTGCGGCAGCTGCTGGACTGGCAGCGCGAGGCGGCGGACCCGAGCGAGTTCCTGGACGCGCTGCGGTTCGACCTGTCCAGCCAGGAGGTGTACGTCTTCACCCCCAAGGGCGACGTCATCCCGCTGCCGACCGGGTCGACGCCGGTGGACTTCGCGTACGCGGTGCACACCGAGGTCGGGCACAAGTGCATCGGTGCGCGGGTCAACGGCAAGCTGGTGCCGCTGGAGTCGACGCTGTCGAACGGCGACGTGATCGAGATCTTCACGTCGAAGTCCGACACGGCCGGCCCCACGCAGGACTGGCTGGGCTTCGTCAAGAGCCCTCGCGCACGCACCAAGATCCGCCAGTACTTCAACAAGGAGCGGCGCGAGGAGGCGATCGAGGCCGGCAAGGACGCGATCGTCAAGGCGATGCGCAAGCAGGGCATGCCGTTGCAGCGGATGCTCACCTCGGACGCGCTGATGGCGATCGCCCGGGACCTGCACCTCGCCGACGTGGCGTCGTTGTACGCCGCGGTCGGCGACAGCCAGGTCTCCGCGCAGTCGGTGGTGCAGAAGCTGATGGCCTCCTACGGCGGCGAGGAGGGCGCGGCGGAGGACATCGCCGAGACCGCCGTCGCCACCCGGCCGCCGCGCAGCCGGCAGAGCAGCGCCGACCCGGGCGTGGTGGTCCGCGGCGTCAGCGACGTCTGGATCAAGCTGGCCCGCTGCTGCACGCCGGTGCCGCCGGACTCGGTCTTCGGGTTCGTCACCCGCTCCGGCGGGGTGAGCGTGCACCGGGACGACTGCGCCAACGCCGAGGACCTGCGTGCCCAGCCGGAGCGGGTGGTCGAGGTGAGCTGGAAGCTCACGTCGGCCTCGACGTTCCTGGTCGCCATCCAGGTCGAGGCGCTGGACCGGCACAAGCTGCTCGCCGACGTGACCCGGGTGCTGTCCGAGGAGCGGGTGAACATCCTGTCGGCGACAGTCACCACCACCCGGGACCGGGTGGCGGTGAGCCGCTTCAGCTTCGAGATGGCCGACCCGAAGCACCTGGGGCACCTGCTGGCCGCCGTCCGCAAGGTCGACGGCGTGTTCGACGCGTACCGGGTCACCTCGGGGGCCTGAGCCACCCACGACGCACGCGAAAGCGCCCGCCGGCTGGATCCGCAGCCGGCGGGCGCTTCGTCGTCGTGGGGTGCGGTCAGCCGCCCTGGATCGGGCTCATGGTCACCTTGGTCATGGTGATCTCCTTCTTCGGGTGGCCGCCGCCGGCCTGCTTGGCGAACGCGCCGTCGTCACCGGCCGCGGCGACCTGCTTCACCACGTCCATGCCGACGGTGATGGTGCCCAGCACCGTGTAGTTCGGGTCGAGCGGCGAGTCGCCGTACACGATGAAGAACTGGCTGCCGGTGCTGCCCGGCTGGTTGGACTTCGCCATCGCGATGACGCCCTCCGGGTACGGCGGGCGCTTGTCGGTGGGCAGGTTCTCCTCGGCCAGGTTGTACGACGGCCCGCCGATGCCGTCGGTGTCCCGCCAGCCCTTCCCGGTGGCGCTCGGGTCGCCGCACTGGAGCACCTTGATGCCCTCGGTAACCAGCCGGTGGCACTTGGTGTTGTTGTAGAAGCCCTTCTCCGTCAGATGCGTGAAGCTACCGGCGGTGCAGGGCACCTTGGCGCGGTCGATCTTGGCGGTGATCTGGCCCAGGTTGGTGTCGATGGTCAGCGTCTGGGTGCCCTTGCCCGCCTGCTGGGCCGGCGGCAGGCCGACGTCCTTGATCTGCGGCGGCCGGCCCTCCTTGGGCACCTCCGTGTACGCGCACTGCACGGAGCCCGCGCCGGTGGCGCCGCCCGCCTGCTGCTCGTCGTCGTCACCGCCGAGCGAGGTGGCCAGCCAGACCGTGCCGGCCACGACGAGCACAAGCACCGCGGCGGCTCCGACGATCGCCTGGGTCTGCCGGCGCTTACGGGCCCGGCCGGCCCGCTCCGCCATCTCCCGTTCGAGCTTGGCTCGCGCCGCCGCGCGCTGGCGGTCTCTGGTGGACGTCACGGTCACTCCTCACCTGCTGCGTATGGGTCGGCGCGCGCGCCGGATCATGTCTGACACCGCCGGCGGCCGCCGGATCGGCTTGTCGGGTCAGCCCGCGCTGGCGCTGGGCGACGGCGCGGGGCTGCCGGCCGGTGCCGCGCCGGGCTCGCCGACGGTCACGCTCTGGACCAGCACCTGCGTCTTCGGCTTGACCTTGGCGCCATTGCCATTGTCCACCGTCGGCAGGGCGCCGATCTTCTCCACCACGTCGAGGCCGCCGGTGACCTTGCCGACCACGGAGTAGGCCGGCTTGGCCGGGCTGGCGTCCTTGAAGAAGATCAGGAACTGGCTGCCGTTGCTGCCCGGCGGGTTGCCGACCATGGCGACCGTGCCCTTCGGGTACGCCGGGGGCTGCCCGGGCGCCGGGGAGGCCGACGGGTCGGGCTCCGGCGCGGTCGGGACGTTCTCGTCGTAGAACGAGTAGGTCGGGCCGCCGAGCCCGGTGCCCGTGGGGTCGCCGCAGCGCAGCGCGCCCTCGGCGGTGATCTCGTGGCAGGTGGTGTTGTCGAAGAACGACCGGCCGGCCAGGTAGCTCAGGCTCGCCGCGCCGCACGGCGCGTCGGTCTGGTCCAGCTCCACCGTGATCGGCCCACCCTGGTTGGTGGTGATCGTCATCGGGCGGGTGCCCGAGGTGGGCAGGCCAGTGGTGGGCGGCTGGCCGACGTCCTTGAGGTTGGTGTTGACGGCGCCGTCCTCGGCGGTCCAGAGGCAGACGTCCTCGGCGGCCTTCTTCTCCGGCTCGGAGTCGAACGCGCCGAGCGCCCAGGCGGAGCCGGCCACGATCAGCACGAGCACCACCGCGGCACCGACGCCGGCCCGGATCTGCCGGCGGCGCTTCGCGGCCGCCGCCCGCCGGGCGAGCTGCCGATCGAGTTTGGCGCGCGCCAGTTTGCGCTGCCGGTCCCTGCTGGAAGCCACGTGTGCTCCCCTTCCTCTGCCTGATCGCCGCCGGCGCCGGGCGCCGTCCGCCGTTCCGATCGGGGTGCGCCACGCCACACGCCCGCCAGAGTGTACGGGTAGCGACTGTGAATGTGGTGTACGAGGTCCCGCCGTCTCAGCCCGGCCGGGGCAGGCGGGGCCGGTGGCGGGCGCAACCCGCTCGCCGCTGCGACTAGGCTGCAGGGGGACGACGACCGGACGGAAAGGGGAGCGACGTGCTCGTGGCCGGCTTTCCCGCGGACGCCTTCGGCACCAACTGCTATGTGGTGGCGACCGGGCCGGGGGAGCAGTGCGTGGTGGTCGACCCCGGCATCGGGGTGCTCGACCAGCTCGACGCCGTGCTCGCCGAGCACCGCCTGCACCCGGCCGCCGTGCTGCTCACCCACGGCCACCTGGACCACACGTTCTCCGTCGCCCCGGTCTGTGGCGCGCGGGGCATCCCCGCCTACGTCCACCCGGACGACCGGGAACTGCTGGCCGACCCGAGCAAGGCGCTGTCGATGGACCTGACCCAGTTGTTCGGCGGCCGGCTGCCGTACGCCGAACCGGACGACGTGGCCGAGCTGACCGACGGCGCGACGCTGTCGCTCGCCGGGTTGGAGATCACCGTCGACCACGCTCCCGGCCATACCGGCGGGTCGGTGCTGTTCCGGTTGCCCGGCGCCGGCTCGCCCTGGGAGGCGGAGCAGATCTGCCTCTCCGGTGACGTGCTGTTCGCCGGCTCGATCGGCCGCACCGACCTGCCGGGCGGCAGCATGCCCCGGATGCTGTCCAGCCTGCGGGACAAGGTGCTCCCGCTGGCCGACGACACGGTCGTCCTGCCCGGCCACGGCCCCGCGACCACGATCGGCCGCGAGCGCGCGACAAACCCGTTCCTCGTCGAGGTGGCGGGCACCGGCGGCGCGCGCCCGGCCGCGCCCACCCGAGGCCTCTAGACCCTCGCCCGCGCCCGCGCGGGTTCTCAAGGAGTTCGTGATGAGCAAGCCCACGCCCATTTCCGGCTTCCCGGAGTGGACCACCGCCCAGCGGATGATCGAGCAGTTCGTTCTCGATCGCATCCGCGCCACGTTCGAGCTGTACGGCTTCGCGCCACTGGAGACCCGCTCGGTCGAGCCGCTGGATCAGTTGCTGCGGAAGGGGGATACCGCAAAGGAGGTCTACCTGCTGCGCCGGTTGCAGGCCGACGCCGACGGCCCGGCCGGTGACGACGCGCTCGGCCTGCACTTCGACCTGACCGTGCCGTTCGCGCGGTACGTGCTGGAGAACGCCGGCAAGCTGCAGTTCCCGTTCCGCCGCTACCAGATCCAGAAGGTCTGGCGGGGCGAGCGCCCGCAGGAGGGCCGGTACCGCGAGTTTCTCCAGGCCGACATCGACATCGTCGACCGGGACACGCTGCCGGCGCACTACGAGGCCGAGATGCCGCTGGTCATCGGCGACGCGCTGCGGTCGCTGCCGATCCCGCCGGTGCGCATCCAGGTCAACAACCGCAAGATCTGCGAGGGGTTCTACCGGGGCATCGGGCTGACGGACGCGGAGTCGGCGCTGCGTGCCGTGGACAAGCTCGACAAGATCGGTCCGACCGGGGTGACGGAGCTGCTGGCGAGCACCGCCGGGGCGAGCGAGGCACAGGCCAAGGCCGTGCTGTCGCTGGCCGAGATCTCCGCGCCGGACGCCTCCTTCGCCGACGCGGTGCGCGGCCTCGGGGTGAGCGACCCGCTGCTGGACGAGGGCGTCGCTGAGCTGACCGCGGTGGTGGAGACCGCGGCCGCGCACGCGCCCGGCCTCTGCGTGGCCGACCTGCGCATCGCGCGGGGCCTGGACTACTACACGGGTACGGTCTACGAGACGCAGATGCTCGGCTACGAGCGGTTCGGCTCGATCTGCTCCGGCGGCCGGTACGACAACCTGGCCAGCTCGGGCAACGTCCGGTTCCCCGGGGTGGGCATCTCGATCGGGGTGACCCGGCTGCTGGGCCTGCTGTTCGGCGCCGAGGCGCTGTCGGTGTCCCGTCCGGTGCCGACCTGCGTGCTGGTGGCGGTCACCGCCGAGGAGGGCCGGGCGGCCAGTGACGCGGTCGCGGCGGCGCTGCGCTCGCGCGGTGTGCCCACCGAGGTGTCCCCGTCGGCGGCCAAGTTCGGCAAGCAGATCCGGTACGCCGAGCGGCGCGGCATCCCGTACGTCTGGTTCCCCGGCGCGGACGGTGACGAGGTCAAGGACATCCGTTCCGGCGAGCAGGTGCCGGCCTCGGCGGGGGAGTGGACGCCGCCCCGGGCGGACCTGAAGCCGCTGGTCGGCCCGGCCGGCACTGGCGTCTGAAGACGTTTCGACCTACGGTGGCGTAAGTTACGCCACCGTAGGGAGAACGTCGTGACCGTGCTCAGCCAGACCGCTCTGCTCACCGAACTCGAGCCGGTGGTCGAGAAGAACCTCGACCGCCACCTGTCGCTGGCCAAGGAGTGGTTCCCGCACGAGTACGTGCCGTGGAGCGAGGGCCGCACCTTCGACGGCCCGCTGGGTGGCGAGGCGTGGTCGCCGGAGGACTCGACGCTGCCCGAGGTGGCGCGGACCGCGCTGATCGTCAACCTGCTCACCGAGGACAACCTGCCCTCGTACCACCACGAGATCGCCACGCTGTTCGGGCGCGACGGCGCGTGGGGCACCTGGGTGCACCGGTGGACCGCCGAGGAGGGCCGGCACGGCACCGCGATCCGTGACTACCTCACGGTGACCCGGGCGGTGGACCCGGTGGCGCTGGAGCGGGCCCGCATGGTGCACATGTCGGCGGGCTACCAGAACGCGCACGACCAGGAGATGCTGCACTCGCTGGCGTACGTGTCGTTCCAGGAGCTGGCGACGCGCATCTCGCACCGCAACACCGGCCGGGCCACCGGCGACCCGACGTGCGAGGCGCTGCTGGCCCGGGTGGCCGCGGACGAGAACCTGCACATGGTCTTCTACCGCAACCTGCTCGGCGCCGCGTTCGAGCTGGCCCCGTCGCAGGCCATGCGCGCGGTCGCCGACGTGCTGGCCGACTTCCAGATGCCGGGCGTGGGCATCGACGGCTTCGCCCGCAAGTCGGTGGCGATCGCGCTGGCCGGCATCTACGACCTGCGCCAGCACCGCGACGACGTGGTGATGCCCGTGTTGCGGCAGTGGAACCTGTTCGAGGTGACCGGCCTGAACGCCGACGGCGAGGCCGCCCGGGACGAGATCGCCGCCCACCTGGACACCCTGGAGACCCAGGCGTCCCGCTTCGAGGAGAGGCGCGCGGCCAGGGCCACTCGCCTGCTTGTGCGCTAGCCCCACCCCGCTCCTCCCCGCCCGAAGCGAGCTACCGAGAATCCTCGGGATGGCGTGGCGGAGCATGCCCGCCCCTGGTGCCTCGGTGGTCAATGCACACGCGTTTCGACGTGCTCAATACGGCTCGTCGGATCGAAGCCGCAGCTAGGCACACATTTTCTGCAGCCGATAAACGCAGGTCGTAAATCGGTTGACATCGCGGGCAGGGTGATGATGGCCGATCAGAGATGGTCATGCATCTATCTATCTGATAACGTTCTGCTCAACGCACGAGGTCGTCAAAATGACGACCTCGTGTGCCGGAACCTGCCGACGAGAAAGGTGCTCCCTATGCGACGAGGGGTAAAGCGAGCGATCACTGCGGTGGCAGCCACGGGGCTTGCTCTGGCGGCTATTCCCGGCACGCCCGCCTTCGCCATCTCGAAGGTGTCATGCACTAGTTCTACCGTGGACATCATTACGGCTCTGAACTATCACCACTGCTACAGTGGCGCGGGTAAGGTATACACGACCATCAACAGTGTGGTTCGTATCAAGGCCGGGAGCAACACGGCTTTCGTAACGCTCTCGAACGGCGACGTAATCTTCTACAACCCCGGTGAGTCCACGAGTTTCGCAGCCCCCGGCAGGACTATTACGGCGGTCCAGATCGTCTAGTCGCGATGCGCTGACTCGCCGTGGTGCGTTGTTTTTCAGTGCGCCCAGACCGGAGCTTGGCGGGCACCCTGAATGAAGGCTGGTAATGCCAGCAGCAAGCCCTGAGCGCCCTAGTGGGCGTTCAGGGCTTGCTTCATTGCCTTGGCGGAAAATTGTTCCGTATCGGATGCGCACCCTGGTCGTGCTCTGCCCGATCTTCGACGGCGTGCGCCGTTGAAGGCGTACGGGCCTTCCGCGCTCGGCGTTGACCAGTGCTCGGCTGGGGTGGGCGCCACCTGGCCGACCCGGAGGGCTCGCTGCTGGGCGTGCGCACCGCGGCTGCGGCGGCGAGGTCCGGTCGGCTCGCGCTGCGCCGAGGGGTGCGAGGTTGCCGAGCCGCGCGGAGTGCCGGGGTCCACCCCCGCGACCCTGAACCGGCTCTGACAGATGGTGTCGATGTTGTTGCTTCGGCGTTACATCGCGCGCGGGTGCGAATCCGGGCAAAGGTATGTCTTGTTTATGATCTTAAATGTGTGAATACTTTGGGCATCCGGGAGGTTTCCCCAGGTCACCCGGGTTGTCCTCGGGCGCGCCCCCATGACAGCGCCCGTTCACCCCCATTCGGAGGTTGTTACATGCGACCCACGAGGTCCACGCTCCGCCGCGCCGCCGCAGTCGCCGTCGCCGGCACCCTGGTCACCGGCTCGCTGCTCGGCGCACCCGCGCAGGCCGCCCCCACGGCCCTCTCGCCGGACGCCGCCGCCACCCTCGTCGAGAAGCTCGGTGCCCGCGCGGCCGGCACGTACGCCGACGCCAGCGGCAAGATGATCGTCACGGTGACCGACACCGCGACCGCCCGCCAGGTGCGCGACGCCGGCGCCATCCCGAAGATCGTGGCGCGCGGCGCGGACAAGCTCAACGCCGCCACCAGCGAGCTGGAGCGCTCCGCCAAGATCCCCGGCACCGCCTGGTGGACCGACCCGGCCACGAACCAGGTCGTCGTCTCCGTCGACAGCACCGTCACCGGCGCCAAGCTGGAGCGGGTCAAGGCCGCCGCCGCCCGTCACAACGGCGCGATCCGCATCGAGGCCGAGGCCGGCACGCTCAGCACCCGGATCTCCGGCGGCCAGGCGATCTACGCCAGCGGCGGCCGGTGCTCGCTCGGCTTCAACGTGCGCAGCGGTTCGACGTACTACTTCCTCACCGCCGGGCACTGCACCAACATCGGCTCGACCTGGTACTCCAACTCCAGCCGCACCACCGTGCTCGGCACCCGGACCGGCACCAGCTTCCCGGGCAACGACTACGGCATCGTCCGGCACAGCAACTCGGCCAACGCGGCCGGCAACGTCTCGCTCTACAACGGCAGCTTCCAGGACATCACCTCGGCCGGCAACGCGTACGTCGGCCAGTCCGTCCGCCGTTCCGGCAGCACCACCGGCCTGCGCAGCGGCAGCGTCAGCGCGCTCAACGCGACCGTGAACTACGCCGAGGGCAGCGTCTCCGGCCTCATCCGCACCAACGTCTGCGCCGAGCCGGGCGACAGCGGCGGCTCGCTGTTCGCCGGCACCGTCGCGCTGGGCCTCACCTCCGGCGGCAGCGGCAACTGCTCCTCCGGCGGCACGACCTACTTCCAGCCGGTCACCGAGGCGCTCAGCCGCTACGGCGTGAGCGTCTTCTGATCCACGCACTCCCACGAACGGGCCGTCGGGTGACCGGCGGCCCGTTCCGCGTACCCGTCTCAGGTGCCCGCGCCGAGGCGGCCCGGACCGAGCGGCGGGCCGTCCGGCCGGGGCGGCTCCGACGGCCGGGCCGTCCAGTGCCGGTGGGCCCGCCGCGCGGACAGCACCGCCGCCAGCGGCCAGAGCGTCACCGCGAGCGCGGCCACCCGCCCGGCCAGCCCGGTCCGGGAGCCGCCCGTCACCTCCGCCGCCGACCAGCCGAACAACGCCAGCAGCACCGCCGTCACGGCCAGCGCCACCGGCCGGCGGAACGCCCACGGCGGCCGGCCCGCCGGGGAGGCGGCCACCTCGCGCGGCACCCTGCGGGGCAGGCGCAGCGCCGTGCCGGCCGGCCAGAGCGCCAGCGCGAGCACCGCCACAGTGGCCACCACCCCGTGCGCCGGGGAGCCGCCCACCTGCGGCCGGGGGAACGCGATGAGCGCCACCGTGGCCACCCCGCCGACCGCGAGCAGGAAGCGGCTGGGCAGCCCGGCGGCGTGCAGCGCGGCGGCGGTGGCGCAGTAGCAGCAGCCGAGCAGCACCAGCGCGCCGCCCATCAGCCACGGATCGGTCGCGCCCTCGCCGGCCAGCTCGCTGATCGTGTCCCGCACCGGGTCGTACCCCGGCCCCTGGCGGGCACCCGCCACCGTCCAGCCCGCCACCAGCAGCGCGGGCGCGGCGGCCGCGGTGGCCACGGCCCAGCTCGGTACGGCACGCACCCGGCCACGGTAAACCGCCGGACCCGGCCCGCACCGCGCTTTCGCCACGCACCCGGGGCGGCCCGGCTCGACGGGTGCCGGGGAGCGGGCCCGCCCGTCCTGACAGAATGCGGGGGAGCAGTGAGTGGACCAGATTGAGGAGACGCCAGCCGTGATCCGTACCCACAATGCCGGAAGCCTGCGCGCCGCGGACGCCGGCTCGACGGTGACGCTCGCCGGGTGGGTGGCCCGCCGGCGCGACCACGGCGGTGTCATCTTCGTCGACCTGCGTGACGCCTCCGGCGTGGTGCAGGTGGTCTTCCGCGAGGAGGACGCGCACGCGCTGCGCAACGAGTTCTGCGTCAAGGTCACCGGCGAGGTGACCCGCCGTCCGGAGGGCAACGAGAATCCGGACCTGCCCACCGGCGAGGTCGAGGTGACCGCGTCCGCGCTGGAGGTGCTCTCCGAGGCCGCGCCGCTGCCGCTGCCGGTGGACGACCAGATCGAGGCCGGTGACGACATCCGGCTCAAGTACCGCTACCTGGACCTGCGGCGGGGCGGCCCGGCCAAGGCCATGCGGCTGCGCTCGCGGGCCAACCAGATCGCCCGGGGCGTGCTGCACGAGCGCGACTTCCTGGAGATCGAGACGCCGACGCTGACCCGCTCCACCCCGGAGGGCGCCCGCGACTTCCTGGTGCCGGTGCGGCTCCAGCCGGGCAGCTGGTACGCGTTGCCGCAGTCGCCGCAGCTGTTCAAGCAGCTGCTGATGGTCGGCGGCATGGAGCGGTACTACCAGATCGCCCGCTGCTACCGCGACGAGGACTTCCGCGCCGACCGGCAGCCGGAGTTCACCCAGCTCGACATCGAGATGTCGTTCGTCACCGAGGACGACGTGATCGACCTCGGCGAGGCGATCGTCTCGGCGCTGTGGAAGGACCTCGCCGGCTACGAGATCGCCCGGCCGATCCCGCGCATCACCTGGCACGACGCCATGTCCCGCTACGGCTCGGACAAGCCGGACCTGCGCTACGGCGTGGAGCTGACCGAGCTGACCGACTACCTGCGCGGCACCGAGTTCCGGGTGTTCGCCGGCGCGATCGACGCGGGCGGCTACGTGGGCGCGGTGGTCATGCCCGGCGGCGCGTCGCAGACCCGCAAGGAACTGGACGGCTGGCAGGACTGGGCCAAGGCGCGCGGCGCGCGCGGCCTGGCGTACGTGGTGCTGGACGCGGAGACCGGCGAGGCGCGCGGCCCGGTGGCGAAGAACCTGTCCGAGGCGCACCTGTCCGGCCTGGCCGACGCGGTCGGCGCGAAGCCCGGCGACGCGGTCTTCTTCGCCGCGAGCACGAACACCCGCGAGGCGCAGGAGCTGCTCGGCGCGGCCCGGATCGAGATCGCCAAGCGGGCGAACCTGATCGACGAGAGCGCCTGGGCGTTCTGCTGGGTGGTGGACGCGCCCATGTTCGAGCCGACCTCCGACCAGGAGAACGGCGGAGCGGGTGGCTGGACCGCCGTGCACCACCCGTTCACCTCGCCGAACGCCGAGTGGGTGGACCGGTTCGAGTCCGCGCCGGACCGGGCGCTGGCGTACGCGTACGACATCGTCTGCAACGGCAACGAGATCGGCGGCGGCTCGATCCGTATCCACCGCGGCGACGTGCAGCAGCGGGTGTTCGACCTGCTCGGCATCACCGCCGACGAGGCGCAGGACAAGTTCGGCTTCCTGCTGGAGGCGTTCAAGTACGGCGCCCCGCCGCACGGCGGCATCGCGTTCGGCTGGGACCGGGTCTGCATGCTGCTGGCCGGCGCGGACTCGATCCGCGAGGTGATCGCGTTCCCGAAGACCCGGGGCGGCTTCGACCCGCTGACCGGCGCGCCCACCCCGATCACCGGGCAGCAGCGCGCCGAGGCCGGCATCGACGCCAAGCCGAAGGCGCCGGCCGGCCCGCACGCCGGCACCGCCGGCCCGGCCGCACCGGTGGCCGACCCCACCTGATCCTCGCCTCGTCGAAAGGCCCGCGTCATGATGACGCGGGCCCTTTCGATCTTCAGGGGGAGTGATGAGACTGCTCGGTGGGTGCCAGCGGCCGGTGAGGTGGTGCTCGACTCCACCCGCGCCAACGGGCTGCTGCGGACCCGCCTGCGGGGGATCTTCGAGCTGTAGACTAGTTGCACAGATTCTTTGCAAGCATCTTGTGCACGTAAAGTGTGCACAGATATTGTGCATCTCATGGAGGAGAAGAAGGAGCGCACCGTACGCATCGACCACCGCCAGGTCCGTGCCCTGGCGCAGCCGCTGCGCATGCGGCTGGTCGGGGCGCTGCGCGTGGGCGGCCCGGCCACCGCCACCGCCCTCGCCGAGGCGCTCGGCACCAACAGCGGCGCGACCAGCTACCACCTGCGCCAACTCGCCGAGGTCGGCCTCGTGGTGGAGGACCCGAGCCTCGGCACCGGCCGCCAGCGCTACTGGCGGGCCGCGCACGACGTCACGAACTGGGAATCAAGCGACTTCGACGACGACCCCGACGCGCGGGCGGCCATCGAGTGGATCGAGGCGGACTACGTCCGCTTCTTCGCCCAGCACGCCGAACGCTGGTTCGCCCAGCGGCACCGGTGGTCGCCGGCCTGGCGCGACGGCTTCGGTATGGGTGACTTCTTCATGCGGATTCCCGCCGACCGCCTCAAGGCGATCCAGGACGAGGTCTTCGCGGTCTTCGAGCGGCACCGTGACGCCACCGACCCCGACGACCCCGCCGCCGAGACGGTGCAGTTCTACCTCGCCGCCCTGCCGATGGACGCGGCCTACCCACGGTCCACCCCGCCGCCCGCCGAGGAGAAGCCGTGACCACGCTGTCCGTACGCCAGATCCGGACCCGCTACCTCACGCTGTACGGCCTGCGCTGGCTACCAAGCGGCCTGCTCATGCCGGTGATGATCCTGCTGATGCAGGAGCGCGGGCTCACGCTGTCCCAGATCGGCCTCGTCGCCACCGCGCAGGGCCTCGTCGTGCTGGCGCTGGAACTGCCCACCGGCGGCTTCGCCGACGCGCTCGGGCGCAAACCGGTGCTGGTCGTCGCCTGGGTGCTCGGCCTGGGCTCGCTGGCGCTGATGGCGGTGGCCGACTCGTTCTGGATGTTCTTCCTGGTCTGGGCATTGCAGGGCGTCTACCGGGCGCTCGACAGCGGTCCGATGGAATCCTGGTACGTCGACGCCACGCTCGCCGTCGACCCGAAGGCCGAGTACGAGCGCGGCCTCGGCTGGGCCGGCACCGTGATCGGTGTCGCCATCGGCGCGGGCGCCCTGCTCAGCGGCGGCCTGGTCGCGCTCGGCCCGGTCGGCCCGGTCAGTGCCCTCGCGCTGCCGGTGATCGTCGCCGCCGTCCTCCAGGCCGTCTCCATCGTGGCGCTGCTGGCGCTGATGGCCGAGCGGCGGCCCGCGTCCGGCCCGGCCGCGCTGCGCGCCTCCGTGGTCGACGCGCCCCGGATGGTCGGGCAGGCAGTCGGGTTGCTGCGCCGCAACCGGGTGCTCGCGGCCCTGGTCGCCGTCGAACTGTTCTGGGGCTTCGGCATGGTCACGTTCGAGTCGCTGCTGCCGGTGCGCCTCGCCGAGGTGCTCGGCGACCCGGACCGCGCTGCGGCGCTGCTCGGCCCGGCCAGCACGGCGGCCTGGCTCGCCAACGCCGCCGGCGCCGCCCTCACCCCGTTCCTGCTGCGCCGTCTCGGCGCCGCCCCGGCCGCCGCGCTGATGCGGATCCTGCAGGGCGTGACGGTGGTCGGCATGGGCCTGCTGGCCGGCCCGGTCGGCATCCTCATCGCCTTCCTGGCCTGCTACACCGTGCACGGCGCGTCGAACCCGCTGCACATGGGACTGCTGCACCGGCAGGTCGACGGGCCGTACCGGACGAGTGTGCTGTCGCTCAACTCGATGGCCGCCCAGCCGGCCAGCGCGCTCGGCGCGGTCACGCTCACCGCGCTGGCCGACGCCACGAGCGTCGGCGTCGCCATGGTCGTCGGCGGTGTGGTGCTGGCAGTGGCCGCGCCGCTCTACCTGCCGGCCTGGCGCGCCGGTCGCCGTACCCCGCCGGGCACCACTGTGGAACCGGAGGTGACCAGTGGCGGCCCCGGCCACGCCGGCCTGGTCGCCGAGCCCGGCCCGTCCCACGACGCGACCGCCGCAGCGGCCCCCGCCGGCCGCGCCTGAGCCCGGCCCCCGCACCCGGCCCGGGCCCCCGTTGCGAGCCGCTCACATGCCGGTGGCCCTCCGCTGAGTGGAACGTCATGGGTGTCTCAGCCGTCGTTTGACACCCATGGCGTTCCACTCACGCGGAAGCGGGCCCGGGCGGGGCGCTGCGGGTCAGGCGAGCGTGACGGAGGTGCGGCGTCCGGCGGCGGTGAAGCCGAGCCGCCGGTACAGCCGGATCGCGCCCACGTTGTCCGGGTGGACGCCCAGCGCCACGACGTCGTACCTGCCGAACAGGGCACGCGTCATCCGGCGGTCAGCGCCGCGCCCAGCCCTCGGCCGCGATCCGCGCCGCAGGCGAGCAGCGCGGCCCGCCCGGTCAACACCTCGTCGACCGTGATCATTCCGTCAGCGTACGAGCATCAGGGCCGGTGCCGGAGGTCGAGCCACCGTCCGTTCCACGGTGGAGATTGACGAACAGACCGATTGGGTACATCCGTCGCCGACCTGCTGGGAACCCCCACCGGAGGAACGACATGCTCGCCATTCTCGCGGCCATCGTGTTCGGCTTCGCGCTGCTGCTCGACTTCATGAACACCGACCTCGGCGCGCCCGATCTGTTCAGCACCTCGACCCTCATGCTCATCGGCTTCCTGCTGCTCTCGCTCTACCTGGCCGGCGTCGGCTCCGGCCCGCGCGGCGGCGGTGGCGGCCGGTGGTACCGGGGCCGGCGGCCGGGTCGCGGCTGACCGGAAAAGACCACCCGGGTCGGGTCGGCGGCGCGATTCCGGCGTCGTCGGCCCGGCCCGGTACTGTTCTCGTGATGGAATCGGACGCCCTCTTCACCCTCGGCGAGCCGGCCGGCGCACCCGCGGGCGCGGGCGGCACCGACGGCTTCACCGACACCCGGGCGGATTCGCCCCTGCCTGTGCGGATGCGGCCGGCGGGCATCGACGAGCTGGTCGGGCAGGAACACCTGCTCGCGCCGGGGGCCCCGCTGCGTCAGCTGGTCGAGGGCGCGGCGCCGATGTCGGTGATCCTCTGGGGGCCGCCGGGCAGCGGCAAGACCACCATCGCCCACCTCGTGGCCCGGGCCACCGACCGGCGGTTCGTGGCGATGTCCGCGCTGACCGCAGGCGTGAAGGACGTCCGTGCCGTGATCGACACCGCCCGTCGCCAACGCCGGTCCGGCGGCCCGCCCACGGTGCTGTTCATCGACGAGGTGCACCGGTTCAGCAAGACCCAGCAGGACTCGCTTCTCGCCGCCGTCGAGGACCGTACCGTCACGCTGCTCGCGGCGACCACGGAGAACCCGTACTTCTCGGTCATCTCGCCGTTGCTGTCACGCTGCGTGCTGCTCACCCTCCAGGCGCTCGACGACGACGACGTACGCGGGCTGCTGCGCCGCGCGGTGGCCGACGAGCGCGGGCTCGGCGGCGCGCTGGTGCTGGCCGAGGAGGCGGAGGACCACCTGGTCCGGCTCGCCGGGGGCGACGTGCGCAAGGCGCTCACCGCGCTGGAGGCGGCGGCGGCCACCGCCACAGCGCTCGGCACCGGCCGGATCGACCTGGCCGTGGCCGAACAGGCGGTCGACGTGGCGGCCGTGCGCTACGACCGGGACGGCGACGCGCACTACGACGTGACGAGCGCGTTCATCAAGAGCCTGCGCGGCTCGGACGTGGACGCGGCACTGCACTGGCTGGCCCGGATGCTGGTGGCCGGGGAGGACGCCCGGTTCATCGCCCGCCGGCTGGTGATCTTCGCCAGTGAGGACGTCGGCATGGCCGATCCCACCGCCCTGACAGTGGCCACCGCCACCGCACACGCGGTCGAGTACGTGGGCCTGCCGGAGGCGCGGCTCAACCTGTCCCAGGCGGTCATCCACCTGGCCACCGCGCCGAAGTCCAACTCGGCCACCACCGCGATCGGCGCCGCCGTCGCCGACGTACGCGCGGGTCGCGGAGGCCCGGTGCCACGTGGGCTGCGCGACGCCCACTACTCCGGCGCGCGCGGCCTCGGCCACGGCGCCGGCTACCGCTACCCGCACGACGACCACCGGGGGGTGGTCACCCAGCAGTACGCTCCGGACGACCTCGTCGGAACCGACTACTACCAGCCCAGCGGGCACGGTGCGGAGCGGGCGGTGGCCACCCGGCTGCCGCTGCTGCGCCGGATCGTGCGCGGGCTGCCGGCTCCGGCGACCCGGGCGGAGGCCGGCGCCCCGGCCGCCGCAAACGGGGCCCGGGTGGGGGACGGCGAGCAGGCCAGCGGGGCGAGTGAGGGCGGCAGCGACGCCGCCGAGGGGGGTCAGTAGTGATGGCGCGTGGTCCGGAGCGGCCGGCGGACGGCCCCGACGAGCGGCGCGACCCGCGGGGCAAGGGCCGCCGGTGGGGACGTGGCCGACCCGAGCCCGAGTTGGACCCGACCGTCGTCGGCGAGGAACTCGGCTGGATCGACGACCTGCGCACCGCCAAGCAGCAGGGCGGTGAACTCGGGCCGGACGGCGATCTCGCCGCACCGCGCCCCGGCGCCGACCCGTCGCGGCCCGGCCCGGCCCGGCCGGCCGCCCCCGGCCCGGGCCCCGGCATGCCGCCGCCCGCCGGCCGCACGGCCCCGCGGCCCCCGGCTCCGGGCGCACCGCCGCTCTCGACCGGTCAGCCGGTGCCGCCTCCGTCGGCAGCCCCGCCCGGTGCGCCGCCGGCCGCCGCGCCCCAGGTTCCGGGCCGGCCCGTACCGCCCCCGGCCGTCGCACCGCAGACCCCGGGCCGTGCCCGGCCGAGCGGGCCCGTCCCGGGCGACCGAACCGACCCGACGATGCCCCCCGCGACCGGCCGTTCCGGCCCGGCGGCGCCCCTGGCCGCGGGCCGTCCCGGCGCCGCCGTGCCGCCGACCCCCGGACGGCCGGGCGTGGACTCGCCCGCGTCCCCGGGCCGGCCCGGCACGGGCCCGCCCCCGGCCGGGCGTCCGGTCGGGGACCCGTCGTCGGGGGTCCGCCCACCGGCGGTGGACGCGCCCTCCGGCGGTGGTCGGCGCGGTCCGGAGACGCCCGGCGATGGCCGGCCCGGTCCACGTCCCCCGGTCATGCGCCGCCCCGACGGGCCCGGTCCGGCCGCGCCGCCGGTGCGACCCGCCGGCCCCGAGACGGGCGCCCCGCGCCGGGCCGCCGACGGTCCCTGGCCCGGCGGCCCCCAAACCGCCACCCCGCGCCGCCCCGTCGACGGTCCCTGGCCCGGCGTGCCCGAGGCGCCCCGTCCGCCGGATGCGCCGTACCGCCGCCGCGCGGACGGACCGACCGGCCAGCAGCCGCCGGTCGCCGGCGACCGTGTCCCACCCGGCCCGCCGCCGTCCGGCCGGGTGCCCGCCGACCTGGGCCGGCCGCCCGCCGACGGCGACCCCCGCGTACCGCCGACCCCCCGCGGCCGGCACGGCGCCGCCGGGCCGGAGGGCCCGCACCCGGCCGGAGGCGATCCGACAATCCCGCCGGCCCCGGTCGGACGACGAGCCCGACCAGACGACACCGCCGGCATCCAGCCGGTCTCCGGTGGGGCCCGCCGGGCCCGTACCGACGATGTTCCGCCCGGCACCCGGCCGGTCTCCGGCGCGGGCCGCCGCGCCGCGCCGGACGGCGGCGTGCCCGGCGGTCCGGCCGGTCGAGCCGTTCCGGACGCCGCTCCGGTCTCCGGAGGCGGGCGACGCGCGCGGCGTGAGGAGCCCACCGCCGGTCACCACGTGCCCGGATCCGCGGCGGTACCCGCGCCGGGTGCCGGCCGGCGGGCCGCCCAGGACCAAGCCCCGGTCGTGCCGCGCAGCGGAAACGCGCCGGACCTGCCGGGCGCGCCGGTGTCCGGCGGCCCGACGACCGGCCCGACCCCGTCCGCCGTCCGTCGTGGCACGCCCGGCGGCCGGAGCGCCGCACCCGAGGTGCCCGGCGGCCGGGGTGCCGCGCCTGACGTGTCCCGTGGCCGGGATGCCGCACCTGACATGTCCCGTGGCCGGGATGCCGCGTCCGGCGTATCCAGTGGCCGGGGCGCCGCGCCGGAGGCGTCCGCTGGCCGGGCCGGTGTCGCCGTCCCGCCGGTGCGTCCCGAGCCGGGCTCCCGGCGACCCGGGCAGTCCGGTCCCGGTGCGCCGGAGCGTGCCGAACCGGCCGGCCCGCAGCTCCGCCCCGACCAGTCCGGCCCGGTCGTGCCGTCGGCCCGTCCCCAGCCGTCCGATCCGGCCCGGCCCGGCCCGGCCCGGGGTTCGGCCCGCCCCGGTGCCCCGCCCGTTTCCGGTGGTGGCCCGGCCGGCCTCGGTCCGCGCGGCGACAGCGAGCGCACGGGTGGGATCCCGGTCGGCGGTGGGCGTCCCGGTGGTGCTTCGGCCGGTGGCGCCGGGCGTGGGGTGGCCCGCCCCGACGACACCGTCCGGCCCGGTGCGGCGCCTCGTCCACCGGTGGCCCCCGGCGCGCGGGGACCAGGCGACGGCCCGGTGCCGCCCGGTGCGCCGGGGACCGCCCGCGCGGCGGCGGGCGTGGCCCGCCCGGTCGCGCCGGACGAGCGGCCCGCCGGACGGGCGACACCACCCGGACCGGAACCGGCCCGGCCCGGCCCGGGCACCGCGGCGGCCCGGGCGGCTGTGGCCGTACCCCCGGGCGAGCCGGCGGGGCTACGGCCCGGCGGGGGCGGCGCACCGCGTCCCGCTGGTCCCGGCGCGGACGACAGCGGCGCGGAGGCCGGCGGCCTGAGCGGCGCCCGGTCCGAGCTGCGCCGGCAGATGCGCGAGCGCACCCGGCTGCGGCTGGGCATCCTCGCCCTGGTCAGCCTCGTGCTGCTGGGGGCGGTGCCGCTCTACTTCGGCATTCGTACGCTCAGCCACGACCCGGTCTTCGACACCCTCGACGCGCTCGCCGTGCCCACCTGGGCGCAGGGCAACAAGGTGGACAACGTCAGTGGCAGCCGCTGGTGCCTGCAGGACTGCCGTCTGCGTGAACGTTCCGTCGAGTCGGAACAGGGCTGGAAGGAGACGGTAGCGGTCTACGAGCAGGCGCTGGCCGGCGACGGGTGGCAGCGCTGGAAGGTCGACCGTTGCCCGGACGAGAAGGTCCCGGGCAGCTATACCTGCTGGCGCCGGGACGAACTCACGCTCGACCTGTGGGTACGCGACCGCACCTGCACGCCCCCGCCGGTCGACGGGGCGCCCGTGCCGTCCACGCCGGCGGAGCCCGCAGCGGCGAACTGCACCGGCTCGTTGGTGTCGGTGAAGGTGCGCAACGCGATCGACGACGAGCGCACCGGGCCGACACCGACCACCGACCCGTCACTCACCGGCGAGGACCCGTTCCCGACCCTGACCGACGACCCGCTGGGCGAGGCGACCCCCTCACCGTCGTGAGCCGACTTTCATCACGGACGGTAGGGTCTGGGGCTGGCACGCCCGTCCGCGCCCGGTGACCGGGTCGGCGCGGCGCGAAGTGGGTAGGTACGGTCGCGCGTTCCGGGGCGTCGGGTTCCGGGACACTGCTTGAGGAGGACTTTCGCGTGAGTGGTGGAGAGATCGCTGCGCTGATCGCGGCCGGCGCGTTCCTGATGCTGGTGCTCGTGCTGGCGGTGCCGATCCTGCGGTTGCGGCACACCGTGGACGCGACGACCCGGATGATCACCGAGGTGAACGAGCGCACCGCGCCGCTGCTCGGCGACGTGAACACCACGGTGAAGAACGTCAACGTGGCGCTGGAGCAGGTGCAGACCTCGCTGGACGGGGTGAACCTGCAGCTCGCCAAGGTGGACACCATGACCAACCACGCGCAGAACGTCACCGCCAACGTGGCGAACCTGGCCACCGTGGTCTCTGCCGCCGCGGCGAACCCGCTGGTCAAGGTGGCCGCGTTCGGGTACGGCGTCCGCCGGGCCGCCTCCGCCCGCCGGCACGCCGAGACCGAGCGCGAGGTGCGCGACACGATCAAGCAGCAGCGTCGCGCCGCCAAGCGCGGCAACCGCTGACCCCGACCGGCGTACGCGGGAAGGATGAGAGCATGAGGCGGTTGTTCTGGCTGGGCATCGGGCTGGCCGTGGGCGTCCTGGTGGTGCGCAAGGCCACCCGGACGGCGCAGGCGTACACCCCGGCCGGTATCGCGAGCGGGCTGTCCGAGTCCGCCGGCGGTCTGGTCGAGTCGGTCCGGGCGTTCATGGACGACGTCCGGGTCGGCATGGCCGAGCGTGAGCAGGAGATCCACGAGGCCTTCGCCCGCGGCGAGGTGTACGACGACCAGTTCGCCGAGCTGCGGGAGGACCCGCGCATCGGTGATCGAGAGATTTTCCCGGAGGACCACCAGCGATGAAGACGGCGGAGATCAAGCGGCGGTTCCTCGCCCACTTCGAGGCGAACGGGCACGCCGTGGTGCCGTCCGCTCCGCTGCCCGCCATCAGCGACCCGAACCTGCTGTTCATCAACGCCGGCATGGTGCAGTTCGTGCCCTACTTCCTGGGCCAGCAGACCCCGCCGTACGCGCGGGCGACGAGCGTGCAGAAGTGCATCCGGACGCCGGACATCGACGAGGTCGGCAAGACCAGCCGGCACGGCACGTTCTTCCAGATGAACGGCAACTTCTCCTTCGGTGACTACTTCAAGGACGGGGCGATCCCGCTCGCCTGGGACCTGGCCACCAAGCCGGTCGAGGCGGGCGGCTTCGGGCTGGACCCGGAGCGGATCTGGGCGACCGTCTACCTGGACGACGACGAGGCGTACGACATCTGGCGGCGCACCGGCGTGCCGGACGAGCGGATCGTGCGCCGCGGCAAGGCCGACAACTTCTGGTCGATGGGCATCCCCGGCCCGTGCGGCCCCTGCTCCGAGCTGTACTACGACCGCGGCCCGGCCTACGGCCGCGAGGGTGGCCCGGAGGTCGACGAGGACCGCTACCTGGAGTTCTGGAACCTCGTCTTCATGCAGTTCGAGCGCGGCCCGGGCGCCGGCAAGGAGGACTTCCCGATCCTGGGTGACCTGCCGGCGAAGAACATCGACACCGGCATGGGCCTGGAGCGGATGGCCTCGCTTCTGCAGGGCGTGGACAACCTCTACGAGATCGACGAGGTCCGGCCGATCCTGGACCGGGCCGCCGAGCTGACCGGCAAGCGCTACGGCGCGCACTCCGGTCAGGCGGCCAACCAGTCGCACCCGGACGACGTCCGGCTGCGGGTGATCGCCGACCACGTGCGTACCTCGCTCATGCTCATCGGCGACGGGGTGACCCCGTCGAACGAGGGCCGGGGTTACGTGCTGCGGCGGATCATGCGCCGGGCGATCCGGGCGGTGCGGCTGCTCGGCTACCAGGACCGGGCGTTGCCCGAGCTGCTGCCGGTGGCCCGCGACTGCATGGCGCCGTCGTACCCGGAGCTGGCCGAGGACTTCGGCCGGATCTCCCAGTACGCGTACGCCGAGGAGGACGCGTTCCTGGCCACGCTGCGCGCCGGCACCACGATCCTGGACACCGCCATCGCCGAGACCAAGTCGGCCGGTAAGGCGGCGCTCTCCGGTGACAAGGCGTTCCAGCTGCACGACACGTACGGCTTCCCGATCGACCTGACCCTGGAGATCGCCGCCGAGCAGGGGTTGCAGGTCGACGCGGAGGGCTTCCGCCGGCTGATGGCCGACCAGCGCAGCCGGGCCAAGGCCGACGCGCAGGCGCGCAAGACGGGGCACACGGACGTGTCGGCGTACCGGTCGGTGCTCGACGGCGGCGGGCCGGTGGAGTTCACCGGCTACACCGAGCTGAGCCGCGAGTCCCGGGTGCGGGCGCTGCTGGCCGGCGGCGCGGCGGTCGCCGCGGCGGTCGAGGGCGACACGATCGAGCTGGTGCTGGACACCACCCCGTTCTACGCCGAGGGCGGCGGGCAGCAGCCCGACCAGGGGCTCATCACCGTCGGCGGCGGCCAGGTCGAGGTCTTCGACGTGCAGCAGCCGGTGCCCGGCCTGATCGTGCACCGGGCGAAGGTGCTGCGCGGCGAGGTGCGGGCCGGGGAGACCGGGTACGCCGAGATCGACGCGTCCCGCCGCCGGGCGATCTCCCGCTCGCACACCGCGACGCACCTGGTGCACCAGACGATGCGCAACTTCCTCGGCGAGTCGGCGACCCAGGCGGGTTCGCTGAACGCGCCGGGCCGGCTGCGGTTCGACTTCAACACTCCGACGGGTGTGGCGCCGAGCGTGCTGCACGACGTGGAGCAGCAGGTAAACGAGGTGCTGCTGGCCGACCTGGAGGTGCACGCGTTCGTCACCAGCCAGGAGGAGGCCCGCCGGATCGGGGCGATGGCCCTGTTCGGCGAGAAGTACGGCGAGCGGGTCCGGGTCGTCGAGGTCGGCGACTACGCCCGGGAGCTGTGCGGCGGCACCCACGTGGCCCGCTCCGCCCAGCTCGGCCTGGTGAAGATCCTGTCCGAGGCGTCCGTCGGCTCCGGGGTACGCCGGATCGAGGCGCTCGTCGGCATGGACGCGTTCGGCTTCCTGGCCCGTGAGCACCTGCTGGTGTCCCGGCTGGCCGAGCTGTTCCGGGTGCCGGGGGAGCAGGTCGCCGACCGGGTGGAGCAGACGGTCACCCAGCTGCGCGACGCGGAGAAGGAGCTGGAGAAGCTGCGCGCCCAGCTCGTGCTCGGCGGGGCCGGCGCCCTGGCGGCGCAGGCGAAGGACGTGCGCGGCGTCGCGTACGTCGGCACCGAGGCGCCGGAGGGCGCGGCCGCGAACGACGTGCGGACCCTCGCGCAGGAGATCCGGGGCCGGATCGACGCGGCCCGTCCGGCGGTGGTCGCGGTGGCGGCCCGCGCCAACGGCAAGGCCTCGCTGGTGGTGGCCGTCAACCAGGCCGCCCGGGGCCGGAACCTGAGCGCGAAGGACCTGGTCAAGGCGGCGTTCTCCGGCCGGGGTGGAGGCAGCGACGACCTGGCCCAGGGCGGCGGCCTGCCCGCGACGGAGGCGCCGAACCTGCTGGTCACCGTCGAGCGGGCGGTCGCCGGCACGGCATGAGCGAACGCACCGAGCGAAGCGAGGGCCGTGAGGGCATGCCCAGCCGGCACGGCATGAGCGAACGGATGTACGCCAGGGCGGACCACCCGGTCCGCCCTGGCCCATACCGGCGGGGAGGTGTCCGTCAGTGACCGAGCTGTCCCGAGGCGTCCGGCTGGGTGTCGACGTCGGTCAGGTCCGGGTGGGGGTGGCCCGCTGCGACCCGCACGGCATCCTCGCCACGCCCCTGGTGACGCTGGCCCGCGATCTGACCGCCGAACCGGATGCGGTGCCCGCCGACATGGCCGAGCTGGTCCGGCTCGCCGCCGAGCACGAGGCGGTGGGGATCGTGGTCGGGCTGCCGGTCAACCTCGCCGGAAAGCACGGCCCCGCAGCGGTGAACGTATCAGCATATGCCAGCCGATTGGCTGATGTAATGGGGCCGATTCCGGTGACGCTGACGGACGAGCGGATGTCTACCGTCGTCGCGAGTCGTAGGCTGGCTGAACGGGGCGTCCGGGGAAAACGCCAACGAGCGGTGGTCGACCAGGCCGCCGCGGTGGAGATTCTGCAGAGCTGGTTGGACGCACAGCGGAGGCGGACGCAATGATCGACGATCTTGATCTGGGGTTCGACGAGCCGGACAGGGGGGAGAAGGGCCGGCACCGGCGCGGCGCGGTGCGCCGGCGCCAGGGCAAGTCCGGCGGCGGCCGGGGCAAGACCCTTCTCGCCTTCGCGCTCGCGCTGATCCTGCTGGGCGGGATCGGCGGCGGCGTGTACTACGGCTTCGACCGGGTCCAGAACTACTTCGTCACCCCCGACTACGACGGCTCCGGCTCCGGCGAGGTGACAGTCGAGATCAAGCAGGGCGCGCTGATCGCCGACATGGCCGACGCGCTGGTCGCGGCCGACGTGGTGAAGAGCACAAAGGCGTTCATCGAGGCCGCCGAGGAGAACTCGCGCAGCAAGAATATCCAGCCCGGCACGTACAAGCTGCGCAAGCAGATGAGCGGTGACGCGGCGGTCGTGGCGCTGCTGGACCTCAAGAACAAGATCGTCAACGGGATCACCATCCCCGAGGGGCTCACCGCGAAGACGGTCTACAAGCGGCTGTCCGAGAAGACCGACATCCCGGTCAAGGACTTCGAGGCCGCCGCGAAGGACCCGGAGGCGCTCGGCGTACCGGACTGGTGGTTCAAGCGCTCCGACGGCAAGAAGGTCAAGCCGTCGGTCGAGGGCTTCCTGTTCCCCGACACCTACGAGATCCCGCCGAAGGCCACCGCGGAGACGGTGCTCAAGCTGATGGTGGACAATTTCCTCACCGTCACCGGGAACCTGAAGTTCGCCGAGAACGTGCAGGCGAACCGTGGCGGCATTACCCCATACGAGGTGCTGATCGTCGCATCACTCGCGCAGGCGGAGGCGGGAAACAAGGACGACCTGGGCAAGGTTGCCCAGGTCGCCTACAACCGGGTCTACAAGGGCAACTTCGACTGCGGCTGTCTGGAGATGGACGTCACGGTCAACTACTATTTGGAGCTGACCGGGCAGAAGACCAAGGCCTCCAAGGACATGACCGGCGCCGAGCTGGACAATCCGAAAAACCCGTACAACCGCAAGCTGCGCGGCTTGATCCCCACCCCGATCAACAACCCGGGCAAGCAGGCCCTTGAAGGAGCGATGGACCCGCCGCCGGGAAAGTGGCTCTTCTTCGTAGCGATTGACAACAAGGGGCATTCGGCCTTCGCGGAGACTTACGAAGAGCACAAGCGCAACGAGGCTAAGGCCAAAGAGGCTGGAATCATCTGAGTGCAAGCAAGCGCCCAGCGTGCCGCAATTGACGCTGGGCGCTTGCGGCTGGGCTACCGCCCAGCCGTGGCGCCTAGTACCAGAGCTGGTTGTAGTTGTTGTCGCCAGCGCAACCCCAGATCTGAATCTTGTTGCCATCGGCCGTGGAGCCGGTGGCATTGTCCAAGCATCTGCCGGTAGCGACGTTAACGAAGCGATAATATGTGTTCCCGGCGCCCTCGAAGCGCCGTTCTTGTCGCCATTGTTGCCGAGTGTCCCCGTAGTTGCAGGTCTGTTGGTTAACGGCGGTTCCGTTTGCGGTGCGGTGCCTTGCAGGCCAATACATTTCCCACTGTATTTGTTACGCAGAAGGCGAGTATTGCTCGATGCGCCTGGTATGCCGTCAGCGAGGTACCAGTACTGGCTGTTTCCGCCGTAGAACTCCCACAGGTGGACCTTTGCGTACTCTGCCGTGGTGGGACCTTGGACATCGATCACCGACCGAGTCGACCCGCTGTTTGCCGAAGCCCACCAGAAGGGTCCGGCATCGGCTGCGGCGGCGGGGCTTGGAGCTAAGGGCAGTGTCGGAAGGAGGGCGCCAAGGGTGACTGTGGCAAGGGCATGGTGAAGCTTCATGGGGCTCCTTGGTGTAGGGAAAATTGGCAATGTAACCAGGTGTTTGCGAGCGAGTGCAAGGGGTTGCTATGTTCTCCGAAATGATCTATGGAGTCACTCAGCGTAATGAATTTGTGGTCCCTCGTGTCGTTGGGTGGCCTACGCGCTGTGCATAATCCCGAAAGAGGCCCGAGCCGTGCCGCTGTGGTCGGCAAGCCGATCGCCCACTCGCTGTCCCCGGTGATCCACACCGCCGGGTACGCGGCGGCCGGGCTGACCGGCTGGTCGTACACCCGGATCGAAGCCGGCGCCGACGAGCTGCCCGGCCTGGTCGCGGGCCTCGGCCCGGAGTGGGCCGGCCTGTCGGTGACCATGCCGGGCAAGGAGGCGGCGCTCGCGCTCGCCGACGAGGTCTCGCCGGTCGCCGCCGCCGTCGGCGCCGCCAACACGCTGGTACGCCGGCCCGACGGCACCTGGTACGCGGACAACACCGACGTCACCGGCATGGTCGAGGTGCTCACCGGCGCCGGCTGCGTGGCCGGGGCGGTCGTCACCGTGCTCGGCGCGGGCGGCACGGCCCGGGCCGCGATCGCGGCGGCGGCCCGGATCGGGGCGGCCGAGGTGACAGTGGTGGCCCGCCGCCCGGAGGCGGTCGACGAGCTGCGCCCGGTCGCGGCGGCGGCCGGGGTGCCGCTGGCGGGCGCGGAGTGGGACGGGGCACCGGCGCACGCCCGCGCCGACGTGGTGATCTCCACGGTGCCGAAGGGCGTCGCCGACCCCCTGGCCGACAACTTCGACTGGCGGCCGGAGTCCGTCTTCTTCGACGTGGTCTACGACCCGTGGCCGACGCCGCTCGCCGCGGCGGCGCTCGCCGCCGGCTGCCGGGTGGTCTCCGGGCTGGATCTGCTGCTGGCCCAGGCGTTCGGTCAGTTCGAGCAGTTCACCGGCGTCCCCGCTCCACGGGCCGCGATGCGCGCCGCGCTGCCGGTGTAAGGAAGGGCCCCTTCTTAACGCCTCCGGTAGAGGAGGGGTCCCCTGTTGACACCTCACGGACCGCGCGGGTGACCGGTGCGCGGAGATGGCCTGTCCGCAGGGCGGGACGCGGCGGGCGGCGTACGCCGGTGACCACCGGGCGTGACAGACTGACCGTCGTGTTGCGCTGGCTGACTGCAGGTGAATCGCACGGACCCGCCCTCGTCGCGATGCTGGAGGGCGTACCCGCCGGCATCGAGGTGACCACCGGGGAGATCTCCGGCGAGCTGGCCCGGCGCCGGCTCGGCTACGGCCGGGGTGCCCGGATGTCGTTCGAGCAGGACGAGGTCGAGATCATCGGCGGGCTCCGGCACGGGGTGACGCTCGGTAGCCCGGTGGCGATCCGGGTCGGCAACTCCGAGTGGCCCAAGTGGCGCACCGTGATGGCCGCCGACCCGGTCGACCCGGACGAGCTGGCGAGCCAGGCCCGCAACGCGCCGCTGACCCGTCCCCGCCCGGGGCACGCCGACCTGGCCGGCATGCAGAAGTACGGGCACACCGACGCCCGGCCGATCCTGGAGCGCGCCAGCGCCCGGGAGACCGCCGCCCGGGTCGCCGTGGGCACCGTCGCCAAGGCACTGGTCCGTCAGGCGCTCGGCGTCGAGATCGTCTCGCACGTGGTCGAGCTGGGCCCGGTGGCGGTCAAGCCGGGGCTGCGCCCCACCCCGGAGGACGCCGCGCGCATCGACGCCGACCCGCTGCGCTGCCTCGACGCCGAGGCCAGCGCCCGGATGGTCGCCGAGGTCGACGCCGCGAAGAAGGCCGCCGACACGCTCGGCGGCGTGGTCGAGGTGCTCGCGTACGGGGTGCCGCCGGGCCTGGGCAGCCACGTGCAGTGGGACCGCAAGCTCGACGCGCGCCTGGCCACCGCGCTGATGTCGATCCAGGCGATCAAGGGCGTGGAGATCGGCGACGGGTGGCAGCAGGCGCGCTCGCGCGGCTCCGAGGCGCACGACGAGATCGTGCCCACCGCCACCGGGGTACGGCGGATCACCGACCGGGCCGGCGGCCTGGAAGGCGGCATCACCACTGGTGAGCCGCTGCGGGTGAAGGCGGCCATGAAGCCGATCTCGTCGCTGAACCGGGCCCTCGCGACCATCGACGTGACCACCGGCGAGCCGGCCACCGCGATCAACCAGCGTTCCGACGTGTGCGCGGTCCCGGCGGCGGCGGTGGTGGCCGAGGCGATGGTGGCGCTGGTGCTGGCCGAGGCGGCGGTGGAGAAGTTCGGCGGCGACTCGGTCGCCGAGATGCGCCGCAACCTGAACGGTTACCTCGACAGCCTGGTGATCAGGTGAGCACCCGGCCGGTCTGCGTGCTGGTCGGGGCGCCCGGCTCCGGCAAGACCACCGTCGGCACGGCACTGGCCGAGGCGCTCGGCGTCGGCTTCCGGGACACCGACGCCGACATCGAGGACCTCGCCGGCAAGCCGATCCCGGACATCTTCGTGGACGAGGGGGAGGAGCACTTCCGTACCCTCGAACGGGCCGCCGTGGCGGCGGCGCTCGCGTCGCACGCGGGCGTGCTCGCGCTCGGCGGCGGCGCGGTCCTGGCCGAGGAGAACCGGGCCGCGCTGATCGGCCACACGGTGGTGCACCTGTCGGTGGAGCTGCCCGACGCGGTCAAGCGGGTCGGTCTGGGCGCCGGGCGGCCGCTGCTCGCGCTGAACCCGCGCGCCACGCTCAAGCACCTGATGGACCAGCGCCGCCCCCTCTATGCCGAGGTGGCGACCGCGACGGTGGTCACCGACGGGCGTACCCCGCAGGAGCTGGCCGCGGAGATCGCCGCGCTGCTCAAGCCCTGACCTGCCCAGCCACGCCCGGCTCCCGGCTCCCTCGGTGGAACGCCGTGGGCGTCTCCGGAGGCGTTATGCACCCATGGCGTTCCAGCCGCCGTGGATGACGTCGGTGGGTGGAGCGCTGTGGGTGTCTCCCGAGGGTTGTGGCACCCGTGGAGTTCCAGTCGGCGCGCGTGACGTCGGTGGGTGGAACGCCATGGGCGAGTGAGAGGGCGTGCCGGCGCGAGGTGGACGGTCAGGCGTTGGCCGTGGCGGTCCCGGCCGTCCGGCGTCCGGCCCGGCGGCGAGGGCTCCGCTCCGGTCGCCAGGTGGCGAGCAGCGCCAGCGCCAGCGCGATCTCGGCCAGGTCACCCAGGTAGTACATGAGCGTGGCCCCGGCCCGCAGCTCGGCGGCGGTGGCCGGCACGTCGACGAACAGCCCGGCGTAGAGCAGCTGGGCGATGGTGGCGTGCGCGGCGACCCCGAACCCGATCACCACAAGCCGCACCGGTACGCGGGGGCGGTGCGGTCCCGGGTCCGGCCCGGCGATCGACCAGGCGAACAGGCAGCCGCTGAGCAGGAAGTGCAGGTTCACCAGCGTGTGCAGGACCGGGCTGTCCAGCGTGGCCCGGTAGAGCGGGGTGAGGTAGAGCAGCCAGAGCCCGCCCGCGGTGAGCAGCAGACCGGTGACCGGGTGGCCGAGCACCCGCGCGGCCGGGTGCCGCAGCAGGTGGACCAGGGCCCGGCCGGTACGCCGGTCCAGCGTGCGCAGCAGCAGCGTGACCGGGGCGCCGAGCACCAGCGCCAGCGGCGCCAGCATGCCGATCAGCAGGTGCTGCCACATGTGCCCGACGAAGTCGCCGGCCGGCCACAGCAGCCCGGCCGTCAGCAGCAGCGCGCCCAGCCCGAAGCTCGCCGTGCGGGCGTGCGGCCAGCTCGGCCCGCCCGGGTCACGCAGGCGCAGCGCGGCGGCCAGGTACGCCCAGAACAGCGCCACCGGGACCAGCGCGGTCGCCGGGAAGCCGCCGCCGGCGTGCCCGGCGTGGGCCAGGATCACCGCCGCTCCGGCGCGCAGAGGTCCACGTCGCGGGCCCGGCGCTGGATCGCCCAGCCGGCCGCGATCAGCACCACGCCGAGGGCGAGGAACCCGAGGTCCCACCAGAGCTGGTTCGGGCCGCCGCGGACGTGGTGGATGCCGAGCAGGTGGTGGTCGACGACGCCCTCGACCAGGTTGAACAGGCCCCAGCCGATCAGCGCCCAGCCCCACAGCATGGGCGAGCGCCACAGCCGGCCCCGCGAGGTGGTGACCCGGGCGTAGAGCAGCGCCAGGCCGGTCAGCACCGCCACCCAGGTGACCACGTGGAACAGCCCGTCCCAGAGCGTGTTCATCTGCAACCCGGACACGGTGTCGACCGGGTACTCGCGGATGCCGGCCCGGTCGCTGCCGGTGCTGCTGAGCATGTGGTGCCACTGGAGGACCTGGTGCAGGACGATGCCGTCGACGAAGCCGCCGAGCCCGACGCCGAGGATCGTGGCGGGCAGCCGGATGCTCGTCGCGGACTCAGGTCGGGTCGCGTGTGCCGTCGTCTCGCTCATTCCGGCCCCCGTACCCTCGATCCGGGCGGGCAAACACCCAGCCAGTGGACAGTCGCCCCCGCGAGGTCGGCGCGCTGGACTAGGCTGCCCGCGATGGACGAGGTGACCCGGATCCCGGTCGGCGGCGAGCGGCCGTACGACGTGCTCGTGGGACGTGACCTGCTCGACCCGCCGCCGGTGCTGCTGCCCGGCGCCGAGCGGGTGGCCTTCCTGCACGCGCCGCCGCTCAAGGCGCTGGCCGACCGGCTCGCCGACGGCGTCCGCGAGGGCGGCGTGACGCCGCTGCTCATCGAGGTGCCGGACGCGGAGGCGGGCAAGCACGTCGACGTGGCGGCGGCCTGCTGGGACCGGCTCGGCGCGGCCGGGTTCACCCGTACCGACGCGGTGGTCGGGGTGGGCGGTGGCGCGGTCACCGACCTGGCCGGGTTCGTCGCTGCGACCTGGCTGCGCGGCGTGCGCTGGGTGCCGGTCGCCACCTCGCTGCTCGGCATGGTCGACGCCGCAGTGGGCGGCAAGACCGGCATCAACACCGCCGCCGGCAAGAACCTGGTCGGCGCGTTCCATCCGCCGGCGGGCGTGCTGGCCGACCTGGCGACGCTGGACAGCCTGCCCTCGGCCGACCTGGCCGCCGGGATGGCCGAGGTGGTCAAGTGCGGGTTCATCGCCGACCCGGTCATCCTCGACCTGGTCGAGCGGGATCCGGCCGCCGCGCTGGACCCGGCCGGGCCGGTGCTGCGGGAACTGGTCGAGCGCGCGGTCCGTGTGAAGGCCGACGTGGTCGCCGGGGACCTGCGCGAATCCGGGGTACGCGAGGTGCTCAACTACGGGCACACGCTGGCGCACGCGATCGAGAAGGTGGAGGGGTACCGCTGGCGGCACGGTCACGCCGTGTCGGTCGGCCTGGTGTACGCCGCCACGCTGGCCCGGCTCGCCGGCCGCCTCGACGCGACCGACGCCGAGCGGCACCGCCGGGTGCTGACCGCGCTCGACCTGCCCACCAGCTACCGGGCCGACGCCTGGCCGCAACTGCTCGCCGCGATGCGGGTGGACAAGAAGGCCCGGGGGAGCCGGCTGCGGTTCGTCGTGCTCGACGGGCTCGCCCGCCCGGCGATCCTGGAGGCGCCGTCGGACGACCTGCTCGCCGCCGCGTACGCGGAGATCAGCTCATGAGGGTGTACGTCCTGAACGGGCCGAACCTGGGCCGGCTCGGCACCCGGCAGGTCGACGTGTACGGGGTGACCAGCTACGCCCAGCTCGTGACCGACTGCGAGCGGCACGGCCGGGAGCTGGGCCTGGACGTGGTGGTCCGGCAGACCGACGCCGAGCACGAGATGCTCGCCTGGCTGCACGAGGCGGCCGACGAGGCGGCGGCGGTGGTGCTGAACCCGGCCGCCTGGTCGCACTACTCGATCGCGGTGCGGGACGCCTGCGCCATGCTCCGCGGCCCGCTGGTCGAGGTGCACATCTCCAACATCCACGCCCGGGAGGAGTTCCGGCACCACTCGGTGGTCTCCGCGGTGGCCACCGGCGTGATCTGCGGTCTCGGCGTGGACGGCTACCGGCTGGCCCTGCACCACCTGGCCGACCGGCTCGCCGCGGGCGCCTGAGCCGGTCCTTTCCGTGGCGCGAGTCCGATTCGACAGAGCGAGTAGACTTGGCCGGTCTGTCCGCCAATTGATGATCAAGGCAGGAAATGGCCACCACCAACGACCTGAAGAACGGCCTGGTACTCAACCTGGACGGCGAGCTGTGGGCCGTCGTCGAGTTCCAGCACGTCAAGCCCGGTAAGGGTGGTGCCTTCGTGCGCACCACGCTGAAGAACGTGCTGTCCGGCAAGGTGGTCGACAAGACCTTCAACGCGGGCACCAAGGTCGAGACCGCGACCGTGGACAAGCGCACCATGCAGTACCTGTACGCCGACGGCGAGGACTACGTCTTCATGGATCTGGAGACGTTCGACCAGATCACCGTCCTCGGCAACACCGTCGGCGAGGCGGCCAACTACCTCCTCCCGGAGGCCGAGGCGACTGTCGCCACCCACGAGGGCGTGCCGCTGTACATCGAGCTGCCGACCTCGGTCGTGCTGGAGGTCACCTACACCGAGCCGGGCCTGCAGGGCGACCGGTCGACCGGCGGCAACAAGCCGGCCACCGTCGAGACCGGCGCGACCGTGCAGGTGCCGCTGTTCATCACCACCGGTGAGAAGATCAAGGTCGACACCCGCGACGGCCGTTATCTCGGCCGAGCCTGATGGCCGAGGGCCCCAAGCAGCAGATGCCGGCGCGCCGCAAGGCGCGCAAGCGGGCGCTGGACGTGCTCTTCGAGGCCGACCTGCGGGACCGCCCGCCGGTCGAGGTACTCGCCGGTTACCTGGAACGGATCGAGCAGCCGCGCCCCGACCACCTCGGCTACGCGGTCGGGCTGGTCGAGGGCGTGGCGGCGCACCTCGACCGGATCGACGAGACGATCGCCAGCTACGCCGAGGGGTGGACGCTGGAGCGGATGCCGGTGGTCGACCGCAACCTGGCCCGGATCGCCGTGTACGAGCTGCTGTACGTCGACGAGATCGACGACGCGGTGGCGATCAGCGAGGCCGTGGAGCTGGCCCGGCAGATGTCGACCGACGACTCGCCACGGTTCCTCAACGGCATCCTCGGCCGGATCGCCGAGTACGCCACGCGCTGACGCGCCGCAACAACGACGAAGGGCCCGTGCCAGCCGGCACGGGCCCTTCTCGTACGGGGATGTCAGGACGCGAAGAACGCCCGCGGGTCGGCGACCAGCACGCCGTGCTCGGTCAGCCGCTCGATCAGGCCCGACGGTGAGGCGTCGTAGACGATCGCGAGGGCGCGCAGGTCGTCGGCGCGGATCGAGAGCACCCGGCCGTTGTAGTCGCCGCGCTGCTGCTGGATGGCACGCGCGTACCGGGCCACGTACGCGAGGTCCTCGGAGGCCTCGTCGTAGAGCCGCTCCAGGTCCAGCACGATCTTGCTGGTGGGCTCGTGACGCACCCCACTGCCGTCGGGCAGCAGCTCCGAGACGGGAACGCGGTAGAAGTCGGCCAGCTCCGCCAGGCGGGACACGGTGACGGCGCGGTCGCCGCGCTCGTACGAGCCGACCACCACGGCCTTCCACCGCCCGTTCGACTTCTCCTCCACCCCCTGCAGGGACAGGCCCTGCTGCTGGCGGATGGAGCGCAGGCGGGCGCCCAGCGACTTGGCGTATTCAGAGGGCATTCGGACACTCCCAGTGCTGTTCGGGTTCTCCGAGCTATCGCTACGGAGCGTGACGGTACGGGGATTGCGACATGTGGTCAAGTGTTGCCGTACTCGGGGTCCGGTGCCCTGTGTGGCTTGTCCCCATTTCTCCGGGCTGACCAGCAGGTCAGGACCGGCGGCGGACGGCCCGGTGACCGCTGGTAACGTGGCGTGAAGCCCCGGTCCGGGCCCCTGCGGGCCGGCCGGAGCCGACCAGACGTCCTTTAACGACCCGTCCCGTGAGGCGGGGAAGGAGGTCCGCCGTGGCCTACCCACCGGCTGCCCACTCGTCGCCGCCGCGACAACCCTCGGTGAAGGTGATCCTCGCCGCAGCGGACGTGTCGCGGGTGGTCGACCGCATCGCCCACCAGATCCTGGAGAAGACCCAGGGCGCCGCCGACACGGTGCTGCTCGGCATCCCCACCCGGGGTGTGCCGCTGGCCCACCGCCTCGCGGCGCGGATCAGCACCTTCGAGGACGTCACCGTCCCGGTCGGCGTGCTCGACATCACGCTCTACCGCGACGACCTGCGCCGGCACGCCACCCGCGCGGTCGGCCCGACCGACCTGCCGCCGGGCGGGATCGACGGCAAGCGGGTGATCCTCGTCGACGACGTGCTGTTCTCCGGCCGCACCGTGCGGGCCGCGCTGGACGCGCTCAGCGACGTCGGCCGGCCCGCGTCCGTGCAACTCGCGGTCCTGGTCGACCGCGGCCACCGCCAGCTGCCGATCCGCGCCGACTACGTCGGCAAGAACATCCCCACCGCGCTGGCCGAGAACGTCAAGGTCACCCTCGCCGAGACCGACGGCACGGACGAGGTCAAGTTGTACGGGGGTACACCCGCATGATCCGGCACCTGCTCTCCGGCGCCGACCTGGACGCCGCCACCGCCACCCTGGTCCTGGACACCACCGCGGAGATGGCGACGGTGGCCGGGCGCGAGGTCAAGAAGCTGCCCGCGCTGCGCGGGCGCACAGTGGTCAACCTCTTCTACGAGGACTCCACCCGGACCCGGATCTCGTTCGAGGCGGCCGCCAAGCGGCTCAGCGCCGACGTGATCAACTTCTCCGCCAAGGGCTCCAGCGTGGCCAAGGGGGAGAGCCTGAAGGACACCGCGCTCACGCTGCAGGCCATGGGCGCGGACGCGGTGGTCGTCCGGCACCCCGCCTCCGGCGCCCCGCACCGGCTCGCCGAGTGGGTGGACGGGTCGGTCGTCAACGCCGGTGACGGCACCCACGAGCACCCCACGCAGGCGCTGCTCGACGCGTACACGATGCGGTCCCGGCTGGGCCGGCTCGACGGCCTGCACGTGGCGATCGTCGGCGACGTGCTGCACTCCCGGGTGGCCCGCTCCAACGTGCTGCTGCTCTCCACGCTCGGCGCGAAGGTCACCCTGGTCGGCCCGCCCACGCTCATTCCGGTCGACATCGCCGCCGCCCTGGCGCCCGGCACCGACGTCTGTTACGACCTCGACGCCGTTCTCCCAGATGTGGACGTGGTGATGATGCTGCGGGTGCAGCGTGAACGGATGGGTGACTCCTACTTCCCCTCGGCCCGCGAGTACGCGCGCCGCTACGGGCTCGACGGGCCGCGCATGCGCCGGCTGCCCGAGCACGCGATCGTCATGCACCCCGGCCCGATGAACCGGGGCATGGAGATCACGCCCGAGGTGGCCGACTCACCCCGCTCCACCATCGTCGAACAGGTCGCCAACGGGGTCTCCGTGCGGATGGCCGTGCTCTACCTGCTGCTCGGAGGGAACAACCGGTGACCGCGTACCTCATCACCAACGTCAGTGTGGTCGGCGGCGAGCCGACCGACCTGCTCATCCGCGACGGCGTGGTGGCCGAGACGGGCCGCGGGCTCGCCGCTGACGACGCCACAGTCATCGACGCGACCGGCCTGGTCGCGCTGCCCGGCCTGGTCGACCTGCACACCCACCTGCGCGAGCCCGGCCGGGAGGACGCCGAGACGGTCGAGTCCGGCTCCCGGGCGGCGGCGCTCGGCGGCTACACGGCGGTGTGCGCGATGGCGAACACCTCGCCGGTCGCCGACACCGCGGGCGTGGTGGAGCAGGTCTGGCGACTCGGCCGGGAGGCCGGCCTGGTCGACGTGCAGCCCATCGGCGCGGTCACGGTCGGGCTGGCCGGTGAGCGCCTGGCCGAGCTGGGCGCGATGGCCGACTCGGCGGCCGGGGTGCGGATCTTCTCCGACGACGGGCACTGCGTGTCCGACCCGCGGCTGATGCGCCGGGCGCTGGAGTACGTCAAGGCGTTCGACGGCGTGATCGCCCAGCACGCCGAGGAGCCCCGGCTGACCGAGGGCGCGCAGATGCACGAGGGCGAGGTGTCCACCCGCCTCGGCCTGACCGGCTGGCCGGCCGTCGCCGAGGAGGCGATCATCGCCCGGGACGTGCTGCTGGCCGAGCACGTCGGCAGCCGCCTGCACGTCTGCCACGTCTCCACCGCCGGCAGCGTCGAGGTGCTGCGCCAGGCCAAGGCGCGCGGGGTACGGGTCACCGCCGAGGTGACGCCGCATCACCTGCTGCTCACGGACGCCAAGGCGGAGAGCTACGACCCGGTCTTCAAGGTCAACCCGCCGCTGCGTACCGCCGCCGACATCGCCGCGCTGCGGGAGGCGCTGGCCGAGGGCGTGATCGACGTCATCGCCACCGACCACGCGCCGCACGCGGTGGAGGACAAGGAGTGCGAGTGGGCGTACGCCCGGCCGGGCATGCTCGGCCTGGAGACGGCGCTGTCCATCGCGCTCGACGTGTTCGGCCCCCGCTGGGACCTGATCGCCGAGCGGATGTCCCGCACGCCGGCCCGGATCGCCGGGCTCGCCGGGCACGGCCTCGACCCGGCGCCCGGGGTACCGGCCAACATGACCCTTGTCGACCCGGCCGCCCGGCGCGTCATCGAACCGGCGGAGCTGGCCAGTCGCAGTCGCAACACCCCGTACGCCCGCATGACGCTGCCGGGTCGCATCGTGGCGACCTTCCTGCGCGGCGAGCCGACGGTCCTGGACGGAAAGGCTGTCAAGTGATCCGAGCGAGGAACGTAGCGGAGCGGAGTCCCGCAGTCCGGATCGAAGGGGGCGCAGCATGGTGAAGCGTAGATCGGCGATCCTCGTCCTGGAGGACGGGCGCACGTTCCACGGCGAGGCGTACGGCAGCGTCGGGGAGACCTTCGGCGAAGCCGTCTTCAACACCGGCATGACCGGCTACCAGGAGACGCTCACCGACCCCTCGTACCACCGGCAGGTGGTGGTGCAGACCGCGCCGCACATCGGCAACACCGGCGTCAACAGCGAGGACGACGAGTCCGACCGGATCTGGGTGGCCGGGTACGTGGTGCGCGACCCGGCCCGGATCAGCTCGAACTGGCGGGCCGGCGGCGGCCTGGAGGACCGGCTCGCCGCCGAGGGCGTCGTCGGCATCAGCGGGGTGGACACCCGGGCGCTGACCCGGCACCTGCGCGAGCGCGGCGCGATGCGGGTCGGCATCTCCAGCGTCGAGGACGACCCGGCCGCCCTGCTGGAGCGGGTGCGCCGCTCGCCGCAGATGGTCGGCGCGAACCTGTCCGACGAGGTGACCACCGCCAAGCCGTACGTCGTCGAGGCGCAGGGCGAGCACCGGTTCACTGTCGCCGCGGTGGACCTGGGCATCAAGCGCAACGTGCCGCGCCGGCTCGCCGCCCGCGGCGTCACCACCCACGTGCTGCCCGCCGGGTCGACGATCGAGGACCTGCTCGCCACCGGCGCGGACGCGGTCTTCTTCTCGCCCGGCCCGGGCGACCCGGCGACCGCCGACGGCCCGGTGGCGCTGGCCCGGGAGGTGCTGACCCGGCGGATTCCGCTGTTCGGCATCTGCTTCGGCAGCCAGATCCTCGGCCGGGCGCTCGGCTTCGGCACCTACAAGCTGGGGTACGGCCACCGCGGCATCAACCAGCCGGTGCTCGACCGGGCCACCGGCAAGGTCGAGGTGACCAGCCACAACCACGGCTTCGCCGTGCAGGTGCCGGGCGCCGGGGACGGCGCCGTGGTGCCGGATCAGGTGATCCAGACCGAGTTCGGCGGTGTCCAGGTGTCACACGTCTGCCTCAATGACAACGTGGTCGAAGGGCTGCGGGCCGTGGACGTGCCCGCCTTCACCGTCCAGTACCACCCGGAGGCGGCGGCCGGCCCGCACGACGCGGACTACCTCTTCGACCGCTTCGCCGAGTTGATCGAAGGCCGTGGCTTCGACCAGAACCAGAGTGAAGGCGGCAAGAATGCCTAAGCGGACCGACCTCAAGCACGTTCTGGTGATCGGCTCCGGGCCGATCGTGATCGGACAGGCCTGTGAGTTCGACTACTCGGGCACCCAGGCCTGCCGGGTGCTGCGCAGCGAGGGGATCCGGGTCAGCCTGGTCAACTCCAACCCGGCGACGATCATGACGGACCCGGAGTTCGCCGACGCCACGTACGTCGAGCCGATCACCCCGGAGTTCGTCGAGCTGGTCATCGCCAAGGAGCGCCCCGACGCGCTGCTGCCGACGCTCGGCGGGCAGACCGCGCTGAACACCGCCGTCGCGCTGCACGAGGCGGGCGTGCTGGAGAAGTACGGCGTCGAGCTGATCGGCGCGAACATCGAGGCGATCAACCGGGGCGAGGACCGGCAGCTGTTCAAGGAGATCGTCGCGAAGGCCGGCGTACGGCTGGGCCTGGACGATCCGTCCGCGCTGGTGCCGCGCTCGCGGGTCTGCCACTCGATGGACGAGGTCCGCGAGACGGTCGCCGACCTGGGCCTGCCGGTGGTCATCCGGCCGTCGTTCACGATGGGCGGCCTCGGTTCCGGCATGGCGCACAACGACGAGGACCTGGAGCGCATCGCCGGTGCGGGCCTGGCGGCCAGCCCGGTGCACGAGGTGCTCATCGAGGAGAGCGTGCTCGGCTGGAAGGAGTACGAGCTCGAACTGATGCGCGACCGCCACGACAACGTGGTGGTGGTCTGCTCGATCGAGAACGTCGACCCGATGGGCGTGCACACCGGCGACAGCGTCACCGTCGCGCCGTCCATGACGCTCACCGACCGGGAGTACCAGCGGCTGCGTGACCTCGGCATCGCCGTGCTGCGCGAGGTCGGCGTGGACACCGGCGGCTGCAACATCCAGTTCGCGGTCGACCCGGCCGACGGGCGGATCGTCGTGATCGAGATGAACCCGCGGGTGTCGCGTTCCTCGGCGCTGGCGTCGAAGGCCACCGGCTTCCCGATCGCCAAGATCGCCGCGAAGCTCGCCATCGGCTACACCCTCGACGAGATCCCGAACGACATCACGCTCAAGACGCCCGCCGCGTTCGAGCCGACACTCGACTACGTGGTGGTGAAGATCCCCCGGTTCGCGTTCGAGAAGTTCCCCGGCGCGGACCCGGAGCTGACCACCACGATGAAGTCGGTGGGCGAGGCGATGAGCCTGGGCCGCAACTTCACCGAGGCGCTGAACAAGGCGATGCGCTCGATGGAAACCAAGGCGTCCGGTTTCTGGACCGTGCCGGACCCCGACGGCGCCACCAGGGAGAACACCCTCGCCGCGCTGCGCACGCCGCACGACGGCCGGCTCTACACGGTCGAGCGGGCGCTGCGTCTCGGCGCGTCGATCGCCGAGGTGTCCGAGGCGTCCGGCGGCATGGACCCGTGGTTCCTGGACCAGATCGCCTCGCTCGTCGAGCTGCGCGCCGAGATCGTGGACGCGCCGGTGCTCGACGGCGCGCTGCTGCGCCGGGCCAAGCGGGCCGGGCTGTCCGACCGGCAGCTCGCCGCGCTGCGTCCCGAGCTGGCCGCCGAGGACGGCGTACGCATGCTGCGGCACCGGCTCGGTGTCCGGCCGGTCTACAAGACGGTGGACACCTGCGCGGCCGAGTTCGAGGCGACCACGCCGTACCACTACTCGACGTACGACTCGGAGACCGAGGTGGCGCCGTCGGCCCGGCCCAAGGTGCTCATCCTGGGCTCCGGGCCGAACCGGATCGGTCAGGGCATCGAGTTCGACTACTCGTGCGTGCACGCTGTTCAGGCGCTGCGGGCCGTGGACTACGAGACCGTCATGGTCAACTGCAACCCGGAGACGGTCTCCACCGACTACGACACCGCCGACCGGCTCTACTTCGAGCCGCTGACGTTCGAGGACGTGCTGGAGGTCTGGCACGCCGAGGACACCTCCGGCAAGGAGGCGGGCGGCCCCGGCGTGATCGGGGTGATCGTGCAGCTCGGCGGTCAGACCCCGCTCGGTCTGGCCCAGCGGCTCAAGAACGCCGGAGTGCCGATCGTCGGCACCTCCCCGGAGTCGATCCACCTGGCCGAGGAGCGCGGCGCGTTCGGCACGGTGCTGGCCCGGGCCGGCCTGCGCGCGCCCGCGCACGGCATGGCCACCTCGTACGACGAGGCGAAGGCGATCGCCGACGAGATCGGGTACCCGGTGCTGGTCCGCCCCTCGTACGTGCTCGGCGGTCGCGGTATGGAGATCGTGTACGACGACGCCACGCTGCGTGACTACATCGGCCGGGCCACCGCCATCTCACCGGATCGGCCGGTGCTGGTGGACCGCTTCCTGGACGACGCCATCGAGATCGACGTGGACGCGCTCGTGGACGCCGACGGCGACGTCTACCTCGGCGGCGTGATGGAGCACATCGAGGAGGCCGGCATCCACTCCGGCGACTCGTCCTGTGCGCTGCCGCCGATCACCCTGGCCGGCTCGCACCTGGCCCAGGTGCGGCACTACACCGAGCAGATCGCCCGCGGCGTCGGGGTGCGCGGCCTGCTCAACGTCCAGTACGCCCTGCAGGGCGACATGCTCTACGTGCTGGAGGCCAACCCGCGCGCCTCCCGGACCGTGCCGTTCGTCTCGAAGGCCACGGCGGTGCCGCTGGCGAAGGCGGCGGCCCGGATCGCGCTCGGCGCCACCGTCGCGCAGCTGCGCGCCGAGGGGATGCTGCCGCCGACCGGCGACGGCGGCACCATGCCGGCCGACGCGCCGATCGCGGTCAAGGAGGCGGTGCTGCCGTTCAAGCGGTTCCGCACCCCGTCCGGCAAGGGCATCGACGTGCTGCTCGGCCCCGAGATGAAGTCCACCGGCGAGGTGATGGGCATCGACACCGGTTTCGGTCAGGCGTTCGCCAAGTCGCAGGCCGCCGCGTACGGGTCGCTGCCCACCGCCGGGAAGATCTTCGTCTCGGTCGCCAACCGGGACAAGCGTGGCATGATCTTCCCGATCAAGCGCCTGGCCGACCTGGGCTTCGAGATCGTGGCCACCACCGGCACGGCCGAGGTGCTGCGCCGGCACGGCATCGCCTGCGAGCAGATCCGCAAGCACTACGAGTCGGGTGAGGGCGCGGACGCGGTCTCGCTGATCCTCGGCGGGGACGTGGCGCTCGTGGTGAACACGCCGCAGGGCTCCGGGGCGAGCGCCCGCTCCGACGGGTACGAGATCCGCAGCGCGGCGGTGAGCGCGGACATCCCCTGCGTCACCACCGTGCCCGGCGCCGCCGCCGCCGTCATGGGCATCGAGGCGCGCATCCGGGGCGACCTGAAGGTCCGCCCGCTGCAGGACCTGCACGCCGCCCTGCGGGCGGGCGAGTGACCCGCCACTCTCCTGCGTCGACCATGAGGTTGGCGGCGGTTACGGAGATCCACATCGCCGCCAACCTCATGATCACCGAGCGTTCCGAGCGGGCCGGGCGGGCCGGGCGGGCCGGGCGGGGGACCGGGGCGTGATCTTCGAACAGGTGGTGCGGCCCCGGTTGTTCTCGCTCGCGGGCGGGGACGCGGAGGGGGCGCACGAGTGGACGCTGGCACGGCTGGCCGCGGTGTCGCGGCGGCCGGCGGTCCTCGCCGCGCTGCGGGCGGCGTACTTCCGGCCGGCGCCGCGGACCGTGTTCGGGGTGCGCTTCCCCAACCCGGTCGGGCTGGCGGCCGGGATGGACAAGAACGGCGTCGCGTTGCCGGCCTGGCCGGCGCTGGGCTTCGGCTTCGTCGAGGTCGGCACCGTGACCGCGCACGCCCAGCCGGGCAACCCCCGGCCCCGGCTGTTCCGGCTGCGCGACAGCGAAGCGGTGATCAACCGGATGGGCTTCAACAACGCGGGCGCGGCGGCGCTCGCGGACCGGCTGGCCGCGTTGCCGCGCCCGCTGGGCGTGCCGCTGGGCATCTCGCTGGGCAAGTCCAAGGTGACCCCGCTGGACGAGGCGGTCGAGGGCTACCTCGCCTCGTACCGGGCGCTCAAGGACCACGGTGACTACTTCGCGGTCAACGTCTCCTCGCCGAACACCCCCGGACTGCGCTCGCTTCAGGACCGGTCCCACCTGGACGCGTTGCTCGCCGCGCTGGTGGGGGAGAAGCCGGTGCTGGTGAAGATCGCCCCGGACCTGACCGAACCCGCCGTGGCCGAGCTGCTGGAGGTGTGCCTGGAGCGGGGCGCGGCCGGGGTCATCGCCACCAACACCACGCTCGCCCGCGACGGGCTCGCCGCGGCCGACCGGGAGCGCGGCGCCGAGACCGGCGGGCTGTCCGGCCGACCGCTCACCGCCCGGGCCCGGGAGATGGTCGCGTTCGTGCACCGCGAGACCGGCGGACGGCTGCCGGTGATCGGCGTGGGCGGCATCCTGCATCCCGACGACGCCACCCGCATGTTCGACGCCGGCGCTTCCCTGCTCCAGCTCTACACCGGCTTCATCTACCGGGGCCCGGCCCTGACCCGAGCCATAACCCGGACCACCCGACCCTGACCCACCCCCTGCACCCGCGCGATCTTGCACTACCGGCCCCGGCACACCGCCTCATTCCGGGCGCGGCCGGGGCGGCAACTGCAAGATCGCGAGGGAGAGAGAGGGGGAGGGGTGACGGAGGAGGAGACGTGACGCCCGAGGAGATTCTGGAGGCCGACCGGCGGCACGTGTGGCATCCGTACGCGGCGATGCCCGGCGCGAGCGCGCCGTACGTGGTGCGCAGCGCCGAAGGGGTGCGGCTGCGGCTCGCCGACGGGCGGGAGCTGGTCGACGGCATGTCGTCGTGGTGGGCGGCGATCCACGGCTACCGGCACCCGGTGCTCGACGCCGCGGTGACCGACCAGCTCGGGCGGATGAGCCACGTCATGTTCGGCGGGCTCACCCACGAGCCCGCGGTACGCCTGGCGCGCACGCTCGTCGAGCTGACCCCGGACGGCCTGGAACACGTCTTCCTGGCCGACTCCGGCTCGGTGAGCGTCGAGGTCGCGGTGAAGATGTGCCTGCAGTACCAGCGGGCGCGGGGACGCCCGCGACGCCGCCGGCTCGGCACCTGGCGGGGCGGCTACCACGGCGACACGTTCCACCCGATGAGCGTGTGCGACCCGGAGGGCGGCATGCACCACCTCTGGGGCGACGTGCTGCCCCGGCAGGTGTTCGCGCCGGCGCCGCCGCCCGGCTTCGACGCGCCGCCGGATCCGGCGTACGAGGCGGCGCTGGTGGAGGCGGTCGAGCGGCACGCCGACGAACTGGCCGCGGTGATCGTCGAGCCGGTCGTCCAGGGCGCCGGGGGCATGCGGTTCCACCATCCGCACTACCTGCGCGTGCTGCGCGAGGTGACCCGCAGGCACGGCATCCTGCTGGTCTTCGACGAGATCGCCACCGGCTTCGGCCGGACCGGCCGGATGTTCGCCGCCGAGCACGCCGGAGTCGCCCCGGACGTGCTCTGCGTCGGCAAGGCGCTCACCGGCGGGTACCTGACGCTGGCCGCGGCGCTGTGCACGCCGGAGGTGGCGCGGGCGATCTCCGCCGACGGGGTGCTGGCGCACGGGCCGACGTTCATGGGCAACCCGCTCGCCTGCGCGGTCGCGAACGCCTCCCTGGACCTGCTGCGGGCCGGGGACTGGGCGGGACGGGTGGCGGGCATCGAAGCGGGCCTGCGGGCCGGCCTGGCGCCGTTGCGGGACGCGCCCGGCGTGGCCGACGTACGCGTGCTCGGCGCGATCGGCGTGGTGCAGCTCGACCACGAGGTGCACCTGCCCCGGGCGACGGCCGCGGCGGTGGCCGAGGGGGTGTGGCTGCGTCCGTTCCGGGATCTCGTCTACACGATGCCGCCGTACGTCTGCGACGCCGCGGACGTGGCGCGGATCACGGCCGGAGTGGCCGCGGCGGTCAAGGCCGGCTGAGCCCGGCCGGGTTCGACAGGGCGCGACGGGAGGCCGTCGCCGGACACGCCAGGCGGCCCGGGGCCGCCGGGAGAGGGAGAGACACGATGGAGACGTTCGGCGCCCGCCTGCACCGGGCCGTGGCGGAACGAGGGCCGCTCTGCGTGGGGATCGACCCGCACCCGGGGTTGCTGACCGCCTGGGGCCTGCCCGACGACGTGACGGGCCTGGAGCGGTTCTGCCGCACGGTGGTGGAGGCGATCGGTGACCGGGTCGCCGTGATGAAGCCGCAGTCGGCGTTCTTCGAGCGTTTCGGCGCGCGCGGCGTCGGCGTACTTGAGTCAACTATCCGACAGTTGCGAGATATGGGAACGTTAACTCTGCTTGACGTGAAGCGCGGCGACATCGGCTCGACGGTCGCCGCGTACGCCTCGGCGTACCTCGATCCATCCAGCCCTCTGTATGTCGACGCGGTCACCGCGAGCCCCTACCTGGGAGTAGGTTCGCTCGCCCCGATGTTCTCCGCCGCCGCCGAGCACGGGGGCGGGGTCTTCGTGCTGGCGCTCACCTCCAACCCGGAGGGGGCCTCCGTGCAGCGCGCCGTGGGTGCCGACGGACGCACCGTGGCGCAGACCGTGATCGACGCGATTTCCCAGCTCAATCAGGGCGCGGAGCCGCTCGGCAGCTTCGGTCTGGTGGTCGGCGCGACGGTCGGTGAGACAGGTCACGATCTGGAATCGGCAAACGGGCCGCTGCTCGCGCCGGGGATGGGCGCGCAGGGCGGAACGCCCGCCGGGCTGCGTACCGTGTTCGGCGCCGCGCTGCCGTCGGTGCTTCCGTCGTACTCCCGGGAGGTGCTCGGCGCGGGCCCCGACCCGGCCGGCCTGCGGGCCGCGACGGAGCGGGTGCTGGCCGACTGCCGGGCCGCCCTGGGCGTCGCGGACTGACTGACGGCTCGGTCACTTTGTGTTGATCATCGCGCGTCCACGTTGCCGAAATCTCCGTTGACCGCTAGTTTTCCCCGCGCTGGGAACCACGGACCCCTTTGGTTGCCAGCGACACCACGTTTCACAGATGCGGTGGGGCGCTCAGCCCGCCGTACTAGGGACCTGAGGAGAACTGGTGCCGCTCCCGTCACTGACCCCCGAGCAGCGCGCTGCCGCGCTGGAGAAGGCCGCGGAGATCCGCAAGGCCCGCGCTGAGCTGAAGGAGCAGCTCAAGCAGGGCAAGACCACCCTCGCCACCGTCCTCGAGCGGGCCGAGTCCGACGACGTCGTGGGCAAGCTGAAGGTTTCGGCCGTGCTCCAGGCGATGCCGGGCATCGGCAAGATCCGGGCCACCCAGATCATGGAGAAGCTCAAGATCGCGGACAGCCGTCGCCTGCGCGGCCTCGGCGAGCAGCAGCGCAAGGCTCTGCTCGGAGAGTTCGCCGCGAACTGAACGGCCCGCCGTGTAGAAACAAGCGGTGAGCACGGATGACGAGGCGCGCCCGGTGGCTCGGCTCACTGTCCTGACCGGTCCCTCCGGGTCCGGCCGGAGCAGTGTCGTCGAGGCCGTCCGGGCGCGCCTTGTGTCTGTCTGGGTCCCGGTGGTCGCCACCACCCGGCCACCGCGCCCGGACGAGCGTGACGGCGTCGACCGCGTCTTCCTCGACGCGCCCGGCTTCGACCGCCTGATCGCCGCCGGGGAGCTGCTGGAGTGGTGCCGGATCGGGCCGTACCGCCGGGGGGTGCCCCGGGCCCAGGTACGCGCGCGGCTGGCCGAGGGACGGCCGGTGCTGCTGCCGCTGGACCCGGCCGGCGCGCTGGCGGTACGGGCGGCGGCGCCCGGCGCCCGGCTGGTGCTGCTCGCGCCGCCGGCGTACCGGGCCGACCCGGACGTCGCGGCCGTCCTCGCCCACGAGGTGGCACACGACCACACTGATCGCGCCGCGGCGGAGCTGGTAGGATTACTCGGTTCGTCCTTCCTGGCTCCGGCCCGACCGCCCGCGGGCGGCGCACGAGACGCAGAGGTTTAATTCGTGGGATCCATCGCCACCAACCCCGAGGGCATCACCAACCCGCCGATCGACGAGCTGCTCGAGAAGACCACCTCGAAGTACGCGCTCGTCATCTTCGCCGCCAAGCGTGCCCGTCAGGTGAACGCCTACTACAGCCAGCTCGGTGAGGGCCTGCTGGAGTACGTCGGCCCGCTGGTGGAGACCACCCCGCAGGAGAAGCCGCTCTCCATCGCCATGCGCGAGATCAACGCGGGCCTGCTCACCGCCGAGCCGACCGACCAGCCGTAACCGCGCCCGCGCCGATGCCCGCCGAGATCGTCCTCGGGGTCGGCGGCGGCATCGCCGCCTACAAGGCGTGCGAGCTGCTCCGGCTCTTCACCGAGTCGGGTCACCGGGTCCGGGTGGTGCCGACCGCCTCGGCGCTCCGCTTCGTCGGGGCGCCGACCTGGGCGGCCCTGTCCGGCCGGCCGGTCGCCGACGACGTCTGGTCCGACGTGCACGAGGTGCCGCACGTGCGGCTCGGGCAGCACGCCGACCTGGTCGTGGTCGCCCCGGCCACCGCCGACCTGATCGCCAAGGCCGCCCACGGCCTCGCCGACGACCTGCTCACCAACACGCTGCTGACCGCGCGCTGCCCGGTGCTGCTGGCCCCGGCCATGCACACCGAGATGTGGGAGCACCCGGCGACCGTGGCGAACGTGGCCACGCTGCGCTCGCGCGGCGTCCGCGTGATCGAGCCGGCCGTGGGCCGGCTCACCGGTCGGGACACCGGCAAGGGCCGGCTGCCCGACCCGGCGGAGATCTTCGCGGTGGCCCGCCGGGCGCTGGCCCGCGGCGTCCAGGGCGAGGCCGACCTGGCGGGCCGGCACGTGGTGGTCACCGCCGGGGGCACGCGGGAGCCGCTGGACCCGGTGCGGTTCCTGGGCAACCGGTCCTCGGGCAAGCAGGGGTACGCGTTCGCCCGCGCGGCCGTGGCCCGGGGCGCCCGGGTCACGCTCGTCGCGGCCAACGTGGCGCTGCCCGACCCGGCCGGGGTGGACGTGGTGCGGGTGGGCACCACCGAGGAGCTGCGCGCCGCCACGCTCGCGGCGGCCGCCGACGCGGACACCGTGGTGATGGCCGCCGCGCCCGCCGACTTCCGGCCCGCCACCTACGCCAGCGGGAAGATCAAGAAGTCCGACGACGGCGTGGCGCCGACCATCGAGCTGGTCACCAACCCGGACATCGCCGCCGAGCTGGGCCGCCTCCGCCGTCCCGGGCAGGTGCTGGTGATCTTCGCCGCCGAGACCGACGACGCGGAGGCCAACGGCCGCGCCAAGCTGGCCCGCAAGGGGGCCGACCTGATCGTGGTCAACGAGGTCGGCGTGGACAAGGTCTTCGGCGCCGACACCAACGCGGCCACCGTGATCGGCGCCGACGGCGCCGTGCACCGGCTGTCTGAGCAGCCCAAGGAGGCCCTGGCCGACGCGGTCTGGGACCTCGTCTGCCCGCGATTGCCGTTGCCTTCCTGACGGTTGGTCAGCACGTTTTAAGAGGGTCGGGTCGGAACGAGGACGGTTAAACTGCCGCCGAGCGACCTTTAGAAGTCTTCACATGCTTAGGAGTGCCGTGACACGTCTCTTCACGTCCGAATCGGTCACGGAGGGCCACCCGGACAAGATCGCCGACCAGATCAGTGACGGCATTCTCGACGCCCTGCTCGCCCAGGACCCGCACAGCCGGGTCGCGGTGGAGACGCTGATCACCACCGGCCAGGTGCACGTGGCCGGCGAGGTGACCACGAAGGCGTACGCCGACATCCCGACCATCGTCCGGGAGACCATCCTCGGCATCGGCTACGACTCGTCGAAGAAGGGCTTCGACGGCGCGTCCTGCGGCGTCAGCGTGTCCATCGGCGCCCAGTCGCCGGACATCGCCCAGGGTGTCGACAACGCCTTCGAGCTGCGTACCGGCGGGTCGGAGAGCGCGCTGGACGCGCAGGGCGCCGGTGACCAGGGCATGATGTTCGGCTTCGCCTGCTCGGAGACGCCCGAGCTGATGCCGCTGCCGATCGCGCTCGCGCACCGGCTGGCCCGCCGGCTCGCCGCGGTGCGCAAGGACGGCACCGTTCCCTACCTGCGGCCGGACGGCAAGACCCAGGTGACCATCGAGTACGACGGGCTGCGCCCGGTCCGGCTCGACACCGTGGTCGTGTCCAGCCAGCACGCGGCGGACATCTCGCTGGAGTCGCTGCTCACCCCGGACATCCGGGACCACGTCATCGAGCCCGAGCTGGAGGGCCTCGGCCTGGACACCGAGGGCTACCGGCTGCTGGTGAACCCGACCGGGCGGTTCGAGATCGGCGGCCCGATGGGCGACGCCGGCCTGACCGGCCGGAAGATCATCGTGGACACGTACGGCGGCTACGCCCGGCACGGCGGCGGCGCGTTCTCCGGCAAGGACCCGTCGAAGGTCGACCGGTCGGCCGCGTACGCGATGCGCTGGGTCGCCAAGAACGTGGTCGCCGCCGGGCTGGCCGAGCGGTGCGAGGCGCAGGTCGCGTACGCGATCGGCAAGGCGCACCCGGTGAGCCTGTTCATCGAGACGTTCGGCACCGAGACCGTGCCGGTCGCCTCGATCGAGAAGGCCGTGGCCGAGGTGTTCGACCTGCGTCCGGCCGCCATCATCCGGGACCTGCACCTGCTGCGCCCGATCTACCAGCAGACCGCGGCGTACGGCCACTTCGGCCGGGAGCTGCCGGAGCTGACCTGGGAGGGCACCGACCGGGCCGCCGACCTCAAGTCGGCCGCGGGAGCCTGACCGCCACCACGCGCCGCGACCGGCGACCCGCGCAGGGGTCGCCGGTCGCGCGCGTCTGTGTGGACGTCCCGCTGCCCCACCTCGACCGCCCGTTCGACTACCTGGTGCCCGAGGCGCTCGACGCCGACGCCCGGCCCGGGGTGCGGGTGAAGGTGCGGTTCGCCGGGCAGCTCGTCGACGGCTGGCTGCTGGAGCGCGCCGAGTCGTCCGAGCATCCGAAGCTGGCGTACCTGGAGAAGGTCGTCTCCCCGGTGCCGGTGCTCTCCCCGGAGGTGGCCCGGCTGGCCAGGGCGGTCGCCGACAGGTACGCCGGCAGCCTGGCCGACGTGCTCCGGCTCGCGGTGCCGCCCCGGCACGCCCGCGCCGAGAAGGCCGTCACGGACGCCGCCGCGCCGTCCACCGACGTGCCCGCGCCCGACGGCGGTCAAGCGCCCGCCGACGGCACCGAACCCGCCGACAGCCCCGCGCCCGCCGGCGGCGCCGTGCCCGCCCTGGCGGAGGTGGACCCGCGCGGCTGGCGGGACTACCCGGCCGGGCCGGCGCTGCTGCGCGCGCTCACCGACGGCCGGCCCGCCCGCGCGGTCTGGTCCGCGCTGCCGGGGGAGGACTGGGCCGACCGGTACGCCGACGCGGTCGCCGCCACGGTGGCCGGCGGCCGGGGCGCGGTGGTGGTGGTGGCCGACGCCCGGGACCTGGACCGCCTCGACGCCGCCCTGACCGCCGTGCTGGGCGCGGGACGGCACGTCCGGCTCACCGCCGCAGACGGCCCGGCCCGCCGCTACCGGGCCTTCCTCACCGCCCGCACGGGCGAGGTGGACGTGGTGGTCGGAACCCGGGCGGCGATGTTCGCCCCGGTGCGGCGGCTCGGCCTGGTGGCGGTCTGGGACGACGGCGACGACCTGCACGCCGAGCCGCGCGCGCCCTACCCGCACGCCCGGGACGTGCTGCTCACCCGGGCGCAGCTCGGCGACGTCGCCGCGCTGGTCGGCGGGTACGCGCGTACCGCCGAGGCGCAGTTGCTGGTGGAGACCGGCTGGGCGCGCGAGGTGACGGCCGACCGGGCGGTGGTGCGCGCGCGTACCCCGGCCATGGCGCCCACCGGCGACGACCCGCAACTGGCCCGCGATCCCGGCGCGGCCTCGGCGCGGCTGCCGAGCCTGGCCTGGACCACCGCCCGGGACGCGCTGCGCGGGGACCTGCCGGTGCTGGTGCAGGTGCCCCGCCGGGGCTACGTGCCGTCGGTGGCCTGCGCCGACTGCCGCGCCCCGGCCCGCTGCGAGCACTGCGCCGGGCCGCTCGCCCTGCCCTCGGCGCAGGGCACGCCCGCCTGCCGCTGGTGCGGCCGGGTGGCCGCCGCGTACGCCTGCCCGGAGTGCGGCGGGCGGCGGCTGCGCGCCTCGGTGACCGGCGCCCGGCGGACCGCCGAGGAACTGGGCCGGGCGTTCCCCGGCGTGCCGGTGCGCACCTCGGGGCGGGAGGAGGTGCTGGCGAGCGTGCCGGGCGGGGCCGGGCTGGTGATCGCCACCCCGGGCGCGGAGCCGGTCGTCGAGGGCGGCTACGGCGCGGTGCTGCTGCTCGACTCGTGGGCGCTGCTGACCCGGGCCGACCTGCGGGCCGGTGAGGAGGCGCTGCGGCGCTGGATGGCCGCCGCCGCGCTGGCCCGGCCCGGTACGGCGGGCGGCCGGGTGGTGGTGGTCGCGGACGGCGCGCTTGCCCCGGTGCAGGCGCTGCTGCGCTGGGACTCCGCGTGGTTCGCCGCCCGGGAACTGGCCGAGCGGCGGGAGCTGGGCTTCCCGCCGGCGGTGCGGATGGCGAGCGTCACCGGTGCGGCCGAGGCGGTGGCCGACCTGCTCGCCGGCGCCCGGCTGCCGGGCGACGCCGAGGTGCTCGGCCCGGTGCCGGCCGACGAGGGCCGGGAGCGGATGCTGGTCCGGGTGCCCCGGTCCCGGGCCGCCGCGCTGGCCGAGGCGCTGCACGCCGCCGCCGGGCGGCGCAGCGCCCGCAAGGCGGCGGACCCGGTGCGGCTCCAGGTCGATCCGCTCACCCTGTTCTGACCGGCGACCGGAGTGACGGTGCGCACGCGCGCCCTCGCGCACGGTCGTGAGCTGGGGTTTGCCGCACACCTGGTCCGGCAATCGAGTAGCGGGCGGTGATAGCATCGCCCGTCATGCCCAGCCGCGCGGTTTCCCCGCGCGGGACGCGGCGCGGCGGGTGCCAGAGCACGTCGGGCCGACACTCGATGTCGTCAGTCAGCCGGTGAGCAGGGGTGGACCAGTCGTGACCGTTCGTCAGTCGATCGTCTTCAACGGTGACCTCGGCAGTGGCAAGAGCACCGTCTCGGTCGAGATCGCCAAGCGGCTCGGGCTGCGCCGCGTCAGCGTCGGCGACCTCTACCGCCAGATGGCCCAGGAGCGGCAGATGACCGCCCTCCAGCTCAACCTGCACGCCGAGCTGGACCAGGCCGTCGACGGCTACGTCGACCAGCTCCAGCGCGACATCGCCGCCTCCGGCGAGTCCCTGGTCATGGACTCCCGCCTGGCCTGGCACTTCTTCACCGACGCGCTCAAGGTGCACATGATCACCGAGCCGAGCGAGGCGGCCCGGCGGGTGCTGGCCCGCCCGTCCGGCCCGGCGGAGAGCTACACCTCGCTGGAGGAGGCGCGGGCCAAGCTGCGCGAGCGCAGCGAGAGCGAGCGCAGCCGGTTCATCGTCCGGTACGGCGTCGACAAGGCCCGCCTGCGCAACTACGACCTGGTCTGCGACACCACCCGGGCGAACCCGGAGCAGGTCATCCAGCACGTCGTCGACGTCTACGAGGGCCGCCTCGGCGCGGACGTGCTGCGCGCCGGCAGGCCGCTGCTGCTGCTCGACCCGAACCGGGTGTACCCCACCGAGGACGTGTCGACGCTGCGCGGCCTCTGGGACGCCGACGCCGCCGAGGCGGCCGGCAGCGGCGACGAGCCGGAGCCGCTGAGCATCGGCTACACCGGCGAGTACTTCTTCGTCGTCGACGGGCACCGGCGGCTCAGCGCCGCCGTGCGCGCCGGCCTGCCGATGGTCGCGGCCCGGCTGGTCGCCGAGGTGGACGAGCCGGTGGTCGGCGGGATCAGCGCCGTCGACTACTTCACCGCGCAGGCCCGGCCGGGGCTGATCCACGACTGGGAGGACGCGCACGGCATCGCGCTGCCGCTGCCGGAGCACGCGCTGCTCGGCGGCGGCCCGGTGCTCGCCGGGGAGCCGGGCGCCGGCGCCTGAGGGCGCGCGACACCGCCACCTCGCCGGCGAGGGTTCACCCGATCCGGCGGGCCGGAGCATGATGAAGGCCTCCGATGCCTGGGGAGGCGGAATCGTGGATCCCACCGACGCGCTCGCGCTGCTGATGTCCCCCGAGGGTCGTCTCGACCCCTACCCGACGTACGAACGGCTGCGCGCACACGGCCCGGTGGTCCAGGCCGGGCCGGTCTTCTACGTGGTCACCGGGTACGCGGAGGCCGACGCGATCCTGCGCGACGCGCGGTTCGGGGTGATGGACGACGCGCTGCGCGACCAGTTCCTGCCCGGCTGGCGGGAGAGCCCGGCGTTCCTGTCGATCTCCCGGTCGATGCTGCGCACCAACCCGCCCGACCACAGCCGGATGCGGCGGCTGGCCGCCGGCGCGTTCACCCCGCGCCGGATCGCCGCCATGCGTGACGTGGTGCGGGCACAGGCCGACGAGCTGGTCGACGCGATGCTCGCCGCCGACGAGCCGGTCGACTTCATGGCCGCGTTCGCGTACCCCCTGCCGGTCGGCGTGATCTGCGCGCTGCTCGGCGTGCCGGCGGCGGACCGGCCGCTGTTCCGGCGCTGGGCCACCGACCTGACCGGCGTGCTCGAACCGGAGATCACCGCCGACGAGCTGGCGGTGGCCGACCGCGGCGCGGCGGAGCTGCGCGCCTACTTCACCGAGCTGGTGGCGGCCCGCCGCCGGGCGCCGGCCGACGACCTCACCACCGCGCTGGTCCAGGCGCACGACGGCGGCGACCGGCTCTCCGGCGACGAGCTGCTGGCCAACCTGATCGTGCTGCTGGTGGCCGGCTTCGAGACGACCACCAACCTGCTCGGCAACGGCCTGGTGGCCCTGCTGGAGCATCCGCGCGCCGCGGCGGCGTTGCGCGAGCGGCAGGACCTCGCCCCCGCCTACGTCGACGAGCTGCTGCGCTACGACTCGCCGGTGCAGCTCACCTCGCGGATGAGCACCGCGCCGTCCCGGCACGGCGACGTCGACCTGCCGCCGGAGAGCTGGGTCATCGTGATGCTCGGCGCGGCCAACCGCGATCCCCGCCGCTACCCGGACCCGGCCCGTTTCGACCCGTCGCGGGCCCAGATCGCGCCGCTGTCCTTCGGTGCCGGGCCGCACTACTGCCTCGGCGCGGCGTTGGCCCGGCTGGAGGCGCAGGTGGCGTTCCCGCTGCTGCTGCGCCGGCTGCCGGAGCTGGCCCTCGCGGGCCGGCCCGAACGGCGGGTCCGGCTCACCCTGCGTGGTCACGCCACGATGCCGGTGCGCGTGGGCCGGGAGGCGTCCCCGGTCACCGTTGCCGGTACGCCGCCCGGGGCGGCCGGGCCGACTCCGTAGACTGGACGCGCATCGTTCGACCCAGACAAGGAGCCACGCCGAGTGACCGTCCAGCCCATCCGTCTGTTCGGCGATCCGGTGCTGCGCACGCCGGCCGACCCGGTCGTCGACTTCGACGTCGAGCTGCGCAAGCTGATCACCGACCTGACCGACACGATGCGCGAGCAGAGCGGCGCCGGCCTGGCCGCGCCGCAGCTCGGGGTGGGCCTGCGGGTGTTCACCTTCGACGTCGACGACGTCCTCGGCCACCTGGTCAACCCGGTGCTGGAGTTCCCCGACGCCGAGGAACAGGACGGCCCGGAGGGCTGCCTGTCCATCCCCGGGCTCTACTTCGACACCAAGCGCCGGCAGAACGTGATCGCCAAGGGCTTCAACGGCTACGGCGACCCGTTGCAGATCGTCGGCACCGGCCTGATGGCCCGCTGCGTGCAGCACGAGACCGACCACCTCGACGGCGTCCTCTTCGTCGACCGGCTCGACCAGGCCGGCCGCAAGGAGGCCATGAAGGCGATCCGCCAGGCCGAGTGGTACGACCAGGCCGCCCCGCCCACCGTCAAGCTCAGCCCGCACGCCGCCGGCAACCCGTTCGGCCTGGGGCGGTGACCCGGATGCGCCTGGTCTTCGCCGGCACGCCGGCTGTCGCCGTACCGGCCCTGGACGCGATCGCCGCCTCCGGGCACGAGTTGCTCGCCGTGGTCACCCGCCCCGACGCCCCGGCCGGGCGTGGCCGTGGGCTGGTCCGTTCGCCGGTCGGCGCGTGGGCCGACGCGCACGGCGTCGAGGTGCTCACCCCGGCCCGTCCACGCGAGCCGGAGTTCCTCGACCGGCTGCGCGAGCTGGCGCCGGACTGCGTACCGGTGGTCGCCTACGGCGCGCTGGTGCCGCCGGTGGCGCTGGAGATCCCCCGGCACGGCTGGATCAACCTGCACTTCTCGCTGCTGCCCGCCTGGCGCGGCGCCGCCCCGGTGCAGCACGCCGTGCTGCACGGCGACGAGCTGACCGGAGCCAGCGTCTTCGAGCTGGAGGAGGGGCTGGACACCGGCCCGGTCTACGGCACCGTCACCGACGAGATCCGCCCCGCCGACACCTCCGGTGACCTGCTGGGACGGCTCGCGCACTCCGGCGCCGGGCTGCTGGTCGCCGTCCTCGACGCGATCGGCGCCGGCACCGCCCGGGCCGTGCCGCAGCCCGCCGACGGCGTTTCGCTCGCCCCGAAGCTGACCGTGGAGGACGCCCGGGTCCGCTGGGGCGACCCCGCGTTCGCGGTGGATCGGCGCATCCGCGCCTGCACGCCCGCGCCCGGCCCGTGGACCACGTTCCGCGACGACCGGGTCAAGCTCGGCCCGGTCACCCCGGTTGCCGACGGTCCGGAGCTGAAGCCGGGGGAGCTGCACGTGGAGAAGTCCGGCGTGCTCGTCGGCACCGCCACCACGCCGGTGCGCCTCGGCGAGGTGCGCGCCGCCGGCAAGAAGGCCATGCCAGCCGGCGACTGGGCGCGCGGCGCCCGGGTCACCGCCGGGGAGGTGTTCGCGTGACGGGGCCGACGCGTCCGGACCGGCCCGTCGAGGGCGAGCGCTCCCGGGGGTACGCGCGCGAGCACGCCGACCGGCCCGCCTCCGAGCGCCGGGGTGACGACCGGTTCGGCAACCGTGAGCGTGCCGACCGGCGCGGCGGCGACCGGCGCGGCGGCGACCGCCGGGGCGAGCGCCGTCCGGCCCGTCCGGCGGTGGACCTGCCCCGGCAGGTCGCCTACGAGGTGATCGCGGCGGTGCACCGCGACGACGCGTACGCCAACCTGGTGCTCCCGGCGATGCTGCGCGAGGCCGGGCTGACCGGCCGGGACGCCGCGTTCGCCACCGAGCTGACCTACGGCACGCTGCGGCACACCGGCACGCTCGACGCGATCGTCACCGACGCGGCCGGGCGGGACGTGCAGCGCATCGACCCGCCGGTGCGCGACGCGCTGCGGCTCGGGACGTACCAGATCCTGCACACCCGGGTGCCCCCGCACGCGGCGGTGTCGTCGACCGTGGACCTGGTCCGATCCGTGGGGCCGGGCGCCACCGGGTTCGCCAACGCGGTGCTGCGCGAGATCACCACCCGGGACGCCGACGCCTGGGTGGCCAGGCTCGCCCCGGCGCAGGAGACCGACCCGGTCGGGCACCTCGCGCTCGCGTACAGCCACCCGCAGTGGATCGTGCGGTCGTTCGCCGAGGCGCTCGGCGGCGACATGGGTGAGACGACCCGGCTGCTCATCGAGGACAACGAGCGCCCGCCGGTGCACCTGTGCGCCCGGCCGGGCCTGGCCGATCCGGTGGCGCTCGCCGACGAGGTGGGCGGCGCCCCCGGCGCGTTCTCGCCGTACGCGGTCTACCTCTCCGGCGGCGCGCCGGGTGACCTGCCGGCGGTGACCGACGGCCGCGCGCACGTGCAGGACGAGGGTTCCCAGTTGGTGGCGGACGCGCTGGTGGCCGCCCCGCTCGACGGCCCGGACGGCCGCTGGCTTGACCTGTGCGCCGGCCCGGGCGGCAAGTCGGGCCTGCTCGGCGCGCTCGCCGCGCCCCGTGGCGCGCGGCTGACAGCGGTCGAGGTGGCCGAGCACCGGGCCCGACTGGTCGCCCAGGCCACCCGCGGGCTGCCGGTGACCGTGCTCAACATCGACGGGCGCACCGTGGGCGGCGACCCGGAGCTGCCGGAGGGGCACTTCGACCGGGTGCTCGTGGACGCGCCGTGCACCGGGCTGGGCGCGCTGCGCCGCCGCCCGGAGGCGCGGTGGCGCCGCCAGCCCTCGGACCTGCCGCCGCTGACCCGGTTGCAGCGGGAACTGCTCACCGCCGGGCTGCGGGCGGCCCGGCCGGGCGGCCTGGTCGCGTACGTGACCTGCTCGCCGCACGTGGTGGAGACGCACGTGACGGTGACCGAGGCGGCCCGGCGGTGCGGTTTCGCCGTCGACTTCGTCGACGCGCGGCCGCTGCTGCCGGCCGGCATGCCGGGCCTGGGTGACGGCCCCACGGTGCAGCTCTGGCCGCACCGCCACGGCACCGACGCCATGTTCCTCGCGGTCCTCCGCCGCGTCTGACCCGCTCTTCCCGCAGTCGATCAAGGAGTTCGTGTCCTCGGGGCCGCCGTGCCCGGACACGAACTCCTTGATCATGCGGAGAAATGGGGAGGGATGGAGCGTGTGCGGCATCCCGGTGGAGGGAGGGGGCCGGTGGGATGTGACAGCCCGTTGACTGTGTGATCGATGCATGTAACTGTTTCGACCACCGGTCCCGGCACCCCCGCCCGCCGCGAACCCCCCACGAGGAGTCTCCATGAGACGTAGAACGCCGACCACGAGCCTCGCGCTCGCCCTCGTCGCCACGCTGACGACGGCGAGCCTGGCCGGCACCGCCTCCGCCGCGCCCGCCCCGGCCGCCCCCGCCCCGGCCGTCGCCGCGCTCGCCGCGCCCGACGTCTCCCTGAGCAACATCCAGGCCCACCTCACCCAGTTCAACTCCATCGCCACCAGCAACGGCGGCAACCGGCGCTCCGGCTCGGCCGGCTACACGGCGTCGGTCAACTACGTCAAGGGCAAGCTCCAGGCCGCCGGCTACACGGTCACCGAGCAGAACTGCTCCACCTGCACCTACCCGGGCAACAACCTGATCGCCGAGTGGCCGCAGGGCCCGTCCGACCAGGTCGTCATGTTCGGCGCGCACCTGGACGGCGTCGCCGCCGGCCCGGGCATCAACGACAACGCCTCCGGCTCGTCGGCACTGCTGGAGAACGCGCTGGTGCTGGCCGCGCAGAACCCGACCATGACCAAGCGGGTCCGGTTCGCCTGGTGGAACGGCGAGGAGCAGGGCCTCCAGGGCTCCAAGCACTACGTCAACCAGCTCAGCTCCACCCAGCGCGGCTACATCAAGGGCTACTACAACTTCGACATGGTCGGCTCGCTCAACGGCGGCTACTTCATCAACCGGATCACCTCGGCCACCGCCGCGCCGCTGAAGGCGTACTGGGACTCCTTCGGCATCTCGCCCGAGGAGAACACCGAGGGGCAGGGCCGCTCGGACGACTACTCGTTCGCCAACGCCGGCATCCAGACCTCCGGCTACGCGGCGGGCGCCAGCTACACCAAGAGCTCGGCGCAGGCCAGCAAGTGGGGCGGCACCGCGGGCGCGGCGTACGACGGGTGCTACCACCGCTCCTGCGACAACACCAGCAACATCAACACGACCATCCTCAACCGGGCCGCCGACGGCGTGGCGTACACGATCTGGCAGCTCGCGGTCGGTGGCGGCACGCCGACGAACGACTTCTCCGTCTCGGTGAGCCCCACCTCCGGCAGCGTCGCCCGGGGCGGCTCCACCACCGCCACGGTCAGCACCGCCACCACCGCAGGCAGCGCGCAGACCGTGGCGCTGTCCGCCAGCGGCGCCCCGAGCGGCGTCTCGGTGAGCTTCAGCCCGTCCTCGGTCACCTCGGGCGGCTCGGCCACCATGACCGTCACCGCCTCGTCGTCGGCCACCACCGGCACGTTCACCCTCACCGTGACCGGCACCGGCTCGGCCACCCGCACCGCCAGCTACACGATCACCGTGACCGGCGGCAGCGGCGGCTGCACCGGCGGCCAGCTCATCGGCAACAGCAGCTTCGAGTCCGGCACCGCGCCGTGGACGGCCAGCTCCGGCGTGATCACCAACAGCTCCAGCCAGGCGGCCCGCACCGGGTCGTACAAGGCGTGGATGAACGGGTACGGCTCCTCGCGTACCGAGTCGCTGTCCCAGTCGGTCACGCTGCCGGCCGGGTGCAGTAGCTACACGTTCTCGTTCTGGCTGCACATCGACACGGCCGAGACGACCACCTCGACCGCGTACGACAAGCTGACCGTGCAGGTCGGTTCGACCACGCTGGCCACGTACTCGAACCTGAACAAGGCCACCGGCTACACCCAGCGCACCTTCAACCTGGCCGCGTACGCCGGTCAGACGGTCACGCTGAAGTGGACCGGGGTCGAGGACTCCTCGTTGCAGACCAGCTTCGTCGTGGACGACGTGACGCTGCAGGTCGGCTGAGCGGCCCCGGGCGGGGTGGGCGAGCGTGCCCGCCCCGCCCGGGTCTTTAGTTGATCGGCAGCGCCTTGGCGCCAGCGCCCTTGACCGAGCGGGTCAGCGTCCGCCCGGAGACCCACAGGAAGCACTGCACTCCCCGGTCGCCGTCACGCCACTGCTCCTCGTACGGGTGGTAGATGATGGTGCCGGCCCGGTACTGCATGTTGCCGTCGTTCGGCAGCCCGGCGTACTTGGCGATGAGGCCGCGGCAGGCCTTGTGCGTCCGCAGTGACGTGCGCTCGAACTCCGCGTAGCTGATGTCCGGCGCCTGGTGGACGCCGACGAACTCGGCGTGGTGCTTGCTGGCGCAGGCCACCGGCCGCATCGACTGCACCTCGTTCTTGCTCAGCTTCGGGTTGAAGCAGCCGAGCGCGAGCTTCGATCCGGGCTTCAACGCGCCGCGCAGGCTGCCGGTGCGCTGCGACACGGCGCCCTCGTCCAGGTCGGTGATCTCCGCGACGTCGCAGCGGTACCAGCGGGCGCCGCCGGACCACGCGAGCGCCGAGGGGAAGACCACTGCCAGGCGCATCCGCCCGCCGCGCCAGTCCCCGCCGACGGCCCGGGTGACCTGGCGGGCGCAGTCGGCGTGCGCGGCACGCATTCCCGCCGAGCCGGTACGCGGCGGCGCGGAACGCTCCGCCTCCGCTCCGGTCATCGTGCCCACGTGCAGCGTCTCGGTGCGGTGCGGGGTGGCGCAGTCGACCGGCTGGTAGCCGCTGAGGTAGCCGACGTCGGCGACCGTGGGATGACAGGCCCCGGACTGCGGCACGAACCCGGCCGGCGCGGCGAACGCGGGCCAGTCGTCGACCAGGTCACGGTCCACTCCGGCCGGCGCGGCACAGCCGCCGAGCGCCAGTGCCAGCGCCGCGCCCACGGTGACCGCCACCCGCCATCGCCGCATCCCGACCGACCTCCCCGCGCGTCCGGCGCCGCCCGGTCGACCGGTACGCCTCGGCGGTGCAGCATACGGCAGCCGCTCAGGCGACAGGCAGTCCCTCGGGTCCGGCGCCGCGCACCGAGCGGTTCAGCTTGCGGTCGTCGCTCCACAGGAAACAGCGCACGCCCCGGTCGCCCTCCTCCCACTCCCGCTGCGACGGCGGGTAGAAGATGGACCCGGCCCGGTACGGCAGTTCGGCGTTGTCCGGCACCTCGGCGAACGCGGCGATGAGCGTCATGCAACGCCGGTGCGTGGCGGGCGCGCCCCGGGTGAACTCCGCCCAGCTCATGTCGCGTTCCTCGTACACGCCGACGAACTCCGCCCGGTGCGGTTCGGTGCAGAGCACCGGGGCCATGTAGTTGAGGTTCTGGCCGATCAGTTTCGGGTCGAAGCACCTGTGCAGCAGCGGGTTGTCGCCGACGAGCGCGCCCCGCAGGCTGCCGACCCGGTTGACCGGCCGGGTGTTGTCGATGCTGTCGGTCTCGGCCAGGTCGCAGCGGAACCAGCGGGCGCCGGACGTCCAGGCGGTGACTGTCGGCAGCGCGATGTTCAGCGCGAGCCGGGCGGCCCGCCAGTCCCCGCCGATCATCTCCCGGGCCCGCTGGTCGCACTCGGCGCGCGCGGTGCGCAGCGCCGGGGAGCCGGGTTCCGGGCGTACGCCCTGCGCCGCCGCCCCGTTGAAGCGGCCGACGTGCACGGTCTCGGCCAGGTGGCTGCCCGCGCAGTTCACCGTCTCGTACGTGGCGGCGGCCACCACGGTGCCCAGCCGTGGCAGGCACGTCTCGGACGCCGGGACGAACGGTTGCGGCGCCGGCAGCGCCGCCCAGTCGTCGATCAGGTCGCCGTCGGCCCGGTGTGCCTGAGCGCAGCCCGCGAGCACCGCGGTCGCGGCACCGGCCAGCGCGAGCACGAGGAGCCACCGTCGCATCGTCCGCCCCTTCCGGGAGAGATGGCAGCCGGTCGGCGCAGGCTCGACCGGCGTCCCCCGCGCCCGGGCGTGCAGCATACGTGACCGTCCCTGTAGGAGTTTCGTCATCTTTCAATCGATCGGCCAGTCACCGACGACTATTCGTGCCGATTTTCTCTCCGGACGGCCGGATTGTGCACCGCGGGTGACGGCGAGGTCACCGATGGTCGCTCCGGGAGGCGCGCCGCGACCTCCGGATCATCGCGTTCGTACACTGGCCCGGTGACCGTACCGCCGCCGATCGTCGCGCCGAGCATTCTGGCCGCCGATTTCGCCCGCCTCGCCGACGAGGTCCGTGCCGTGGAGTCCGCCGCCGACTGGCTGCACGTGGACGTCATGGACAACCACTTCGTGCCCAACCTGACCATCGGGCTGCCGGTGGTGCAGAGCCTGCGCGCCGTCACCGGGATCCCGTTCGACGTGCACCTGATGATCACCGACCCGCGCCGCTGGGCGCCCGGGTACGCCGACGCCGGGGCGTACAACGTCACGTTCCACGCCGAGGCGTGCGACGACCCGGTGGCGCTGGCCAAGGACCTGCGTTCGGCCGGGGCGAAGGCGGGGCTGGCGATCGACCGGGACACCCCGATCGAGCCGTACCTGGAGCTGCTGCCGAGCTTCGACACGCTGCTGATCATGACGATCAAGGCCGGCTTCGGCGGCCAGCGATTCCTGCCGCACCTGCTGGACAAGGTGCGCGCGGCCCGCCGGCACGTCGACAGCGGGCACCTGGAGCTGCGCATCGAGGTCGACGGCGGCATCGCCGCGGACACCATCGAGCAGGCCGCCGCGGCCGGTGCCGACGCGTTCGTCGCGGGCACCGCCGTCTACGGCGCCGACGACCCCGCGGAGGCCGTACGCCGCCTGCGGGGCCTGGCGGAACGCGCGATGACCGGGGCCTGAGATGGACCCGGCCGGCGAGCGACCCGACGTGATCCTCGTCGTCGACGACGACGAGGACATCGCCCGCTTCGTCGAGTTCAACCTGCGCCTGCACGGCTTCGAGGTGCTGCACGCCGCCGACGGCCAGGAGGCGCTGGAGATCATCGAGCGGCAGCGGCCCGATCTGGCCGTGGTCGACCTGATGATGCCGCGCATCGACGGGCTGGAGCTGACCCGGCGGCTGCGCGCCGACCCGATGACCTCGGCTCTGCCGGTGATCATGCTCACCGCCAAGGGGATGACCCAGGACAAGGTCAACGGGCTCAGCGTCGGCGCCGACGACTACCTGGTCAAGCCGTTCGACACGCTGGAACTGGTGGCCCGGGTCAACTCCACGCTGCGGCGTAACAAGGAGTTCCGGGAGGTCTCGCCGCTGACCGGCCTGCCCGGCAACAGCCGGATCCGGCGGGAGATCAGCGACCGGGTACGCGACGGCGTCGACTACGCCGTCGGCTACATCGACATCGACCGGTTCAAGAGCGTCAACGACCGGTACGGCTTCGTGCGCGGCGACGAGTTCATCTCGGCGCTGGCCCGCAGCCTGCACCGGGCGGTGGTGTCGATCGGGGTCCCGCCGGCGTTCCTCGGCCACGTCGGCGGCGACGACTTCGTCATCGTCTGCACCCCCAGCCAGGTCCGGCCGCTGACCAGCCGGGCCGTGGTCGACTTCGAGAAGGCCGCGGACGCGCTCTACGACTCCACCGACCGGGAACGCGGCTTCGTGGAGCTGAAGGACCGGCGGGGCAACATCCGCCGCGCCGCGCTCGTCACACTCTCCATCGGCGTGTCGCTGTCCGATTCCGGCAAGCGTTTCACCGATCCGCTGGAGGCCATCGCCATGGCCTCCGAGATGAAGACGGTGGCCAAGAGCCAGCCCGGGTCGTACGTGGCGGTGGACCGCCGCCGCGGCGTTACGTGATCGTGCGGTCCTGCTGTGAGGTAGCTCGCCTCTGTGGCGCGCGCCGCGGTGGAACGTGTAAGACTTCCCGTATACCCACCACGCGCTGGCGGGGCTCGGTGAAATTCCGAACCGGCGGTGATCCACGGTCCGACCGTGGTAAGCCCGCGACCCGGACGGCTTCGGCCGGACGGTGGACCTGGTGAGAATCCGGGGCCGACGGTTGGGGTGCGGCTCGTCCGTCCCCAGAAAGTCCGGATGGGAGACAGCGCGCGGAACGGGGGAGGCCCCTGCCGGCCGCTGAGCACCCTCAGCCGCCGCGTGGGCTCCCCGGGGTCGGCGTCGCCGTCCCCGGGTTCTCCGCCGCCGCGTGTCCGCGGCTTTCGTGGCCGTTCCTCCCGAACCGCCCGCGCGCGACCGGCGAGCGGGAGGACAGGCGGCCATGGCGAGCGTCTCAGTCGACGAGGCGATGCGGCGTGCCATCGAACTGGCCGCGCGCGGACTCGGCACCACGAGCCCCAACCCGGTGGTCGGCTGCGTGCTGCTCGACGCCGACGGCGAGGTGGTCGGCGAGGGCTTCCACGCGTACGCCGGCGGCCCGCACGCCGAGATCGTCGCGCTGGCACAGGCCGGCACGCGCGCCCGCGGCGGTACCGCCGTCGTCACCCTGGAACCCTGCGACCACACCGGCCGCACCGGCCCGTGCAGCCACGCGCTCATCGCCGCCGGGGTGTCCCGCGTGGTCATCGCGGTGCCCGACCCCAACCCGATCGCCTCGGGCGGCGCGGCCACGCTGCGCGCCGCCGGGGTCCGGGTCGCCCTGGGGGTACGCGCGCACGAGGCCGAGGCCGGCAACGTCGCCTGGCTCACCTCGATGCGCCGCGGCTGGCCGTACCTGATCTGGAAGTACGCGGCCACGCTCGACGGGCGCTCCGCCGCCGCCGACGGCACCAGCATGTGGATCACCTCCGAGGCGGCCCGGATCGACGTGCACGCGCTGCGCGGCACCGTCGACGCGGTGCTCGCGGGGGTGGGCACCGTGCTCACCGACGATCCGCGCCTGACCGCCCGCAACCTGCGCGACGGCACCCTGGCCATCCGGCAGCCGCTGCGGGTGGTGGTGGACAGCTCGGGGCGTACCCCGGCCGACGCCCGCGTGCGCGACGGCGCCGCCCGCACCTGGGTGGCCACCGCCGCGGAGGTCGGCGCCGGGCCGGACGGCCGGGTCGACCTGGCCGCGCTGCTCGCGGAGCTCCACCACCGGGGCGTGCGGGCCGCGCTGCTGGAGGGTGGGCCGACGCTGGCCGGCGCGTTCCTCGCCGCCGGCCTGGTCGACCGGATCGTCGGGTACGTCGCGCCGAAGCTGCTCGGCGCCGGCCCGACCGCGCTGCTCGGCGCCGGCGTGACGACCATCGCCGACGCCATCGACCTGGAGATCACCGACGTTACGCGGGTCGGCCCCGACCTGCGGATCACCGCGTTGCCCCGGAAGAGGGAGGCCTGACATGTTCACCGGCATCGTCGAGGAACTGGGCGAGATCGTCCGGAGCACCGAGACCGGCGACGACTCCGCGCTGGTCGCCATCCGCGGCCCGCTCGTCACCTCGGACGCCCGGCACGGCGACTCCATCGCGGTCAACGGCGTCTGCCTCACCGTGGTCGACGTCGACGGCGGCGTGTTCACCGCCGACGTGATGGGCGAGACGCTGCGCCGCACCGCGCTCGGCGCGCTGCGCCCCGGCGACCCGGTCAACCTGGAACGGGCCGCCGCGCTCAACAGCCGCCTCGGCGGACACCTGGTCCAGGGCCACGTCGACGGCGTCGGCGAGATCATCGCCCGGGAGCCGGCCGCGCAGTGGGAGACGGTGCGGTTCCGGCTGCCCGCCGGGCTGGCCCGCTATGTGGTGGAGAAGGGCTCGATCACCGTCGACGGCGTGTCCCTGACCGTCGCCGAGGTGGGCGACGACTGGTTCTCCGTCGGCCTGATCCCCACGACGCTGAAGCTCACCGTCCTCGGTACGAAGCAGCTCGGCGACCCGGTCAACCTGGAGGTGGACGTGCTGGCCAAGTACGTCGAGCGGCTGCTCGGCGACCGGAACGCGGGGGGTGCCCGGTGATGGGCCCGCTCGGCTGGCTGCTCGACGCCCAGGTGCACGTGGCGGGTTCGCCGGTGCTGGTCCGGGAGATCGTCGGCAACGTCTTCGGGCTCGCCTCGGCGCTGCTCGGGCTGCGCCGGGTGGTCTGGGCCTGGCCGGTCGGCATGATCGGCAACGCGCTGCTGCTCACCGTGTTCCTCGGCGGCGTCTTCGTCACCCCGCAGGCGCACGACCTCTACGGCCAGGCCGGCCGGCAGGTCTTCTTCTTCGCCGTCAGCGTCTACGGCTGGTGGCGCTGGTCGCGCAACCGCCGCGCCGGCGGCGGGGACGAGCCGGCCGTGGTGCCGCGCTGGGCCACCTGGCGGGAGCGGCTCGGCCTGCTGGTGGCCGCCGCCGTCGGCACCGCCGCCGCATACCCGGTGCTCGCCGCGCTCGGCTCGTGGGGCCCGCTGCCGGACGCCTGGATCCTGGTCGGCAGCCTGCTCGCCACCTACGGCATGGCCCGCGGCTGGGTCGAGTTCTGGCTGATCTGGATCGCCGTCGACGCGGTCGGCGTGCCGCTGCTGCTGCGCGGCGGCTTCTACCCGTCGGCCGCCATGTACCTGGTCTACGGCGCGTTCTGCGCCGCCGGCATGTACAGCTGGTGGCGCACCTCCCGGGCCGTCGCGACCGCGCCCGCCCCGATCCCGGCGACGTACTCGGAGGCAGTGGCATGACCACTTTCGGATCGATCGAGCAGGCGGTGGCGGACATCGCCGCCGGGCGCCCCGTCGTCGTGGTCGACGACGAGGACCGCGAGAACGAGGGCGACCTGATCTTCGCGGCCGAGCTGGCCACGCCGGAGCTGGTGGCGTTCATGGTCCGCTACACCTCCGGCTACATCTGCGTGCCGCTGACCGAGGACGAGTGCGACCGGCTCGACCTGCCGCCGATGCACCACACCAACCAGGACCGGCGCGGCACCGCGTACACGGTGACGGTGGACGCCCGGGAGGGCGTCAGCACCGGCATCTCGGCCGCCGACCGGTCGCACACCATCCGGCTGCTCGCCGACGCCGCCACCGGCCCGACCGACCTGGCCCGGCCCGGTCACGTGGTGCCGCTGCGCGCCCGCGCCGGCGGGGTGCTGCGCCGCCCCGGGCACACCGAGGCGGCGGTGGACCTGACCCGGCTGGCCGGGCTGCGCCCGGCGGGGGTGCTCTGCGAGCTGGTGAACGACGACGGCACCATGATGCGCCTGCCGGACCTGGAGAAGTTCTGCGCCGAGCACGGGCTGACCCTGGTCACCATCGCGGACCTGATCGCCTACCGGCGGCGTACCGAGAAGCAGGTCGAGCTGGCCGCCGAGGCGCGCATGCCCACCCCGTACGGCGTGTTCCGGGCGCTCGGCTACCGCGTCGAGCACGACCCGGCCGAGCACGTCGCGCTGGTCATGGGTGATCTCGGCGACGGGCGGGACGTGCTGGTGCGGGTGCACTCCGAGTGCCTCACCGGCGACGTGTTCGGCTCGCTGCGCTGCGACTGCGGGCCGCAGTTGCAGGCCGCGCTGGCCCGGGTCGCCGCCGAGGGGCGCGGCGTGGTCCTCTACGTGCGCGGGCACGAGGGCCGCGGCATCGGCCTGCTGCACAAGCTCCAGGCGTACCAGCTCCAGGACCAGGGCCGCGACACCGTTGACGCGAACCTCGACCTGGGGCTGCCGGCCGACGCCCGCGACTACGGCACCGGCGCGCAGATCCTCTACGACCTGGGCGTCCGCTCGATGCGGCTGCTGACGAACAACCCGGCCAAGCGGGCCGGCCTGGAGGGGTACGGCCTCACCGTGACGGGCCGGGAAGGGCTGCCCGTGCGGTCCAACCCGGAGAACGTGCGTTACCTGCGCACCAAGCGGGACCGGATGGGTCACCTGCTGGACGGACTGGACGAGGTGACCGAGGCGCCGATGGGCCGCCCGGTCGCCGGTGACGAGATCGGAGCGTAGGGCGATGGCGGGTTTCGGTGAGCCGGGCGTGACCGCTGTGGACGCGGCCGGGATGACTGTCGGTGTGGTGGCCGCCCGATGGCACGGCGAGCTGACCGACCACATGACCGAGCGTGCGGTGGCCGCCGCGCAGGCGTGCGGGGCGCGGGCCGTGGTGGCCCGGGTGGCCGGCTCGGTGGAGCTGCCGGTGGTGGCCCAGGCGATGGCCCGCCGCTACGACGTGGTCGTCGCGCTCGGCGTGGTGGTACGCGGCGCGACAGCGCACTTCGACTACGTCTGCCAGTCGGTCACCGAGGGGCTGACCCGGGTGGCGCTGGACGAGGGCAAGCCGGTGGCGCACGGGGTGCTGACCGTGGACACCATCGAGCAGGCGCGGGACCGGGCCGGGCTGCCCGGCTCGGCCGAGGACAAGGGCTGGTCGGCGACCGTAGCGGCGCTGGACGCCGCTCTCGCGATCCGTGGCCTGGACGCCCAGTCCGCCCACCGCGTCGGCTTCGCCTGACCCACCCGGCCCGTCACCAGCAGCGGCTGGAAGAATCGCCTTCCGTGAAGACGTTCGAGGAGTTGTTCGCCGAGCTGCAGGCCAAGGCCGCCGCCGGCACCCCGGGCTCGGGCACCGTCGAGGCGCTCGCCAAGGGCGTGCACTTCATCGGCAAGAAGGTCGTCGAGGAGGCGGCCGAGTCGTGGATGGCCGCCGAGCACGAGGGCCCGGAGCGGGCCGCCGAGGAGATCTCCCAGCTGCTCTACCAGGCGCAGGTGCTGATGCTGGCCACCGGTCTGGAACTGAAGGACGTCTACCGACATCTGTGAGTGCCCGTCCGCTGATCATCCGATCGAACGAAGGAGCACTCCCATGCTGCGCGTCGCCGTACCCAACAAGGGCACCCTGGCCGAGTCGGCTGCCCAGATGCTGCGCGAGGCGGGCTACCGCCAGCGCACCGACCCGAAGGACCTGGTCTGCCGGGACGAGCAGAACGACATCGAGTTCTTCTACCTGCGCCCCAAGGACATCGCCACCTACGTCGGCTCCGGTGACCTGGACGTCGGCATCACCGGGCGGGACCTGCTGATCGACTCCGGCGCCCCGGCCGAGGAGATCCTGGACCTCAACTTCGGGCGGGCCACCTTCCGGTTCGCCGCCCGGCCCGACGACGTCGCCTCCGTCCAGCAGCTCGGCGGGCACCGCATCGCCACCGCGTACCCCGGTCTGGTCGAACGGCACCTGGCCGAGCTGGGCGTCAAGGCCGACGTGATCCGCCTCGACGGCGCGGTGGAGAACGCCATCCGCCTCGGCGTGGCCGACGTGGTCGCCGACGTGGTGGAGACCGGCGCGACGCTGCGCCAGGCCGGCCTGGTGGTCTTCGGGGAGCCGCTGCTGCGCTCCTCGGCGGTGCTGGTCCGCCGGGCCGGCGCGCCCGGCGGCGCGCAGCAGGAGCAACTGCTGCGCCGGCTGCACGGCGTCCTGGTGGCCCGGCGCTACGTGATGCTCGCCTACGACGTGCCGGCCGGGCTGCTCGACCGGGCCAGCTCGCTGACCCCGGGCATCGAGTCGCCCACGGTCTCGCCGCTGCACCGGGAGGGCTGGGTCGCGGTGCAGGCGATGGTGCTCCGCGACGACGTGCACCGGATCATGGACGAGCTGTACGAGCTGGGCGCCCGCGCGATCCTGGTCACCAACATCCACGCCTGCCGGCTGTGAGGCCGGTGCCGCTCCGGGTCGCGCCGGAGCGGCCCGGACCGTGTGGCGGCCGAAGACGCGCGCGAGCCGGATGGCAGACTGGTCGGGTGAGCGATTCCGTGGTGACCGTGCGACCCCGCCGCGTCCGGGTCGTCTGCTGGGTGTCGGCCGTCACGCTGTTCGTGGTGTTCAGCCTCGTCGCGACGTCGCTGACCGGCGCCACCGGCAACGGCTACGGCACGTTCCAGCGCGGCGACCAGTTCGCCATGATCGGTCTGGGCGTCTTCGGCGCGCTCGGCTTCCTGCTGTTCACCCGCCCCCGGGTGGTCGCCGACGCCAAGGGCGTGCGGGTGCGCAACGTGTTCAGCTCGTACGAGCTGCCCTGGGAGGTCGTCCGCGGTGTCCGGTTCGACAGGGGCGCCCCGTGGGCCAGCCTGGAGCTGCACGACGACGACCTGCTGCCGATGGTCGCGTTGCAGGCCGCCGACAAGGAGAGCGCGGTCGAGGCCGTCCGCGCGCTGCGCCGCCTGCACCAGGCGCACCTGGTGGCGCTGTCCGCCGGCCAGCCGGCACCCCGCTGACCAGCGATCCCGGTTTGGGCGGCCCTGGGCCGAGGGTGTAGTGTTGCGGAGTCGACCAGACTGCCTCCGTCACTGACGTGCGGGCGGTCGAGAAGCGGAGCGCCCGCTCCCACCCGAGTCGCCGCCACGGTGGCCGGGTCCGGTCCCGGTTTCGGGCACGTCCCGACGCCGGATGCGCGATCCTGTGATCGTGCCGACCGGTCGAGTGGGCCCTGGCATACGCCGGGGCCTTCTGCTTTCCGGGTCGGCTCCCACCTGGGAGCCCACGGAGTCGGCATTAGGAGACTCGACTCGAGGAGGCCCCATCAGCGTCGAACCACGCGTGAACGAGCAGATCCGGGCACGTGAGGTCCGACTGGTCGGTCCTGAGGGTGAGCAGGTGGGCATCGTCCCGCTGGAGCGCGCCCTGCAGCTGGCCGCGGACGTCGACCTGGACCTGGTCGAGGTTGCGCCGATGGCGCGCCCGCCGGTGTGCAAGCTCATGGACTTCGGCAAGTTCAAGTACGAGAGCGCACTGAAGGCGCGCGAAGCGCGGCGTAACCAGCAGCAGACCGTCATCAAGGAAATGAAACTCCGGCCGAAGATCGACCCGCACGACTACGAGACCAAGAAGGGTCACGTGGTGCGGTTCCTCAAGGCCGGCGACAAGGTCAAGGTGACGATCATGTTCCGCGGTCGGGAGCAGAGCCGCCCGGAGCTGGGCTACCGGCTCCTGCGCCGGCTCGAGTCCGAGATCACGGACCTTGGATACGTCGAGGCCGCGCCGAAGCAGGACGGCCGAAACATGATCATGGTTCTCGCTCCGCACCGGGCCGTGAAGGCCTCCGCGGTCGCCGCCACGGCGTCCCGCGGTGGACCGCGCGACCGGACCGCGGAGGAACCGGCCGCTCCGGCCGGCGAGACCCCGACGGCCGGCGAGACCGCAGCAGCCGGTGAGACCGGCACGACCGCTGAGACCAGCGGCCAGTAACAGGGGAGAAGACGTTCCAATGCCGAAGATGAAGAGCCACACGGGCATGGGTAAGCGGGTCAAGGTGACCGGCAAGGGCAAGATCGTTGCCCAGCAGGCCGGCCTTCGCCACAACCTGGAGAAGAAGCCCAGCACCCAGACCCGTCGGCTGACCGGCACCGTCGAGCTGGCCAAGGCCGATATCAAGCGCATCAAGAAGCTGCTCGGCCGCTGACGCGCGCCACCTGAACCGAAGAAGGAGTTGAGATGGCACGCGTCAAGCGGGCTGTGAACGCCCAGAAGAAGCGTCGTACCCTGCTGGAGACCGCGAGCGGCTACCGCGGTCAGCGCTCCCGGCTGTACCGCAAGGCCAAGGAGCAGGTGCTGCACTCGATGCAGTACGCCTACCGGGACCGTCGCGACCGCAAGGGCGACTTCCGGCAGCTCTGGATCCAGCGGATCAACGCCGGCGCCCGGGCCAACGGCCTGACCTACAACCGGCTGATCCAGGGCATGCGCCTGGCCGGCATCGAGGTCGACCGGAAGATCCTGGCCGACATGGCCGTCAACGACGCCGCGGCCTTCGCGGCGATCGTCGAGCTGGCCCGCGCCGCCGTGGCGGCCGAGGGCACCGGTGGCGCCGCGGCCCAGGCCGCCTGACCCACCCCGTACGGCAGATCGAGGCGTCTCCCATGCAGTCATCGTCGCAGGGGAGGCGCCTCGACGCCGTTCCCGGGCCGTTCACCGCGCGTACCCCGAGGGTGGTGGCGGCCCGCCGGCTGCAACGCCGGCGCGACCGCGACCAGGCCGGCCGGTTCCTGGCCGAAGGGCCGCAGGCGGTCCGGGAGGCGCTCGCCCGCACCGGCACCGTGGTCGAGCTGTTCGGCACCCCGGCCGCGCTGGACCGGTACGCCGACCTCGCCGCCACCGCCGCGCGGGCCGACGTGCCCGTCTCCGAGGTGACCGACGACGCCCTGGCCGCGCTGGCCGAGACCGTCGCCCCGCAGGGCCTGGTGGCGGTCTGCCGCCACCTCGACGTACCCCTGGAGCAGGCCGTGGCGCGCGGGCCGCGACTGGTCGCGGTGCTCGCCGGGATCCGTGACCCGGGCAACGCCGGCACCGTGCTGCGTACCGCCGACGCGGCGGGCGCGGGCGCCGTGGTGTTCGCGGGCGAGGCGGTCGACCCCTACAACGGCAAGTGCGTGCGGGCCTCCGCCGGCAGCCTCTTCCACGTCGACGTGGTCCGCGCCGCCGACCCGCTCGCCGCCGTTCAGGCGCTGCGGGCCGCCGGCCTGGAGATCCTCGCCACCACCGGGTACGGCGACAGCGACCTGGATGACCTCGCCGACGCCGGGCGGCTGGCCGCCCCCACCGCGTGGCTGTTCGGCTCGGAGGCGCACGGCCTGCCCGAGGAGATGACCGGCGCCGCTGACGCCCGGGTCCGGGTGCCGCTGCACGGGCGCGCGGAGAGCCTGAACCTGGCTGCGGCGGCGGCCGTCTGCCTGTATTCTTCCGCCAGAGCACTGCGTGCCCCCCGGGGCACGCGAGACACAGCAGGGGAGTCCGCCTCGTCATGAACGCGCCACGGCGTTCGTTTAGCCAGCCCGCCGGTGTCGGCGGGCGGCGGGCCTGACCCTTCCCCCTGCACGACTCCCCACCGGCGGGCTGCGGCGAAGCCGCGCGTCCGTAGACTCGCCTAGCCACCCGCGAGGGTCGGTGCCGCCGTGAGGGAGTGCCCGTTCACCATGAGTTACCGCAACGATCCGTACGACCCGAAGCAGGTCGCCCTGCTCGACCCGGACGCCCTGGCCGGGGCCGTGGCCGACGCCGAGAAGGCGTTCGCCGGGGCCGCCGACCCGGACGCGCTCGCCGCGCTGCGCCCCGCGCACCTCGGCGACCGCTCCCCGGTGTCGCTGGCCCGCCGGGAGATCGGCGCGCTGCCGCCGGCCGCCAAGGCCGACGCCGGCAAGCGGGTCAACGAGGCCCGCCGGGCCGTCGAAGCCGCGTACGCCGCCCGGCAGGAGATCCTGGACCGGGAGCAGGCGGAGCGGGTGCTGGTCGAGGAGCGGGTCGACGTGACCCTGCCGTACGACCGCCGGCCGCGTGGCGCCCGCCACCCGCTGAGCGTGTTGATGGAGCAGATCAGCGACCTGTTCATCGGCATGGGCTACGAGGTGGCCGAGGGCCCCGAGGTCGAGCTGGAGTGGACCAACTTCGACGCCCTGAACATCCCGGCCGACCACCCGGCGCGCGGCCTGATGGACACGTTCCACATCGCACCCGAGGGTTCCGGCCTCGTTCTTCGCACGCACACGTCGCCGGTGCAGGCGCGCACCATGCTCAGCCGCAAGCCGCCCATCTACGTGGTGGTGCCCGGCCGGGTCTACCGCACCGACGAGCTGGACGCCACCCACGCGCCGGTCTTCCACCAGGTCGAGGGCCTGGTGGTGGACAAGGGCATCACCATGGCGCACCTGCGCGGCACGCTCGACCACTTCGCCCGGGCCATGTTCGGCGAGGGGGCGAAGACCCGCTGGCGCCCGCACTACTTCCCGTTCACCGAGCCGTCGGCGGAGTTCGACGTCTGGTTCCCGGAGCACCGGGACGGTCCGCAGTGGGTCGAGTGGGGCGGCTGCGGCATGGTCAACCCGCGGGTGCTGCGCGCCTGCGGCATCGACCCGGAGGTCTACTCCGGATTCGCGTTCGGCATGGGCATCGACCGGACCGTGATGGTCCGGCACGGCGTCAGTGACATGCGGGACATGGCCGAGGGCGACGTGCGGTTCACCCGCGCGTTCGGCGCCTGAGCTACGGGAACGGTGGTTTAACAGTCATGCGAGTCTCTGTCAGTTGGCTGCGGGAGTACGTGGACCTGCCGGCCGGCCTGCCCACCGGCGACCTGGAGCAGGCGCTGGTCGACCTCGGCATCGAGGTCGAGTCCGTGGTGGACCTGCGCGAGTCGGTCACCGGCCCGCTGGTCGTCGGCGAGGTCCTGGAGATCGAGGAGCTGACCGGCTTCAAGAAGCCGATCCGCTTCTGCCGGGTGGACGTCGGCGCCGCGAACGGCACCGGCGAGCCGCAGGAGATCGTCTGCGGCGCGCGTAACTTCGCCGTGGGCGACAAGGTCGTGGTGATCCTCCCCGGCGGCGTGCTGCCCGGCGGCTTCGCCATCGGCGCGCGCAAGACGTACGGGCGCAACTCCCACGGCATGATCTGCTCGGCGCAGGAGCTGGGCCTCGGCGACGACCACTCGGGCATCATCGTGCTGCCCGAGGACGTCAAGGCCCAGCCCGGCGACGACGCCCGGCCCGTCGTCGGCCTGGACGACGTCGTGGTCGAGATGGAGATCACCCCGGACCGCGGGTACGCGCTGAGCGTGCGCGGCATCGCCCGGGAGCTGTCGCACGCGCTCGGTGTGCCGTTCCGCGACCCGGCCGACGCGCCCGCGCCCGGCGCGACCGCCGAGCCGGCGTACCCGGTGGAGGTCCGTGACCCGGTCGGCTGCGACAGGTTCGCGGCGCGGATGGTGCGCGGCGTCGACCCGGCCGTGCAGACGCCCGGCTGGATGCGGCAGCGGCTCACCGCCGCGGGAGTGCGCAGCATCTCGCTGCCGGTCGACATCACCAACTACCTGATGCTCGAACTCGGCCAGCCGATGCACGCCTTCGACACGGACCGGATCGCCGGGACGCTCGTGGTGCGCCGCGCCGAGGCGGGGGAGAAGCTGACCACGCTGGACGGGGTGAACCGCACACTGTCCGCCGAGGACCTGGTGATCTGCGACGACACCGGTCCGATCTCGCTCGCGGCGGTGATGGGCGGCGAGACCAGCGAGGTGCTCGCCTCCACCACGAACGTGCTGTTCGAGGCGGCGCACTGGGATCCGGCGACAGTCGGCCGTACCGCTCGGCGGCACAAGCTGTTCAGCGAGGCCGCGAAGCGGTGGGAGCGCGGCGTCGACCCGGCGCTGCCGCTTGTCGCGCTGGAGAAGGCGGTCCGGCTGCTCACCGACCTGGCGGGCGGCACGGCCGGCGCCGAGGTGCTCGACATCGACCACGTCGCGCCGCGTACGCCCGTGACGCTGCCGGTGGACCTGCCCTCGCGGCGGGTCGGTGTGGCCTACTCGCCGCAGCGGGTGGCGGAACTGCTGGAGCAGGTCGGCTGCACCGTCACAGGCGGCGCCGACCGGCTCGCCGAGGACCCGGGCACCGCCGGCACGGCCGCCGGGGGCGGCGAGGTGCTGACCGTGACGCCGCCGAGCTGGCGGCCCGACCTGACCGACCCGGCCGACCTGGTGGAGGAGGTGGTACGCCTCGACGGCTACGACCGTGTGCCGTCGGTGCTGCCCACCGCGCCGCCCGGGCGGGGCCTGACCTGGCAGCAGCAGCGCCGCCGGGCCGTCGCCCGCTCCCTCACGGAGCGCGGCTACGTCGAGGTGCTGGCGCAGCCGTTCGTCGCGCCCGAGCTGGCCGACCAGCTCGGCCTGCCCGCCGACGACCCGCGCCGCCCGGCGGTACGCCTGGCGAACCCGCTGTCCGAGGAGGAGCCGCTGCTGCGCACCACGCTGCTCGGCCCGCTGCTGGGCATCGTCAAGCGCAACGTCGGCCGGGGTCAGCGGGACGTGGCGATTTACGAGATCGGCACGGTCTTCCACCCGCGTCCCGGCGCCGGGGCCCCGCCCGCGATGGGCGTGGACCGGCGGCCCACCGACGAGGAGTTCGCCGCCGCCGACGCGGTGGTGCCGGCCCAGCCGCGGCACGTCGCGGTGGCGCTCACCGGCGAGATCGAACCGGCCGGCTGGTGGGGCGCGGGCCGGCCGGCCGGCTGGGCGGACGCGGTCGAGGCGGGCCGGGCGGTGCTCGACGCCGCGGGCATCCCCGCCGACCGGGTGACGGTACGGGCCGGGGAGCGGGCGCCGTGGCACCCGGGCCGCTGCGCCGAACTGGTGGTGGACGACGTGGTCGTCGGCCACGCCGGTGAGCTGCACCCGGCCGTGCTGGCCGCGCTGGAGCTGCCCCGGCGTGCCTGCGCCATGGAACTGGACCTGGACGCGCTGCCCGCCGCCCCGCTGGTGTCCGGCCCGACCATCTCCACGTTCCCGCCGGCCCTGATCGACGTGGCGCTTGTGGTGGACGACTCGGTGCCGGCGGCCGAGGTGCGGGCGGCCCTGGTCGAGGGCGCGGGCGTGCTGCTGGAGGACGTCCGGCTGTTCGACGTCTACACCTCCGAGCAGCTCGGCGCGGGACGCAAGTCGCTCGCGTACAAGCTGACGTTCCGGGCCCCGGACCGGACCCTCGCGGGCGAGGAGGCGGTGGCCGCCCGGGACGCGGCGGTCGCCCGGGCCGCGGAACGCGTCGGCGCCACCCTGCGGGGGGCCTGACCGGCCCGCTGCCGGCGAGATCGCGGGCAACCGGCTCCCGGAGCTGGTTGCCCGCCGTCGGCGCGGTCAGATCCAGCCGCGCAGAGCCGCTTCCACACCGGCCTGGAAGCGGCTCTCGGCGTCCAGGCGCTTCATGATGTCGGCGACCGTACGGCGCACGGTGCGCTCGGACAGGCCGAGCTGGCGGCCGATCGCCTCGTCGGTACGCCCGCGGCGCAGCAGCCGCAGGATGGCGGTCGCCTGCTTGGTCAGCCCGTCGAGACTGCTCCCGGTCCACTGGGAGAACGGGACGCCCTTCTCCCACAACAGGTCGAACAACAGACAGAGCGCGGAGACCAGCCGCACGCTGCGGATTTCCACCGCGCCCCGGCCGACGTGCGATTCGATCGGCAGGAGAGCGATTCTGTGATCCACGAGCGTCATCCGCACCGGGGCCCCCGGCAGCACCCGGATGTCCTCCCCGCATTCGGCCATCTCCTCGGCATAGGCGCAGGAGGCCGGGTCCTGAAGAATGCCCTCCTGGTAGAGGTGCCGGATGGTGATGCCGCGAGCCAGTGCCATCCGGGTCAGGGCGCCTCCGCTTTCCCTGATCTGCTGCGGAATCGCCAGGCCGCCGGTCAGCATCATGACGCTCTGGGTGGCCGTGCGGGCGTGCTCGGAGAGCCGGTCCCGCAGCTCGTCGACACCCTTCAGCCGGACGATCTCCTCTCGTTCGTTGTCGTCCTGGCTGGCCGCACGGGCCAGCACGGAAGCGCGGGTCGCCTGGATCCTTGCCTGCTCAGCGACCGTCCGCTGCTCCGCCTGATCGAGCAGGACGAGCAGGCCGAGCTGCGGGCTCACCGCGCGGAGGCTGCCCGGCCGGTTCGACGAGGGCAGGATCATCGCGTGGTCGGCGAGCGCGGTGAGGGCGTCGTGGACGGCCGTCTCCGGCATGCCCAGGCCGGTCACGAGGTCCTCGACATCCCATGCCGGATTGTCGACCATCGCCCAGTAGACGGCCTCGTCGGTGGCGGACAGCCCCAATCTGTCGATCACGTTCCCTCCCCCGGGATTCGATCGTCACACTAATGGAGGCGCAGCCTCGGGTTAGATAACAGATTGATGTACGTGGCATTAACGCAAGTGATCACCGCCATTTGAGACGCGCATCTGCGGGACCGAACAGAAAATGCCTGATTTATGCGTCGGAGTACGCGGCGGAACCGGCCGTGGCCGGTTCCGCCGGTGCGCGGAGACGTGACGGGCCCGGTCCCACGCATCACCCTCGATGCAACACCCGCCGGCCGGCGGGGCGACACGGAAGGGGCGGCGATGCGGACATGCCGACGATGGGCGACGTCGAGGCGCGAACCCGGGCGGTCCGGCTCACCGGAGGTCTGCCGTGCTGCTCACCCGGCTCGCGCTGCGGCCGCCGGACGATGACCGCGGTCTCTCCGCCGGCGAGCTGACGGACCTGCTGTGGCTCAACGCCGCAGTGGCCGACGGCATCCGCCACATCCACGCCCGTGAGATCGCCGGACGGCTGGCCGTAGCGGTCTTCACCGTCGCCTCCGAACAGGCGATCTCCGACTACATCGTGCAGCGCGTCTGTGAGCGCGCGATCCGGAGCGTACCCGCGCTGCGCGGGTGGACGGTCACCTGATCGGTGCTCGTCGGATCAACCCGAAGGGAGGATCACCGTGGAATCGAACGTGGCGAGCCTGCCCGCTCGGTGTGATCCGGAGCCGGTGGCGTCCACGCCGGCCGCCGCCTTTCGCGTCCTCGGCCCGCTGACCCTGACCACGGCCGCCGACGCGCTGGTGCTGCCGCCGTCGAAGGTGACCTGCCTGCTGGCGGCGTTGCTGTTGCATCCCGACGAGGTGGTGTCGGTCGCCGCGCTGCAGCAGGCGATCTGGGGCGACGACCCGCCGGTCTCGGCCCGGGCCGCGTTGCAGACCTGCGCGCTGCGGCTGCGCCAACTGTTCCAGCGGCACGGGCTGACCGCGAACGCGATAAGGACCGTGCCCGGCGGCTACCGGATCACCGCCGGTCCGCAGACCGTCGACCTGATGCGCTTCCGTGAGCTGGCCGGCCGCACCCGCGCCGAGACGGACCCGGAGACGGAACTGGCGACGCTGGAGGAGGCGCTCGCCCTGTGGAGCGAGCCGATGCTGGCGAACGTGCCGTCGGAGGCGCTGCACCGCGACGTCGTGCCCCGGGTGAACGAGGAACGCGTCCGGGTCATCGAACGGCTCTGCGACCTCAAGATCGGGTTGGGTCGTGACCGGTCGGCGCTGGTGGATCTGTGGACCGCGACCCGCGTCTATCCGGCGAACGAGCGCTTCGCCGCGAGCCTCGTCGAGGTGCTCTACCGCACCGGCCGGCAGGCCGACGCGCTCACCGAGCTGCGCCGGATCAAGGAGCACCTCGACAACGAACTGGGCGTCGGCCCGGGTGCGGGGCTGCGGCGGCTGGAGCTGACCATCCTGCGCGGCGAGGCGCCGGCGCCGGTGGCCGCGGTGGCACCCCGGCCCGGGCCGGCGGCACCGGCCCGGCCGCCCACCTCCGTCGCGGGCTTCGTCGGCCGGGCGGCGCTGTGCCGCACCCTCGCCGACCGGCTGCGCGGGGGCACCCGCATCGTGGTGCTCAGCGGGCTGCCGGGCGTCGGCAAGACGGCCCTCGCCCAGCACGTCGCCGGCCTCGTCGCCGAGGACTTCCCCGGCGGCGTGCGGCAGCTGGAGCCGGGCGCCCCGGACGCCGTCGTGTCCTCGGGCTCCGCCACCGGCCGCCGCCTGCTGCTGGCCGACGACGTCGCCGACGCGACGCTGGCCCGGCGGTTGCCGGCGGTGCTGGGGCCGGACGACGTGCTGCTGGTGACCAGCCGGCCCAGCCTGTCCGCACTGGTCGCCCGGCTCGGCGGCTGGCTGCACCGGGTCGAACCGCTCGATCCGCAGGAGGCACTGGACCTGCTCGGGGTGGCACTGGGAGCGGAACGGGTGCGGGCCGAGTCATCGGCCGCGGCCGAACTCGCGGCGCTCTGCGAACACCTGCCGCTGGCGCTGCGGATCGCCGCCACACGCGTCCTGCTGCGTGCCCGGATGAGCCTCGACGAGGCCGTCCGGTGGCTGAGCGTCGATCCGATCGGGCGGCTGAGCCTGCCCGGCGACCCGGAGATGTCCCTGGCCGGCCGGTTCGACGAGACGCTGGCCCGGGCCGGCGACGTGCTCGCCGGCGCCTTCCTCCGGCTGGCCGCCGGAGCGCCGGGGACGATCACCGTCCCCACCGCCGCCGTGCTGCTCGACGTCGACCGGGTCCGCGCCCGTGAGCTGCTCGACGACCTCGTCGACCAGAGCCTGATGGAAGAGGCCGCGGACCAGTACCGCATCCGTGGCCTGCTGCGGCGGCACGCGCACGGTGCGGCCGGCCGAGGACCGACACCCGATGGAGTGAAGAAGGGAACCCACGGATGAGCACTGCCTACGAGACGGTGGCTCAGACCCGGCCGCGGATGCGACACGACGTGCTGTTCACCCGCACCGAGGACGGAGTGCTGTTCCACAACGCCAGCAGTGGCTTCCGGCTGACCTCCGGCACCGCCTACCGGTTGGCGACGTTGCTCGTGCCGCACCTGAACGGGCGCAACCGGGTCGCCGACATCTGCCGGCCGCTGCCGGCCGCGCGACGCGACATGATCGGCGAGTTGGTCGAGGCGCTGTACGCGCGTGGCTTCGCCCGGGACGTACCGGCCGAGGAGGATCCGGAGACGGTCCTCGACCCGGCCGTGGCCGGGACGTTCGCCGCCCAGATCGCCTACGTCGACCACTACACCGATCGGCCGGCGCACCGCTTCGCCGCCTTCCGCGACACCCGGGTCGCGGTGCTCGGCGACGGTCCCGTCGCCCGCTCCTGCGCCACCGCCCTGCTGCGCAACGGTGCCGCCGGGGTGACCGTGCGGGCCGCCGTCGCGCCCGGCCTCGCCGACGAGCTGGCCGCGCTGACCGAGGCGGGATGTCCGGCCACCGTCGACGAACTGCCCGACGGCGACGTCGGCTGGGCCGGCCTCGACGCCGACCTCGTGGTGGTTGCCGCCGGTGACGGCGCGCCCCGCGACACGCTGCGGCTGCTCGCGGCGGGCATCCCGGCCGGCCGGCTGCTCCTGCCGGCCTGGGTCTGCGGGGAGCGGATGCTCGTCGGCCCGGTGCAGGGCGTAGGACGCCGGGGATGCTGGTGCTGCGCGATGAACCGGCTCACCGACAACGACGACACCGGCGCGGCGGCCACGGTGTGGCGGGCCGCCGCCCTGCCCGCCGGATCCGCGCCGGTCGTCGCCGAGCCGGACGGGCCGCTGGCCGCGATGGTCGGCAACCTGCTCGCGTACGAGGTCTTCCGGCTCACCACCGGCGTGCTGCCGGCGGAGACCGACGGCGCGCTGATCGTCCAGCATCTGGCCTCGCTCGACGTGCTGACCGAGCCGCTGCTTCCCCACCCGCGGTGCGCCTTCTGCCGGCCGGACTCGCCGGAGCCGCCCGCGGCGGAACTCGCGCTCGACGAGCCGGCCGCCGACGGCGCCGACGAGTCGGCCCGGGCCGAGGCGGCCGTGGCCCGGCTGGCCGCCCACCAGCCGCTGCTCCAGCCGCACCTGGGTGTGTTCCGCCGTTACGACGACGAACGCTGGGACCAGACCCCGATCAAGATCGGCGCGGTCGACCTCACCGATCCGGGCGGTCGCCGCCGTACCGTCCACGCGTTCGACGTGCACCACGTCGCGGCGGCCCGGCTACGGGCGCTGCGGGCCGCCGCGGTGACAGTCACCGGCCGGTCGGCCGTCCTCCGGCCGCCCGCCGCCGACGCGGCGCGGTTCGACGCCGCCCGGCTCGGCCTCGACTCCGGCTGGGGTGAGCCGAACGGGGGCGGCTGGGCGGCGGCCCGCTCAGTGCTCACCGGCGCGGCGGCCGCGGTGCCGGCCGCGGTGCTGGAGCCGTTCGGCGCGGCCAACCGCGCCCGCGGCGCGGAGCCCACGCGGGCCGGCGGGGGCGCCGGCGACGACCTCGCCGAGGCGGTGCGGAGCGGCCTGGCCTCGGCGCTGGCGTACCACGCGTTGCGTGCGGCAGTCGAGGGCCGGTCCGCCGCCCGGCAGGTACGCCTGGACACTCGCGGCGCCGATCCGGAACTGGTCTTCCTGACCAAGTCGGCGGCGAACCTGGGGATCGCCGTGGAACTGCTCGACCTCTCCGCCGCGTCGGAGGCCGGGCTGAGCGTGCTGCTGGCCCGCTACCTCGACCAGACCGACGGCCGGTGGCGTTACGCCGTGGCGGGTGACCCGGTCCACGCGGTCGCGGCCGGGGCGGCCCTGCGGGACGTGCTGGGCCAGGCGGCGCTGCGCGCACAGGATCCGGCGATCACGCCGGACACCGGCGACGCGCTGCTGGACGAGTTCGACGCGGGCACCCTGGCGGTGGCGGACACGACACCGGCCGACGGCGCCGCGCTGAGCTGGTCACAGGTGCGCCACGGGCTGCGCGAGCGGGGACACGACGTGCTGGTGGCGTCGGTCGGCGGCGCGGACCTGGCCGCCGGCGGGCTGGTCGCGGTCAAGGTGCTGCTGACCGTCCAGGAGGGCCGGTGAGCCACAGCGCCGCGACCGACGAGCTGGTCTGCGCCGGGCTGGCGCTGCTGCTGGCCGAGCGCGGGTGCGCCGCCGAGGTGGCCGCCCTGGGCGTACGGGACGAGCTGACCGCGCCGGCCCGCCCGGCCGGTGGGCCCCGCGTGCTGGTCTACGGGCACGTGGTCCTGCTCGGCCCGGCGGCGTCCTCGGGCGCCTGCGCGACCTGCCTGGCCCGGCGCTGGCAGGCGGTGCGGCACCGCGACCTGCGGGACGCGGTCGAGTTGGGCGGCGACACCCGGGCGGCCGGCCCGTGGCCGTACGCGATCGGGTTCGTCGCGGACCTCCTGGCCGCCCTGGTCGCCGCCCACTACGGCGGCGCCCCGGCGCCCGGCGGCCCGGCCGTGGTGCTCCACGTCGACCTGCAGGCGCTGCGGGTGCGCCGGGTTCCGCTGGTCGCGGACCCGGAGTGCCCGGCCTGCGGCGGGACCGTCCCGGACGCGCGCGAACTCGCCCCGATTGAGCTGACGCCCACCGCCAAGAGCGACCCGGCCGGTTTCCGGGGCCGGAACCTCGACGACTACCCGCTGGACGTGGAGGCCTTCGCCAACCCGGTGTGCGGTGCGCTCGGCTCGACCCTGTGGCAGGACCTGACCTCGCTGTCCACCGCGCCGGCGATCGGCTCGTTCACCCTGCGCAGCGGCCGCTACCTGCGCGAGACGCTCTACGGCGGACACACCGACGGCTTCCGGCGCAGCGCCCGCGTCGCGGTGCTGGAAGGGCTGGAGCGCGCCGCCGGGCTGCGCCCGCGACGTAAGCACACAGCGCTCACCGCGACCCTGCGGGAACTGGGCGACGACGCCCTCGACCCACGCGAGTGCGGCGTCTACGCCGACGACTTCTACCGGGCCAACCCGTACGTGCACCGCTTCGACCCGGACCGGCCGATCACCTGGGTCTGGGGATGGTCGCTGCGCGACCAGCGGGCCGTGCTGGTGCCCGAGGTCCTGGTCTACTACCACGCCGCCGGCGTCGAGGAACGCTTCGTCCAGGAGACCTCCAACGGGTGCGCGTCGGGCGGCTCCCTGGTGGAGGCGGTCTACCACGGCCTGATGGAGGCGATCGAACGCGACGCGTTCCTCCTGGCCTGGTACGGCGGGCGGGCCCTGCCGGAGATCGACGCGGCCACCATCGACCGGCGACAGACCCGGCTGATGATCGACCGGCTGGCCATGTACGGCTACCGGGCCCGGTTCTTCGACGCCCGGATGACCTTCGACATCCCGGTGGTGACCGCGGTCGCCGTGCGGGAGGACGGCGGCCTCGGCACCCTCGCCTTCGGCGGCGGCGCGAGCCTCGACCCGCAGGCCGCCGTCACCGCGGCCCTGTGCGAGATCGCCACCGACTCGGTGATGGTGCGGCTGCGTGCGGGCGCCGACGAACCGCGGCTGCGGACCATGGTGACCGACTTCTCCCAGGTGCGCGGCCTGCACGATCACCCGCTGCTGTACGGGCTGCCGGAGATGCGACGGCACGCCGGGTTCCTGCTGGACAGCGGTCGCGCGCCGGTGGCGACGGCCGAGCTGTACGGGCCGGACCGTCCCGCCCCGCCGATCTCCGCCGACCTGCGGGACGACCTGGAGTACTGCCTCAAGGCGGTCACCGGGCACGGGTTCGACGTGATCGCCGTCGACCAGACCACACCCGAGCAGCACGACCTGGGACTGGCCACGGCGAGCGTGCTGGTGCCGGGCCTGCTGCCCATCGACTTCGGCTGGATGCGCCAGCGCGCGCCCCACGCGCCCCGGCTGCGTACCGCCTTCCGTGCCGCCGGACTCCTCGACCGCGATCTGCGCGACGACGAGATCCACTCCGTTCCCCACCCGTTCCCGTGAGGTGCGCCATGACGACTGAACCCGCCGGCTACGCCCACGCGTACGCGACGGCGATCCTGCGCCGCGGCCGGGAGCCGATGCCGCCCGCCGGCTTCACCCCCGACTGGGGGGACGCGCCCCGCCGGGGCAAGTACTACCCGGACGCGGCGGCCTTCCCGCTGCCGGCTCCGGCATCGGCGGACGCCCCGCTCGACACGGCGTTACGGCCGGACGGCGACGCCGACGAGCCGTTCACCACGCGCCTGCTCGCGGGCCTGCTGCGCGACTCGTACGGGCTGCTCGGCCGGCGGCTGGGCGTGCAGGCCAACACCGACCTGGCCGCGCTTCCCTCGTACGCGCACGCCAACTGGCACCGGGGCACCGCCTCGGGCGGTGGTCTCTACCCGTGCAGCGTCTACTGGGTCGCCGGGCCGGGTGCGGGTGTCCTCCCCGGCGTCTACTACTACGCCCACGCCCGGCAGGCCGTGCAGCGACTGATGGCGGGGGACGTCACCGACCGGCTCAACGCGGCGGTCGGCCGGTCGGAGCCGGCCACCCAGTTCCTGGTGATCGGCGTCAAGTTCTGGCAGAACGCGTTCAAGTACAACAACTTCTCGTACCACGCCGTGTCGATGGACGTGGGCACCCTGTTGCAGACCTGGCGGTTGTGGGCCGCGGGTCAGGGCCGGCGGATCCGGCCGGTCCTCTGGTTCGACCAGGCCGCCGTGGCTGGCCTGCTCGGTCTGGATCCCGACGCCGAGGCGCTGTTCGCCGTCGTGCCGCTCACCTGGGCCGGTCACGACCGTGCCGACCGGGCCGACGGGGTGCTGCCATCGGGCCCGGTCCGGGTTCGGCACACCGACCGGGAACGCTCCCGTACCCGGCTCGACTTCGACCTCCTGCAACGGGTCAACCGCAGCACCGCCGCGGCGGTACGGCGACCGCCGGTGGGCGCGCTCGCCGACGCCGGCGCGCATCCGGCGCCCACCCACCCCGGACGCCTCGCGCTGCCGCCCGCGGCGCCCATGGACATGCCGGTCGGCGCGGCGCTGGCCCGTCGGCGCAGCAGCTTCGGCCGGTTCCTGGCCAGCCGGCGGATCTCCGCCGGGCAACTCGCCGCGCTTCTGAGTGCGACCGCCGCCACCACGGTGCCCAGCGAGATCGACGGCCCGGCGGACCGGCCGCTGGCGAAGCTCTACGCGTTCGTCAACCACGTCGACGGCGTCCCCGCGGGCGGCTACGAGTACGACCCGGGCAGCCACGCCCTGCTCCCGGCCTCCGACGGGCCACCCGGCCGGTTCCTGCAGCGCAACTACTTCCTGGCCAACTACAACCTGGAGCAGGCCGCTGTCGTCCTGGTGCCCACCGTCCGCACCCACGCGGTGCTCGACGCCACCGGCGATCGTGGCTACAACCTGGTGAACGCCACCGTCGGGGCGATCTCACAGACCTTCTACACGGTGGCCGCCGCGCTGCGCCTCGGCGCCGGGGTGGCGCTGGGCTTCGACAGCGTCTCCTACGTGGAGGAGTTGGCGCTCGAGGACACCGGTGAGTTCCCGCTGCTGATCATGTTGGCCGGTCACGACCGGCCGGGGCTCGGCGACTACCGCTACGAGCTGTCATGACGTCGACGGTGCCCGCGCCGAGCGCGCGGACGTCGGCCGCGACCCGTGACTGGCGCACCGGCGACTGGTTCATCGCCCGGATCGCCGGGCTGCCGCTGTCGACAGTCGACGGACTGCGGTGCCCTCGCGCGACCGACTGGGCCGAGGAGGTCCTCGCGCTGCGGGACCGGCTCGCCGCCGACGGCGCCCGGGTCGGTGACCTGTTGCACGACCTGATCAAGGGCAACGACGACGAGGAGGCCCGCCGTCGCCTGCTGGCCCTGCGCCGGCAGGTACACAACAACGTGCTGCCCGCCGACCCCGGGCCGGCCCTCGCCGTGGTCGAGCGCATCGCCCCCGAGTCCGCACCGGGCCTGCGGCGGTGGCTCACCGGCCGGGAGCGCCTGGCCCGGCTGGAACACGAGGGCGCGGCCGTGTTCGCCGCCGACGTCGCCCGGGCCCGCCGGCGACTGTGGGAGCTGGCCGACGAGCCCCGGCTGCGCGGCGGGCTCCAGCTCGCCTCGCCCACCCTGGACCAGCAACTCGCCACCGGAACCCCGCCGGATCCGGGCCGCCCGGCGAACAAGCGCGCCCGCCGCGTCGAGCGCTCGCTGCTGTCCTACCTCTACCGCACCGCCTGCAAGACCAGCCCGTTCAGCACCTTCACCGCCGTCGCGCTCGGCCGGTTCGACGACGACGCGGCGGGTCTCGGGGTGGCCGTGGGGGAGCGGTGGCAGCGGCACGTACGGCTCAACGTGGTGCTTGTCGGCCGGATCGCCGACCTGATCAGCGCCGATCCGGTGCGGCGCGGCGACCTGCCGGTGGCGCTGAGCCCGGGCTGGCGGCGTGACGCCGAGCGGATCCGCTACGTGCGGCACTGGGTGACCGCCGGCGACGACAGCGCCGCCGTCAGCTTCGACTCGGTCCGGGACGGATTGTTCTTCCTGCGCCGCAGCGGGGTCCTCGACGAGCTGACCGCGCTGTTGCAGCGGCGGGGCACGATCCGCGGCGGCGAGCTGGTGGACCGGTTGTGCGAGCTGACCGGCGCGGACCGGGCCGACGGGCAGGCGTACCTGTCCACCCTGCTGCGCCTGGGCATGCTGCGCCTGGTCGGCCTGGACGTCGACGTGCACCGCGCCGACCCGGTCCGGGCGCTGGCCGGCGCGCTGTCCGGCCTGGACCGCCAGTGGGCCGTCCGGACCGCCGCCCACCTCACCGCGATCGCCGAACTGGTGGACGCCTACCGGGACGGGGACCTGGCCCGGCGCCGGCAGGTGACGCACGAGCTGCGGACGGCGGTGCGGGCGACAATGGCGGACCTGGGCGAACCGGATCCGCCGCTGCCACAGACCCTGCTCTACGAGGACAGCCGGATCGACGGCGGGCCGTTGCCGGTGAGCGCGCCCGCCTGGCGGCGGCTGGTCGGCGACGGGCTGGCCGCGGTGGAACGCGTGCTGCCCGCGTTCGACCAGAACCTGCCGCACCGGATCATGTTCCACGGCTTCTTCCTGGCCCGGTTCGGCGTCGGCGGCCGGTGCGACGACCTGCTGCGTCTGGTGGAGGACTTCCACGACGACCTCTACGACCAGTACGCCTCCTACGTCTCCGGCCGCCGGTCGTTCGCCGAGGACGGCAGCTACACGCCGGAGGAGAACTGGCTGGGCCGGCCCGAGATGACCGCGCTGGACGCGGCCCGGCAGGCGTTCGCCGAGCGGCTGCGCCGGCTGGTCGCGGCGGATCCGGGGCGGACCGAGCTGCCGCTGCCGGACGCGCTCCTCGACGAGGTGGGCGAACTGCTCGGCGGCGCCGCCGGCGGGTTCCGCCCGCAGGGGCACTTCGTGCAGGTGGCGTCGCGCGAGCCGGAGCCGCTGCTGGTGCTCAACCAGTCCTTCGGCGGGCTGTCCTTCCCGTTCAGCCGGTTCACCCACTGCTTCGCCGGGGACACGCCGAGTCTCGCCGAGCGGCTGCGCGCGCAGGCCAGGTCCGTCGCCCCGCCGGGCGCGGTCTTCGCCGAGCTGACCGGCGGGGCGGCCACCACCAACCTGAACCTGCACGACCGGCTCACCGACCACGTCATCGTCTGCCCGGGCGAGACCAGCGACGTCGAGCCGGATCGGCAGCTCACCCTCGACGACCTGCACCTGGTGCACGACCCCGGCACGGACCGGGTGGCGCTGCGCTCCACCCGCCTCGACCGCGAGGTGATCCCGGTCTACCTCGGCTACCTGGTGCCGATGGCGTTGCCGCAGATCCCGCGTACCCTGCTGCTGCTCTCGCCCGCGTCGATGGTGCGGCTGGATCCGTGGCGGGGCGTGCCCGCCCGGCCCGCCCTCGACGGCGTGACGACCCGGCCCCGGCTGCGCGCCGGCAACGTGGTGCTCAGCCGCCGTAGCTGGTCGGCGCGGGCCGGCGACCTGCCGCAGACCGACGACCCGGGCGCCGAGGCCGAGGCCTTCCTGCGCTGGCGGCGGTGGCGGGCGGAGCACGACGTGCCGGCCCGGGTCTTCGCCACCGTCCACCCGGCCGGCGCGGCCCGCGCCGGCACCAACCCCAAACCGCAGTACGTGGACTTCGACAGCCCGCTGTCGTTGCAGGCGCTGCGGGCCTCGCTCGACGCCCCCGACGACCTGGTGGTGCTGCGCGAGATGCTGCCGGCCGCCGACGAGTTGACGGCCCGCGGCGAGCACGGCGGCCACGTCTGTGAGCTGGCCGTGGAGACCTTCCGCACCGACCCTGGGAGGATCCGATGACCGTGTCGGCCGCCGCGCCCACCGACCCCCGCGGGGACTGGCTGGCGCTGCACGTGTTCTACGCCGCCAACCCGCAGCCGTTGCTCGTGGAGTGTGTGGCGCCGCTGATCCGCGAGCTCACCGACCAGAACCTGCTCGCCGGCCACTTCTTCATCAACTACTGGCTGGAGGGGCCGCACGTGCGGCTGCGCCTGCGGCCCCGTACCCCGGCGGACGAACCGGCGGTGCGGGCGCTGGCCGAGGCGGCGATCGGCCGGTTCCTCACCACCCGCCCCGCCCTGTACGCCATGGGCACCGGCTACCTGCGCGAGCTGTACGACATCCTGTTCGCCCTGGAGTTCCCGGCCGGACGGCCGGCGGAGCTGGTCGACGGCAACGGCCAGATGCTGCTGCAACCCAACAACTCGGTGAGCTACCGGCCCTACGAGCCGGAGTACGGGAAGTACGGCGGGCCGGACGGCATCGAGGTCGCCGAATGGCACTTCCGGCACTCCAGCGACGTCGTGCTGCGGGCCCTCGCGACGATGAACCTGCACCTGCGACCGGTGCTGCTGGGCACGGCCGCCCAGCTGATGACGGTGCTGGCCGGGACGTTCCTGCCGGACCGGGCGGAACTGGTCGACTTCCTCGACCGCTACCACCACTTCTGGCACCGGGCGTTCGCCGGCACCGAGCTGATCGGGGCCGAGGAGTACCGCCGGATGTACGACGGGGTCGCGCCGGAGCTGGGGCCGCGGGTCGAACGGATCCTCGACCTCGTGGCGCGGGGGGATGTCCCGCACCTGCCCGGATTCCTGCGCGGTTGGGCCGAGCACGCCGGCGAGCTTCGGGAGCGGGTGCTCGGGCTGGCCGCGTCCGGCCGGCTGATCCTCCGGTCGTGGGACGGCAGCGGGGAGCGGGTGGTCACCGACCCGGCCGAGGCGCTGGCCGCGCTGCTCTCGCCGTACCTGCACATGACGAACAACCGGCTGCACGCCACCATCCGCGACGAGGCCTACCTGTCCTACCTGCTCGCCCGGGTGTTGCGGGAGCCGGCGGTGGCGGCGTGACCAGCCCGGCGCTGCTCGGCAAGCGTCCCCGCCTCCGCGACGACCTGCTCTTCTCCCGCCCGCTGAACCGGGGACCGGCCACCGTCCACCTGGTCAAGGACCGCCGCAGCGGCCGGGCTTTCGAGCTGTCGGACAAGGAGCGCTTCCTGGTGCGCCGGCTGGACGGGGTCCGCTCCCTGGCGGAGGTCGGCGACGAGTACGCGGCCGCGTACGGCCGCCGGCTCGGCGACGACCACTGGGTGCGGCTGTTGTGGCTGCTGCACGAGCGGGACCTGCTCGCCGGCGGACCCGGTGAGCCGGAGGCGGTCCCGGCGGCGCGGAGCGGCCGGCTCGACAGGTGGGCCCGGCTGCTGGGCCCGCTGCTGGGCCCCGCGTCCGTCGCCGGGTGGGGACTGCTGGTGGTGGTGCTGCTCGCGGCCGTCGCCCGGTACGCCGGGCCGCTGTGGCAGGCGGCCCGTCCGGCGTTCACGGACCCGCTCAGCCTGCTCCTGCTCGGGCTGCTCGCCTGGGCGGGCGCGGCCACCCACGAGTTCGCGCACGCGCTGACCGCGGTCCGGCTCGGCGCCACCGTCAAGCGGATCAACCTGGTCACGCTCACCTGCGAGATCGAGGACTACGCGTACCTGGCGAGACGGCGGGACCAGGTGGTGATCGCCGCCGCCGGCGGGGTGGCGAACGGGTTGGTGCTGCTGCTCGTCGGCACGGCCCTGGCCGTCCTGCCGGGCGCTTTCGCCGACCGTCTGTTCAGCGCGTACGTCCTCGTCGCCGCCGTGCAGACCGCTGTCAACTTCGTTCCGCTCCCACCGTTGGACGGCTACAAGATGGCCGGCCACCTCCTGGACACGCTGGACCTGGCGCCGGAGAGCCGCCGCTACCTGTACACCGCCCTCGGCCGGTTGCCGGGCCGCGGTCATGCCCGCTACCCGAGGCGGGCCGCCGTACGCCTCGGTCTGTACGGCCTGTGGTGGCTGTTCGCCGCCGTGACGGTGGCCGCCTGTGTGGTCTACTTCGCCGGCGCGCTCCTGGAGTCCACACTGGGCGTGCTCGGACATGTCCTGCCCGCCGCGATCGTCGCCCTGACACTCGCCGGCTGGCTGGCCCGGCCCCGGCGTGCCGGCCCCGCGGGCCGGTCCTCTCCGTCACACCAGCAGAACATCCAAGCCCACAACCGAAAGGCGTGACCATGCCAGCCACCGACGATCCGGCCATCGCGCTGGATTCCGTGAGCAAGTCGTACGGCGAGGTGAGGGCGGTGGACGACATCACCATCTCGATCGGCCGGGGCGAGTTCTTCGGCATGCTCGGGCCCAACGGCGCGGGCAAGACGACGCTCATCGAGATGATCGAGGGTCTGCGGACCCCGGACAGCGGCACCGTCCGGGTGCTCGGCATGTCGCCGACGCCGCGCAACCTCGACCTGCTGCCGTTGATCGGCGTGCAGACCCAGCGGTCGGCGTTCTTCACCCGGCTGACCGCCCGCGAACACCTGGTGACCGTCGCCGCGCTCTACGGCCTGCCCGCGTCCGCCGCGGACCGGGCGTTGAAGCTGGTCGGGCTGACCGACTCGGCCGGCATCCGGGTCACGAACGTCTCCGGTGGACAGCGCCAGCGCCTCGCCATCGCCTCGGCGATCGTGCACGACCCCCAGGTGATCTTCCTGGACGAGCCGACCGCTGCCCTGGACCCGCAGGCCCGCCGTGATCTCGGGCAGTTGCTGCGGGAGCTGAAGGCGGGCGGCAAGACCATCGTCTACACCACCCACCACCTGGACGAGGCGCAGGGGCTGTGCGACCGCGTCGCCATCCTCGCCGCCGGGCGCGTCCTGGCCCTGGACAGCCCACGGGAGCTGATCGCGCGATCCGGTGTCCGCGCCCGTCTCGTCGTCCCCGCCGGCCGGCTCAGCGCGGAGCAGGCCGGCCGGATCGACGGCGTCGACGGGATCGACTTCGAGGACGGCGCGGTCGTCCTGCGTACCACCCAGACGGCCCGGGTGCTCGCCGCCCTCGGCGCCGAGGGCGGCCTCGACGAGGTGGAGACCCGGCCGGCCACCCTGGAAGACGTCTACCTGCAACTGATGGGAGCGCCGCAGGCATGAGCGCATACACCGCCCTGGCCCGGGCCAGCTACAAGGCGAGCGTCCGGGACGGCACCACGCTGTTCTTCACGTTCGCGTTCCCGCTGGTCTTCCTGGTCATCTTCGGACTGATCTTCCGCAACCAGCAGGTCGCCGAGACCGGCCACGGATACATCGACTTCATCGCGCCGGGCGTGCTGTCGTGGGGCCTGGCCAGCGCCGCGCTGTTCGGGGTGTCGTTCACGCTGATGCAGTGGCGCAACGACGACCTGCTGCGCATCATCCGGTTGTCGCCGACGAGCATCTGGTCGGTGGTCGGCTCCCGCTACGCGGTCGCGCTCGCCATCGGCGTCGCGCAGAGCCTGGTCTTCGTCGGCGTGGCCATGCTGCCCTTCCTGGGCATGCGTCCGGACGGCCGGTGGCCGCTGGCCCTGCCGATGATGCTGCTGGCGGTGACCACGTTCCTGGCGCTGGGCCTGATCGTCGGCTCGCGTGCGGACACCGCCGAGGCGGTGGCCGCGATCGCCAACTGCATCGTGGTGCCGATGGCCTTCCTGTCGGGGTCGTTCTATCCCCTGGAGCTGATGCCCGGGTGGTTGCAGGGCGTCTCCCGGGCGCTGCCGCTGCGCTACGTCAACGACGGCATGGCGTACGCCTTCACCGGGTTCGGTTCCATGACGGACTATCTGGTGGCGTGCGGCGCGCTGGCCGCCTTCGCGGTCGTCTTCGCGGTCGTCGGCGTGCGTACCTTCCGGTGGAGCCACAGCTCGTGACCGGGCCGGCGGCGCCGGCGCCCCCGGCCCCGCTGTCCGCCGCCGCGGCCCGGCTCGACGAGCACCTGCGGCGGCGCTGGACGGCGCGGCCGGTGGGGCCGGCGCCCCGGGTGGTCACGCTGGGCGCCGCCGACGCGCTGAGCGGGGCGGCGCCGCACCGGCGGCGCGCCACCGTGCATCTGAGCGCGGACGCGGTGCTGGTCGGCCCGATCGCCGGCGCCTCGCCGGGGGCCGCCTGCGGGCACTGCCTGGCCGTCCGCTGGCAGCGGCTGCGCGGCCGCAGCGAACGCGACGCGCTGGAGACCGGCCACGGTCCGATCGCGATCGGGCCGTGGCCCCGGCTCACCGACTACCAGCTCGACGCGGTGTGGGACCTGTACCGGGCGGTGCACGCCACGCCGGCCCGGACCGCGCCACCGACGTGGGACGACCCCGACCGGCGGCTCGCCCGGGTCAGCCGGCTGGAGCTGGCCACCCTGCGGGTACGCACCCACCCGGTGCTGGCGGAGCCGCGCTGCCCGACGTGTTCGAGGGCACGCCCCGACTCGCCGGCCGAGGTGCCGAGGCTCGACCGGCCGGCGCCGAAGCCGGCCGTCGACGCCTACCGGCTGCGCGCCCCCGGCGACTACCCGCTGCCCCGCGCCGCCCTGGTCAACCCGGTCTGCGGGGCGCTCGGCGCCGGCACCCGGCTCACCATCACCTCGCCCACCACCGCCCCGGTCACGGGCAGCGTCTTCATCCGGGGCTACGGCGGGCTGCTCGACGTGTCCTTCAGCGGCCAGTCCACCGGCTACGACGCCAGCCATTCGCTGGCGTACCTGGAAGGGCTGGAACGGCACGCGGGCACCCACCGGCGGCGCAACCTCACCCCCGTCGTCGCCGCGTACGCGGACGTCGCCGGGCACGCCCTGCACCCGGACGAGTGCGGCAGCTACCCGGACGAGGTGTACGACCGCGACCCGATCCTGCGCCGCTTCGACCCGGACCGGCCGATCCCCTGGGTGTGGGGCCGGGACCTGCACACCGGCCGGCCGGTGCTGGTGCCCCGGCGGCTCTGCTTCTACAGCTCCCCGGCGGCCGACGACACGTTCGTGCTCTCGTCCTCCAGCGGCTGCGCCACCGGCAGCTGCCTGGCCGAGGCCGCCCTGTTCGGGCTGCTGGAGCTGATCGAGCGGGACGCCTTCCTGCTCGGCTGGTACGGCAACCTGACGCTGCCGCGAATCGACCTGGCGAGCTGCTCTCCGGCGGTGCGGGCGATGGCCGACCGGGCCGAGCTGCAGGGCTACGCGCTGCACGCCTTCGACAACCGGATCGACCTCGACGTGCCGGTGGTGACCAGCCTGGCGGTCCGCCACGACGGTGGGCCCGGACTGCTCTCCTTCGCCGCCGCCGCGCACGTCGACCCGGAGCAGGCGGTGGCCGGCGCGGTCGCCGAGGCGCTCACCTACATCCCGCACCAGCCGGCCACGGTGCGTCGGCGGCGGGCGGAGCTGGAGCGGATGGCCGACGACTACGGCCTGGTCCACCGGCTGCCGGACCATTCGGCCCTCTTCGGCCTGCCCCGGATGGCCCGGCACGCCGCGACGTACCTGCGCGAGGCGGCGGCCTGGGACGTCGCGACCGTCTTCGCCAGCCATCGTGGGGCCGGCGCCCGGGACCTCCTCGACGACCTGGGCCGGGTCCTGGACACCCTGCACCGGCGCGGCCACCGGGCGATCCTGGTCGACCAGACGAGCCCGGAGCAGGAGGCGGTCGGGCTGCGGTCGGTGTGCGTGGTGGTGCCCGGCCTGCTGCCGATCGACTTCGGCTGGCTGCGTCAGCGGGCGCTGCACCTGCCCCGCCTGCGCACCGCCCCGTACGCGGCGGGGTTGGCCGGGGCGGCGCTCACCGACGACGACCTGCGCCGCGTTCCCCACCCGTTCCCGTGAGCCGGCCGCCGCGCCGGCGGCCGGACACGCGCACGTAGGGCCGCCCCGGTGCCGGGGCGGCCCTACGTCGTGACCGATCCGCTCAGGCCGAGCAGCTGGTGGTCGAGGTGGTGCTGCTGCAGGTCGAGGTGGTGCCCGACGAGGAGCAGGAGGCCAGGATCGCCTCGGAGGCGTCGGCGTAGTCGGAGATCGCGAAGGTCTCGGACTCCAGCTCGAGGATCTCCTCGGCGAGGGCGTTGAGGTCGGTTTCGGGCGCCATGATGACTCCAAGGGGGTCGTGTCCGGCCGGTTCCTCCGGCCTGGGACGAGCACACCGCACGGCGCTCACCGATCGCCGTCGTCCGGACCCCCGGATCGCTGTCACCGGATGTGAGCGGTGTGACAGCGGCTTGCGGTTGGCTCAGCGGCATGGTGTCACCCGGTCCGCTCGCCGCCGCCCGCGCTCCGGATCCGGCCCCCGACGCGGGTGTCCTGGCCCGGGCCGGCTCGCTCTACCGCGATCTGCACGCCCGACCGGAGCTGTCGGGGACGGAGGAGCGCACCGCGTCCCGGTTCGCGGCCGCGCTGCGCCAGGCCGGCTGCGCGGTCACCACCGGCATCGGCGGGCACGGCGTCGTCGGCGTCCTGACCAACGGCGCCGGTCCGGCGGTGATGCTGCGCGCGGAACTGGACGCGCTGCCGGTCGCGGAGCGGACCGGGCTGCCGTACGCGAGCACGGTCGGCGCGGTCGACGGCGAGGGCCGCCGGGTGCCGGTGATGCACGCCTGCGGGCATGACCTGCACCTGGCCGCGGCGGTGGGCGCCGCGGCTCACCTGGATCGTGTCCGGGACCGCTGGCGGGGGAGGCTGCTCGTGCTCGGACAGCCGGCCGAGGAGACGCTGACCGGCGCGGCGGCGCTGATCGCGGACGGGCTGTACGACCGGTTCGGCCGGCCGGATCTCCTGCTGGCACAGCACGCGGCGCCGCTGCCGGCGGGCATGGTCGCGCACGGGGCCGGGCCGATGACCGCGGGCTGCGTCACCCTGGAGGTGACCGTGACCGGCCGCGGCGGGCACGCCGCCACCCCGCACCTGTGTGTCGACCCGGTGGTGCTCGCCGCCACTGTCGTCGTCCAGTTGCAGACCATCGTGGCCCGGCAGGTGGGGCCGGCCGAGCAGGTGACGGTGACTGTGGGTTCGCTGCGGGCGGGCCACCACCCGGGCGTGATCCCGGAGGAGGCCACGCTGGGCGTCACGATCCGGGCGCTGTCGGAACGGGCGCTGGACGACGTGCGGGACCGGGTGATCCGGACGGTGCGGGGCTGTTGCGAGGCCGCCGGGAGCCCGGTGGAGCCGTCGCTCCGAGTGGTGTCGCGGACCCCGGCCTACCGGGGCGATCCGGAGGTGGCCGCGCGGCTGCGCGCCGCCCACGAGCGGACGTTCGGCGCGGAGCGGGTGGCCTGGTGGCCGTCGTCGCTGGCGGCCGAGGACTTCCCGCTGCTCGCCGCCGAGGGGATCCCCAGCGGATACTGGATGCTCGGTGTCGTCGGCCCGCGCCAGTGGCGGGCGGCCCGCGGTGGCAGCGCCGCCGAGAAGCTCGCCGCGCTGCCGGCCAACCACAGCCCGTTCTTCGCGCCGCACGTGGGGCTGGCGCTGCCGGCCGGTGTCGCGGCGCTCACGGCCGGCGCGCTCACCGCGCTGGCGCCGGACTGACCATCCGAAGCATCATGCAGTACACCGTATGAACTTGCATCCGGGTCGCGTCCGCTGCTAACCTCTTCGCATATTCATGCGGAGGTTAGTATGGGCATTCGGACAGCGGTGGCCGGGGCGAGCGGATACGCCGGAGGCGAACTGCTGCGCCTGCTCGCCGGTCACCCCGAATTCGAGCTGATCACCGCCACCGCGCACAGCCAGGCCGGCCGGCCCGTCACCGCCGTACACCCGCACCTCACCGGCCTCGACCTGGTGTTCGCCGCGACCGAGGCGGCGACCCTCGCCGACGCGGACCTGGTCTTCCTGGCCCTGCCGCACGGGCAGTCGGCGGCACTCGCCGCGGCGCTGCCCGACACGGTCAAGGTGGTCGACCTCGGCGCGGATCACCGGCTGCGCGACGCCGGTGGCTGGGCCCGCTACTACGGCGGGGAGCACGCCGGCGCCTGGACCTACGGGCTGCCCGAGCTGCCCGGCCAGCGGGCCGAGATCGCCGCCGCGACGCGGGTGGCCAGCACCGGCTGCTACGCGGTGGCGACCACGCTGGCGCTCGCGCCGCTGATCGCCGCCGGTGCGGTACGCCCCGACGACGTGGTGGTCGTCGCCGCCTCCGGCACCTCCGGCGCGGGCCGGGCCGCCAAGGCCCACCTGCTCGGCAGCGAGGTGATGGGCGACCTGACGCCCTACAAGGTGGGCGCGCACCAGCACGTCCCGGAGATCAAGCAGGCCACCGGCGCGACCGGCCTCTCCTTCACCCCGGTGCTCGCGCCGATGCCCCGGGGCATCCTTGCCACGGTCACCGCGGTGCCCACCGGCGACGCCGACCCGCGCGCGGTGCTGGCCGCCGCGTACGCCGACGCGCCGTTCGTGCACCTGCTGCCCGAGGGGGCGTGGCCGCACACCGCCGCCACCGCCGGCTCCAACTCCTGCCACCTCCAGGCGACGGTCGACGTCGACTCGGGGCGGGTGATCGTGGTCAGCGCGATCGACAACCTGGGCAAGGGCGCGGCCGGTCAGGCCGTGCAGAACGCCAACCTGATGACGGGTCTCCCCGAGACCACCGGTCTGTCCGTGTTTGGAGTGGCTCCATGAGCGTCACCGTCCCCCGGGGGTTCCGCGCCGCGGGTGTCGCCGTCGGACTGAAGTCCTCCGGCGCCGCCGACGTCGCCCTCGTGATCAACGACGGCCCGGACGCCGGTGTGGCGGGTGTCTTCACCGCCAACCGCGTCAAGGCCGCCCCGGTGCTGTGGAGCCAGCAGGTCGTGCACGGCGGCGTCGTGCGCGCCGTGGTGCTCAACTCCGGCGGCGCGAACGCCTGCACCGGGCCGGCCGGCTTCCAGGACACCCACGCCACCGCCGAGCACACCGCCGCCGCGATCACCGCCGCGAACGCCCGGCTCATCGTCGGCGCCGGCGAGGTCGCCGTCTGCTCGACCGGCCTGATCGGTGAGCGGCTGCCGATGGACAAACTGCTTCCCGGCGTACGCGAGGCGGTGCGCGGCCTGTCCCGCGACGGCGGCCCGGCCGCGGCCGAGGCCATCATGACCACCGACACCCGGCCCAAGACGACAGTGGCCCGGGGCACGGGCTGGACCGTCGGCGGCATGGCCAAGGGCGCCGGCATGCTCGCCCCGGCGATGGCCACCATGCTCTGCGTACTCACCACCGACGCGGTGGCCGGGCCGGACACCCTGGACGCCGCGCTGCGCGCCGCCACGCGGGTCACGTTCGACCGGATCGACTCCGACGGCTGCATGTCCACGAACGACACGGTGCTGCTGCTGGCCAGCGGCGCCTCCGGCATCGAGCCGACCGCCGACGAGCTGACCGCCGCTGTCACCGCCGCCTGCCATGACCTCGCCCAGCAGCTCCTGGCCGACGCGGAGGGCGCGACAAAGGAGGTGGCGATCGAGGTGGTCGGCGCGGCGAGCGAGGACGACGCGGTCGAGGTGGGCCGCACGGTGGCCCGCAACAACCTGGTGAAGACCGCGCTGTTCGGCAACGACCCGAACTGGGGCCGGATCCTCGCCGCGGTCGGCACCACGGCCGCCGTCTTCGAGCCGGACGGTGTGGACGTCGCGGTGAACGGCATCTGGGTGTGCCGGGGCGGCGCCGCCGCCGAGGACCGCGCCAAGGTGGACCTCACCGGCCGCGCCGTGACCGTCCGGATCGACCTGCACGCCGGTGCCGACGCCGCCACCATCTGGACCAACGACCTGTCGCACGCGTACGTCCACGAGAACTCGGCCTACTCCACGTGAGCGCGCGGAACGCAGCGGGGCGGAGTTCCGCAGTCGCGAACGAAAGGCGGGCTCGGCATGACGCTTTCCGCTGACCTCACCCGGGCCCAGGCCAAGGCCGCCACGCTGATCGAGGCACTGCCCTGGCTGGCCCGTTTCTCCGGCGCCACGGTCGTGGTCAAGTACGGCGGCAACGCCATGGTCGACCCCGAACTCCAGCGCGCCTTCGCCGCCGACATGGTGTTCCTGCGCTACGCCGGCCTGAAGCCGGTGGTGGTGCACGGCGGCGGCCCGCAGATCTCCGCCATGCTCGGCCGCCTCGGCATCGCCAGCGAGTTCCGGGGCGGCCTCCGGGTCACCACCCCGGAGGCGATGGACGTGGTCCGGATGGTGCTTGTGGGTCAGGTCGGCCGGGAGCTGGTCGGGCTGATCAACGCGCACGGCCCGTACGCGGTCGGCCTCTCCGGCGAGGACGCCGGGCTGTTCACCGCCGTGCGCCGCCAGGCGTACGTGGACGGCGTACCGGTCGACGTGGGCCAGGTCGGCGACGTGGAGTCGGTGAACGTCTCGGCGGTCACCGACCTGATCGCGGCCGGCCGCATCCCGGTCATCTCGACTGTCGCGCCGGACGCCGACGGGGTGCTGCACAACCTCAACGCGGACACCGCCGCCGCCGCGCTCGCCGTGGCGCTGGACGCCCGCAAGCTGGTCGTGCTCACCGACGTGCCCGGCCTGTACGCCGACTGGCCGGACACGTCCAGCCTGGTCAGCGAGATCACCGCGGACGACCTGGCGAAGCTGCTGCCGTCCCTGGAATCGGGCATGGTCCCGAAGATGGAGGCCTGCCTGCGGGCGGTGCGCGGGGGAGTGCCCGCCGCGCACGTCGTCGACGGCCGGGTCGCCCACTCCACGCTGCTGGAAGTGTTCACGTCGGAGGGCTTCGGAACGATGGTGATCGACTCATGAGCTCGCTCGTGCAGCGGTGGAACGCCACCATGATGGACAACTACGGCACGCCGCCGCTGGCGCTCGTCTCCGGCTCCGGCGCCGTCGTGGTCGACGAGACCGGCCGGGAGTACGTCGACCTGCTCGGCGGCATCGCCGTCAACGCGCTCGGCCACGCCCACCCGGCGGTGGTGGCGGCGGTCAGCAAGCAGGTCGCGACGCTCGGGCACGTGTCCAACCTGTTCGTCGCCGAGCCGCCGGTGGCGCTGGCCGAGCTGCTGCTGGCGCTGGCCGGCCGGCCGGGCCGGGTGTTCTTCGCCAACTCCGGCGCCGAGGCCAACGAGGCCGCGTTCAAGCTGTCCCGGCTCACCGGCCGCCGGCACGTGGTCGCCACCCACGGCGGTTTCCACGGCCGGACCATGGGCGCGCTGGCGCTGACCGGGCAGCCCGCCAAGGCCGACCCGTTCCGCCCGCTGCCCGGCGACGTGACACACGTGCCGTTCGGCGACGCCGACGCGCTGGCCGGGGCCGTCACCGACGACACCGCCATGCTGATCATCGAGCCGATCCAGGGCGAGAACGGTGTGGTCGTCCCGCCGCCCGGCTACCTCGCCGCGGCCCGGCGGATCACCGCCGCGCACGGCGCGCTGCTGGTGCTCGACGAGGTGCAGACCGGCGTCGGCCGGACCGGCCACTGGTTCGCCCACCAGGCCGAGGGCGTCGAGCCGGACGTCATCACCCTCGCCAAGGGCCTCGGCGGCGGGCTGCCACTGGGCGCCTGCCTGGCCTTCGGCCGGGCCGCCGACCTGCTCACCCCCGGTTCGCACGGCACCACGTTCGGCGGCAATCCGATCAGTTGCGCCGCCGCGCTCGCCGTCGTCTCCACGATCGCGCACGAGGGCCTGCTCGACCACGTCAAGCGGATCGGCGAGCGGCTGCGCCGCGGCGTCGAGGCGCTCGGGCATCCGCTGGTACGCGAGGTGCGCGGCGCGGGGCTGCTGCTCGGCATCGTCCTCGACCAGCCGGTGTCCGCCGCTGCCGCGGCCGCGCTGCGCGAGGCGGGTTTCCTGGTCAACCCGGTGCAGCCGGACGTGGTGCGGCTCGCCCCGCCGCTGATCCTCACCGCGGCGCAGGCCGACGCGTTCCTGGCCGCCCTGCCGGCCGCGCTGTCCGCCGCCGCGCCGGCACCTCCCACCACCGGCGCCGCCGCGCCCGACGCCACGACCCCGACGGAGGCTCCCGCATGATCCGCCACTTCCTGCGCGACGACGACCTCACGCCCGCCGAGCAGGCCGCCGTGCTCGACCTCGCCGCCCGGATGAAGACCGACAGGTACGGCCACCAGCCGCTGGCCGGCCCCAAGTCGGTGGCGGTGCTGTTCGACAAGCAGAGCCTGCGGACCCGGATCTCGTTCGACGTGGGCATCGCCGAGCTGGGCGGGCACCCGCTGGTGGTGGACACCCAGGTCACCCACTTCGGCCGGGGCGAGACGCTGGCCGACGCCGGCCGGGTGCTGTCCCGCTACGTCGCCGCGATCGTGCTGCGCACCCACGGCGACGACCGGATCGCCGAGGTCGCCGCGCACGCCACGGTGCCGGTGGTCAACGCGCTCACCGACACGTACCACCCCTGCCAGCTGCTGGCCGACCTGCTCACCGTGCGGGAGCGCCTCGGCGGGACCGCGGGGCGGATCCTCACGTACGTCGGCGACGCGGCGAACAACATGGCCCACTCGTACCTGCTGGCCGGCGCGACCGCCGGGATGCACGTGCGGATCGCCGGCCCGGACGGGTTCCGGCCCGACCCGGAGATCGTGGGCCGCGCGGAGAAGATCGCCGCCACCACCGGCGGTTCGGTCCAGGTGCTCACCGACCCGGTCGAGGCGGTACGCGGCGCCCACGTCGTCGCCACCGACACCTGGACGTCGATGGGGCAGGAGTCCGACGGGCTGGACCGGATCACCCCGTTCCTGCCGTACCAGGTGAACGCCGCGCTGCTCGGCCACGCCGACGCCGACGTGATCGTGCTGCACTGCCTGCCCGCCCACCGGGGCGAGGAGATCACCGACGAGGCGCTGGACGGCCCGCACAGCGCGGTGTTCGACCAGGCGGAGAATCGCCTGCACGCCCAGAAGGCGCTGCTGACGTTTCTCCTGGAGGAATCCGCATGACCGCTCCGCTGACCCGCGCCGCGCGGCACGCCCGCATCGTCGAGCTGATCCGCGACACCGCCATCCACTCGCAGACCGAGCTGGCCGACCTGCTCGCCGGGGACGGCATCCAGGTCACCCAGGCCACCCTGTCGCGCGACCTGAAGGAACTGGGAGCGGTGACCGCGCGCGGTGGCGACGGGCGGGGCGTCTACCTGATCCCGGAGGACGGGCACCGGCCGCTGCGCGACGCCGAGGGCGCGCCGGCCCGGTTGGTCCGGCTGCTGCGTGAGCTACTCAACGGCGTCGACTCCAGCGGCAACATCGCGGTGCTGCGCACCCCGCCGGGCGCGGCCCAGTACCTCGCCAGCGCGCTGGACCGGGCCGGCCTGACCGAGATCGTCGGCACCATCGCCGGCGACGACACCATCCTCGTCGTGTCCCGCGACGCCGACGGCGGCGCCGCGCTGGGTGAGCGGCTGGCCGCCTGGGCCCGCCGGGACGACGCGGTCGAAGGGGGCACCTCGTGACCGAGCGGGTGGTGCTGGCGTACTCCGGGGGCCTGGACACCTCGGTCGCCATCCCGTACCTGGCCGAGCGGACCGGCGCCGAGGTGATCGCGGTAGCCGTCGACGTCGGCCAGGGCGGCGAGGACATGAACGTGATCCGGCAGCGCGCGCTGGACTGCGGTGCCGTCGAGTCCGAGGTGGTCGACGCCCGCGACGAGTTCGCCGCCGGCTACTGCCTGCCGGCGATCCGGGCCAACGCCCTCTACATGGACCGCTACCCGCTGGTGTCCGCGCTGTCCCGGCCGCTGATCGTCAAGCACCTGGTCGCGGCGGCGCGCGCCCACGGCGGCACGATCGTGTCGCACGGCTGCACCGGCAAGGGCAACGACCAGGTCCGCTTCGAGGTGGGCCTGGGCGCGCTCGCACCCGACCTGAAGGTGGTCGCACCGGCCCGGGACTTCGCCTGGACCCGGGACAAGGCGATCGCGTACGCCGAGGAGAAAGGGCTGCCGATCGACGTGTCGGCGAAGTCGCCGTACTCGATCGACCAGAACCTGTGGGGCCGGGCCGTGGAGACCGGCTTCCTGGAGGACATCTGGAACGCCCCGGTCGAGGACCTCTACGCGTACACCGGGGACCCGGCGTCGGAACGCGACCCGGACGACGTGGTGATCACGTTCGACGGGGGCGTGCCGGTCGCGATCGACGGCGAGACGGTCACCCCGTACCAGGCGATCCGGGAACTGAACCGGCGGGCCGGGGCGCACGGCGTGGGCCGGCTGGACATGGTCGAGGACCGGCTGGTCGGCATCAAGAGCCGCGAGGTGTACGAGGCGCCCGGCGCGCTCGCCCTGATCACCGCCCACCAGGAGCTGGAGGCGGTCACCGTCGAGCGGGACCTGGCCCGGTTCAAGCGCGGCGTCGACCAGCGCTGGGGCGAGCTGGTCTACGACGGGCTCTGGTTCTCGCCGCTGAAGCGGTCGCTCGACGCGTTCATCGACGACGCCCAGCGCCACGTCACCGGCGAGGTACGGCTGCGCCTGCACGGCGGCCGGGCGGTGGTCACCGGCCGGCGCTCCGAGGCGAGCCTCTACGACTTCGGCCTGGCCACCTACGACACCGGCGACACATTCGACCAGTCGCTGGCGAAGGGATTCGTGCAACTGTGGGGACTGCCCAGCAAGATGGCCGCACAACGGGATGCCCGGATGGGAGGGGCCTGATGGGAGGCGCCACAATGGGTGGGGTGGACGACAAGAGCCTGACCGAGAACAGCGCCGCCGCCAACCGGACGAGCCTCTGGGGCGGCCGGTTCGCCGGCGGTCCCGCCGAGGCGCTCGCGCGGCTGTCGGTGAGCGTCCAGTTCGACTGGCGTCTCGCCCCGTACGACATCGCCGGTTCCCGCGCGCACGCCCGGGTCCTCGCCGGCGCCGGCCTGCTCGACCCGGACGAACTGGGCCGGATGCTGGCCGCGCTGGACGACCTGGAGGCGGCCTGCGCCTCCGGCGCGTTCCGCCCGACGGTGGACGACGAGGACGTGCACACCGCGCTGGAGCGCGGCCTGCTGGAACGCCTCGGCAGCCTCGGCGGCAAGCTGCGCGCCGGCCGCTCCCGCAACGACCAGGTCGCCACCGACCTGCGGCTCTACCTGCGTGATCACGCCCGCGGCGTGGCGGCCCGGCTGGTCGAGCTGGCCGAGGCCCTCGTCGAACAGGCGGAGCGGCACGTGGACACCGCGGCGCCGGGGATGACCCACCTGCAGCACGCCCAGCCGGTGACGTTCGGGCACTGGCTGCTGGCCCACGTGCAGCCGCTGCTGCGTGACCTGGAACGGATGCGCGACTGGGACGAGCGGACCGCGATCAGCCCGCTCGGCGCCGGCGCGCTGGCCGGCTCCGGCCTGCCGCTGGACCCGATGGCGGTCGCCAAGGAGCTGGGTTTCCGCACCTCGTTCGCCAACTCGATGGACGCGGTCGCGGACCGCGACTTCGTGGCCGAGTTCCTGTTCGTCACCGCCATGATCGGCGTGCACCTGTCCCGCCTCGGCGAGGAGGTGGTGCTCTGGACGTCGCAGGAGTTCGGCTGGGTCGAGCTGGACGACGCCTTCGCCACCGGCTCGTCGATCATGCCGCAGAAGAAGAACGCGGACATCGCCGAGCTGGCGCGGGGCAAGTCCGGCCGCCTGGTCGGCGGCCTGATGAGCGTGCTCACCATGCTCAAGGGCCTGCCCATGACGTACGACCGGGACATGCAGGAGGACAAGGAGCCGGCGTTCGACGCTGTCGACACGCTGGAGCTGCTGCTTCCCGCGCTGGCCGGCATGATCTCCACGATGACCGTCCGGGTGGACCGGCTGGTCGCCAGCGCGCCGTCGGGCTTCTCGCTCGCCACCGAGGTCGCCGACTGGCTGGTCCGGCGCAACGTGCCGTTCCGTGACGCGCACGAGATCACCGGCAAGCTGGTGGCGCTCTGCGCGGTCCGCGACTGCGCGCTGGACGAGGTGTCCGACGCCGACCTGGCCGCCGTCAGCGAGCACCTGGACCCGTCGGTGCGCGACGTGCTCTCGGTGCGCTCGGCGCTGGCCGCGCGCATCACGCCCGGCTCCACCGGCCCCGGCCCGGTCGCCGACCAGCTCGCCGCCGCGGCGGACAAGCTGACCGGTTGGCGTGAGTGGGCCGCCGAGCGGGTCGTCCCCCGCTGAGACGCACGGTTGGTCCGGGGCAGCCGCGAGCCTGCCCCGGACCGGCCCGACCCCCGCGGAAAGCTTCCAAGATCAACAACCGTCCCGCTGTGTGAAACGCGGCTCCCGCTTCGTGGCGGGCTGGCGCCGCCGGATCGGCGGTTCGGGGCTGGCCGGGGCTCCGTCCGCGTTCCCGGTCAGCCGGCGGGCCGCTCGCGTTTCGGCAGCTTCGCCACGACCGCGTCGTACGACCCGTCGACCGCCTCGACCAGCTCGTCGTCAGGAATGCCGCCGGAGAGGCGCAGCGTGTTCCAGCCCGATCGGTCGATGTAGGGGGAGGGGCGCGCGTCGGCCGGGAACCGGTGCAGCCACTCGTCGGCCACCTCCCGGGACGGCCCGCACTTCACCCCGAGCCGGGCCTCACCCTGCGGGGAGCCGAGAAACGCGAAGATGCGGCTGCCCACCTTCACCACCTCGTCGCCCTCCCAGGGCCGGTCGAGCCAGGCTCCCGGCTTGGCCAGGCAGTAGGCCAGCATCTCGTCGCGCGTCATCGCGTCCTCCCGTGCCGTCCGGCGCGGTCTCGTCCGCCGCTGTGACAGAAGACCGGCCGCTTCCCGCTCAGTCGCCGGTGCCGGTGCGGACGGTCAGCCGCTCGTAGCGCTGCCGGGCCGCCTGCGCGCTGCCCAGCCCCAGCCCGAAGGCGATCGCCTGCCAGGTCATGCCCCGCCCGCGGGCCACCTGTAGCAGCCCGGCCTCCAGCGCGTCCACCTCGGCCCGCACGTGCGGGATCAGCGTCAGCGCGGCCATCAGGTCGGCCTGGTCGACGGGCTCCTCACCCTCGTCCAGCTCGGCTCCGCCGGCGAGCGCCATCACCAGCGTGGCCGCCTCGTAGGCGTCCGGTACGTCGGGGTGCGCGTAACGGCGACGGCGGGAGTTCGAGCCGGCGTGCCGCTCGGCGATCCGCAGCAGCGCCGCCCAGTTGCGGTGCGCGCGGGCCTGGGCAGCATCCGGAGCGGTGAACGGGTCGTTGTCCACGGTGACCATGCCGTCCATCCCACACCCAAGAATGGCTTGTTGTCAACACTGCGTTGAAAGCCGTTCGTGCAAAACGCCGTGCCTTCGGAACGTGGTGAGAAGACGCGTCATGGACCAGAGACGCGCCACAGGATGCTTCGGGTTGCCGGAGCGGTCGGCTCAGGCCGGTGAGTTCCGTATCGGGACGGCCGTAGCGGGCCGGCGGCGCGGGGTGTGCCGCCGGTAGACGCTCACACTCGGCTCGTCCGCCAGCCAGAACCGCCACGGCAGGTCGTGCGCGGCGGCGACCCCGACACGCGGCCCGGCGAGAATGCGCGCCGGGTCGACCGGGCTGGCCGGGGGAGTCAGCAGCAGCGGGCCGCTGCCGTCGATCGCCGAAGTGCCGTTGGCGTCCCGCCCGAGCCCGAGCGCGGTGACCAGCCGGGCCGGTCCGCGGGCAAGATCCCGGTCGGCGGCGCGCGGCCGGCGCTCGCGGGCGGTCTCGATGCCGTCGACCACCTCGCCCGCGCGCAGCAGCACCGCCGCCGCCTCGCCGTCGCGCCCGCAGACGATGTTCGCGCACCAGTGCATGCCGAACACGAAGTAGACGTACGCGTGTCCGGCGGGCCCGAACATGACCTGGTTGCGCGGCGTCGGCCCGCGGTGGGCGTGCGACGCGGCATCCTCGCCGGTGCCCGCGTACGCCTCGACCTCGGTGAGCCGGACCGTGACGCCGCCGGCCGACACGGTCCAGCCGAGCAGCGTCCGCGCGGTGTCCGCGATCTGGGCGGCGGGCGCGTGGAGCCAGGGGTACGTCATCGCGGCAAGGGTAGTCGGTGGATGGTGCGTGATTCGGGCCACGCCGGGGCGGGCAGCCGACGGAATAGTTGACTCGTCAAATATGTTGTGAGGAGCGATCCCGGGCCGACCGGTCCGGACCCCACGCGAGGAGCTGGTCATGCAGTTCGGAGTCTTCACCGTCGGTGACGTCACCGTCGACCCCACGAACGGGCGGCTGCCGTCCGAGCGTGAGCGGATCAAGGCCATGACCGCCATCGCGCTCAAGGCCGAAGAGGTCGGCCTGGACGTCTTCGCCACCGGCGAGCACCACAACCCGCCGTTCGTGCCGTCGTCGCCGACCACCATGCTCGGCTGGATCGCCGCGCGCACCGAGCGGCTGCTGCTGTCGACAGCGACCACGCTGATCACCACGAACGACCCGGTGAAGATCGCCGAGGACTACGCGATGCTCCAGCACCTGGCCGACGGCCGGGTCGACCTGATGATGGGCCGCGGCAACACCGGCCCGGTCTACCCGTGGTTCGGGCAGGACATCCGCAACGGCATCCCGCTGGCCATCGAGAACTACGACCTGCTGCACCGGCTGTGGCGCGAGGACGTGGTCGACTGGAAGGGCCGGTTCCGTACGCCGCTGCAGTCGTTCACCTCGACCCCGCGCCCGCTCGACGGCGTGCCGCCGTTCGTCTGGCACGGCTCGATCCGCAGCCCGGAGATCGCCGAGCAGGCCGCGTACTACGGCGACGGCTTCTTCGCCAACCACATCTTCTGGCCCAAGGAGCACACCCAGCGGATGGTCGGCCTCTACCGGGAGCGGTTCGCGCACTACGGCCACGGCTCGCCGGATCAGGCGATCGTCGGCCTCGGCGGGCAGGTCTTCATGCGCCGCAACTCCCAGGACGCGGTACGCGAGTTCCGCCCCTACTTCGACAACGCCCCGGTCTACGGGCACGGCCCGTCGCTGGAGGAGTTCACTCGGGAGACGCCGCTGACAGTGGGCAGCCCGCAGCAGGTCGTCGACCGCACGCTGGGCTTCCGCGAGTACGTCGGCGACTACCAGCGGCAGCTGTTCCTGATGGACCACGCCGGGCTGCCGCTGAAGACGGTGCTGGAGCAGCTCGACCTGCTGGGCGAGGAGGTGGTGCCGGTGCTGCGCAAGGAGTTCGACTCGATGCGTCCCGCGCACGTGCCCGACGCGCCCACCCACGCGAGCCTGCTCGCCGCCCGGGAGGCCGCACCGGCCGACGGGGAGCAGCGATGACCCGCCGTACCCTCGCTGTCGTCTCCGCCGGGCTCGGCCAGCCGTCGTCCACCCGCCTGCTCGCCGGCCAGCTCGCCGCGGCCTCCCGCGACGCGTTGGCCGGCCGCGGCGCCACCGTGGAGCTGCACGTGGTGGAGCTGCGCGAGCACGCCCATGACGTGGTGAACCACCTGCTCACCGGCTTCGCGCCGGCCGCGCTGCGGCGCACGCTCGACGACGTGGCCGCCGCCGACGGGCTGATCGCGGTGACGCCGATCTTCAACGCGTCCTACAACGGGCTGTTCAAGTCGTTCTTCGACGTCGTCGACCGGGACGCGCTGGCCGGCAAGCCGGTGCTGATCGGGGCGACCGGCGGCACCGCCCGGCACTCGCTGGCCCTGGAGCACGCGGTCCGGCCGATGTTCACGTACCTGCGGGCGGCGACCCTGCCCACGGCGGTGTTCGCCGCTCCCGAGGACTGGGCCGGCGACGACGGCGACAGCGCGCTGCGGTCCCGGGTCCGCCGGGCCGCGGCCGAGCTGGCCGAGCAGGTGGACCGCCGACCCGCCGCGACCGGCCCGGCCGACCCGTTCGCGCTCACCACCGACTTCGCCGACCTGCTCGCCGGCCGCGACCCGGCCTGACCGGGCCGCGATCGGGCCGCGATCGGGGCGGCTCAGTCGCCGGCCGGCTCGGGCCGGTGGGCGACGAGCACCGGGCAGTGGGAGTGCTGCACCAGGGCCTGGCTGACCGAGCCGAGCAGCAGCCCGACGAAGCCGCCCCGACCCCGGGAGCCCACCACCACGAGCGACGCCTCGCCGCTGGCCTCCCGCAGGGCGGTCTCCGGCGAGGCGGCGGTCACGGAGCGCTCAGTCACCCGCAGGCCGGGGTGCGCCGCGCGGACCTGGGCCGCCGCGTCGGCCAGCAGCCCTTCCGCCTCGGCCCGCTCGGCGGTGGACGCCTCCGCCGCCACCTCCGGCGTGACCGCGCCGCGTTCCGGCGACCGGACGTGCATGAGGACCAGCTCCGCGTCGCGTCGCTCGGCCTCGTCGGCGGCCAGCTCGATCGCGTACGCGGCCGAGTCGGAGCCGTCCACGCCGACAAGCACCGGGCCGTCCACCGGGATCGGCTGCTCCTCAGGACGGACGATCAGCACCGGGCAGCGCCCGTGCTGCGCGAGCTGACCGCTGACCGAGCCGAGCAGCAGGCCGGCGAAGCCGCCGACGCCCCGGCTGCCCACCACGACCAGTTCGGCGCGGCGGGACTCCTCGACCATCGTCGCGCCCGGGCCGCCCGCCACCTGGCGTATCTGCACCCGCAGGCCCGGGTGCCGCTCGGCCAGGTCGGCGGCGACCGACTCCAGCATCTTCTCCGACTCCGCGGTGGGCGCCGGCACCCCCAGGTCGTACGGGTTGAGCGGCACCCCGTAGCCGAGCGGGTGCAGGTAGCCGTGCACCAGCAGCAGCGGCCGGGAACGGGCGACGGCGGTCGCGGCGGCCAGGTCGGCGGCGGCCAGGCTGGACGGCGATCCGTCCACTCCCACCACGACGGGTCGGTTCATCTGGTGCTTTCCCTCCGGTCGGCTCAGGCCATTGTGGCGGTGCCGGCCCCGTCCGGGCCGGCGAACCGGCTCAGTGGCCCCGGTGCCGGACGACGGCCAGTGGGCTGTGGCAGTGGTGCAGCACGGCGTGGCTGACCGAGCCGAGCAGCAGCGCACCGAGGCTACCGCGCCCGTGTGCGCCGACCACCGTCAACTGGGCGCCGACGGACTCCTCGACCAGCACCCGGGACGGCGTGGCGGCGGCGACGAGCTTCGGCCGTACCGTCACCTCCGGGTAGCGCTCGGCCCAGCCGGCGACCGCCTCGGCCAGCACCCGCTGCTCGTCGGCGCGCAACTCCTGCGGGTCGTAGCCCAGCGGCACGACGTCGCCGAACGCCTCCCGGTAGGTCACCGGCTGCGGGTAGAGCCAGGTGTGCACCACCACCAGTTCGGCGCCGCGCGCCGCGGCCTCGGCGAACGCGAAGCCGACCGCCTCGTCGGACAGCGCCGAGCCGTCCACGCCCACCACGACGGGGCCGTCGGCGCGGGCCTCGCTCCGGGCCACGAGCACCGGGCAGTCCGCGCGGGCGGAGAGCTGCACCGCGGCGGAGCCGACGAGCAGTTCGGCGAATCCGCCGAGTCCCCGGTGACCGAGCACGAGCAGCGCGGCGTCGCGGCTCTCCCGCAGCAGCACCGCGACCGGCCCGCCGTCGACCACCGCGCCGGTGACCGCCAGCTCCGCGTCGATCTTGCGGGCCTCGTCCACCGCCTCCTCGACCAGCTTCTCGGCCTCCTGCCGCAGCTCGACGTCGGGCAGGATCGGGGCGACCATGCCCAGTGGCGTGCCGACCAGCGGCCAGAGGAAGGCGTTCACCACCCGCAGCGGCCGGTGCCGCAGCACCGCCTCGCGTGCGGCCAGCCGTACCGCGTCCAGCGCGGACGGGGAGCCGTCCACGCCCACCACGACGGGGGCACCGGTCCTGTCGGTCATGACGTCCTCCTTCGGTTCCCCCTCAGCCTGCGCCGACGGCTCCCACCTGGGCAGAGCCGATCCGCCCAGCCCGGCCGGGACCATCGGCCCCTTCCGGCCGGGGCGGCGGCGGGGTGGAATGGAACCACTGCTCCCTCCTGCCGATCCTGGAGGCGCGATGACCCCGCTGGAGATGCTCCGCGTCCACCCGTTCCTGGCCGGGCTGCCCGACGAGTGGCTGCCCCGGCTCACCGGTTACGCCCGCCCGATGGTCTGGCACCCCGGGCACCGGCTGTTCCGCGCCGGTGCGCCGGCCGACCGGTTCTGGCTGGTCCGCGGCGGCCAGGTGGCGCTGGACTTCCCAGTGCCGGGCCGCGGTGACGTGGGCATCGAGACGATCGGGCCGGGCGGGGTGCTCGGCTGGTCCTGGTTGTTCCCGCCGTACCGCTGGCAGTTCGGGGCGGTCGCCACCCAGCGCAGCACCGCCGTCGAACTCGACGCCGACGGGGTACGCCGGCTGATGGAGTCCGACGACACGCTCGGCCGTCAGCTCACCAGCCGGTTCATGAGCGTGGTGGTGGACCGGCTTCAGGCGTCCCGGGTCCGGCTGCTCGACCTGTACGGCTATCCAACGGCGGCAGCCAGCTGAACCGGCGGTCGCTCAGCGGTCGCGGACGACCAGCTCGTCCACCTCAAGCCGGCCGATGCGCAGCTCGCGGATCACCGCGCGGCGCACGGCCAGCCGGCCGACCACGAGCGAGCCCACCGCCACGGCGCCGAGCGCGAACGCGCCGAAGGCCAGCGCGCCGACCGCCGCGGCGCCCAGGGCCCGCGCGCCGGTGGCCTGCGCGCCGACGGCCCGCGCCCCGGTGACCTGTGCGCCGGTCGCGCCCAGGGCGCGGATACGTGCGGTCGGAAGCAGCTTCGGCATGTCCCGATCGTAGTGTGCCGCGGCGGGGCCGGTCAGGTGACGGTGAGGCCGCGGGCGGCGAACTGACCGCGTACCCGGGCCAGCAGTCCGGCGTCCGGCGGTTCCGTGTCCGCCAGCGGGAACGTCAGACCCAGCTCGGCGTACTTGTGCGCGCCGAGCCGGTGGAACGGCAGCACCTCGACGCGCTGCACGCTCGCCAGTCCGGCCGCCACGTCGGCCACCCGTTCCACCTCGTCGACCGCGTCGGTCAGGCCGGGGACCAGCACGTACCGGATCCAGATCGGCTTACCCCGGTCGGCCAGCCGTTGCGCGAAGCGCAGCGTCGGCGCGAGCCGGCCGGTGCCGGTGACCCGGCGGTACGTCTGCGGGTCGCCCGCCTTGACGTCGAGCAGCACCAGGTCGGTGGCGTCCAGCAGCGCGTCGTCGGCGCGCACGCCGAGAAAGCCGGAGGTGTCCAGCGCGGTGTGCAGGCCGAGGTCGTGGCAGCGGCGCAGCAGCTCACCGGTGAACGCCGGTTGCAGCAGCGGCTCCCCGCCGCTGACCGTGACGCCGCCGCCGGCGACCTGGATGAACCGGCGGTACCGGGTGGCGAGCGCGACCATCTCGTCCACCGTGCGGCGCCGGCCGCTGCGCCCGTACCAGGTGTCCGGGCTGTGGCAGTAGCGGCAGCGCAGCGGGCAGCCGGCCAGGAACACCACGAACCGGGTGCCCGGCCCGTCCACACCGACCGACGTGTCCCAGGAGTGCACCGCGCCGGTGACCGCCTCGGCGGCACGGCCCGGCGCCGCCGGAGTCACCTCCGGCGGCGCGGGCGGGCGGCCGTTCACAGCGACCCGTGGAAGGTCCGCGACACCACGTCGCGCTGCTGTTCCGGGGTGAGCCGGACGAAGTTCACCGCGTACCCGGAGACCCGGACGGTGAGTTGCGGGTACCGCTCCGGGTGCGCCATCGCGTCCAGCAGCGTGGCCCGGTCCAGCACGTTGACGTTGAGGTGGAACCCACCGGCGTCGGCGTAGCCGTCGAGCACCCCGGCCAGGTTGGCGATCCGCTCGTCGCGGGTGTGGCCCAGGCCGTCCGGCGTGACGGTGCCGGTCAGCGAGATGCCGTCGCGGGCCGCCTCGTACGGCAGCTTCGCCACCGACAGCGCCGACGCGACCAGGCCGTGGGTGTCCCGCCCGTTCATCGGGTTCGCCCCCGGCGCGAACGGCTCACCCGCGCGCCGGCCGTCCGGCGTGTGGCCGGTGTGCTTGCCGTACACCACGTTCGAGGTGATGGTGAGCACCGACATGGTCAGCTCCGCGTCGCGGTACGTGCGCTGCCGGCGCAGCTTCTCCGCGAACGCCTCGACCAGCCACACCGCGATCTCGTCGGCCCGGTCGTCGTCGTTGCCGTACGTGGGGAACTCGCCCTCGACCGCGTAGTCGACGGCCAGGCCGGACTCGTCGCGCAGCACCTTGACCCGGCCGTACCGGATGGCCGACAGGCTGTCCACGGCGACCGACAGGCCGGCGATGCCGGTGGCCATGAACCGGCGCACCGGGTGGTCGTGCAGCGCCATCTCCAGCCGCTCGTAGGCGTACCTGTCGTGCTGGTGGTGGATCACGTTGAGCGCGTCCACGTACGTCTCGGCCAGCCAGTCCAGCGTGCGGTCGTATGCGGCCAGCACCTCGTCGTAGTCGAGCGTCTCGCCGCCGACCGGCGCGGCCGGCGGGGCGACCTGCGCGCCGGACAGCTCGTCCCGGCCGCCGTTGATCGCGTACAGCAGCGCCTTTGCCAGGTTCGCCCGGGCGCCGAAGAACTGCATGTCCCGGCCGACCCGCATGGCCGACACGCAGCAGGCGATCGCGGTGTCGTCGTCGTACGCCGAGCGGATCAGCTCGTCGTTCTCGTACTGGATGGCGCTGGTGTCCAGCGACACCTGGGCGCAGAACCGCTTGAAGCCCTCCGGCAGCCGGGGCGACCAGAGCACCGTGAGGTTCGGCTCCGGGGCCGGGCCGAGGTTGTAGAGCGTCTGCAGGTAGCGGAACGTGGTGCGGGTGACCAGCGGCCGGCCGTCCGCGCCCATGCCGCCGAGCGACTCGGTGACCCAGGTGGGGTCGCCGGAGAAGAGCTGGTCGTACTCCGGGGTGCGCAGGAAGCGGATGATCCGCAGCTTGATCACGAAGTCGTCGATCAGCTCCTGGGCGCCGCTCTCGTCCAGCCGCCCCTCGGCGATGTCCCGCCGCAGGTACGCGTCGACGAACCCGGCCGTGCGGCCGAGCGACATCGCGGCGCCGTTCTGCTCCTTCGTGGCGGCCAGGTAGGCGAAGTAGAGCCACTGGATCGCCTGCGCGCCGGTGGCGGCCGGGCGGGAGATGTCGAAGCCGTACGAGGCGGCCATCTCCTTCAGCTCACCGAGCGCGCGGATCTGCTCGGCCAGCTCCTCCCGGTCGCGGATCACGTCGTCGGTGCTGCGCCGGTCGTCCAGCGCCGCCTTGAGCGCGCGGCGCTCCTCGACCAGCCGGTCCACGCCGTACAGCGCCACCCGGCGGTAGTCGCCGATGATCCGCCCGCGCCCGTACGCGTCGGGCAGGCCGGTGATGACGTGCGAGCGCCGGGCCGCGAGCACGCTCTCCGGGTACGCGTCGAAGACCGCGTCGTTGTGCGTGCGGCGGTACCGGGTGAAGATCTCGTGCACCCGCGGGTCCGGTTCGCGCCCGTACGCGTGCAGTGCCGTCTCCACCATCCGCAGCCCGCCGGCCGGCATGATCGCCCGCCGCAGCGGCGCGTCGGTCTGCAACCCGACGATCAGCTCCCGCTCCCGGTCGATGTAGCCGGGCGCGTGCGAGGTGATCGCCGACGGGGTGGCCGCGTCGACGTCGTACACGCCGCGCCGCCGCTCCTCCGGGAACATCTCCCGTAGCCGGTCCCAGACCGCGAGGGTGCGCGGCGTCGGGCCGGTGAGGAACGACGCGTCCCCGGTGTACGGCTCGTGGTTGTGGCGGACGAAGTCGGCCACGTCGACTGTCTCCTGCCACGCTCCGGCGTGGAACCCACGCCAGGGGGCCAGGGCTTGGGTGGCGGTCATGTCGATCCTCTCCGGGGCGTCGACGGTGGCCCGGTCCCCGCCGGTGCGGGGACCGGGGCGGAGTTCAGGGCTGGAGCACGAGCCGGGCGGCGACCCGGCCGGCGAGGACGTCGTCCACCGCGTCGTTGATCTCGTCCAGCTTGCGGGTCTCGTAGACGACCCGGGTGCGGCCGGCGGCGTGCAGCGCGAAGACCTCGGCCAGGTCGGCGCGGGTGCCGACGATCGAGCCGAGCACCGTGATGCCCTTGAGCACCGTCTCGAAGACGGGCAGGGTGATCGCGTTGTCGGCGGGCAGCGACACCAGCACCAGCCGGCCGCCGCGGCGCAGCGAGCGGTGGGCCTGCTCGATCACCCGAGGGCTGGCGGCGAGCACGATCGCCACGTCCACGCCGCCCAGGGCGGTGATCCGCTCGACCGGGTCGGTGGTGGCGGCGTCGACCGTGTGGGCCGCGCCGAGCGAGGTGGCCAGTTCCAGCTTCTCGGCGGTCACGTCCACCGCGACCGTCTCGGCGCCGAAGATCTGCGCGTACTGCTGGGCCAGGTGACCCAGGCCGCCGATGCCGAAGATCGCGACCCGCTCGCCCGGCCGTACCCCCGCGACCTTGACGGCCTTGTACGTGGTGACGCCCGCGCAGGTCAGCGGCGCGGCCTCGAACGGGTCCACGCCGTCTGGCACGCGCACCGCGTACCGGGCCGAGGCGACCGCGTACTCGGCGTGCGCGCCGTCGATGCCGTAGCCCGTGTTGCGCTGCGACTCGCACAGCGTCTCCCAGCCGGTCACGCAGTACGAGCAGGTGCCGCAGGCCCAGCCGAGCCAGGGCAGCGCGACCCGGTCGCCGACGGCGTGCTCGGTGACACCGGGGCCGACCTTCTCGACCAGGCCGACGCCCTCGTGCCCTGGTACGAACGGCGGGCTGGGCTTCACCGGCCACTCGCCGCGGGCGGCGTGGATGTCGGTGTGGCAGAGGCCGCTGGCTTCGATGCGGACCAGGATCTCGCCCGGGCCCACCTCCGGGACGGGACGCTCGGTGATCTCCATCGGACGGTCGAACGCGGTGACGACACTGGCGCGCATCGGGGGCCTCCCTCGGTCTCGTTCTCACCCTCAGCGTCGTCCGTCCGGGCGCTGCCGGGCAGGGGCGCAGGACCACGGTGACCCGGGACCAACGGCCCCTCCGGGGCGCCAACGGCGGTACGGCCGCCGGTGACGTACCGGCGGCCGTACCGCTGGGGGTGGTCAGCGTTCGGCGACCAGGCGGCGGGCCCGCAGCACGCGCGCCCACCAGGGCCGGTCGTCCGGGCGCAGCCGCGGCGCCGGCACGCCGCGCAGGCTGACCCATCCGCCCGGTCCCATGGTGACCGTGCCGACCGACGGCGGGCGGCGCCGTGACCACACCGCCACGGCGGCGGTGAGCGCGGCCACCGCGAACGCGCCGGTGGCGGCGGCGACCAGCCGGTCGGGTTCGACCACGCGCCGGTAACGGACCCGGCCGCCGGCCGCGACGAACACGCCCACCGGGTGGCCGTCGCGGCTCACCGGCACCAGGGCGGTGTCGCCGGGCAGCTCCAGCACCGGGCCCACCGGCCCGGCCGGGGCGAGGGCGGGCGTCGGGGCCTGCGGCGGCGCGGGCCGGGGGACCGGCGTGACACCCGGGCCGGTCGGGTTGAAGATGGCGGTCATGACGCTGCCCTCCTAGCGGGAGTCGGACTTCTCGGTGCGGGCCTCGACAGCGGCCCGCCCGGCGGCCAGCCGCGCCACCGGCACCCGGTACGGCGAGCAGGACACGTAGTCGAGCCCGGCCTCGGCGAAGAACCCGATCGAGTCCGGGTCGCCGCCGTGCTCACCGCAGACGCCGACGGTCAGCTCCGGCCGGGCCGCCCGCCCCTCGGCGACGGCGAGGCGGACCAGCCGGCCGACCCCGGCGGCGTCGATGCTCTCGAACGGCGACACCGGGAAGATCCCCCGGGCCAGGTACGCGGAGAAGAACGCGCCCTCCACGTCGTCCCGGGAGAACGCCCAGGTCATCTGCGTCAGGTCGTTGGTGCCGAAGGAGAAGAAGTGCGCCTCGGCGGCGATCTCCCCGGCCGTCAGCGCCGCCCGGGGCGTCTCGACCATGGTGCCGATCGGGATCTCCGGCGCGCCCGGCACCTCGGCCAGCACCCGCCGCGCCTCGTCCGCCACCGCGGCGAGCTCCCGCACGTCACCGACCAGCGGCACCATGATCTCGGGGCGTGGGTCACCGCCGGCCCGGACCCGCTGCGCGGCCGCCTCGGCCAGCGCCCGCACCTGCATCGCGAACAGCCCCGGCACCACCAGCCCGAGCCGCACGCCGCGCAGCCCCAGCATCGGGTTCGTCTCGTGCATCCGCCGCACCGCCGCCAGCAGCACGCCGTCGTGGCCCGGTTCCTCGCCGCGTGCCTGCGCGCCCGCCACCCGGGCGGTCAGCTCGGCCAGCGGAGGCAGGAACTCGTGCAGCGGCGGGTCGAGCAGCCGGACCGTGACCGGGAGCCCGTCCATCGCGGTGAGCAGCCCCGCGAAGTCGGCCCGCTGCAGCGGCAGCAGCTCGTCCAGCGCCGCGCCGACCTCGGCCGGGCCCTCGGCCAGGATCAGCCGCTCGACCAGTTCCCGGCGCTCGCCGAGGAACATGTGCTCGGTGCGGCACAGCCCGATTCCGGCGGCGCCGAGCTCGCGGGCCCGGCGGGCGTCGTCCGGGGTGTCCGCGTTGGCGCGGACGCCGAGCGTGCGCACCGCGTCGGCGTGCCCGAGCAGCCGGTGCACGGCGGCGACCAGCGGGTCGGCCTCCGGCCGCAGCTCACCGGTCAGGTACCGGGCCACCGGGGACGGCTGCACCGGCACCTCGCCGAGCCAGATCCGCCCGCTCGTGCCGTCGATCGAGATCACGTCGCCGGCCCGCACCACCCGCTCGCCGACCGCGAACTCGCCGCGCTCGACGTCGATGGCCAGCGCCTCGGTGCCGCAGACGCAGGTCCGGCCCATGCCCCGCGCCACCACGGCGGCGTGCGAGGTCTTGCCGCCGCGCGAGGTGAGCACGCCGGTCGCGGCGATCATGCCGGGCAGGTCGTCCGGGTTCGTCTCCGGCCGGACCAGGATCACCTGTCCGTCGGCCGCAGCCGCGGCGGCGGAGTCGAACACCACCCGCCCGACCGCCGCGCCGGGCGAGGCGCCGACGCCGACCGCGAGCGGCTCGGGCACGCCGGCGGTGTCGAAGGCCGGGAACATGAGCTGGGCGAGCTGCGCCCCGGTGACTCGGGTCAGCGCCTCGTCGGCGGTGATCAGCCCCTCCTCGGCCAGCTGCGCGGCGATCACGAACGCGGCCGCCGCGGTGCGCTTGCCGACCCGGGTCTGGAGCATCCACAGCCGGCCGCGCTCGATGGTGAACTCCACGTCGCACAGGTCGCGGTAGTGCCGCTCCAGCGTCGCCATGATCTCCCGCAGCCGGTGGAAGCTCGCCGGGTCCAGCGTCGCCAGCTCGGTCAGCGGCACCGTGTTGCGGATGCCCGCCACCACGTCCTCGCCCTGCGCGTCGGTCAGGTAGTCGCCGTACACGCCGGGGGCGCCGGTGGCCGGGTCGCGGGTGAACGCGACACCGGTGCCGGAGTCGGGGCCGAGGTTGCCGAACACCATCGCCATCACGTTGACGGCGGTGCCCAGGTCGTCCGGGATGCGCTCCTGCCGCCGGTAGATCCGGGCCCGCTCCGAGTGCCAGGACTCGAACACCGCGCGCACGGCCAGGAACAGCTGCTCGTGCGGGGCCTGCGGGAAGTCGTGCCCGACGTGCCGGATGAAGATCTTCTTGTACGTGTCGACGAGGTCGTGCAACTGCCCTGCGCTCGGCCCGTCCGGCCCGGCGGTGGCCCGCAGCGCGGCCAGCTCGTGCTCGAACTCCTCGGCCGGGATGCCGTGCACGGTGCGGCCGAACATCTGGATCAGCCGCCGGTACGAGTCCCAGGCGAACCGCTCGTCGCCGGTGCGCTCGGCCAGCCCGACGACTGTGGTGTCGTTGAGCCCGATGTCGAGGATCGTCTCCATCATTCCCGGCATCGAGTACCGCCCGCCGGAGCGCACCGCCAGCAGCAGCGGGTCACGCGGGTCGCCCAGCCACCGGTCCAGCCGCGCCTCCACCTCCCGCAGGTGCGCGTTCATCTCCTCGTACAGGCCCGCCGGTGGTGCCCCGGTGGCCAGGTACGCCCGGCAGGCTTCGGTGGTGACGGTGAACCCGGGAGGCACCGGCAACCCGAGCCGGGTCATCTCGGCGAGGTTGGCGCCCTTGCCGCCGAGCAGGTCGGCCCGGCTGCGGTCACCTTCGATGAAGTCGTAGACGTACTTCGACATGATCCGGCCTCCTCGACTGCGTCGTTACACCTCCTTGGTAGCCGGGCCAGCCGGCCACGCGGCAGGGCCGGACGGGACACACACCGGGCCGGAGGTCCCGACCGTGTCGGTGGGGCCACGTATCGTTCCGGCCGTGACCGACCACCTGCTGCTCCGCCCGGTGCGCGACGACGACCTGCCCGTCTTCTTCGCCCACGAGCAGGACCCGCAGGCGAACTGGATGGCCGCGTTCGGCCCGCAGGACCCGTCCGACCGGGCCGCGTTCGACGCGCACTGGGCGCGCATCCGCGCCGACGAGCGCATCGTGAACCGCACGGTCACCGCCCACGGCGAGGTGGTCGGGCATGTGGCGGCGTTCCCGGTCGACGACCGGACCGAGGTGAGCTACTGGATCGACCCGGGGCGCTGGGGGCGCGGCTACGCCACCGCCGGGCTCGCCGCGCTGTTGCGGGAGCTGCCGCAGCGGCCGGTGCACGCCCGCGCCGCGAAGGACAACGCCGCGTCCCTGGCGGTGCTGCGCAAGTGCGGCTTCGTCGTGGTCGGCGAGGACTCCGGGTACTCCCCGAGCCGCGGCACCGAGGTCGAGGAGTACGTGCTGGAACTGCCCGCCGAGGGGTCTGACCAGGCAGGCGGCTAGTCTCCCCGGGTGAACTGGCTCGAACTCGTCGGCTGGGCCGGCTCCGCGCTGCTGGTCTGGTCCCTGCTGCAGACGCGGATCCTGCGGCTGCGCGCGCTTAACCTGGTCGGCTGCCTCATCCTGATCGGCTACAACGCCGCCGTGCAGGTCTGGCCGATGGTGGGCCTGAACGTCGTGCTCACCGTGATCAACGTCTGGTACCTCCGCAAGCTGCTGGCCACCCGGCACGACGATCAGACCTACCAGGTCGTCGAGGTGGGCACCGAGGACGCGTTCCTCGCGCACACGCTGCGGGTGCACGCCGCCGACATCGCCCGCTTCAACCCGGGCTTCCGCTGGGACGCCGACGCCGACGACCGCTCGGCGTTCCTCGTGGTACGCGCCGACGAGGTGGTCGGCGTGATGCTCTCGCACGCCGAACCGGGCGGCGTGGCCCAGATCGACCTGGACTACGTGACCCCGCCGTTCCGCGACTTCACCCCGGGCGAGTTCGTCTACCGGCGCAGCCGGCTGTTCACCGACCGGGGGTTCCGCCGGGTGGTCAGCCCGCCCGGCATGGTCGCCCCCTACTACCACCGGCTCGGCTTCCGCCCGGAGGCGGACCGGTACGTGCTGGACCTGCCCGTGCCGGCCTGAGCCGGTCAGTCCCCGGGCCGGCCGAACCAGCGGGTGAGCGCGGCGCGCAGTCCGTCCCGGTCCGGCGTGGCGGCGCTGGAGGCCCAGGCCACGTAGCAGTCCGGGCGCAGCAGGAGCGCGGTCGACGGGGTGCCCTCCAACGGGCCGGTGACCAGGTCGACCCGGTGGCCCCACGGCCGGACCGCCGTGGCGAGGGTGCCGGTGGCGTCGAGCAGCAGGGGGCGCGCGTGGCGGGTCAGCTCGGCCAGCCGGACCCGCCCGGTGTCGCCGTGCACCTCCACGTCCGGCGCCCAGCTTCCGACCGGTGGCCCGCCCGGTCCGAGGTCGTAGCGGATGTCCGCGCCGGCCATCAGCGCGGCCACGTGCGCGGCGTTCTCCGGCCGGGAGAGCAGCTCGGCGACCAGCTCGCGCAGCGCGGTGACCTCACTTCCCGGCGCGATCAGGGCGGACTGGGCCTGCGTCGACATGGTCACCCGCCGGGCTGCCGGCCGGCGCTCGGCCTCGTAGGTGTCCAGCAGCCCGTCCGGCGCCCAGCCGTGCAGCCGGGCGGCCAGCTTCCAGCCGAGGTTCACCGCGTCCTGCAGTCCCAGGTTGAGCCCCGGACCGCCGATCGCGGAGTGCACGTGGGCGGCGTCGCCGAGCAGCAGCACCCGGCCGTCGCGGTAGCGCTCCGCCAGCCGCGTGTTGCCGCCGACCACGCGGCGCAGCACGTGCGGCCCCTCGCCGGAAGGCGGAGCGATCGGCACCTCGGCGCCGAGCACCCGCGCCACGCTGGCCCGCATCTCGTCGAGCGTCATCAGCGTCTCGGTCTCCGGCGCGTCCGGCCACTCGGTGGTGCTGACCAACGGCGGGCGGTCGGGGAACGGCGCCCAGACGATCAGCCCACGCTCGGTGCGGGTGTGGCGGAACGGTGCGACGGTCCCGTGACCGGACACCGCGAGGCCGCCGGTCACCGGGTCGATCGCCTCCGCCGGCACGCCGACCTGGGCGGTCCGTGACACGGACCGGTCCGTGGTCACGCCGGGGAAGCCGATCCCGGTGAGCTTGCGGACCGTGCTGTGCCCGCCGTCCGCGCCGACCAGGTAACGGCAGGTGAGCGTCGCGCCGTGGGCGAATTCGACCTCCACCGCGTCGTCGTGCTGCCGCAGCCCGGTCACCTCGAATCCCCGGCGTACCCGCACGCCCAGCTCGGTTGCCCGTTCGGCGAGCACCCGTTCGACCTGCCGCTGCGGCACCGGCAGCCCGTGCAGCGGGTTGTCCGCGACACCGCTGAGGTCCAGCGGTAACGCGCCGAAGACGAACCGGGGCGCCGGGCGCGGCGGCGCGGGATCACCGGTGAGGCGCTGGTGCAGGCCACGCCGGTCGAGCATCCGGACCACCTGGCCGACCAGCCCGTTGGCCCGGTTCTCGGCGGTCGGTTCCACCAGCCGGTCGCATACCACCGCCCGGATCCCGGCCAGCGCCAGCTCGCAGGCGAGCATCAGGCCGTTCGGACCGGCCCCGACGACGAGGACATCGATCATGGCAAGACCCCTTCCAGGGTACGGTGAAGCGGCCCGGTGGCCGGCGGCCGGTCGGGCGGGAGGCGGGCGGATCAGCGGGGCGGTGGCAGGCCGGCGGCGAGCTGGGCCAGCGCGTCGGCGAGGAGCCGGGCGACCGGCTGCGGCCGGTCGGCGCGAAGGAAGTGGCGCGTCGCCGCGCCGGCGGCTGCGCCGACCGCGGCGGCGACCAGGTGGGGGTAGAGGTCGTGGACGGTGTCGGTGCCGGTGCGCGCGGCGACTGCCTCGGCCAGTTCGGCCTCGGCCAGCGCGCCGGCCCGCAGCATCTCGCCCTGGAGTGCCGGCTCGGCGAGCATCACCCGCAGCCCGGCGACCCACTCGTCGTGGGCGTCCGGGGGCGCTTGCGCGACCTCGGGGCCCGGCGCCCACGCGGAGAGGACCGCCGCCTCGACCGCGGCCCAGAGTGGCTCGCCGGGCGGCCGGCCCCGCAGCGCCTCCGCCACCCGACGGCTGCGGTCGAGGTGCCGGGCCGCGATCGCCTCCGCCTTGCTGCCGAAGTAGTTGTTGAACGTGCGGGAGGACACCCCGGCGGCCTGCGCGATGTCCTCGACCAGCACGTTGTCGTAGCCGCGCGCCACGGTCAGCCGGATGGCCGCCCAGCTCAACGCCGCTCGGGTCTCCGCCTTCTTGCGCTCCCGCAGTCCACTCACGCCAGCACGGTAGCAAATATTGCGTGCCACGCAAAGATGCGTGTTCCGTATGATTGTCGGACGGGGCGGCGTCCTCGCAGGATTCAGCCTGGCGCTCGCGGGGCACTGAGGGGTCCACGCCGGCCGGGCCTGCCGGACGGCGAGTCGGCCATCGGCCGACCCGGATCGGGCCGAGGGAGATAACCGCTCGTGCAGAGCTACTGGAGCCAGCTTGCCCTGGTCGGTGTGCTGGTGATCCTCAACGCGGTGTTCGCCGGCAGCGAGATGGCACTGGTGTCCCTGCGCGACAGCCAGGTGCAGCGGCTGGAGCGCAGCAGCCGGGGCGGACGGACCCTGGCCCGCCTCGCGAAGGACCCGAACCGGTTCCTGGCCACCATCCAGATCGGCATCACACTCGCCGGCTTCCTCGCCTCCGCCGCCGCCGCGGTGTCCCTGGCCCGTCCGCTCGTACCGCTGCTGGGCGCGTTCGGCAACGCCGCCGAGACCGTCGCCATCGTCGCGGTCACGCTGGTGCTCACGTTCGTCACGCTCGTCTTCGGCGAGCTGGCGCCGAAGCGGATCGCCATGCAGTCGGCCGAGCGGTGGGCGCTGCTGGTGGCCCGCCCGCTGGACGTGCTGTCCAGCATCACCCGACCCGCCGTCTGGTTGCTGGGCGCCACCACCGACCTGGTGGTACGCCTGTTCGGCCTGGACCCGAAGGCCGAGCCGGACGAGATCGGCCCGGACGAGCTGCGCGACATCGTGGCCGGCAACCACGGCTTCACCAAGGAACAGCGCACGATCATCGCCGGTGCGGTGGAGATCGCCGACCGGCAGTTGCGCGCGGTGCTCGTACCCCGGTTGCAGGTCTTCACGCTCGACAGCGGCACCACCGCGGAGGCCGCGCGGCTCGTCCTGGCGGCGACCGGCCACTCCCGGGCGCCGGTGGTCCGCCACGGCGGGCTGGACGAGGCGGTGGGCGTCATCCACCTGCGCGACCTGGTCGGCGTCTCCGACGACCGGCCGGTCGACGAGATCGCCCGCCCGCCCATGCTGCTGCCCGACTCGCTGCCGGTGGTCGAGGCGCTGCGCCAGTTCAAGGCCGAACGCCAGCACATCGCGCTCGTGGTCGACGAGCGCGGCGCGGTCGACGGGATCGTGACGCTGGAGGACATCCTGGAGGAGATCGTCGGCGAGATCTACGACGAGACCGACCGCGACCTGCGTGCCGTGCGCACCGAGGCCGACGGCACGCTGGTGCTGCCCGGCACGTTCCCGGTGCACGACCTGACCGACCTCGGCGTGGAGTTGCCGAACCGGCCGGCGGGCGACTACACCACAGTCGCCGGGCTGGTGCTGATCTGCCTGGGGCACATCCCGACCGTGGCGGGGGAGCAAATCACCGTGGACGGCTGGGAGCTGTCGGTGGCCGACGTGGACCAGCGGGCCATCACCGAGGTGCACGTCCGCCGCCGGGGCCGCGGCGACGACTCCTCGGACGGCGAAACCACAGGCGACGCCGCCGACCCGGCCGACGCCCCCGAACTGGACGAGGCACGCCGCTGACCTTCCGGCCCGCCGCCGACCTTCCGGCCCGCCGGCGTCCGGCTCACCGGCGGCCGGCCGGCGGGCCGAACGGGAAACCGGGCACCGGCGGGAGCAGTTGCACCGCGTCGGCGGGTACCTGACGGGTGCTCCGCCCGACCAGCCGGGCCGTCACCCGCAGCAGCCACGGCCCGGACGGATGCAGCTCGGGCCCGATCAGCCGACTGACCACCCGGGTCCACCAGTGCCCGGCGACGATCACGTCGGTGATCCGCAGCCGGTCCGGCGGCCACCCGCCGCGCACCACCACGTCCACCACCCGGCCCAGCCGCCGCCCGTGCAGGTCGTACGCGGTACGGCCGAGCAGCTCACCCGCTCGCACGACCGGACCCCGGGATCCGCTCGATCAGGTGCCGGCGCAGCCACGCCTCCACGGGTGACAGTGGCAGGTCCGTCGCCGGGCAGCGCAGCCGCACCGCGCTGTCCACGCGGGCGACCTGCGACAGCGGTACGCGCAGCGGCGGCACCGGCGGGTCGTCGGTGAACCGGTCCGCCACCGCCACCAGCAGCCGCCCGATCCGCCCGCCGATCCGCTCCCCGAGCGCGCCCTGTCCGGTGAGCAGGCAGTCCACGTACGGGACGCCGTCGTCGTCGAACGCGAACGCGATGTCGTCGACGCGTCCGACCAGCAGCCCGTCCACGTCGACGATCTGCCGGTCGAGCAGCCGCTTGGCGAGCTGAACCCTCATGGCCCCATCCCCGTCATGACCGCCAGTGGGATCGCGGCCACCGAGGCCGCGACGATGAGCAGCAGGAACACCGCGCCGAGCAGGTTCGTCCACCGCCCGTTGACCCGGTCGCCGAGATACCCGCGGTCATTGGCGACCACCAGGATCGGCAGGTACGTCAGCGGCAGCACCACCGCGCTCAGCACCAGCATGTACTCGGTCAGCCGCACCGGGTCCACCGTCGTCATCAGCATCACCACGCCGAGCAGCAGACCGACGAGCAGCACGCTGTGGAACCGGGCCGCCTCCCGGGGGCGGACCCGCTTGCCCCACTGCCACCCGAAGTACTGCGCCGCCGCGTACGCCGCCGACAGGCCCGTCTCCAGCGCCGCGCCGAACGTCACCGCGAAGAACGCCAGCACCGCGGCGGCCAGGCCGGCACCACCGAGCGCCGTCGCCACCGGCCGCGCCACCTCGTCGAGCGTGCTCAACGACGCCCCGGACGGGTGATAGGCCACCGCCGCCACGGCGACCAGCGACAACGCCAGGAAACCGCCCACCGGAAAGCCGACCAGCACGTTCGAGCGGGCCCGGGCCAGGTCCGTCGCGCCCCACCGCTCCTCGACACCGCCGGAGGAGAAGAAGAAGACCTCGTACGGGCTGACCGTGGAGGCGAACAGCGCCACCGCCACGAACCAGTACAGCGGCCAGCCGTGCCCGGACGCGCTGACCTGCCACACGCCCCGGCCGAGTTCCGGCCAGTCGGTCGGCAGCGCCACCAGCGCGATCGCGAACACCAGCAGCGCCAGCCCGGCCAGGCCGAAGATCCGCTCCATCAGCTCGAACCGCAGCCGCCACAGCACCAGCCAGACCGCCAGCGCCGCGAGCGGCACCCAGAACAGGTGGCTCAGCCGGGTCGCCAGTTGCAGCGCCAGCGCCACGCCGCCCAGCTCCGCCGCCAGCGTGACCACCGTGACCAGCCACGACGCGACCAGGTTGAGCAGCGCCACGCGCGGCCCGAGCCGCTCCCGGACCAGGTCGAACACCGCCCGCCCGCTCACCGCCGCGATCCGGCCGGCCATTTCCGCGTACGCGCAGATGCCGACCACCCCGACCAGCAGGACCCAGGTGTGGGCCATGCCGAACAGCGCGCCGGCCTGACTGGCCGCCACCAGGTCACCGATGTCGACGAAGCCGCCGACGGCGGACAGGACGCCGAGCGTGGCGGCGAACAGCTTCCTCACGTCGGGCCGGGAGCGGACGTCCTCACCGAGGCGACGATATCGGCGTTACTGCACCTTTTTGGGCGAATCGGCCAGCGGGTCAGGCGGCGGTGAGGTTCTGCAGCCGTACCTGGCCGCGCGCCACCAGCCGCCCGTCGGCGTCGGTGATCTCCACCAGCCAGAGCTGCTGGCTGCGGCCCCGGTGCACGGGCGTGCCCACAGCGGTCAGCTCGCCGTCGCGCACCGCGCGCAGGAAGTCCGTCTGGTTCGACACCCCGACCACGTTGCCCTTGTCGCCCAGCCAGAGCGCGCCGCCGATGCTGGCCGCCGTCTCCACCACCGAGCAGTAGACGCCGCCGTGCTGGATCCCGTACGGCTGGTGCAACTCCGGGCGAACCTTCCAGCGGATCACCACCCGGTCCCCGCTGACCTCGTCGAACGTCAGGCCCAGCAGGGCCACGAAGCCACCCGTCAGGTTCGGCATGTCCACCGCGGTTCCTCCTCGCGTTCGACGGCGCCGCCAGCCTAGTCGGCCGCACCTCGGCAAACCCGGTACGGGCCGGGCCCGGGAATAGGGGAGAATCGGTGACCGTGACCGACAGCAACCTCCCGCAGGGGCGGGACTCCCTGACCGACGACCTGCTGTGGCGTGGCCTGATCCAGGACTCGACCGGCCTCGACGAATTGCGTGAGCTGCTCGACGGCGGGAGCACCCCCTTCTACGTGGGCTTCGACCCCACCGCGCCGAGCCTGCACATCGGCAACCTGGTGCAGGTCGTCATGGCCCGCCGTCTCCAGCAGGCCGGGCACCGCCCGCTGCTGCTCGTCGGTGGCGCCACCGGGCAGATCGGCGACCCGAAGGAGAGCGCGGAGCGCACGCTGAACCCGCCCGAGGTGATCGCCGGCTGGGTGGAGCGCATCCGCGAGCAGCTCTCGCCGTTCGTCACGTACACCGGGGAGAACGCGGCGCAACTGGTGAACAACCTGGACTGGACCGGCGAGATGTCGGTGGTGGAGTTCCTCCGGGACGTCGGCAAGCACTTCCCGGTGAACAAGATGCTCGCCCGCGAGGTGGTCAAGGCGCGGCTGGAGACGGGCATCAGCTACACCGAGTTCAGCTACCAGCTGCTGCAGGCCAACGACTACTTCGAGCTGCACCGCCGCCACGGCTGCCGGCTCCAGTACGGCGGCTCCGACCAGTGGGGCAACATCACCGCCGGCGTCGACTACGTCCGCCGCCGCGGTGCCGGGCCGGTGGAGGCGTTCACCACGCCGCTTGTCACAAAGGCCGACGGCACGAAATTCGGCAAGAGCGAGACCGGCACGGTCTGGCTCGACCCGCAGATGACCAGCCCGTACGCGTTCTACCAGTTCTGGGTCAACGCCGATGACCGCGATGTCAGCCGCTACCTGCGGTTCTTCAGCTTCCGCTCCCGCGAGGAGCTGGAGGATCTGGAGAAGGCCACGGCGGAACGGCCGCAGGCGCGCCTGGCTCAGCGGGCGCTGGCCGAGGAGCTGACCACCCTCGTGCACGGAGAGCGGGAGACGACTCAGGCGGTGGCCGCGAGCCAGGCGCTGTTCGGGCGCGGCTCCCTCGACGAACTGGCGCCGGAGACGCTGCGTGCCGCGCTGACCGAGGCCGGGCTGGTGCACCTCGATGAGCTGCCGGACGTGGCCGGCCTGCTCAAGGAGTCGGGCCTGGTGCCGAGCATGAAGGAGGCACGGCGGGTGATCGCCGAGGGTGGCGCGTACGTCAACAACACCCGGATCTCCGAGGTGGACGCCACCGTCTCCGGCGACGACCTGTTGCACGGCCGGTACCTCGTGCTGCGCCGGGGCAAGCGCTCGTTCGCGGGCGTTGAGCTGCGCGGATAGTCGCCTCTCGACGGTGTGACGCGGGACGCGCCCAGCGAATTTGACGATCACTGAGCTGGGCGCGTAGCTTTCTCTCTGCCAGCGCGGAACGGACGAACAGGGCGAAGACCTGACAGGCCGGAGCGCAGGACCTGAGAACCGGGTGGTGCCCCGGATTCGCCGGTAGGCGGATTTGGTGAGGCGGAACCGACCGGGTAAGGTTGTCGGCCGGTAGGGAAACGGACGAGCTAGCGGGAAACCGCGGGCGGCCGTCCTACCGAATTCCTCGGACCGACCGGCGGAAGCCGGTTGAATCGGGGTGCCTGGTAAATGGGTGACGCACGGCAGACCGGGAAACGCCGGTTTGACACGGCAGAAACCACCGGGTAACGTAGTAAAAGTGCCCGGCGCGGGAGCGGCGGGTGGTTGAACGAAATGCCCCAAACGGGTGCTCCACGGTGGTGGGGTTTCTGGTTGGTGTGTGGTTGTTCTTTGAGAACTCAACAGGGTGCTTGTAAAGCCAGTGCCAATTGTTTTATAC
>NZ_JBIAIY010000013.1:0-127901 GCF_042871665.1 Micromonospora sp. NPDC005686
CCCCGTAGACACCCAATTCGTCTACGGCATCTGACCACCACACCCACCACGGCGGGACCCGGACACCACCGGGTCCCGCCATCACGGCAGGTGCGGCCGGCGACCTCAGCCGCGCCGCAACCCCGCGACGGCCTCCCGCATGTCGTCCTGGCCGATCGGAGCCGGCGGCGCACCCTCCGCCGCCTCCCGGAGCGCCTTGGCGAGTTGCACCCGCCGCAGCGCCTCGCGTAGGTCCGCGCCGGTCAGCCCGGCCGTGTCGGCGGCGAGCGCGGCCGGGTCGAGGTCGTCGGCGAACATCGTGAAGCCCGGCCGCTCGTACCGCTCGATCAGCTCGCGGACCATCTTGGTGAGGATCTCGACGCGTCCGGCCTCGTCCGGCGCCGGAATGGCGATCTTCAGGTCGAAGCGGCCGGAGCGGATCAGCGAGGCGTCCACGCGCTGCGGGAAGTTGGTCGTGGCCACCACGATGACGTCGGGGTTCTCCTCGAACAGCGTGTTCATCTCCTGCTTGAAGATGCCCGCGACGGCGTTGACGGCCTGGCTGGCCGCGTCGCCGCCGGCACCGGCGTAGCTGATGATCGAGTCGAACTCGTCGAACAGCATCACGGTGGGCCGCCGGTAGCGGCGTGCCTCCCGGAAGATCCGCTTGATGTTGCGTTCCGAGCCGCCGAGGTACTTGTCCAGGATCTCCGGGGTGCGGATCTCCACGAAGTCCGCGCCGATCTCGTTCGCCAGCGCCCGGGCCAGCATGGTCTTGCCGGTACCGGGCGGCCCGTACATCAGGATGCCCTGCGGCCGGCGCGCGCCCCAGCGGGCCATCGCCGCCGGGTGCCGGAACGACACCGCGACCTCGCGGAACCGCGCGACCACGTCGGACAGTCCGCCGACCTGGTCGAGGGTCACCGCCGCGCTGCGCGGCCCGGCCGCGGTCACCGGCCGCCGCACCACGAGGTACGTCCGTCCGCGCAGCACCGTCGGCTCGTCGCTGTCGCCGGACAACTCGCGTACGGCCTGGAGCAGCAGGCCGAGCATCGCCCGCAGATGCGCCGGCGCCACCTCGGCGCTGGGCACGTCGGCGCGGATGCGTACGGTGCCGTTGTCCTGGTCGACGCGGGGCCGCAGCCCGGCTTCCCGGGCCGTGCGCAGCACCTCCCGGCCGGCCTCGTCGCCCGGCGGCGCGGCGAGCGTGGCGACCGGTCGCGGCCAGATCCGCCGCCCGGCCTCCGCCGCGATCCGGCCCACCGCGGCGGCCGGGCCGTCGCCGCCGCAGGCGGCCAGCCGCTCGGCGAGAAGCACGCCGACCGGCCCGGCCAGCCCGAGGGCGAGCAGGCCCGCCGGGGTGCTCTCCACCCGCAGGTACGCCTCGAAGCGGTGCACCGGCTGCCCAACTGCGACGTCGGCGCGCACGGAGCAGCGCATCTCCCGCACCGGGGCCGGGAAGTCGCCGTCGACCAGCAAATCCACCGGCCCGTCGACGGCGGCGGCGAGCAGCCCGGCCGCGTCGGCGATGCGCACCTCGGCGCCGAGCAGCGGCACCGTCTCCTCGTCCGGCCGTACCTCGGTCATCGGCTGCCCTCTCCTCGCGGCGGCGTCCGCTTCCCTCGCGTGGCGTCCGCCTCCGAGTCTGGCACCGGCCCGGCCGGGCGGCCACCGCTCAGCCGCCGCCGCTCACCCGGCCGCCGCTACCACGCCGCCGCTCAGCCGGCCTCGGCGAGCAGACCGTCGACCAGGTCACGGGGCAGCCCGTGGGTGTCGTGCAGCCAGTGGTAGTCGCGCTCGGTCAGCGGTCCACGCGCCCGTACCCGGTCGACGAGCGGCCGTCCGCGTCGCAGCAGCCCCCGGAAACGGCGTTCCTCGTCCACAAGTGTCGCCCGCAGCGAGCCGACGTCGACCGGCTGCCCGCCGGGCTGCGTGCCCGGTCCGAGCGTCTGGCGGAAGCGGTGCAGCGTGTCCGCGTACAGCTCGGGTGGCAGCTCGTCCAGGCTGCGCGCCGGGTCGTCGCGCCACAGCACGGTGAGCGCGCGGCGCAGCAGCCGCCGCAGCACGTACCCGCGGCCGGTGTTGCCGGGGCGTACCCCGTCACCGAGCACGACCACCGCGGACCGCAGGTGGTCGGAGACCACACGCAGGTCCGTGCCGTGCAGGTCCCAGTTGCCCACCTCGTCCACCCACCGGCGCAGCCCGTCGCCGGTGAACACGGACCGGTCGCCGCGCAGCACCATCTCCAGCCGTTCCAGGCCCATGCCGGTGTCGATGCTGGACAGCGGCAGCGGCGTGAGCCGGCCGTCGGGGTGCCGGTGGTAGCGCATCTGCACGTGGTTCCACACCTCCACCCACCGCGCGTCGGTGCTCGGCGTGCCGGTGGGCGGACCGTCGCCGGTCCACACGAAGATCTCCGAGTCCGGTCCGCAAGGGGCGGTCGGGCCGTTGGACCACCAGTTGTCCTCGCCCAGCGCCTCCACCGGCACGCCGAGCCCGGTCCAGGTGCCCCGCGCGGTGTCGTCCGGGCCCTCACCGTCGCCGCCGCCGAACACCGTGGCGTGCAGCCTCCCCACCGGGATGCCGAACCCGCCGGTGAGCAGGTCGAAGCCCCAGCGCAGGCTGGTCGCGATGTCGTAGTCGCCGAGCGACCAGGAGCCGAGCATCTGGAACACGGTCAGGTGGGTGTCGTCGCCGACCTCCTCCAGGTCCGTCGTGCGCAGGCACCGCTGCACGTTCGCCAGTCGCCGTCCGCCCGGGTGCGGGCGCCCCAGCAGGTACGGCGTGAGCGGGTGCATGCCCGACGTGGTGAACAGCACCGGGTCGCCGGGTGGCGGAACGAGTGAGCTCTCGGGCGCGAGCTGGTGGCCGTGCCGGTGGTAGTGGTCGAGGAACGTCTGGGTGATGTCGTCGGGTGTCATGGCGGGTGCCTTCCGGGTACGGGTGACCGGACGGCCCGCCGCGCGCGTTTCACGGCGTCGACACGACGACGCCGGCGGACCGTTTCCGGTCGCCGGCGTGGGTGTGGGGCAGGTTCAGGCGGCGGCAACCGGCGAGCGGGAAGCTCGCCCGGCCGCGGCGGTAAAGGTGCGCCTGCTCTGCATACCTTGGACGGTAGCCCGGCCCCCACCGTCCCGCCTACCCCTTTTCCGCGTGCCCCGCGCGCCCCGCACCCCGCACCCCGGCCCCGCGCAAGATCAACACCACTCCCCCGAAATGGCGGGGTCACGGGCACTCGGATGCCACCACCTCGCCGAGCTGGAGTTGACCATGGCCCTCCAAGGCGCGGGTGGAACGTCATGGGTGTCAAAACGGGTCCGAGACACCCATGGTGTTCCACCGGAGCGGGCGTCAGCGGGTGGGAGTGAGCAGGCGGCGGTAGAGGGCGTCCAGGTGTTCGGCCTGCGCCTCCCACGTCCACCCGGGCAGCGGCGAGTCCGGGCCCTCGTAGGCGGCGCGGTAACGGGCCGGGTCAGCGAGGACCGCCCGCACCGCGCGGGCCAGGTCGGCGGCGTCACGGGCGCGGAACACCTCACCCTGGCCGGTGGCGAGGACCGTCTCGGCCATGGTGCGTACGTCGCTGACCACGATCGGCAGCCGCGCGTGCGCGTACTCGAAGAACTTGGTGATCAACGCGATCTCGTGGTTGGGCCAGTGGTGCAGTGGGATCAGCCCGATGTCGGCGGTGGCGAGGAACGCGACGAGCTGGCGGTGCGGCACGTACGGCAGCACGTGCACCCGGTCGTCCACCCCGTGCCGGGCCGCGCGGGCGACGACCTGGCGGACGTCGGCGGCGTCCGGGTCGGCGACGACAAGCGCCAGGTGTACGCCGGGCAGCAGCGGCAACGCCTCGACCACCGTGTCCACGCCGCGCTGGACCGCCATCGCCCCGCTGTAGACGAGCAGCGGCGTGTCCGGGGGCAGACCGCACCGCTTCCGCAGGTCGGGGGCGTCCTCATCGAGGGCGGCGGTGACCGGGGCGTTGAGGACCACGGTCGGGCGTTCGGGCAGGGCGTGGTCGCGTACCAGCAGGTCGGCGAGGGTGTCGGAGACGGTGACCACCGCGTCGGCGTGGCCGACGTACTCGCGGACGTAGCCGAGGTGCGCGGGCAGCCAGCGGGCGTTGTCGTGACGCGGTCGCGCGCCGGGCAGCCACTCGTGCGCGTCCCAGACCAGCTTGACGTCGCGTCCGGCGGCACGGGCGCGGTCCACGGCACGGGCGGCCACGCCGAGCATCCGGAAGTCGTGCGCGTGGATCAGGTCGGGGCGCAGGTTGTCGACGACCGGCCCGGCGACCCGTTCGTAGTCCCAGAGCCCCGGCTCCAGTCGCCGCCAGGCCCCGTCGCGCAGCCGGGCGCGCCAGTAGCGGACCTCGGCGTGCTCGACGGGCCTGCGGGCGAGCCGCGCCGCGCGCAACGGCAGTCCGCCCCGGGCCAGCAGCCGAGCCCGCAGCCCGGACACGCAGCGCAGGCCGGAGCCGTCGCGCGAACCAGCGCCCCGGCCCGAAGCGGAGACGCCGCCGCCGAGACCGGAAACGCCGGCCGGTGCGGCGGCGAGCGGCAGGACGCGTACCTCGGCGTCGCCGAGCCGCCAGCGGCGTTCGGCGTCGACGTGGGCGCAGCCGATCAGCGTGACGTGCCAGCCGGCGTCGGCGGCCGAGCGGGCCGCCTTCTGCACCCGCGAGTCACAGTCGACCGCGTTGTCGACAAGCATGACCACCCGCCGGCCGAGCCGCATCGTCGAACACCCCTTCACCCGTACGCCCGGACGGGCGCGAGTGTACGGGGGCGCGGGGCTGTCACGACGGCCACGAAACCGGCTCTGAGCTGCGCGGATGCCGACTGTGCAGCGGATGGTCAGGTGCCGGCCGGTGGAAGTTCACCGGCCGTGCACCGAACGGGCGGGTCAGGCCGTGCCGGAGGAGGCGAGCTGGGCCGGGGCGACCGGCTGGCGGCTGTCGTTGCGGTTGGGCAGCGACAGGCGGATGACCTTCCACCAGGCGGAGGCGACCTGCTTGGGCAGCGGGCCCGTGGTGTAGTGCAGGCCGTACCTGTCGAACAGCGCCCGCACCTGCGGGGCGATCTCCTGGTAGCGGTTGCTGGGCAGGTCGGGGAAGAGGTGGTGCTCGATCTGGTACGACAGATTCCCGGTCATGATGTGCAGCAGCCGGCTGCCGCTGATGTTGGCCGAGCCGAGCATCTGCCGCAGGTACCACTCGCCGCGCGTCTCGCCCTCGATGGAGGTCTTCTCGAACGTCTCCACGCCGTTGGGGAAGTGTCCGCACATGATCACCGAGTGGCTCCACACGTTGCGCAGGAGGTTCGCGGTGAACGTGGCGGCGAGCGTGGTCAGGAACGACGGGCCGGACAGCAGCGGGTGCACCACGTAGTCCTTGAGCACCTGGCGGCGGATCTTGCGGCCGACCGCCTTGGCCTTGGCCCGGAACTTCGGGTCCTTGAGGTTGCGCTGCTTGAGGTGGTCGCCCAGCTCCATGTCGTACGCGGCGATGCCGTACTCGAAGAACGCGGCGTTGAGCAGGTTCCACAGCGGCTGCCCGAGGTGCATCGGGTGCCAGGGCTGGTCCTCGTCGACGCGCATGATGCCGTAGCCGAGGTCGTTGTCCTTGCCGACGACGTTTGTGTAGCGGTGGTGCAGCTCGTTGTGCGACTGCTTCCACTGGTCGGCCGGGGAGACGTGGTCCCACTCCCAGGTGGTGGAGTGGATCTTCGGGTCGCGCATCCAGTCCCACTGGCCGTGCAGGACGTTGTGCCCGATCTCCATGTTCTCCAGGATCTTGGCGACCGTGAGACCGGCCGTGCCGACGATCCAGGCCGGCGGGAACAGCGAGAACAGCAGCACCGCCCGACTGCTCATCTCCAGTGTCCGCTGGGTCTTGACCACCTTGCGGATGTAGCGGGCGTCCCGCTCCCCCCGGTCGGCGAGTACCCGGTCCCGGATCGCGTCCAGTTCCTTGCCGATGATCTCGATGTCCTCGGCGCTCAAGTGGGCGATCGGGTTGACGGCTTTCCTCTGGATGACGGTCACGTGGGTGGCTCCTGTCAGATATCGATGTCGCAGGTACCGGCGGCGGCGGACACGCACGTCTGCACGAGCACGCCGTCCCCCGGTACGGCAGTGGTGATGTCGCCGTTGCGCAGGTCGCGGACGGCGCCCTGGCGCAGCGGCACGACGCAGCCGAAGCAGATGCCCATCCGGCACCCGGAAGGCATCAGCACTCCGGCGTTCTCCCCCGCGTCGAGCAGGGTGGTGGACCCGTCGGACTCGACGGTCACGCCCGCTCCGGTGAAGGTCACGGTTCCTCCCTCGCCCGTCGTGATCACCGTCGGGCGGAACCGTTCGGTGTGCAACCGCTCGACGAGGCCGTTCGAGGACCAGTACCCCTCAACGGCGTCGAGCATGCCGATGGGTCCGCAGGCCCATGCCTCCCGGTCGAGGTGATCGGGCACCAGCCCGGTCAGTTCGGCGACGTCGAGCAGGCCGTCGGTGTCGGTGTGCCGCTCGATCAGCCGCAGCGCGCCGCGTTCGGCGAGCGCGCGCAGTTCCGCGCCGAAGATGACGTCGTCGCGGGTGGGCGCCGAGTGCACGAGCACCACGTCGGCCCGGTCGGCCAGCCCGGAGCGCAGCATCCCCATGACCGGGGTGATGCCGCTGCCGGCGGTCAGGAACAGGACGCGCTCGGGCGGCGCGGCGGGAAGGACGAACTCGCCCTGGGCCTGGTCGAGGTGCACGATGGTGCCGGGCCGGAGCCGGCGGACGAGATGGTTGCTGACCTTGCCGTCCGGGATGGCCTTCACGGTGACGGAGATCCGGCCGTCGGCGGCGTCCGGCGGCGAGGTGATCGAGTACGCGCGCCACTGGCGGACCCCGTCGACGTCCACGCCGAGGCGGATGTACTGGCCGGGCCGGTGGCCCTGCCAGGCACGACCGGGCTGGATCACCAGCGTGGCCGCGTCCCGGGTCTCCGGGCGGACGGCGACGATCCGGCCGCGCAGCGGGGCGCCGGCGCGAAGGGGGGCGATCAGGTCGAGGTAGTCCTCGGGCAGCACCGGCGTGGTGACCGTCTCGGCCAGCCGCAGCAGCCTGTCCCGGAAGGTGACCTTCTGAGCGCGGCGGGGGGCAGTTGTGGCCATATGACCAGCGTGACCGCCAGATCGCATAACATCTTGACCGACAAAGGTGAAAAAGTCGCGGGTTTTTGTTCGGAGGGAACAACATGACCTTGGAGGCCGGTGCGGGGCCGCGTGCCGCCCACCTCAATCTCGACGCCGGGATGGCCGAGACGCTACGCGCCCGGCTACCGACGGTCGCCGAGCGGACCGTCTCCGCGATCACCGCCGAGGTGCCGGACTACTCCGGCGCGCTCACCGGCGCCATGCGGGCGAAGATCGAAAACGCGGTACGCATCGCACTGGGAACGTTCCTCCAGCTCATCGAGGGTACCCAGGCGTTCGACCCGAGCACTCCCCTGGCCCCGGCACTGGAGGCCGCGTACGCGCTGGGCAGCGGCGAGGCCCGCTCGGGGCGCAGCATGGACGCGTTGCTGGCCGCGTACCGGGTGGGCGCCCGGGTGGCCTGGCGCGAGGTGTCCACCACGACGGTACGCAGCGGGCTGGCCGCCGCGACGGTGGCCGAGTTCGCCGAGTTGATGTTCGCCTACATCGACGAGTTGTCAGCCGCGAGCGTGGCCGGGCACACCGACGAGCTGGCCAGCGCGGGCCGGATGCGCCGCCGCAGCCTGGAACGGCTCACTCAGCAGTTGCTGGCCGGTGAGCCGGAGGAGTCGCTGCGGCGCAGCGCCGAACGCGCCGACTGGCCGCCACCGCAGACGCTCACAGTGGTGCTGCTGCCCCGCCGACACCTGCGCGCGGTGCTGGCGCTGCTCAGCCCGTACACGTTGGAGAGCGGCGAGGACCTGCCCGGCATGAACCCGGTCGAGGAGTTGGCCGTACTGCTGGTGCCGGACATGCACGGCGGCCGGCGCCGCCAGCTCACCCGGCTGCTGCGCGGGCACCGGGCGGTGCTCGGCCCGGCCCGGCCCTGGCACCGGGTCGCCGCGTCGTACCAGCGGGCCACCCGGGCGCTCGCGCTCGACCTCGGCGAGCCGGACGCCGGACCTGTCGACACCGAGCGCCACCTGGCTACGCTGCTGCTCAGCATGGATCCGGAGGCCCTGGCCGACCTGCGCGCGCAGGCCCTCGCGCCGCTGGCCGCGCTGCCGCCGGCCACCGCGCACCGGCTGGCGGAGACGCTGCGGTCGTGGCTGCTGCACCAGGGACGCCGCGAGGAGGTGGCCGCCGACCTGTTCGTGCACCCGCAGACCGTCCGGTACCGGATGGGCAAGCTCCGCGAGTTGTTCGGCGACCGGCTGCACGATCCCGCCACGGTCCTCGACCTCACCATCGCCCTGGCCGTACCCCCGGAGCCGGACGACGCCTGACGCGACGCCGGGGCGCACGGCCCGGCACGGCCGTGACCTCCGGCCCTGTCCGCCCGCGCCGGCGGCGGGCAGGGTCGGAAGGGGACGAGCAACCAGGAGGGCCGCCATGAACAGCTCATCGACCCGCATCGACCAGGACCCGAGGGTACGGGTGCTGGAGGCGGCCGCCCGGCAGTCCTTGCACGCCCCGTCGGTGTTCAACACCCAGCCCTGGTGCTGGCGGCTCACCGGTGACACGTTGGAGCTGCGCGTCGAGGCGGACCGGCAGCTCGCCCACACCGACCCGGACGGACGGCTGCTCATGCTGAGCTGCGGCGCCGCCCTGCACCACGCGCGTGTGTCGCTGACGGCGGTCGGCTGGGCGGCCACCGTCGAGCGGCTGCCCGATCCGGCCGACCCGTCGCTGCTGGCCCGGCTGCGTACCACCGGCCCGGCCGACCTGGACGTGCCGGCGGGTCGCCTGGTCGAGGCGATTCCGCGTCGCCGCACCGACCGCCGGGCGTACGGGGACCGGCCGGTGCCGGAGGCCGTGCTGGCCCGGCTCGGGGACGCCGTCGAGGCCGAGGGCGCGCACCTGCACGTGGTGCGGCCGGACCAGATGCCGATGCTGGCCGTGTCCACCGGACGCGCCGCCGACGCGGAGCTGGCCGACCCCGCGTACCGCCAGGAGCTGCACGACTGGACCCACCGCCCGGCGGGCAGCGGCGACGGGGTGCCCGCCGCCACCGCCGTGCGCCCGTCCCCGCGACGGGTGCCGCTGCGCGACTACGCCCCGGGCGGGGCGGCCGGGCTCAGCGCGGGCGCGGACTTCGACCGGGGCGCGGCGTACCTGATCCTGTTCGGCGACTCCGACGAGCCGTCCGCCTGGCTGCGGGGCGGCGAGGCGCTGTCGGCGCTGCTGCTCACCGCCACCGCCGAAGGGCTGGCGAGCGCGCCGCTCAGCGACGCCGTGGAGCTGGCGTGGCCGCGCCGGATGATGCGCGAGCTGCTGGCCGGCATCGGTGACCCGTACCTGGTGGTGCGTGTCGGATGGGGTCCGGACGCGGAGCTGCCGCCGGCGCCGCGCCGCGCGCCGGCCGACGTGATCGAGGTGGTGGACCAGCTGCGGTGACCCGGTGCGGCCGGTTGCGTCGTAGCCTCGACGGGTGTGGAAACCCGACCCGGCCGCGCGTGAGTCGCTGACCCGGGCGCTGGGCCTGCACGCCGTGGTCCGGCACCCCGCCGTGGTCCGGCCCGAGCTGGTACGCGAACGCCACCACCACCGGCGGCAGTGACCGGACCGGCCTGGCCCGCTTCCAGTTTCCTGGAGGAGCTGACCCGGGCGCTTCGATCGACGAGCGCACCACGGTCCATGCGCTGGGTCGTACGCTGCACCACTGTGGCCGATCTGGTCCGCGACTGGCGAGCCACGCACCGTCACGTCGCCCTCGATCCGGCAGTGAGTCACAGAGGGTGACTGCTGGCCGCCAGGCGGAATGGACCGATTTCGGAATCACACGCTCCCTACCAGCGGCGATGCTAGGCCGGGCGGCGGCCACACCCACACCCCTGCCCGCCCTTTGCTCTGCAGCCTCATACGCGGCGATGGCCGTGCGTCACCGCTGCGCCGACGGATGCAGAGCAAAGGGCGCGCGGTGCGCCATGCCGCGGGTAGCTTCGCCACTACAGGGGGTGACGGGTAGGGCCGGCAGAGGTCGGGGTGCCGGGCTTCGAGGGCGGCGACGGGGACGTCATGACGGCGTATCGAGTCCCACCGCTGAAGAGCCGGGCAGGTGAGTACGGCCGTCGGGCGGAAACGTGCTCCCGGCGCCCGTCCGGCACATAGCGTGGGACGAGGGGCGGCCTGCCCGGGGCGCCGGTGAGCGGAGGGAGAACGCGGTGACGGAGCCGGAGGAGGAGCAGGAGAAGACCAGCAAGACCGATCGGGTGCTGTTCTCACCCGACGGCGACCAGCAGTGAGCGCGCCGTCCCGCCCGGGCTCGTGAGGCCAAGTCAGACCGGCGGGATGCCGGAGCGGCCGATGTCCGACATGTCGTCGCCGATCTCGGTCCGGGTGCCGGCCACCGGGCCGGCGCCCGCCTCGGTGTGGTCCTCCACGCAGGCATCGCCCAGGCCGTGCATCAGCTCCCCGACGACGGCGAGCGCCGAGCCCTTGTCCGGGCTGGGCGTGCCGGTGGCGAGCACCTGCCCGTCGCCGCCGACCACGGTGAATCCCACGCTGCCGTCGGCCCCGCTCTCGATGACGAACTTCACAGTGCTCCTCCCGCCCCGCTCAGCTCACGCCGTGCGTCTGCAACCACAGCTCCAGCAGGCCCAACTGCCACAGCTTGTTGCTGCCGGCGGCGGCCTGGGCCCGGTCCGGCTCGGCCAGCAGTTCCTCGACGTACGCCCGGCGGAACAGCCCGCGCCGGCGCGCTTCGGGCGCACTCAGCGCCTCGACCACCAACTCTCGCACGGGCCCGTCGACGTTGCGCAGCGCCGGCACCGGGAAGTAGCCCTTCGGCCGGTCGATGACCTCGGCGGGGAGCACCTCCCGCGCCACCTCCTTGAGCACGCCCTTGCCGCCCTTGGCCAGCTTGTGCTCGGGCGGGCACGCGGCGGCGAGCGTGACGAGGTCCTGGTCGAGGAAGGGCGTGCGCACCTCCAGTCCCCACGCCATGCTCATGCTGTCCACCCGCTTGACCGGGTCGTCGGGCAGCATCAGGTGCGTGTCCAGGCGCAGCACCGCGTCCACGGCGGTCTGCGCGCCGGGCGCGGCCAGGTCGGCGGCGACCAGTTCGCCGCTGGCGTCGCCGTCGCAGGCGTACGCCGGTTCGACCACCTCGGTCAGCTCGGCGTGGTCACGGTCGAAGAACGCGGCGGTGAACTCGGCCGTCGCGTCCTCGCGCGCCGAGCCGGCCAGCCGGTGGTGGTAGCCGTATCCGGCGAACACCTCGTCGGCGCCCTGGCCGGACTGCGCCACCTTCACATGCTTGGCGACCTGCTCGGAGAGCAGGTGGAACGCCACCACGTCGTGGCTGCCCATCGGCTCGGTCATGGCCGTGACGGTGGCGCGTACGGCCGGGCCGAGGTCGCCGTCGGCGAGCCGGATGCGGTGGTGGTCGGTGCCGAACGTGCGGGCGACCAGGTCGGAGAAGTGGAACTCGTCGCCGGTCTCGTCGCCGCGGCTGTCGAAGCCGATGCTGAACGTCTGGAGGTGGTGCTGTCCGGCGTCGTCGAGCAGCGCCACGATCATGCTGGAGTCGAGGCCCCCGGAGAGCAGCACGCCGACCGGCACGTCGGCGACCAACCGGCGGCGTACGGCGGCGCGCAGCGCGTCCCCGACGGCGGCCCGCCAGTCGGCGGCGTCCATGCCAGCGTGGGCCGGGTCGCGCCGGTACTCGGGCCGCCAGTAGACGCGCTCGCGGCTGCGCCCGTCGGCCTCGATCACCCGGACCGTGGCCGGCGGCAGCTTGCGGATCCCGCGCAGGATCGTGCGCGGCGCCGGCACGATCGAGTGCCAGGACAGGTAGTGGTGCAGCGCGACAGGGTCGATGCCGGTGTCCACGTCGCCGCCGGCCAGCAGCGCCGGCAGCGTGGAGGCGAACCGGAGCCGGCCGGGCGACTCGGCGAGGTAGAGCGGTTTGATGCCCAGCCGGTCGCGGGCCAGCACGAGGCGGCGCCGCCGCCGGTCCACCAGCGCCACCGCGAACATGCCGACCAGGCGGTCGACGAACCGCTCCCCCCATTGCGCGTACGCGACCAGGATCACCTCGGTGTCGCTGGTGCTGTGGAACGTGTGCCCTGCCGCGCGCAGCTCGTCGCGCAGCTCCGGGTAGTTGTAGACGCAGCCGTTGAAGACCAGGGCCAGGGCGAGGTCGTCGCGGACCATCGGCTGGGCGCCGGCCTCGGAGAGGTCGATCACGGTGAGCCGGCGGTGCCCGAGGGTGATCCAGCCGTCGCTCCACGCACCCTCGCCGTCCGGGCCGCGTGAGCGCATGGCGGCGGTCATCCGGGCCACCGCGGCGGCGTCGGGGACGGCCCCGTCGAATCTCGCCTCACCGCTGATCCCGCACATCTCAGCGCCCGCCGGTCGGTCGAGGAGCACCCACCACGCCAACCTCCCGCCGCGTCGTCTCCCGGGCGGTCCGCCGGGTACGGCGACTACCCGGCCTGTGGCGTAGGAAACCCGGATGGGCGGTTGCCGAGCCGGGCCCGGCGAGGCGTCGTACGGTGGCGGTACGGGCCATGTCCCCGGGCGGTCCGGCCACGGGACGTGGCCAGGATCAACGACGCCTGCCAGGAGGACGTGTGTTCGCCAATTCCGAGGAACTCCTGCGATACCTCGCCAACGAGGACGTGAAGTTCGTCGACGTACGTTTCTGTGACCTGCCCGGCGTGATGCAGCACTTCAACCTGCCGGTCGAGTCGTTCGACGACAGCGTGTTCACCGACGGCCTCGCCTTCGACGGCTCGTCGATCCGCGGGTTCCAGTCGATTCACGAGTCGGACATGCTGCTGCTGCCGGACGTGGCCACCGCGTTCGTGGACCCGTTCCGGGCGCAGAAGACCCTCGCGCTGAACTTCTTCGTCCATGACCCGTTCACCCGGGAGGCCTACTCCCGGGACCCGCGCAACGTGGCGAAGAAGGCCGAGGCGTATCTGGCGGCGAGCGGCATCGCGGACACCGCGTACTTCGGCGCCGAGGCGGAGTTCTACATCTTCGACTCCATCCGCCACGAGACCTCCGCGCACCAGTCGTTCTACTACATCGACTCGATCGAGGGCGCCTGGAACACCGGCCGGATCGAAGAGGGCGGCAACCGCGGCTACAAGACCGCCTACAAGGGCGGCTACTTCCCCGTGCCGCCGGTCGACCACTACGCCGACCTGCGCGACAGCATGGTCCGCCGGATGGTGGACGCCGGTTTCACCGTCGAGCGTTCGCACCATGAGGTGGGCACAGGAGGGCAGTCGGAGATCAACTACAGGTTCTCGACGCTGCTGCACTCGGCCGACCAGCTCCAGCTCTTCAAGTATCTGATCAAGAACGAGGCGTGGGCGCACGGCAAGACCGCGACGTTCATGCCCAAGCCGCTGTTCGGCGACAACGGCTCCGGCATGCACACCCACCAGAGCCTCTGGCGCGGCGGCGAACCGCTGTTCTACGACGAGACCGGCTACGCCGGCCTGTCCGACACCGCCCGCTGGTACATCGGCGGCCTCCTGCACCACGCCCCGTCGCTGCTGGCCTTCACCAACCCCACCATCAACTCCTACCGCCGCCTCGTACCCGGCTTCGAGGCCCCGGTGAACCTGGTCTACTCGCAGCGCAACCGCTCCGCCTGCACCCGCATCCCGGTCACCGGCAGCAACCCCAAGGCCAAGCGCGTCGAGTTCCGCGTCCCCGACCCCTCGGCGAACGTCTACCTCGCCTTCTCCGCCATGCTCATGGCCGGCCTGGACGGCATCAAGAACAAGATCGAACCGCCGGCGCCGATCGACAAGGACCTCTACGACCTCCCGCCGGAGGAGTGGGGCGACGTCAAGCAGGTGCCCGGTTCCCTTACCGAGGCGCTGGCGGCGCTGGAGACCGACCACGACTACCTGCTCGACGGCGGGGTCTTCACCGACGACCTGATCTCCACCTGGATCGCGTGGAAGAACGCGAACGAGGTCGACCCGGTGCGCCTGCGGCCCACGCCGCACGAGTTCGCGCTCTACTTCGACTGCTGATCCGCACCGCCACCGCCCCCGCCACCCGTGGGGGCGGTGGTCGGCGGAAACGGCCTCGGGCCGGCCCCCGCCCTCGTACCGTCGAGACATGAGCCCGCCTCACGACGACCCGCCGACCGGTCCGTGCCGGTGGAGCCGTCGGTGAGGCCGCGGCCCACCGCCACCACCACCCCCGAGATCCCCGCCGTCCTGACCCTCGGGGTGGAGGAGGAGTTCCTGCTGCTGGACCCGGTCACCGGCGAGAGCATGCCGGTCGCCGACCGGGTACGCGGCGCGCTCTCCGGCACCGCCCGCGAGCAGAGCCGGCAGGAGTTCCGGCACAGCATGGTGGAGATGGTGACGCCGGTCAGCCCGGACCTCGAGGAGCTGCGGGAGCACCTGGTCACGCTGCGCCGGGCCGCCGCCCGGGCGGCCCACGCGGCCGGGGCGCGGCTGGTCGCCGTCGGCGCCACACCGGTCTGCGAGGCCCACCGCACGGTGCCCGACGAGCAGCGCTACCACGACATGTCCCGCCGGTTCGGCCCGGTCGCCCACGACCCGGCCGTCTGCGGCTGCCACATGCACGTCGGCGTGCCCGACCGGGAACTGGCCGTGCAGGTCTGCAACCACCTGCGCCCGTGGCTGCCGGTGGTGCAGGCGCTCACCACCAACTCGCCGCTGCACGACGGGCGGGACACCGGGCACGCGAGCTGGCGCTCGATGCAACTGGAACGGTGGCCGAGCATCGGACCCACGCCGCACTTCGACTCCGCCGCCGACTACGACGCCACGGTGGCGGACCTGATCACCGCCGGGATCATGCTCGACGCCGCGATGGTCTACTGGTACGCGCGTCCGTCCGCGTCGTACCCCACGGTGGAGGTCCGGGTCGGCGACGTGTGCCCCACGGTCGACGACACCGTGCTGGTCGCCGGGCTGGTCCGGGCGCTCGTGGCCACCCTGATCGACGACGTCCGCGCGGGCGTGCCCGCCCTCCGCATCCGGGACTGCCTGGTCGCCGCCGCGCACTGGCGGGCCGCCCACGACGGCGTCGACGGCCGGCTCGTCGACCTGCGCACCGGACGGCCCCGGCCCGCCTGGGACCTCGTCGACGACCTGTTCGTCACCGTCACACCCGCGCTCACCCGCCACGGCGACCTGGACCTGGTCCGGAGCGAGCTGGAGCGGGTACGCCGGGACGGCAGCGGCGCCACCCGGCAACGACGGATCATGGCCGAGACCGGCGGGGACGTGGGCGCCGTGCTGGCGCAGCTGGCCGCCCAGACCCTCTCGACGTGAGCCGATGACCGCCCCGGACCGGGCCGACGACCGGTCAGCGCAGCCCGGCGAACAGGTCGTCCTCGGGCGTCGCCGCGCCGGTGGTGTCCCGCACCCGCACGAACGTCTCCATGCCCATCAGCTCGGTGAACCGATCCTGCCCCAGCCGCAGGAAGAAGATGTTCTCCGCCTGGCTGGCGTGCGCGGCCAGCGAGGCGAACTTCTGCCCGCCGTGGGCACTGGTGTCGACCCAGGTGGTGATCTCGTCGTCCGGCAGGCCCAGCGCCGGCATCTCGTCGGTCGCCTCCGGCTCGGGGAACTCCACCCCGATCTCGCGCATGATCGTGCCGAACTGCTGGAACGCGCTGCGCGGCACGGTGGTCCAGTAGACCTTGGCCGGGATGCCGGTCTGCTCGACCGCGGCCATCGTGATCCGGTGCGCCTGGATGTGGTCCGGGTGGCCGTAGAAGCCGTTCTCGTCGTAGGTGACCACGACGTCCGGGCGGTAGCGGCGGATCAGCTCGGCCAGCCGGTCGGCCGCCTCGGCCACCGGCGTGTTCCAGAACGCGCCGGGCGCGTCGTTCGTCGCCCAGCCCATCATCCCGGAGTCGCCGTAGTCGAGCGTCTCCAGGTGGGTCACCTTCAGTGCCTCGCAGCTCGCGGCCAGCTCGGCGCGGCGCATGGCCACCACGGCCCGCGGGTCGTGGGCGTCCTCGCCCGGCTTGACCCCGCCGGGTCCGTCTCCGCAGGCACCGTCGGTGCACGTCACGAGCACAGTGGTGACGCCCTCGGCCGCGTAGCGGGCCAGGACGCCGCCGGTGCTCGTCGCCTCGTCGTCGGGGTGCGCGTGCACCGCCATCAGGGTCAGGGATCGATCGGTCACCCCGTCACCATACGAGCTCCGGCCGACGAACTAGCATTGCCCGGTCCGCAGACGGCGACGGAAGCGAGGCACGATGGGTTGGCTCCAGCGGTTGCTCGGTGGCGGACGGGTCGAACTGGACCCCACACGTCAGCAGGAACTGCTGCGGGACGTGCGGCAGTCCTACGGGGCGCACGCCCGCCTCCGGTTCCCGGAGCAGGCCGACGCGATCACCCGGCTGCTGTCCGATGACGACGGTCTCGTGGTGGCCGCCGGGATCGTCTGCGAGGCCGCCGACCAGGCGCACGCCGACCTCCAGGGGCAGGCGCAGGAGGTGTTCCGGCGTACCGGGCGGCGGCTGCTGGTGCACCGCCGCAACTACCGGCCCCTGTGGAAGGAGGCCGGACCGGCGCTACGCTGGCCGCTTGGCGCGCTGCCCAGCGGGCTGCACCCGTACGCGCAGGTCACCGCCGCCGTGGCGGTGGTCGGCGGGCGGGCCGACCGGCTGGAGCGGGTGACCGACCCGCAGCCGTTCGTGACGCGCCTGTTCGAGGTGCTCGACCTGACCACCGCCGGCTGGGAGTTCGGCCGGGTGCGTGTGGACACCGACGGCGCGACGCTCGTGGATCGGTTGATGGGCACCGGCGCGCGGGTGCTCGCGACGATGGACGACCCGCCCCGGCTGCCGCCGGCGGTACGGGAGATGATGCGCCGCAACCACCGCATCGCCGTGTACGACCCGGCCGGTCCCCGCGTGGTCGGCGAGCTGAATCTGGGTGCGCGGCTGCGCGAGACGCTGCTGGCCTGACCGGATGTGCGACGCGCCCCGCCCCGGCCCGGTGGTCACGGCGGGGCGCGTCGGCGGTCAGGTGGTGGTGCAGGTGAGATTCGTCGGCGGGTTGTTGGCGCCGTCGGCCGTGCCGATGAAGCCGAACGTGGTGGAGCCGCCGGCCGGCAGTGAGCCGTTGTAGTCGACGTTGCGCACCGTCACGTTCGCGCCGTTCTGGGTGTGCGTGCCGCTCCAGATCTGGTTGACGACCTGGCCGTTCGGGAACGTCCAGGACACCGTCCAGCTGCGGATCGCGGTGGCACCGGCGGTCACCGTGACCTCGGCCTGGAAGCCGCCGGACCAGGAGCCGGTGATCGCGTACGTGGCACGCGCGCCGGACGGCGCCGGGGAGCTGGTGGTGGGCGTCGGGGTGGGTGTCGGGGTCGGCGTCGTATCCGATGTGGGTGTGACGGTCGGTGTCGGTGACGGGGTCGCGCCGGGGCGGGCCGCGCGGTAGGTGTGGCCGGCGCGGACGGTGAGCGCGACGACGTCGGACTCCGGGCGGGTGGTGGCCGGTGTGCTGCCGTCGGTGACGTCGGCGAGGGTGAAGCTCCCGGTGAACAGCCGGGACCGCAGTCGCAGCGTGCCGTCGCGGTCCGCGCGGACGCTGATCTCGTCGGTCTGGCCGCCCGTCCAGGCCAGCGCCACCGTGTAGCCGCCCCGGCCGCGCAGGCCCGCGACCCGCCCGGCGGCCCAGGCGCTCGGCAGCGCGGGCAGCAGGTGCAGCTCGCCGGTGTGGCTGTGCAGCAGCATCTCGGCGATGCCCGAGGTGGCGCCGAAGTTGCCGTCGATCTGGAACGGCGGGTGCAGGTCGAACATGTTCGGCGCGAGCCGGTCGGTGCGTACCAGGTCGCGCAGGAGCTTGTGGGCGCGGGCGCCGTCCTCCAGCCGGGCCCAGAAATTGATCTTCCAGGCGAGGGACCAGCCGGTCCCGTCGTCGCCGCGCAGCTCCAGCGTCTTGCGGGCGGCCTCGTACAGCGCCGGTGTGCCCCGCTTGGTGATCTGGTTGCTGGGATGCAGCCCGTAGAGGTGGGAGACGTGCCGGTGGTTGCGCTCGGTCTCGACCCAGTCGGCCAGCCACTCCTGCACGTTCCCCCGGGAGCCGACGCGGCTCGGCGGCAGCCGGTCCCTGGCCGTACGCGCCTGGGACCGGAAGGTGGTGTCGACGCCGAGCACCTCGCTGGCCCGCGCCGCGGCGTCGAACAGGTCGCGCAGGATCTGGTTGTCCATCGTGGGGCCGGCGCAGACGCTGGCGTTCGCGTGGTGCGGCAGCTCCGGCGAGTTCGACGGGTTCGTCACCAGGTAGCCGAGCGTCGGGTGGGCGACCAGGGTGTCGAGGAAGAACTGGGCGGCGCCCTTGAGGGCCGGATAGTTGGCCTGCAGGAAACCGAGGTCGCCGGTGAACAGGTAGTGGTCCCAGATGAGCGTGCTCAGCCAGGCCCCGCCGGTCTGCCACATGCCCCAGAGCGCGCCGTCCACGACCGACGCGCCCCGCCAGGCGTCGGTGTTGTGGTGGGTGACCCAGCCACCGGCGCCGTACTGCGCCTGGGCGACCCGCGCGCCGGTCACAGTGAGGTCCTTGACCATGTCGAAGACCGGCAGGAAACACTCGGACAGGTTCGTGGTGTCGGCCGGCCAGTAGTTCATCGGCAGGTTGGCGTTGATCGTGTACTTCGAGTCCCAGGACGGCGTCAGCGAGTCGTTCCAGATGCCCTGGAGGTTCGCCGGCTGGGTGCCCGGCCGCGACGAGGAGATCAGCAGGTACCGCCCGAACTGGAACAGCAGCGCGGCGAACTGCGGGTCGTCGGTGCTCGCGTGCTGCGCGATCCGTACGTCGGTCGGCTGGTCGGCGGCGGCCGTGCGGCCGAGGTCGATGGTGACCCGGTTGAACAGCGCCTGGTAGTCGGCGCGGTGGCGGGCGCGGAGCTGGTCGACGTCGACGCTCTTGGCCGCGTTCAGCCGGTTGCGCGCGATGCCCTGGTAGTCGCCGTTGACGGTGCGGTAGTTGACGTAGCTGGACCCGATCGAGACCAGCACCGTCACGCTGGTGGCGCCGGAGACCCGCAGCGTGCCGCCGGAGCTGCTGACAGTGCCCCCGGTGACGGCGGCGTTGGCCAGGGCGAGGAAGCGCACCGATCCGTTCACCCCCTCCATCGAGCCGGAGATGCCGTCGAGGGCGATGGTCGCGCCGTCCGGGCTGGACACCGAGGTCCGCTGCGGGCTGCCGAAGGTGGCGGAGAACGTGATCGAGTTCGCCCGGTCGGCGGTCAGCCGGAGCACGATCACCTGGTCGGGCGCGCTGGCGAACACCTCCCGCTGATACCGGAGGCCGTTCAGCAGGTACGTGGTGGTCACGGTGGCGGTGGTGAGGTCGAGCGTCCGGTTGTACTGCGTCGCGCTCGCCGAGCCGAAGGCGAGCCGGAGGTCGCCGACGGTCTGGTAGGCGAGCTGGCCGCCGGGACTGCCCATCATGGTCTGGTTGATCAGATCCTGGGCCGAGGTCCACTGGTCGGCGAAGACGCGGCGCCGGATCTCGGCCAGGTTGGCCGCGCCCCGGGCGTTCGCCGAGTCGTACGGGCCGCCGGCCCAAACGGTGTCCTCGTTGAGCTGGAGCCGTTCGGTGTCGACATTGCCGAACACCATCGCGCCGAGCCGCCCGTTGCCGATCGGCAGGGCGCGCAGCCAGTCGGTGCCGGCCGGTTCGTCGTACCAGAGCGCCAGGTCGTTCGCGGCCAGCACCTGTGGTGGCGCCGCCGAGCCGGCGCGCGCGGCGGCGCTCCAGGCGACCGGCACCAGTGCGGCGCCGACCCCGGCCGCACCGGCCTTGATGACGTTTCGTCGTGTCACTTCGGACATGGTTTCTCCCAACCGCGCAGATCAGAGGCGGGCCCGGGTGCGCGACGCTGGCCTGTTATCGCTAACAGACCGCGTCCCACACCCGGACGCCGCATTCCTGCCACTACGCGCCCAGGGCTCCCGGCCGGGCGACACATCAGCCCACATGGACTCTCATGGATGAAGCGACACCGCGTCAAGGGGTGTTATCGCTAACAGCCCCGATCCGTGGCGCACTCGCCGGGCCGAGCGGGGCGCGGGAGCGGCCGGCCGGCCCACCCGGGCCACGTGCACGATCCGCTCCGGCGCCACGTCCAGCAGCGCCCCGAGCGCCTCACGGGTGGCGGCCACGTCGACGAGCTGACTGAGCGGGTGCGCGGCCAGCCCGGCGGTGTGCAGCGTCAGCCACACGCGCATCAGCGCGCGTCCGAACTCGACCTGCCCGGCCGCGTCCAGACCGGGCGGCGCGACGAGCGCCAGCACCCCGCCGCCCTGCGCCAGCGGATCACCGCCCGCGGCGGCGAGCAGCCGGGGCAGCCCCAGCGGGCGCAACGCCGGGTACGCCGCGAGCGCCGCCCGCAGCCCGGTGGCCGCCGCCCGGCCCAGGCCGAGGCAGCGGTCGCTGAGCCCGTCCGCCCGGTAGCGCGGGGCCGCGCGGTCCAGGCGCAGCCAGCGGCGCAGCTCCGCGACCACCGCCGGGTCGGCGTACACCTCGTGGTCGGCCGCGCGCAGCAGCGCGCGCAGCCGCTCCGCCGCCGGCACGACGCGGACCGCGCCGCCGGCCCGCGCGGCGACCGCGTCCACCGCCGCGACCACGTCGGCGTCCGGCCCGCCGGTGAACCGGCCCCGGTGGGTACGCCGGTCCCACACGTCGGCGGCGCGGAACGGCGTCCGGTACGGCTGCCGCCCCGGCCGCAGCCGCCCCACCCGCCGGTCCGACTCGTCGTGGTCGGCGGCCCACTCCAGTCGCAGTCCCGCATCGGCGGCGACGATGAGGCAGGTTTCCACGAACGCGCCCAGCGACAGCCGCAGGTCCCGGCCGGCCGGGTCGCCGGCGGGCAGCGCGTCGGCCGGGTCCCAGCCGACGGTGATCGCCCAGTGCTCGTAGCGCAGCCGCCACGGCTGGGTGTTGTGGGCGCTCGGCGCCCGCCAGCACAGCGGCTCCAGCGCGCGGAACGCGGCGAGGTCCATGGTCACCGCTCCTTGGCGTAGAACGTGTAGCCGTGCAGGGGGCGTCCGCCGAGGCGCCGGTACTGGGCGGCCGACGCCGGGTTGTCCCGCCCGACGTACGTGCTGCGCAGCGCCGTGTAGCCACCGGCGTGCAGGTTGCGGTGCAGGTGCTCGGACAGCATCCGCTGGTAGCCGCGCCCCTGGAACTCCGGCACCACGCCCTTGACGATCAGCACCGCCTCCCGCCGGTGGCGGCGCCGGGTCGCCAGCAGCCGGAGTTGGTTGACCGGGTGCAGGTCGCCGCGGACCGCTACCAGGAAGTCGCTGATGTCCGGCACGCAGAGCACGAACGCCACCGGCCGCCCGTCACGGGTCAGGTAGAGCAGCAGCGACTCGTCCAGCAGGTACGCCAGCCCGTCGGTCTGCCGCCGCAGTTGGTCCGCCGAGATCGGCGTGTAGTAGCCGAGCTGGGCGAAGGAGTCGTTGAGCATCCCGCGCAGCAGGTCGAGCTGCTCGTCGAGCCGCCGGGTGCTCCCCTGGTGCAGGTCCAGCCGCGCACCGTCCGGCTGCGCGCCGAGCGTGGGGGCCGGTCCGGCCGGCGGCGGCACCGGGCAGATCCAGGTGTCGGAGACGAACCGCCCGGTGAACCCGTACGCCTCGTACGCGTCCGGATAGTGCGGCGGGTTCCAGGCGCTGTCCACGAAACCCCGGTCGGCGTACCCGGAGGTGATCACGCCGCCGGCCTGGTTGGGCAGCAGCGCCACCGGCCCGAACAGCAGGTCCCGGCCCGGTGTGGCGTGCGCGGTGATCGCGTCGAACAGCGGCCGGGCGGCGGGCGCGGTGAACTCGGTGAGCCCGAACAGCTGGCATTTCCGGCCGAGCTTGGCGTCGAAGCCGGCGTCGGTGTGCAGCGTGGTCCGCCCGGCCACGGCGCCGGTGGCGTCGCGCAGCACGTACATCGGCACGCCGTCGCGCCACCACCGGCGGATCTGCTGCCGGGGCGTCGGCACGTAGCGGGGCTCGTCCGCGTACAGCCGGTCGGTGAGGGCGAGGAAGTCGCGCAGGCCACGCCGGCCGGTGACGCGCTCGAGCCGGTGGCCGGTCACCGGCGCACCGCCGGACCGGTCGTCTCCTCGCCCAGCGGCGTGAACCGTTCGATGTGGCCCATCGCGCCGTCCTCGGCCCGCCACACGCCGTTGGAATAGCCGTCCGGGGACGCGGTGTAGAGCCGGATGAACCCGGCGGTGGCGTTACGGGTGCCGTCGGTCAGCCACATCATCAGCTCGCGGTGGTTGCGGGTCCGGGCGAAGCGCAGCAACGCCTCCCGGTCGGTGAAGAACGCGATGGTGCCGAGCGTGAGCGGGAACTGCCAGTAGACGGTGTGCCAGCAGTAGCCGGACATCCGGCGCATGTCCCGCACCATCCGGATCCACCCGGGGGCCAGGCGCAGCAGCACCAGCGGGTTCGCGTACCGGGTGGCGCCGATGAACATGGCGCCGGCGCGGGCCTGCGCCGGTGCGCGGGAGAAGTCACGGGTACGCATCGTTCACCTCACCAGGTAGACGTTCTTGAGTTTCTGCATGTCGGCGAACGGGCCGCCGTCCGGTTCGTGCAGCTCCACGCGCAGGTCACCGGCGGTCGGGTCCTCCACCAGGGACTGCGCGAAGTCCCGCGAGACCGAGGTCAGGTGCGCGCGTATCCCGTCGCGGCAGGCGTCGGCGAGCGCCGCGCGTGCCGCGGCGTCCAGCGGGCGGCGCAGCTCGACGTGGATCACCGGCCGGGTCTCCAGCGCGGCGTCCTCGTGCAGCGTCAGGCAGAACCTGTTGATCTCGGCGGCGTGCGGGTTGCCGGCGTACAGGCCGTACTCGACGTCCTGCGGGTAGAGGTTCGCGCCCAGGTAGGACACCGTGGAGTCGCTACGGCCGAACAACAGCAGCAGTGGCAGGGTCATCCGCTCCTCGGACACCGCGGTACGGAACTCGGCGCGGCGCACGGGGTCGGTGTGGGCCAGCTCGACGATCCGCTGGTACGGCACGAGCAGCGCCTCGTCGCCGACGTTGTAGCGCAGCCGGGGCTGGAGCACGTGCGGGCTGGTGACCGTGCAGAGCAGTTCCCGCCGCTCGTTGGTCTCCAGGTAGGTGGCGAACGGGTTGTACTGGAAGATCATCGGCAGCCGCTGCTCGCCGCGCCCGAGCAGTTCCGCGCGCAGCCCCGCGTCGGTGCGCAGCCGCCGCCGCAGCCACACCGTGAGCCGGGTCTCCGCGCCGATGCCGATGGTCAGGTCCGACGCCCCGTACGCCGACCGGACCCGCACGAAGCGCTGCTCCAGGTAGTCGCGCAGCGCCTCGGTCATGCCCTCGCCGCCGCAACTGGCGAAGATCCGGTACTTCGACCAGGGGAAGTCCTCGGCGTCGAGCCGGTCCCGCAGATGCTTGAGGAACGGCGGGTACGCGGTCACCAGGTAGTCGTGGCCGGGACCGAACTCGCGCAGCGTGTCGACGATCTTCCCGAGGTCCGGGCCGGTGTTCTTCACTGTCGCGATCCGGGCCATCGCCGCGCCGGTGGTGGTGCCGGTCGCCCAGGCGCCCATCGAGTACGCGTTGATCACGAACGGCCGGCGCATCGGGAACGCCAGTCCGCTGTAGCCGGCGATGTCCCGGTGCACCCCCCGCAGTTCCCGCTCGCCGCGCGGCCAGTTGAACGGCCGCCCGGACGAGCCGGCCGACTCGTCCACCACCACGCCGCGCTCCGGCAGCCGCCCGTCCCGGCACCGGGCGGAGGCGTCGTACGCCATGACGTACTCGCGCTTGTCGGTCTCCGGGAAGTCCCGCAGCCGTCGGCGCAGGCCACCCGGGCGGGCCCGCAGGAACGCCTGGTAGGCGGGCACCCGCCGGGCCGCCCGCACGCAGGTCGACCGTGCGTTCGCGGCGGCCAGGCGGTCGAGGACCGGGTGGTGGCGCCGGGCCATCCAGCGCCAGCCGGCGGGGTGGTGGGCGACGAGCCGGGCCAGCGCGGCGACCGCGCGGCCGGCGGGGGCCAGCGCGGCCTCGGCGGGCAGCGGCGTGTCGACGGTACGTGCAGCGGCGTGTCGGTGCAGCGTCTCGGCCATGACAAGAATCCTGTCGGGGCTGGGACGCCCGCACATGAGCGACGGAACGGTGGTGCGCTGAGTACCCGTACCCAGTGGCGACGCAACCCGGGTCGGACACGCTCAGTCACCATGGCGACACTCGTCTGGCGCGTCGTCGCTGGTCCGATGACACTTCGCCCATGACAGACGGCGAGCGTGAGCGCACAAACGAGCGCTTCGAGAAGGTGGCCGAGGAGACCTCGGAGACCGTGAGCCACGCGGCCACGGTGCTGGAGGAGGAGATCGCGGCGGGGCTGGCCGGCGCCCGGCGGCTCGAGGAGAAGCTGACCGAGAGCCGGCGGGTGGACCCGGAGGCGTTCGACGAACTCGTCGCCCGGGTCCGCACCGACGGGCACTCCCTCATCGACACCGTGGTCGGGCAGCTGAAGATGGCCGACGACCAGCGCGGCGAGGTGGTCCGCCGGTACGTCTCGGACGCGCACGACGCGCTGGACACCGTACTCAATCTGGCGCGGCTGGCCCCCGAGGTGGCCAACGGGCTCGCGGACCGGCTGGCGTCGCCGGCCCCGAATCGGCCGACGGACCGGTAGCGGCGCGATGGCGCCGACCGCGGGGGTGGCCGGCGGGCACGTGGAACGGATGCTGGAGCGCTATCGCGGGCTCGCCCTCGGCGCGCTGCTCGACGACGTGCCCGACGGCGGCCCGCGCTACCTCTACGACCTGGTCGCGGAGTATCCGCGCCGGTGGGGCAAGGGGCTGCGCGCCGCGTTGTGCCTGGCGACGTGCCGGGCGTTCGGCGGCGGCGACGCGGTGGGCCTCAACGCCGCGGTGACGGTGGAGCTGTTCCACAACGCCTTCCTCATCCACGACGACATCCAGGATGAGAGCGAACAGCGGCGCGGCGGGCGGACGCTGCACGCCGAGTACGGCGTCGGCGTGGCGCTGAACGTCGGCAACATGACGAACCTGCTGGCGTTGCAGCGGCTGGCCGCGAACCGGGCGGCGCTCGGCTCCGGGATCGCCTGGCGGCTGTTCACCGAGACCGAGCTGATGATGCGCCACTCGCTGGAGGGCCAGGCGATCGAGATCGGCTGGATCCGCGACAACGTGTGCGACCTGGACGCGGACGACTACTACCGGATGTGCCTGAAGAAGACGTCCTGGTACACGTGCATCTACCCGTGCCGCACCGGCATCCTCGTGGCGACCGGCCGGGAGAACGCGGTCGACGTGCTGGACCGCTACGGCTGGTACCTGGGCGCGGCGTTCCAGATCCAGGACGACGCGCTGAACCTCACCGGCGACTACGCCCGGTACGGCAAGGAGATCGCCGGTGACCTGTGGGAGGGCAAACGCACGCTGATCCTGATCGACTTCATGCGGCGCTGCACGCCGGAGGAACGCGAGCGGCTCGTGCGGTTGCTGAGCCGGACCCGGGCGCAGCGCACCGACGCCGAGGTGCGCTGGCTGCACGGGCGGCTGCTCGCGTACGACTGCGTGGAGTCGGCGCGGCGCGGCGCGCGGGATCTCGCGCTGGCCGCCCGCCGCGAGGGTGAGCGGGCGCTGGGCGCCGCCGCCGACACCGAGGACGGCCGTTTCCTGCTGGAGCTGACCGACTACGTGGTGGAACGCGCCAGTTAGGCGCCCAGGATCCCGCGCAGCCAGGTGAGCTGTTCGCGCTGGTGTTCCGCCTCGCCGCACTCGTGGTCGTTGAACTCGTACACCCGCACGTCCTTGGCGCCGCCGTAGCGGTGGTAGGCGGCGAAGCAGGTGGACGGCGGGCAGACCTGGTCGCGCAGGGCGATCGAGATCAGCGCCGGCGCGGTCGCGCGCGGCGCGAGCACGGCGGCGTCCAGGTAGGACAGGTTGCGGACGCCGGGACCTGTCGTTCGAGCCTGATCGAAGCCCTCTGTCCCGGCGCTCCCCCGGTGCCGAAGCTGTCTTGTGACGGGCGCATCGGGCGCCCCGGGCGGCCGAGGTGGGTGTCATGGCGGTGGTGTCGCGCCGGTCACGGTCCTGGTGGTACGCGGCAGCGGTGCCGGCCGTGCTCGCGGCGGCGGTGGCCGGGGCGCTGGGCGCGAGCCGGGACGCCGCGCCGCCGCCCGGTGACCACGGCGCGGCCGCACTGCCGCCGGGCCCGAGCGCACCGGCCCTCTCCGCCCCGCCCGCTGACCTGTTGTACGCCGCCGAGCAGGTACTGATCCGCGACTGCATGCAGCGGCGCGGGTTCCGCTACTGGCCGGTCCCCCGGCAGCCGGTGCCGGAGCTGCGCGAGTTCCCGTACGTCCTGGACGACGTGCCCTACGCGCGCCGGCACGGATACGGCGGCGCCCTGGAACGCCGCCTCCAAGAGGCGATGGCGGCCGACCCGAACGCGCGGTACGTCCGGGACCTGCCCCCGGAACGCGGCGCCGCCGCCGTGCGCGCGGTCAACGGTGACCCCGGCGAGCCCGACGCCCTGCGCGCGACGCTGCCGGCCGGCGGGGTGGTACGCCGCAGCAGTCACAGCTGCACGTCCGAGGCGGAGCGGCAGCTCTATCGCGACCTGCCCGGCTGGTATCGCGTCACCAGGATCACTGACAACCTCGCGGGACTGCGCGTCGGCCGGGTGCTGGCCGACCCCCGCTACGCCGACGGCGTGCGGGCGTGGCGGCGGTGCATGCGCGCCGCCGGACACGACGTCGCCGACCCGGCATCGGCCCGCGCGTCGGCGCCGGAGCCGACGTCCGGCTCCGGCACATCCGGCTCCGTCACGCCCGGCGAGATCAGGCTGGCGGTGGCGGAGGCCACCTGCGCCACGCGCACCGGGCTCGGCCGGCTCGCCCGGCGACTCGACGCCGAGCACCGGCGGGCCATCGACGGGCGGTTCCACACCGAGGTCGCCGAACGGCTCCGTCTGGAGGCCGCCGCGCTGCCGCTGGCCCGTGCCGTGCTGGCCGCCGGCTGACCCACCCCACGACGTCCGTGGCGGCCCGCCACGGAAGGACCCAACCGGAGGGAAACACCATGAGAGCAGTACGGTCCGTGCTGGCCACAGTGGTCGCGGCGGCAGTCGCGCTGGCCTTCACCGCCACCGCCGCCCAGGCCGCGCCCCGGCCGACCCCGCACGCGGACACGGCGCAGCGCGCCGCCGCGGGCAGCGGGTACCTGTACGTCAGCCAGGACGCCGGCTGGGCGGGCCGGTGGTGCTGGTGGTACAACGCCGACAACAACTGGGACACCATCAACACGGCGGAGAACGCCAACTGCGACAACAACAACCGGGCCAGCATGCGCAACCTGGCGTCGTCGGCGTGGAACGACTCGAACAGCGGCCGGCCGGTCGCCCTCTACATCCACACCGACTACACCGGCGCGTACGCCTGTCTCGGTGCCGGCGACGCGTGGGACAACCTCACCGGGGTCTGGTTCACCTGGGGCTCCAACCGCGACGGCTACATGGCGAACGCCAACGACAACATCGCGTCCCACCGGTGGCGGTCGACCTGCAGCGCGGGCTGAGACACCCGGGGGCGGCAGCCGCACGGCTGCCGCCCCACCGCCGTCATTCAGTGACTTATGTCAATGTCAGGGACAAGACTGAGCGCGGTGGCGGGCGCGGGAACACTGTGCGTCATGGGGACGCTACGCATCCACTTCACGGCCGGGGACCTCAGCCGCACCCGGCTGGCGGCCCGGCCGGATCCACTGTGGGAGATCATCTGCAGCCTGCACCGCCTCCAGACCCGGGCCGGTTACGCGGGTTACGCCCACTGGCACCGGCAGGTGCGCCCCGACCTGGAACGAACCGGCCTCGTCCCGGTCGTCCGGGAGCGGTTGCTACCGATCGCGCCGCTCAAGCGGTACTTCCCGGACTTCCTCACCCCCGGCCCGGTCACCGACCCCGACGAGGCAATCGACCGGGTGCTCGACACCCCGACCCGGCGGATCCGCACCGAACTGGGGCGGATGGTGACACCCGTCGACAGCCCCTGGCTGGTCGACCTGGCCGCCGGCCGGCCCGCCGCCCGGCACGGCCTCGGTGACGCGCTGCGCGCCTACTTCCGGGTCGCTCTCGCTCCGCACTGGGCGCAGATCACCTCCGCCGTCTCCGGCGACCGGGCCCTGCGCGGGGCCTGGATCCTCGACGACGGCGCCGGCCGGATCCTCGACGACCTGAGCCCAGAGACCTCCTGGGACCCGCCCGTGCTGTCCGTGCACGGCTACCCGGAGGACCGGGACATGCGTCTCGACGGCCGGGGGATCACGCTGATCCCGTCGTACTTCTGCTGGCACGCGCCGATCACGCTGGCCGATCCGGAGCTGCCGCCGACGCTTGTCTATCCGGCATGCCGGCAACGAGCGGAACCGACGCCGCCAACCGGCCCGCAACGCCGGCTCGGCCCGCTGCTCGGCCACACCCGGGTGGCGGTCCTGCGCGCCGCCGCCGGCGGCGCCACCACCGGCGAGCTGGCCCGGCGTGCCCGCATCTCGCCGGCCACCACCAGCCATCACACCACCATCCTGCGCGAGGCCGGCCTGATCGTCAGCCAGCGGCACGGCAACCTGGTGCTGCACCGGCTCACCGCGATGGGCGAGGCACTGCTCGGCGAGGCGCCCGGGCGCGACCACTGACGCCCCGAGCCGCACCGGGACGTCGACCGGAACCGATCCTTGACGGGCCGGGACGGATCCGCCTGACGTGCAGACATCGGACGTCAGGTGGGCGACACCGGCGGCATCTACTTCGCCCGGTTCAGCCTCGACTGGGTCAAGGGCGCCTGAGCGCCGGGTCCCGCCCGGACAGCGGCGTCCGGGCGGGACCCGGTCAGCGCTGCCAGCGGACCACGCCGCCGACCACTGTCAGCACCACTGTGAGGTCCCGCAGCCGCTCCGCCTCCACCCGGTACGGGTCGGTGGGCAGCACGATGAAGTCGGCGAGCATGCCCGGACGCAGCCGGCCCTTCAGGTGCTCCTCGTAGGAGGCGTACGCGCCGGCCCCGGTGAAGCAGCGCAGCGCGGCGTCCAGGTCGAGCCGCTCGTGCGGGTCGACGCCGCCGGGCGGGGTGCCGTCGGGCTGCTGCCGGGTCACCGCCGCGTGGATGCCGAAGAACGGGTCGGGGTCCTCCACCGGGGCGTCCGACCCGAACGCCACAGTGGCGCCGGCGTCGAGCAGGCTGCGCCAGGCGTACGAGGCCAGGCCCCGGCCGGCGAGCATCCGGGTGGTGAGCGGGATGTCGCTGGTGCAGTGGGTGGGCTGCATCGAGGCGATCACCCGGTGACGGGCGAGCAGCGGCACGTCCTCGGGCAGCAGGTGCTGGGTGTGCTCGATCCGGTGCCGCAGCCGGGCCACCGCGGGTTCCGCCGACTCGCGCCAGCGCGCGTACGCCCGCAGCACCATCCGGTTCGCCGCGTCGCCGATCGCGTGCGCCGCCACCGCGATCCCGGCCCCGGCGGCGGTCGCCACCAGGCGCGCGAACTCCTCGGCCGGGGTGACCGCGATGCCGTGGTTGCCGGGCTCGCCGTCGTACGGCTCGGTCATCAGGCAGGTGTGCGAGCCGAGCGCGCCGTCGGTGAAGATCTTCACCGGGCCGGTGCTCAGCCACCGGTCCCCGTCCCCGGTGGCCCAGCCGCGCTCGATCGCCTCGTCCAGCGCCGTGGCCGGGATCGTCTTGTGCACCCGCAGCGGCAGCTCACCCCGCGCGTACAGCGTCTCGTAGGCGGCGCGGGCGTCCTGCCCGTCCAGGTCGTGGATGCTGGTCAGCCCGGCGGCGAGCAGCCGGGGCAGGTAGGTCCGCAACTGCGTGACCAGGTCACCGGCGTGCGGGGAGCGCACCACCGCGTACGCCGCGTCCGCCGCCGCCTCGCGCAGGATGCCGGTCGGCTCGCCGTGCTCGTCGCGCGCGATCTGCCCGCCCGGCGGGTCGGGGACGGCGGCGTCGATGCCGAGCCGGGCCAGGGCCGTGCTGTTCACCCAGATGGTGTGGCCGTCGATGCTGGGCAGCGCCGCCGGGCGGTCCGGGCAGACCCGGTCCAGGTCGGTACGGTCCGGCTGCACCGGCCGGGTCCATCTGTTGCTGTCCCACCCGCCGCCGAGCAGCCAGGCGTCCGGCGGCAGCGTGGCGCCGTGTCCCGCGATCCGGGTCAGCGCCTCGTCGAGGCTCGCCGTGCCCCGCAGGTCCACCTGGTCCAGCCCGCGCACGTAGGACGCCGCGTGGATGTGGCTGTCGATCAGGCCGGGCAGCACGGCCATCCCGCCGAGGTCGACCCGCCGCGCCGCCCCGCCGGCCCGGTCCCGGCACTCCGCGAGGTCGCCGACGGCGACGATCCGCTCGCCGCGGACCAGCATCGCCTCGGCGTACGGGCGGGCCGGGTCGAGGGTGTGGATGCGGGCGTTCTCGTAGACCGTGCCGCTCATGGGCTCCCCTGTTCCGGCGCTCGCGATCGTCAGGACGTACGGGCCGGCGACGTGTCCTGCGGCTCACCGGCCCGGTCGGCGCGGATGCGTTCGATGTGGTCGGCCAGCTCGTCGGTGATCAGCAGGTCCCGCCGGATGTCGTCGTGCGGGTACGCGGCCCGCCCGACCATGTGCGCGGCGACCGGGGCGGTGGCGAGCTGGAACAGGCCGACCAGCACCAGCGTGGTGATGTCCACCCCGGTACGCAGCCGCAGCGCGCAGCCGAGCAGCACCAGCAGCAGTCCGAGCACCTGCGGCTTGGCCGCGGCGTGCATCCGCGACAGCACGTCCGGGAAGCGGACCAGCGCGATGCCGGCGGCGAGGCAGAGCAGCGCGCCCGCGATCAGGCAGACACCGGCGACGGTGTCCAGGACCGTGTCGAGGCTCATTTCGGGTTCCTCCGCGCGGCGAAGCGGGCGACGCTCACCGAGCCGACGAAACCGACCAGGGCCAGGACCACGAGCACCGGCAGCGCGGTGGCGTCCCGGCTGTAGGCCGCCTCGGTCGCGATGGCCGCGACCGCGACGGCGAGCAGCACGTCGGTGGCGACGGCCCGGTCGAGGATCGACGGGCCGCGGATGATGCGGACCAGGGTGAGCCCACCGGCCGCGACGAGCAACAGGGTGACGATCACGGCGACGACTGTCACGTCGGCGCTCCTTCCAGGTCGACCGACCCGAGGGGGGCGGTGGGTGCGGATCGACGGACCAGCTCCAGCTCCTCGGGCGAGCCGACGGCCGCCACGATGCGCTGCTCCAGTTCCAGCACGCTCTGGCGGAAGCGCTCCACCTCGTCGCGGCTGCGGATGCCGATGACGTGCACGTAGAGCGTGCCCGTGCTCCGGTCGGCCTCCACGATCAGGCTGCCCGGCACCAGCGACAGGGCTTCAGCGTTGAGGGTCAGGTTGAGGTCGGTGTTCACCCGCAGCGGCACCCCGATGATCGCCGACTGGGGGTGGTTGGACCGGACGGCCAGCCACGCGATCTGCGCGGACGCCACGACCAGGTCGCGCAGGAAGCGCGCCAGGAACCTCAGCAGCGGCACCGGCCGGATCCGGCCGGCGAACGTCACCGGTGGCAGCGGGAACACCACGAGCAGCACTGCGGCGACGACCAGTCCGCTTATCACGTTCGCCCAGCTGAAGGTGCCCCACAGCAGCACCCAGACGGTGACCAGACCGGTCACGGCGATCGCCCGGTTGCGCCAGCGGTCACGGGCGGTCAGCGGCGCTTTCGGCTGACGGATCACGGCGGTCCCTCCGGGAACACGGCCTCCACGTACGGGGCACGGCGCAACAGGTCGTCGGCGGCGTCGGTGCTGATGTCGAACAGCGGCCCGGCCACCACGGTCAGCGCCAGACCGAGCACCACCAGGGCGGCGGTCGACACGGTCATCAACCGGGGCAGCACGGCGCCGGCCGGGGAGCCGCCCTCGTGTGGCTGCTCGGCGCCCTCGGTCCGGGCCGCCCGGTCGGCGTCGTCGGGCCCCGGCATGTCCGGGTGCGGGGCCCGCCAGAACGCCAGGTTCCACACCCGGGCGATGGCGTAGAGGGTGAGCAGGCTGGTCAACAGCCCACCGGCGACGAGCGCCCAGGCCAGGACCCCGCCGTCGTCCACGCCGGCCTGCACGAGACCGAGCTTGCCGAGGAACCCGGAGAACGGTGGGATGCCGGCCAGGTTGAGGGCGGGCACGAAGAACAGCAGCGCCAGCATCGGCGACAACCGGGCCAGCCCGCCGAGGCGGTCCAGCGCGGTGCTGCCCCCGCGCCGTTCGACCAGGCCGGCGGCGAGGAACAGCGTGGTCTGGATGGTGATGTGGTGCACCACGTAGAAGATCGCCGCGGACAGGCCGAGCGGGGTGGTCAGGCCGACCCCGAACAGCATGTAGCCGATGTGGCTGACCAGCGTGAACGACAGCAGCCGTTTGATGTCGGACTGGGCCACCGCGCCCAGGATGCCGACCACCATGGTCAACGCCGCTATCACCATGAGCAGGTCGGCGGTGCGGCCGCCGGGGAACAGCAGCGTCTCGGTACGGATGATCGCGTACACGCCGACCTTGGTGAGCAGACCGGCGAAGACCGCGGTGACCGGAGCGGGCGCGGTCGGGTAGCTGTCCGGCAGCCACGCCGACAGCGGGAACACCGCCGCCTTGATCCCGAACGCGAGCAACAGCATGCCCTGCAGGACCAGGCGCAGGTCGTCGGGGAGCGCGTCCAGGCGGTCGGCGAGCTGGGCCAGGTTCAGCGTGCCGGTGGCGGAGTAGACCAGGCCGATCGCCACCAGGAAGATCAGCGACGACAGCAGGCTGACCACGACGTACGTGGTGCCGGCCCGGATCCGCGTCTCCGTGCTGCCCAGCGTCAGCAGCACGTAGCTGGCCACCAGCAGGATCTCGAAGCCGACGTAGAGGTTGAACAGGTCGCCGGAGAGGAACGCGTTGCACACGCCGGCGGTCAGCACGAGGTAGGTCGGGTGGTAGACCGACAGCGGCGTCTCCTCGTTGCCGTCGGCCATGCCCTGCCCGATGGAGTAGACGAGCACGCACAACGTCACCGAGGCGGAGACCACGAGCATCAGCGCGGCGAGCTGGTCGGCGACGAGCACGATGCCCATCGGCGCGGCCCAGCCGCCCACCTCCACCACGAGCGGGCCGTCCAGCGACGAGCGGACCAGCAGCAGCGCCGCGACCGCGACGGTGGCGGCGAGCACCACGATGCTGACCCACCGCTGGATGCGGGCCCGGCGGGCGAGCAGCAGGGTGAGGGCCGCGCCGAGCAGCGGCATCACCACCGGCAGCGGGACGAGCCAGGTCATCGGCCCCCCTCCGCCTCGGCGGCGGCCAGGACCCGCGCCTCGGGACTGCCGTCGGCGATGTCGGCGTCCGCGGTGCCGGGGCCCTCGTCCCGGTCGGCCAGCTCCATGATGCGGCGGTCCTCGACGTCGTCCTGCACCTCGTCGTGGCCGTTGAGGTGCCAGCTGCGGTAGGCCAGGGCGAGCAGGAAGGCGGTCATGCCGAGCGTGATGACGATCGCGGTCAGCACCATCGCCTGGGGCAGCGGGTCGGACATGTCCTCCTCGGCGGAGGTGCCGACGATCGGCGGGCCGCCCGCCCGGCCGCCGGTGAGCAGCAGCAGGTTCGCGCCGTTGCCGAGCAGGATGACCCCCATGAGGACGCGGGTGAGGCTGCGTTCCAGCAGCAGCGTGACCCCGGTGGCGAACAGGACGCCGATCACCAGGATGTAGACCAGGTTGGGGATGTTCGGGCTCACACCAGCTCCTCTTCCCGTACGCCGGCCGGTTCGTTCTCCTGCTCGTCGTCCTCCTCCTGGCGGTCCATCTCGGCGCCCAGGCTGCGCAGGATGTCCAGCACCAGGCCGACCACGATGAGGAAGACGCCGACGTCGAAGAACACGGACGTGACGAAGTGGACGTGGCCCAGCAGCGGCAGGTGGAAGTCGAGCGTCGCGCTCTGCAGGAACTCGCCGCCCAGCAGCATCGCGGCGACGCCGGTGCCGACCGCGACGAACAGTCCCGCGCCGAGCACGAACCCGGCGTCCACCGGCGCGGCGCCGTTGAGTTCGGTACGCCCGCCCGCCAGGTATCGCACCGCGAGACCGAGGCCGGCGACCAGCCCGGCGGCGAACCCGCCACCCGGTGCGTTGTGGCCGGAGAAGAGCAGGTAGATGGCGAACAGCAGGATGGCGTGGAAGAGCAGCCGGGTGACGACCTGGAGGATCACCGACTGCTGCCGGGAGGTCGCGCCGGTGGTGAGCCAGCGCGGACGCGACGACTGCTGCCGGCCGGCGCCGGGGATGCCGCTGCGCAGGTCCAGCGCGCGGGTGCCGCGGAAGATCAGGCTGGCCACGCCGGTGGCGGCCACCACCAGCACCGCGATCTCGCCCATCGTGTCCCAGGCGCGGATGTCGACGAGCGTCACGTTCACCACGTTCTTGCCGCCGCCGTAGGACACCGCCTCGTCCGGGAAGTCGGCCGAGATCGGCGTGGCCGTCCGGCTGCCCGCCGCGACGTACGCCATGCCGGCGGTGACCAGGCCGACGGCCACGCCGAGCGCGACGCGGAACCGCCGGGTGGCGCGGATCGGGCGGGCCGAGAACCGGCGCGGCAGGCGGCGCAGCACCAGCACGAACATCACGATCGTGACGGTCTCCACCAGGAACTGGGTGAGCGCCAGGTCCGGCGCGCCGTGCAGGATGAACAGCAGCGCCGTGCCGTAGCCGGTCACCCCGACCAGGATCATCGCGGTGAGCCGGCGGCGAGCGCGGGCGGCCACCAGCGCGGCGACGACGACCACTGCGCCCGCGACGGCCTGCAACGGCGTGTCCCACAGCTGGAACTTCTGCACCCAGGGCACGCCGGCCAGCAGCGCGCCGCCCGGCATGATCACCAGCACCAGCAGGATCACGCCGAGGTAGAACGGCAGGGAGCCGCGCTGGGTGGCGCCGGTCAGCTCCACCGCCGCGCGGTCGACGGCGCTCGCCAGCCGGTCGTAGCCGGTGGCGCCGTCGAAGGGCAGCCGGGCCAGGTACGGACGGCGGCGGTGCAGCAGCAGGAACAGCGCGACGCCGCCGGTGACGGCGAGCGCCGACAGGCCGAGGGCGGGCGTCAGCCCGTGCCAGAGCGCCAGGTGGTAGCCGGGGTCGGCGGTCGGGAACTGGTCGGCGTACGGGGCGAGCACCCGGTCCACCGCCGGGGCGCCGATGCCGACCGCGAGGCCGGCCAGGGCGAGCACCGCCGCCGGGCCGATGAAGGCGGGCTCGATCCGGTGCGGCCGGGTCTCCGCCACGCCGGGCTTGGCGGCGAACGCGCCCCAGAGGAAGCGCAGCGTGTACGCCACGGTCAGCGCCGAGCCGACGACCACCCCGGCGAGCACCAGCAGCTCGACGGTACCGCCGTGCAGGAACGCCTCCAGCGCGGCCTCCTTGGCCACGAAGCCGAACAGCGGCGGCAGACCGGCCATGGAGGCGGCGGCGAGACCGGCGACGGCCGCCAGCACCGGCGCCCGACGGCCCAGGCCGCTCAGTTCGCGCAGGTCACGGGTGCCGGTGACGTGGTCGACGACGCCGACGACGAGGAAGAGGGTGGCTTTGAACAGGGCGTGCGCCAGCAGCATCGCGGCGCCGGCCAGCGCGGTGTCGCGGGTGCCCGCGCCGAGGATCACCATGAGCAGGCCGAGCTGGCTCACGGTGCCGTACGCCAGCAGCAGCTTGAGGTCGACCTGCCGCAGCGCCGTCCACCCGCCGAGGAACAACGTGATCAGGCCGCCGCCGAGCAGCACCGCGCGCCACACGGTGGCCTGGCCGACCGCCGGGCCCATCAGCGCGGCCAGGAACACACCCGCTTTGACCATGGCGGCGGCGTGCAGGTAGGCGCTGACCGGCGTGGGCGCGGCCATCGCGCGCGGCAGCCAGAAGCTGAACGGGAAGATCGCCGACTTGCTGGTCACGCCCAGCAGGACGAGCACCAGCGCGACGGTGAGGTAACCGCCCTCGGGCAGGTTCCCGGAGATCTCGGACCACCGGTACGAGCCGGCGTGCTGGCCCAGCATCACGAACCCGGCGAGCATCGCCAGGCCGCCGAGCGTGGTCACGAGCAGCGCCTGCATCGCGGCCCGCCGGCTCTCCCGCTTGGTCGGATCGCTGCCGATCAGCAGGTACGAGAAGACGGTGGTCAGTTCCCAGAACACGTAGAGCAGCAGCAGGTCGTCGGAGACCACCAGGCCGAGCATCGCGCCGGCGAACGCGACGAACACCGCGGCGAAGCGGCCGAGGGTGGGATCGTCCGGGTCGAAGTAGCGCGCGCTGTAGACCAGCACGAGCGCGCCGACGCCGCCGACGAGCAGCACCAGCAGCCAGGACAGCGTGCCCATCCGCAGCGCGAGGTCCAGCCCGAGCTGCGGCACCCAGGTGACCGTCTCGACCACCGGCCGGCCCGAGCGGACCGCCTCGGTCCGGGTCAGCGCCCAGACCAGCGCCGCCGCCGGGACGGCGGCCAGCAGGTAGAGCGCACGTCTACCGAGGAGGCGTACCAGCACGGGGGCGGTCACGGCTGCGAACGCATGGACCGCCACCAGAACCAGCACACACACTCCTCAAGATCGACCTGCGGTACGTCAACCCTAACTGGCCAGGCCGGAAGACGGTATGTCGAGAGAATCACGCGAACGTGTCGTGTCAGCTCCGCTCTGCTTCGGGTAAGGAGTGGAATTTGGTCTGCCCGGTACGCCGGTCGGCGTCCGGCGGACACCCCGATAGGGTGGTCGGCGTGCTGCCGATCCGAGCCGCCCTGGCGGGCACCACCGGGAACGCGATGCTGATGGGCGTCGCCGAGGTCAGCACGCCGCTGGGCTGGGTGCTCCTACCGGGCCTGCTCGGCGTCTCGGCCCGGCCCCGGGTGGCGGCGCTGGTGTCGGCGTGGGCGGGAGTGCTGGTCGTGCTTTCGGTCGTCGTACCGGTGATCCCCGGCCACCGCAGCGATCCGCAGGCTCTGCTCGCCTCGGCGGTCAGCCTGGCCGCGGTGCCGGCCCTGGCCTGGGCCCGCCGCCGGACGCGGACCGCGACCGTGGCGCGCGCCGCCGGGCCGCCGGACGTCGCGGTGTTCACCGTGCCGGCCGGTCCGGGAAGAGCCGCGCTGGCGATCTGCGGCACACCGGGGGAGATCGGCGCCGCCGTTCCGCTGCGCGGCGGCGGCCTGCTCGCCCTGATCGGCACGATCACCGGCGCGGCACTGGACACCCCCGCCGGGCGCCGTGCCGTCGAGCAGACCTTCCGCCGCCACGCCCGGCCGGGACGCCCGCTGCCGGACCTCGCCGGCGTGCTCGACCGGGCGGTACGCGATCTCGCCCCGGCGGGCCACCTGCGCGCCACGATCGTGCGGGTGGACCGGTCCGGCGCGGTGGAGGCGGTGCGCTGCGGCTCCCCCGACCTGATCACCGTCGCCGGTGACCGGGGCGCATTCGTTGCGGTGCCGGCCGGTCCGGCGCTCGGCGCCACCGCCCCCGGCGGGGACCCGATGCCGGCGCCGGTCGAGGGCCACCGGATCGCTGTCCTCGGCGCCGCGTACGCCGACGCGCACCGCCAGCACTGGGTGCGCGTACCTGATCAGGTGGCCGCCGCCGACGACGACCCGGCGGTCGCGGCGCGGCGGCTGACCCGGGGTCCCCGGGGTGAGCGGCGGATCGGCCCGGCGCTGGTGATCGACCCCGGCCCGCAGTCGCGGTCATGACGGCGGGCGCGCCCGCCCTCGAACGGGCCGGTCACGCCCGCCGCCGCCGGACCCGCGGCCTACGCTGGGCGCGGTGGGCCGGCCTCCGGCGCGGGCCCCGCACGGAGGAATCGCGATGACCGACAGCGTCCGCCGGCCGGGTCCGGTCGCGGCCGGCGAGGACGAGCAGTGGCTGGCCGCGGTGGCCCGCGAGGCGGGCGCCGACGCCGGTGGCGTGCCGGTGGAGCTGCTCGGTGACTACCTGCGGCTGCTGACCGACGCGGCGGTGACCGGCCGCCGTCCGCGCCGCGCCGAACTCGACGCGGTCGGCGCGCTGGGCCGGCGCGCGGCCGAGCAGGGGATCTCGGCCGGCCGCGCGGTCCGCCTCTACCTGTCCGCGGCGCGGCGCGTCTGGCGGCAGCTGCCGCACCTGGACCGGTCCGACGACAGCGAGGCGGTCCGCGCCGCCGCCGACGCCGTCCTGCACGTGGTCGACACGGCGGTGGCCACGCTCGCCGAGGGGTACGCGGTGGCCCGCCGGGAACTCGTCCGGCGCGAGGAGTCGCTGCGCCGGGAACTCGTCGACGACCTGCTGCGCGGCGACTCCGACCTGGGCGGGCTGGTGGAGCGGGCCGAGCCGTTCGGCCTGGACCTGGCCCGGGTGCACCAGGTCGCGCTCGCCGCGCCCGGCCGCCGGCTGCCGGACACGGAGGAGGCGATCAGCGCGCTGGAGCGGGTCATCTTCGACCGGCTCGGTGACCGGGACGTGCTGGTGGCGACCAAGGAGGGTCTGCTCGTGGTGATCGCCCCGGCGGACCCGGTGACCGCCGACCGGGGCCGCGACGCCGGCCCGACCGCGAACCTGGGCACGTTGATGCACGGCGAGCTGGACCGCCTGGTGCGGGGCCGGCCGTGGCAGGTGGCGGTGGGCCGCCCGCACCCCGGCGTCTACGGCATCGCCCGCTCGTACGAGGAGGCCCGGGAGGCGCTGACCACGGCACGCCGCCTGCACAGCGAGGCGTCCGTGATCGACGCGCACGACCTGCTGATCTACCGGGTGCTGCTGCGTGACCAGCCCGCCATGGTCGACCTGGTCCGGGCGGTGCTGACGCCGCTGGCCCAGGCGCGCGGCGGCGCCGAGCCGCTGCTGGACACGCTCAACGAGTACTTCGCGTGCGGCGAGGTCGCCACCGAGGCCGCCCGCCGGCTGCACGTGTCGGTGCGCACCGTCACCTACCGGCTGGCCCGGATCCGGGCGTTGAGCGGCTACGACCCCGCCGACGGGCGGGACCGGTTCACGCTGCACGCCGCCGTGCTCGGGGCGCGAGGGCTGGACTGGCCCCGCCGGCCGCTGCCGGCATAGGGCCGGGTCATACCGGTACGGCGACCAGCTCCGGGAAGCCCAGCAGGTTGGCCAGGGCCGACGCCTCGTCGCGGGTGAGGGTCAGCGTGACCATGCGGTCCGGGTCGTCCGGGTCGTCGTGGACGACGTCGCGCCGGCCGCCCACCTGGTAGTCGATCACCCCGATGCGACGGCCCTCCTCGGTGACCAGCGTGTGCCGGACCCCGATGCCGGGAAGGGTCATACGTTCGATGATCACGGGACCTCCTTCGGACACGGTCGCCGCGCCCGCCGGAACCGGTCGGCGCTAGGGCGGCGCGGAAGACGTTCGAGCTGAGCTCGCGTTCTCCATGTGTCAACCATAGCCAGGGGGACGGGGGATCCGGGTTCCGGCGACCGGCAATCATCGCGCTTGTTGTTGGCCGGTGGCGTGCAGTGCCGCGCGTGGCGTTCCCGGCGACGCTGGAGGTCCGATGCGGTACCCGAGCAGCGAGGAGGTGGTGAGCATGACCCGCACGTCGATGGGGGCTCCACCACCGGCGTTCGCCGTTCTCGTCGCGTCCCGACCTGCGAGGGGCGACCAGAAGCGCGTCTGAGCCCTCGGCCACCGGCGTCGTCGAGTGGATCCGACGCCCGCGGCCCCGGCCCCGCCCCTTCCCCGCACCGTCCACCGCCCGGTTGGGCACCCTGATCCGAGAGAGGTCGGTATGCCGCACCCTGTCACAGCCATTCGCCCGCCGGCCCGTACCGGCATGCTGATCGGCCGTTCCCACGGCAGCCGCCCGCCGCTGACCGTCGACGCGGCGCCGATCGCCGTCGACCTCGGCAGCAGCCTGCTGCGGATCTGGCTCGGTCCGGGCCGGACGCTGAGCGTCCCGGTCGGGCACGGCCTGCGCAGCCCGGTCGTCCGGCGCGGCCGGATCGTCGACGGTCCGGCCTGCGTCACCGAGCTGCGCCGGATCCTGCGCGACCACCGCACCCCGGTCCCGGTCGGCGCGCTGGTCGTGGCCTGCCGGCCGGTGCTCGCTGTGCCGGCCGAGCAGGAGGCGACGCGCCGGGTGCTGACCGCCGTGCTGGCCCCGTCCCGGCTGCTGTTCCTCGACAGCGTCCGGGCGGGCGCCATCGGCGCCGGCGCCGCCGCCGGCAGGCTGCTGGTCGCCGACATCGGCGCCCAGCTCACCGAGGTGGCGCTGCTGGAGGACGGGCGGGTGGTCGCCGCCCGGCGGGCCGACGTCGGCACCCGGGACCTGAACCACGCGACGACCGCCGTCATGCTCGCCGACACCACCGCCCGGCTGGTACGCGAGCTGCGTCAGGACGCCGCCCTGCGGCCCCTGGTCCGCGCCGCGCTGGCCCGTGGCCCGGTCGTCATCGGCGACGGCGCCACCCGGCCCGACGTGACCGCCCGCCTGGTGGCCACGCTCGACGCGACGGTCCACCGCGCCGCGTCACCCCGTACCGCGGCGCTGACCGGCGCCGGCATGGCCGCCATCTCGGCCCTGCGCCACCCGCACAACACCGAGCGCCGCCCGGAAAGGAGCGCCACATCATGACGCACGCCCTGAACGACCGCACCGACACGCTGCGCGAACTGCTCGACCGGCAGTTCGGCGAGTACACCGACCAGCTCACCGAGCTGACGCTGCACACGCGGCAGCCCGACCACGGTGGCCACGACCCGGACACGCTACGCCGGCTGATCGAGGTCGCACGCCAGGGCGTCGCGGACAGCGCACAGGCGCTCAAGCGGATGTCCGAGGGCACGTACGGCATCTGCGAGCGCTGCGGGCAGGACATCCCGACCGCCCGCCTGGAGATCCTGCCCTCGGCCCGCTTCTGCGTGCCGTGCCAGCAACGGCGCTGAGCACCGCACGGGGCTGTCCGAGCGGGCGCCGGCCGGTAGCGTCGTCGCCATGGATGTCGACGACGTCGCCGGCCGGCTCGGCGTGCTCGCCGAGGAGATCGACCGGGTGCGCCGGCTCGCCGGTGACCTGCCCTCCGCACCGCTGCCCGCCCGGGTGGACGCGCCCGCGCTGCTGGACCGGCTCGCGGTCCGTCCCGACGACGCCGCCGAGATCCTGGCGGGCTGGCCGGAGCCCGGATCGCCACTGTGGACGCCGGAGCTGCGCTGGCTGCTCGACCGCTCGACCGCACTGGTCCGCGCCGACCTCGGCGGCTTCGCCTGGCTGCCACCGGGCCCGGCGCTGCCGCGCGAGCGGGGCCCGGCCTGGCGGCACCTGTACGCCTACGCGTACCTCGCACTGGTCGACGTCGTCCGGGCCTACCACAGCGACCACGGCGTTTCCGACGAGGTGTCCTGGACGACGCTCGCCGACCTGGGCAGGAACCTCGCCGTCGACCGGCGGATGAACGGTGAGGGCTGGCCGGTCATGCAGTGCTGGCTGACGCTGCACGCGCGCGGCGGCCTCTACGAGATGGGCCGGCTCCAGCACCAGCGCGGCGACGCCGAGGCGATCGACCTGCACATCCCGGACTCGGGACCGCTGACCCCGGAGGCGGTCGACGCGTCGCTTTCGCGGGCCCGGGGGTTCTTTCCGCGCCACTTCCCCGACGAGCGCTACACCGCCTTCGCCTGCGGCTCCTGGCTGCTCGACCCGCAACTGCGCGAATATCTGCCGGAGGACTCCAACATCGTCCGCTTCCAGCAGCGGTTCACCCTGGAGCCCTACCAGGAGCAGCCCGGGCTGGACGGCGACGTCGAGGTGCTGCGGTTCGTGTTCCGCACCCTGAACACGCCACTGGACCGGCTGCCGCGCCGCACCGCGCTGCAACGCGCGGTGATCGACCACCTGCGGGCCGGCCGCCACTGGCAGTGGCGCCGGGGCCGCTTCCCGATGTCTCCCCGGCACTAGGCGCCGGCCCGCGGCGCGTGCGGTCCTGTCGGCGCTCCCCGGGCCAGCCAGCCGTCGAGGGCGCCCGGGTCGTCGAACAGCAGCACCGGCGGCCCGGACGGGTCGGCCTGCCAGGCCCGCATCCGCCGCCGCGCCCGGCCGAACCCGGTCAGGTGCCACACCAGCACCGAGTCCCGGGACAGCACGCTGCGCAGCGTCTCCCGGTTGCCGTTGCAGATCAGTTCACCGCCGGCCAGCCGCCGCAGCGTCCGCCGCACCAGCCGCCGGAACGAGACCCCACGCGGATAGTCCAGGCCGATCACCAGGTCGGCGCGACCGAGGACCACGTCCCGCCACCCGTGGTACGCGCCGTCGAGAATCCACCTGTCGCCCCGGCAGATCGCCTCGATCCGGCGTCGCTGCTCGGCCACCGGCACCTCGACCCAGCCGGGCTCCCACAGCAGGTCGTCGACCGGAAACCAGGGCAGGCCGAACCGCTGCGCCAGATGCGCGGCGAGCGTCGACTTGCCGGAGCCGTGGATCCCCTCGACCAGGATGCGGGCCGGGGCGCTCATGGCAGCAGCGTAGGCACTACGCGCACCCGGCGCGATCCGGGCGGCCCGGTCAGTGCGCGACAGCCACCGTCGGCGCCGCCTCCAGTCCGGCGAGCCGGGACGGCCGGACGACGACCAGCAGCACCACCAACGCCGCCACCATTCCGCCGGCCACCACCAGGGCCATCGCCACCGCGCCGGTGCCGAGCACACCCACCAGCGGTGCCGCCACCGCGCCCACGCCGAACTGCACGGCACCGAGCAGGGCGGACGCCGTGCCGGCCGCCTCGCCGTGGCGGGACAGGGCCAGCGCCGGGGCGTTCGGCATGGCCAGGCCCGCCGCCGCCAGCACCAGCCACAGCGACCCCAGCAGGGCGGGCAGCCCGCCGAAGCCGGTCGCGGCGAACACCACCAGGGCGAGCCCGGCCACCGTGCCCGCCACCAGTGAGGTCAGCAGGATCCACTGCGACGGATAGCGGCGCAGCAGCCGCACGTTGTACTGGGTGGCGCCGATCAGGCCCACCGCGCCCGCGCCGAACGCCAGGCCGAACTGCTGCTCGTCGAGCCCGTACCCGTCCTGCAGCACGAACGACGACCCCGCGACGTACGCGAACAGCGCCGCCATGGCCAGCCCGGCGACCAGCACCAGACCGACGAAGACCCGGTCCCGCAGCAGCCCACCGTACGTCATCACGGTCGCGACGACTCCACCGCGTTGGCGGCGCTCGGGCGGCAGCGTCTCGGGCAGGGCGGTCGTGGCCAGCACCACGAGCAGCACCCCGAAGACGGCCAGGACCACGAAGACGCCACGCCAGTCCGTCCACCGCAGCACGCCGCCGCCGAGCGTCGGGGCGAGGACCGGCGCGGCGCCCATCACCAGCAGCAGCCGGGACAGCATGGTGGCGAACGCCGTCCCGCTGAACAGGTCACGCACCACCGCCATCGCCACCACGGCCGTCGCGGCCACACCGAGACCCTGTACGACGCGCAGGACGCCGAGGACGGCGATGTTCGGGGCGACGACGCACAGCGCCGACGCCACGATGTGCAGCAGGAGGCCGGCGATCAGCGGGCGGCGCCGCCCGACCGCGTCCGACAGCGGGCCGATCAGCAACTGCCCGACGGCCAGCCCGGCGAGCGTGCCGGTGAGCGTCAACTGGACCGCCGCCGACGTGGTCGCGAAGTCCGTGACGATGGCGGGCAGCGCGGGCAGGTACATGTCGATCGTCAGCGGACCCACAGCGATCAGCGAGCCGAGGACCAGCACGAGCTTGAGCCGCTGGCGGCGGCTCATCAGGTCGCCCGGTGTGGACGTCGGGGTGGCATCGGTCGTCTGGGGGATCTCCGCCCGGTCGGCTTGCGCCCGGGCGGAAGAGGGTGCGGCACTCACATCCTGATTCAAATGCGCCTCCGGTGATCACATTCCCGCCTCGACGATAGGTAACGCAGGTCACGCCGTCGCCGGCACCGCCGGACGACGGGCCGTACCCGCCTGCGGGCACGGCCGGTGCTACCGTGAACCCGGCCGATCCGAGCGCAGACCGCACAGCGGAGACGCAGACCGCACAGCGGAGCCACAGACCGCAGCGGAGACGCAGACCGCAGCGGAGACGCGCAGACCGCACAGGGAGAGCAGACATGGCGGGTGACGACGACATCTCCGGGTGAGCCCGGAGACGTGACCGACCGCAGGCGAGCGCCGTGGTCGTCCCGTCGTTCCCTCGTGACCATGTCCCCCGCCGGGCGGATCCGGTCCGCCCGCCCGTACGTCGAGGTCGTCTCCCGATGTCCGACTCCTTTGTCGTCTGCTCGAACCTGACCTTCTCCTGGCCGGACGACACACCGGTCTTCCAGAACCTCTCCTTCACCCTCGGCGGCGGCCGGACCGGCCTGGTCGCGCCGAACGGCGCCGGCAAGAGCACGCTGCTCCGGCTGATCGCCGGCGAGTACCGCCCGGCAGCCGGGTCGGTGACCGTCGACGGCGTCCTGGGCTACCTCCCGCAGAGCCTGCCGCTGGCCGCCGACCTCACCGTGGCCGAGGTGCTGGAGATCGCCCCGCTGATCGCGGCGCTGCACGCCATCGAGGCCGGCGACGCCGACGAGAGGCACTTCACCACGATCGGCGCCGACTGGGACATCGAGGAGCGCACCCGCGCGCAACTCGACCGGCTCGGCCTCGGCGGCCTGGCCCTCGACCGGCCCCTGGGCACGCTCAGCGGTGGTCAGGTGGTCTCCCTCGGCCTGGCGGCGCAACTGCTCAAGCAGCCCGACGTGCTGCTGCTGGACGAACCCACAAACAACCTCGACCTCGACGCCCGGCACCGGCTGCACGACGTGCTGGAGCAGTGGCACGGCTGCCTGCTGCTGGTCAGCCACGACCGGGCGCTGCTCGACCGGATGGACCGCATCGCCGAACTCGACCGCGGTGAGCTGCGCCTCCACGGCGGGAACTTCACCTCGTACGAGGCGGCCGTGCGGGCCGCGCAGGAGGTGGCGGAGAAGAACGTCCGCAGCGCCGAGCAGGAGCTCAAGCGCGAGAAGCGGGAGTTGCAGGAGGCCCGCGAGCGGGCTGCCCGGCGGGCCGGGAACGCGGCCCGCAACCTGAAGAACGCGGGCCTGCCGAGGATCGTCGCCGGTGGCATGAAGCGGGACGCGCAGGTGGCCGCGGGCAAGGCGAACGAGATGCACTCCGGCCGGGTCGACGACGCCCGGGCGCGGCTGGACGAGGCCGAGCGGGCGCTGCGCAACGAGCGGACGATAACCGTGGAGTTGCCCGCCACCACCGTGCCGGCCGGGCGCACGCTGCTCACCGTCGAGGGTGTGCGGGTGCGGCACGGCGACCGCCCGCTGTTCGCCGCCGACGGTGTCGACCTGACGATCCGGGGCCCGGAGCGGATCGCCCTGCTCGGCGCCAACGGCGCGGGCAAGTCCACGCTGCTGCGCCTGATCGACGGCGACCTGGAACCGGAGGACGGCCGGATCACGCGCGCCGAGGGCCGGATCGCGTACCTGTCGCAGCGCCTGGACCTACTCGACCTGGACCGGACCGTGGCGGAGAACCTCGCCGCGTTCGCGCCGCAGGCACCGGACGCGCAGCGGATGAACCTGCTCGCCCGCTTCCTGTTCCGCGGCCCGCGAGCGCACCTTCCGGTCGGGGTGCTCTCCGGCGGTGAGCGGCTGCGCGCCACCCTGGCGTGCGTGCTGGGCGCCGAACCGGCGCCGCAGCTCCTCCTGCTCGACGAGCCGACGAACAACCTCGACCTGGTCAGCGTCGGCCAGTTGGAGAGCGCGCTCCACGCCTACCGGGGCGCGCTGCTGGTGGTCAGCCACGACGCGCGGTTCCTCGCCGCGATCGACGTCGGCCGCTGGCTGCGCCTGGCCGGCGGGCGCCTGACGGAGACCGGTCCCCCGGCCGCCGTCTGACCCGCCCGGCCCGGTCAGGCGGCCGGAAGGCGGACGACGAACCGGCACCCGCCGGTGACGTTGTGCGCGTGCACCCGCCCACCGTGCGCCTCGACCAGGCCACGCACGATCGCCAGGCCCAGCCCGCCACCGGCCGGCGCCGCCTCGTCGTCGCCGGCCGGCGCCGGGGTACGGGCCCGGGTTCCCCGGAACGCCACGTCGAACACCCGCGGCAGGTCCGCCTCGGGGATGCCGCCGCAGGTGTCGGAGACGGCGAGCCACGCGTCGTCGGCCTCCCGGCCGGCGTCGACACGCACCGTGCCGTCCGGCGGCGTGTACCGCACCGAGTTGACCAGCAGGTTCGTCACGACGCGGGCGAGTTCGGCCTCGGCGGCCCGGACCGTCGGCCAGCCGGTCTCCGGGGCGAGCACCCGGACCCGCCGGTCGGCGGCCAGCGGCGCGGTGGCGGCGATCGCGTCGGAGACCACATCGCCGAGCGGCACCGGGGACAGCGCGGGCCGCAGCGCTCCGGCGTTGATCCGGGACAGCTCGAACAGGTCGTCCACCAGGCGCGTCATCCGGTCCGTCTCGACCCGGATCCGGTGGTGGTACTCGGCCACCGCCGCCGGCTCGTCGACCACCCGGTCCTCCAGCGCCTCCGCCATCGCCCGCAGTCCCGCCAGCGGCGTACGCAGATCGTGCGAGACCCAGGCGACGAGCTCGCGGCGGCCGGCCTCCAGCTGCCGCTCCCGCTGCCGGGCCTGGTCGGCCCAGACCGCGGCCTGCGCCAGCCGGCGGGCGAATGCCACCCCGACGGCCAGGCTGACCGCCGCCGACGCCGCGACCGTCACGAGGACGACCTGGAGGTCGTGCGCGGACAGGAACATGGCCTGGGCGACGGCGGTGACGCCCGCGGTCACCGAGGCGATGGTGACCGCGAGCAGCACCGCGATGTGCGCGAGGATCGACCGGTGGCGCACCAGCCGCAGCGCGCCGGCGCCGAGCGCGCCGACGAGCGCTCCGGCGAGGAGGGCGTAGAACCCGATGATCAGCAGCTCGTTCACCGGAGGGCGTCCTGCGGCTCGTACCGGTAGCCGACGCCCCACACGGTGACGATGCGGCGGGGCTGCGCGGCCCGGTCCTCGATCTTCTCCCGCAGCCGCCGGACGTGGACTGTGACAGTGGACTGGTCACCGAACCGCCAGCCCCACACGCGGTCCAGCAACTCGGCCCGCGACCAGGCCCGTCCCGGGTTCGCCAGCAGGAAGGCGAGCAGGTCGAACTCCCGTACGGTGAGCGCCAGCGGCTGCCCGCCGCGCTCGGCGACCCGCCGGTCGGTGTCCGCGGTGAGGTCGCCGTCGCGCAGCACCCCCGACCGCTCCCGTTCCTGCGGGGCCGCGCGCCGGAGCACCGACCTGATGCGCAGCACCAGCTCGCGCGGCGAGAACGGCTTGGTCACGTAGTCGTCCGCGCCGACCTCCAGCCCGGCGACCCGGTCGGCCTCGTCCCCGAGCGCGGTGAGCATGACGACGGGCAGGCCGGGAAGCCGGCGGCGCAACCGCCGGCACACCTCGATGCCGTCGAGGCCCGGCATCATCAGGTCGAGGACCACCAGGTCGGGCGGCTCCTCCTCGGCCGCGGCGAGCGCGTCCGGCCCGTCGAAGGACAGCCGGACCCGGCAGCCGTCCTGTTCCAGGTAGCGCCGGACGACGTCGCTGACCGTCCGGTCGTCGTCGACGACGAGCACGTAGCGACCCATGGGCCAGACGCTACCCATCGGCGTCCAGGTGCGGCGGCCCGGCGCCGAGCCGTAAGCGGACGGAAAGATCTTTCCCCCGGGTACGCGCCTAGCGTCACGGCATGGGCAGAAGACGTGTGGTGCTGTCGGTGCTGGCCGTCGTGGCCGTCACCGGTCTCGGGGTGAGCCTGTACCTGTTCCAGCCGTGGCGGCTGGCGACCGACCGCGAGGTACGCGAGACGCTGCCCACTGTGGCGGAGCCGCAGCCGGCCGGCACCACCGGCCCGCCGGCTTCCGGCACGGCCGGCCCGTCGCCGACCGGCGCCGCGCCCGCCGACGTGGTGCTCGCCGCCGGTGACTTCGTCACCCACGAGCACGACACGTCCGGCCGGGCGCAGTTCGTCCGCCTCGCCGACGGCCGCCGTCAGCTGCTCCTGCGCGGACTGGACACCTCGGACGGACCCGACCTGCGGGTCTGGCTCACCGACCGGAAGGTGCAGTCCGGCCGGGCGGGCTGGCGGGTGTTCGACGACGGCCGCTGGGTCGAACTGGGCCGGCTCAAGGGCAACATCGGCGACCAGGCGTACGACATCCCCGCGTCGGTGGACCTGGACGGTTTGCGCAGCGTGTCGATCTGGTGCAAGCGGTTCGCGGTGTCGTTCGGGGCGGCGCCGCTGACCGCCGCAGCGACCGGAGCGACGACGTCCTGACCTGCGCCTCAGCCGCGGCCCAGCAGCCGCAACGCGTTGCCGCCCGCGACCGGCCGGTGGGGTGACAGCCGCTGGTCACCGCGCGTCGACCGGCTCTGCGCGGTCGCCTTCGTCGCACTCGGCGTCCGGCTGGCCGCCGGCTGACGGGCGGGCCATGCGTCCCGGCTCAGCCGGGGTGCGCCGCGGGCTCCCGGGGTGCCGACGCGGCCGGCGTCCCGGATGCGGCCGGCCGCTCGCGGTCCAGGTGCAGGCGCAGCAGCACCCAGCCCAGTGACACGCCACCGATGAACACGTACGCGGGCTGGGTGCCGAACGTGTCCCAGCAGGTGTGCAGCGTGACGGCGGCGGCGAAGGTGAGCAGGAACGCCGCCAGCTTCCGGCCACCGGGCGCGGCGGCGAACGGGAACAGCGCGGCGGCGGTCAGCCCCGTCCAGGCCAGGTGCGCGGCGGGCGCGGTGAGGCCGCGTACGAGCAGCGTCTGCTCGACCGCGCCGAGGCTGCCCTGCGACCCGACGAACGCGGTGAACGCGTAGCCCATGGTCTCCAGCGCGGCGAACCCGGCGCCGGAGGCCACGCCGATCACCAGCCCTTGCGCCGGGGCCGGGTGTCGCCGCCACAGCAGCAGGAGGCCGGCCGGCACGATCAGCTTGGCGGTCTCCTCGGCCAGCGCGACGAGCGCCATCGGCAGGACGCCGAGGCGGTGCAGCGTGCCGTACTCCAGCCAGCCGGCGGCGACCACGCCGATCACGCCGCCGAGGAGCGCGGCGACGCCGACGACGGAGCCGGGGACCGGGCGGCGAGCCGGCCGCCCCTGGGCGAAGGCCAGGAACGTGGCGGGCGCGACGGACGCGCCCAGCACGATCAGCGCCGGCACGAACGTGACGGCTCCGGTGCCGGCGAGCGTCTCCAGCACCAGCAGGTGGAGCCCGACGCCGACGAGCAGGACCGCCACCCACGCCCAGCGGCGTCCGGTTTTCCCCATACCGCCGAGTATCGCGCCCGCCGCGTGGGGCCGGAATCGGGGGTGGACACTGTGGACGGTCAGATCGATCCGACACGCCGACACGACATCTGGTGTTGCAAAGAAGCCCTCACCGCCATATATGGTGTTCCTCGCAGCTGGTTCGGCCGGGCCTTCAACTGGTCCGTCCGAGGCAAGAGGGAACCCGGTGGAAGTCCGGGACTGCCCCGCAGCGGTGAGTGGGAACGACAGCCGTCAACAGCACTGGGCCACCGGCCTGGGAAGCGACGGCCAGTAGGCGACCGGCGACCCGGTCGGGCCCGCGAGTCCGAAGACCTGCCAGCGCGCCGTGCGCCTTCGCGTACGGCGGTCGGAGGTCGCGCGGGACGACCGACGCCAGCAGCCGGGCCGGCCGTGCCGCGCCCGTTGGCGTCTCCCGCCGTCTCCAGACGGTGACAGCGAGGAGAGGTCATGACTGTCGTACAGGAGAGTCCCCCGTCCGGGACCGGCGGATCCGAGGCCCGCCGGCCGGCGATGCGGGTACGCAAGCGGGACGGCGACACCGAGCCGGTGGACGTCAACAAGATCGTCCGGGCGGTCGAGCGCTGGGTCGCCGACCTGGACGAGGTGGACCCGCTGCGGGTGGCCACGAAGACGATGAGCGGGCTCTACGACGGGGCGACCACCGCCGAGCTGGACCGGTTGTCGATCCAGACCGCGGCGGAGCTGGTCGGCGAGGAGCCGCAGTACTCGAAGCTGGCGGCGCGGCTGCTGGCCGCGTACGTGGACAAGGAGGTTCGCGGTCAGGGCGTGGCGAGCTTCAGCCAGTCGATCGCGTACGCGCACGGGCTGGGGCTGATCGGCGACGAGACGGCCGCGTTCGTGGCCCGGCACGCCCGCAAGCTGGACGACGCCGCGGACCCGGACGGCGACCTGCGGTTCGAGTACTTCGGACTGCGCACTGTCGCGGACCGCTACCTGCTGCGGCACCCGCAGTCGCGGCTGGTGGTGGAGACGCCGCAGTACTGGCTGCTGCGGGTGGCCTGCGGGCTGTCCCGCACCCCGGGCGAGGCGGCCGGCTTCTACCGGCTGATGTCCAGCCTCGCCTACCTGCCCAGCTCCCCCACGCTGTTCAACTCCGGCACCCGGCACACCCAGATGTCGTCGTGCTTCCTGGTCGACTCGCCGCGCGACGAGCTGGACTCCATCTACGAGCGGTACCACCAGGTGGCGAAGCTGTCGAAGTTCTCCGGCGGCATCGGCATCTCCTGGTCACGGGTGCGTGGCCGGGGCGCGCTCATCCGGGGCACCAACGGCCGGTCCAACGGCATCGTGCCGTTCCTCAAGACGCTCGACGCCGGGGTGGCGGCGGTCAACCAGGGCGGCCGGCGCAAGGGCGCGGCCTGCGTCTACCTGGAGCCGTGGCACCCGGACGTGGAGGAGTTCCTGGAGCTGCGGGACAACACCGGCGAGGAGTCCCGGCGTACGCACAACCTCAACCTGGCCAACTGGATCCCGGACGAGTTCATGCGCCGGGTCGAGGCCGACGGCGAGTGGTCGCTGGTCGACCCGTCGGACGCCCCGGAGCTGCCCGACCTGTACGGCGAGGCGTTCGACGCCGCGTACCGGGCAGCCGAGAAGAACGCGGTGCGCACGGTGAAGGCCCGGGACCTGTACGGGCGGATGATGCGCACGCTCGCGCAGACCGGAAACGGCTGGATGACGTTCAAGGACGCCGCCAACCGGCTGTCCAACCAGACCGGCGAGCCGGGCAACGTCATCCACCTGTCCAACCTGTGCACCGAGATCCTGGAGGTGAACGACGACGCCGAGACCGCCGTGTGCAACCTCGGCTCGGTGAACCTCGGTGCCCACGTCACCGCCGACGGCGTGGACTGGGAGCGGCTGCGCGCCACCGTACGCACGGCTGTGGTCTTCCTCGACCGGGTGATCGACATCAACTACTACCCGGCCGAGCAGGCGGCGGCGTCGAACCCGCGCTGGCGGCCGGTCGGGCTCGGCCTGATGGGGTTGCAGGACGCGTTCTTCACGCTGCGCCTGCCGTTCGACTCGGCGCAGGCCAAGGAGCTGTCCACCCGGGTGCAGGAGGAGATCCTGCTGACCGCGCTGGAGACCTCCGCCGAGCTGGCCGAGCGGTTCGGTCCGCATCCGGCGTACCCGCAGACCCGGGCCGCCAAGGGTGACCTGCACCCGGACCTGTGGGGCGCGGAGCCGGCGCAGACGCAGCGGTGGGCGGCGCTGCGCGAGCGGATCGCCGCGCACGGGCTGCGCAACTCGCTGCTGGTGGCGATCGCGCCGACCGCCACCATCGCCTCCATCGCCGGCTGCTACGAGTGCGTCGAGCCGCAGGTGTCCAACCTGTTCAAGCGCGAGACCATGTCCGGGGAATTCCTCCAGGTCAACACGTACCTGGTGCGGGAGCTGAAGGCCCGCGGGCTGTGGACGCCGCAGGTCCGCGACCGGATCAAGCGGGCCGAGGGCTCGGTGCAGGACATCACCGAGCTGCCCGCGCCGGTGCGGGAGCTGTTCCGCACCGCCTGGGAGCTGCCGCAGCGGGCGCTGATCGACCTGGCCGCCGCGCGGGCGCCCTTCGTCGACCAGTCCCAGTCGCTGAACCTGTTCCTGAGCGCGCCGACCATCGGCAAGCTCTCCTCGATGTACCTGTACGCCTGGAAGGCCGGGCTGAAGACCACCTACTACCTGCGTTCCCGTCCCGCCACCCGCATCCAGCAGGCCACCGTCGCGCCGGTGCTCGCCCCGGTCTCCGGCATGGTGTCCGCCGTGAGCGACGACGAGGCGCTGGCCTGTTCCCTGGAGAACCCCGAGAGCTGCGAGGCATGCCAGTGACCACCACCGCGCCGACCCGGCACATGCTGCTCGACCCCGGCATGGACCTGACCCTGCGGCCGATGCGCTACCCGCGCTTCTTCGACCGGTTCAAGGACGCCATCAAGAACACCTGGACGGTCGAGGAGGTCGACCTGCACGGAGACCTCGCCGACCTGGCGAAGCTGTCCCCCGCCGAACGGCACCTGGTGTCGCGGCTGGTGGCGTTCTTCGCCACCGGCGACACCATCGTCGCCAACAACCTCGTGCTCAACCTCTACCAGCACGTCAACTCCCCCGAGGGCCGGCTCTACCTGTCCCGGCAGCTGTTCGAGGAGGCGGTGCACGTCCAGTTCTACCTGAACCTGCTGGACACGTACGTGCCGGACGAGAAGGAACGGTTCGCCGCGTTCGCCGCCGTGGAGAACATCCCGTCGATCGCCCGCAAGGCCGAATTCTGCTTCAAGTGGATCGACTCGATCTTCGAGCTGCGGGAACTCCGGAGCCGCGACGACCGGCGGGCGTTCCTGCTCAACCTGATCTGCTTCGCCGCCTGCATCGAGGGCCTGTTCTTCTACGGCGCGTTCGCCTACGTCTACTTCCTACGGTCCCGGGGCCTGCTCAACGGGCTGGCCTCCGGCACCAACTGGGTGTTCCGGGACGAGTCGATGCACATGGCGTTCGCGTTCGACGTGGTGGAGACCGTACGCGCCGAGGAGCCGGACCTGTTCGACGGCGAGATGGAGCGGCAGGTGAAGGAGATGCTGGCCGAGGCGGTGGAGTGCGAGGTGAGCTTCGCCGCGGACCTGCTGGGGCAGGGCGTGCCCGGGATGTCGCTCGCGGACATGCGCGAGTACCTCCAGCACGTGGCCGACCGGCGGCTCGCAGTGCTCGGCATCGCCCCGATGTACGGCAGCGCGAACCCGTTCGCGTTCATGGAGTTGCAGGACGTGCAGGAGCTGTCCAACTTCTTCGAGCGCCGGGTGTCGGCGTACCAGGTCGGGGTGACCGGCAGCGTCACCTTCGACGACGACTTCTGACCGGGCCGCGACACGACGAAGCCGGCAGGCCGGGAACTCCCGGCCTGCCGGCTCCACACACCGGCGTCGGTTACCGCAGGAAGCGGTCGAGCGCGGCCTCGATGGTGCCGCTGTCCGGCGACGCGTACGACTTCATCGTCGACTTGTTGTAGGAGATGAAGCTCGGGCAGCGGGCGGCCGGCGCCGCCACCGTGCCACCGTCACCGACCTTCTCACCGGTCTTGGCGGCGTGGAAGGTCAGGGTGTACCGCGAGGAGACGTAGTCGATGGTGACGACCTTGTCCTCGCTGTTCTTGTACTGGCACTTCTTCGGCGTGCCCTCGCTGCCCTCGACCATCTTGAGGCAGCCGATGACGGACACCGTGGCGAAGTCCGCCGACTTGGCGTAGTAGGGCTTGTCCGAGCTGACCGTCTTCTGCGACCAGACCGACGGCCGGTCCGGGGAGTTGGAGAAGACGTACGCCTTCGCGCCCGCGGGCGCGGTGTACGGCGCGGCGTTGAGGATCGCTCCCCCGTCGCAGACCGCCGACATCTCGCTGGAGTACCGCGCGGTGATCGAGTTGTTGTTGGAGGGGCCGTCCGGTCCGCTCGACTCCGGCGCGTCCGCGCTGGGGGTCGCGGACGGGCTGCTGTCCGGCCCGGGGGTGGCGCTGCCCGAGGCGGCCGGCTTCGGGTCGTCGTCGTCGCCGTTGAAGGCGACGTAGGCGAGGCCACCGCCGCAGCACAGCAGCGTCAGGGTGACCGCGCCGGCCGCGAGGCCGACGATGAGGCCCTTGCTCTTGCCGCCGCTCGGGGGCGGCGTGGGCGCGTACGGCTGCCCGGCGTAGCCCGGCTGACCCGGGTAGGGCGCCGCGGGCTGCGCGCCGTAGGGGGCGCCCGACGCCGGCTGCGCGCCGTACGGTGCGCCCGAGGCGGGCTGCGCGCCGTACGGGGCGCCCGACGCGGGCTGGGCACCGTAGGGCGCACCCGAAGCCGGTGGCGATCCGTAGGGCGCGCCGGAGGCCGGCTGGGCGCCGTACGGGGCGTTCGGGTCGGGCTGGTTGCCCCACGCTCCGGCGTTCGGGTCCGGATAGCCTCCGTAGGGAGGGTGATTGTCACTCATCTGAGGTTCTTCCACCTGTCGTCCGTGGTTCCGGCGATCAACCACTTCGCAGCGTAATGACGCCCGCAAATCCAGGATCGCCGACATTCGATCGGTCCTTCACCACCCGTACCGGGGTCGCTCCGGTGCGTGCGTACGCGAATCCGGCACCGGGCCGCCCACCAGGGGCGACCGGGCCTGGGAACCTTGCGACACAACGAAACGAGCGCTCGGCACGCGCCCCCTACCCGATGCCGGCGTCATCGAAGAGTGTGACGTACGCAACATCACGACGGGGCAACAAGCCCTCGGCCGGGCGGCGACGGACCACATCCCGGGACAACAGACAGTGAGTCCCGCCGATATTGACGTACATCACAGGCGCGGACAGAATCCCAGCACCACCACCAGGACCCCTCCGGGAGGGCCCCATGAACCGTCCCCGCCTGCCGCTCCTGCGGACCGCCGGCCGTATGACCGCGCTCGTCGCGGCCGTCACCGGCGTGCTGCTCACCGCCGCCGCGCCCGCCGTCGCCGCCGCGCCCACCGGGCGCTACGTCGCGCTCGGCGACTCCTACACCTCCGCCCCGCTCGTGCCCACCCAGATCGACCTGAACTGCCTGCGTTCCAGCCGCAACTACCCGTCCCTGGTCGCGGCGTCCGCCGGTTCCTCGTCGTTCGCCGACGTGAGCTGCTCCGGGGCCACCACCGAGGACATCCTGTCCGGCGGCGACGGCGCGCTGGGCACCGCGCTGCCGCCGCAGGTCAGCGCCGTCACCTCGAACACCGCGCTGGTGACGGTGCAGATCGGCGGCAACGACATCGGATTCGCCTCCATCATCGGCGACTGCGCCGAGGCGAGCGTCAGCAGCCCGCTCGGGTCGCCCTGCAAGAACCGGTTCACCGCCGGCGGCACGGACCAGTTGCGGGCCCGGATCGCCGCCACCGCGCCCAAGGTGGCAGCCGTGCTGCGGGCGGTCCGTCAGGCCGCGCCGAACGCGCGCGTGGTGGTGCTCGGGTATCCGGCGATCCTGCCCGACAGCGGGTACGGCTGCTGGCCGGTCGTGCCGATCGCCTACCAGGACGTGCCGTACCTGCGCGGCGTCCAGAAGGCGCTCAACACGATGCTCGCCGACACCGCGGCGGCGGGGGGCGCGAGCTACGCCGACGTCTACACGCCCTCGATCGGCCGCGACACGTGCAAGAGCAGCGGCACCCGCTGGGTGGAGGGGCTGGTGCCGCAGAACCCGGCCGCGCCGTTCCACCCGAACGCCCGCGGTGAGCAGGGCATGGCCACCGCGCTGCTGGCGCACCTGAGCTGAGCCGGGACGCCGTGGGCCGGTCCCGCCGAGGCGGGACCGGCCCACGGACCGGCGCGCTCAGACCCGGGTGAGGCGTACCGCGTCGGCGACCACGTAGCCGGTGCCGGCGCTCCAGCGGCTCACCCCGACCTTGTCCCCGGTGCCGCCGGCGAGCGTGAACACACCGAGGGACACCCAGCGTCCACCGCCGGTGCGCTGGTCGACCACCACCGACCGGTTGCCGGTCGTGGTGGCCACCAGGTACGGGGTGCGGTCGTTGTAGCCGGGATCGGCCGGGTACCAGACCGAGACCTCGTAGGCGCCGGTCGCCGGCAGGGTGGCCTGGAACCAGGCCACATCGCTCGACGCCACCGGAGCGGCGAAGCGGTAGTCGGCGCCGTAGCGCTGCCCGGAGTACGCGGAGGTGCCCCAGGCCGCGCCGGCGGTGAACCCGCCCGCCGTGGTGTTGTCGACCGTCACGCTCCAGGAGGCGGGCGGCGTGCCGGCCCGTACGTCCAGGTAGTTGCGGTCGATCTTCATGGTCACGCCGCCCCACGTCTCGGTGACGTCCCCCGCGTACTGGTGCAGGCGCTGCTGGTCGGCGTAGCGGTCGTCGGCGCAGTACGTGCCCCCGTCGGTGTCCGCGACGCCGTTCCACCAGGCGATCCAGATCTGGTCCAGGCGCAGGTACCGGGTGTCGTGGTAGGCGTCGCAGACGTCCCTGATCCCGGACGAGCCGCTGGAGTACATGCCGGCGAGGTAGCCGCGCGTGTGCAGGCGCTCGACCCAGCCGGAGAGGAAGGAGAGCACGGCGGCCCGGCAGGCGGTGGTCGACGGGTACTGCTCGATGTCGTTGTAGAGCGTGCTGCCGGCGCTGATGCCGAGCGCCTGCGCCGCCGCGGCCGCGCTGTCCGCCGCGGACCTGCCCTGCCCGCGGGCGGTCGCCGGGTCGGCGGACATCTTCGGCGTACGGGTGCCGCACGGCGCCTGGTAGCCCAGTTCGATGGGGATGAGCCGCCAGCCCTTGCGGGTCTGGTCGGCGACCCAGGTGGCGGTGAGGTTGGGCTGGGCACACGTCCGGCTGCCGCCGCTGATGTAGACGCCGACCGCGCGGTACGGCGAGGCGGCCAGCCAGGTGTCCATCGCGGCCTGCGACGGCGCGGTGCAGGTGTCGAAGCCCTTGCCGGTGAAGGTGCCGGGCTGCGGGCCGACGGCGGCCATGGTGGCCGGTGGCTCGGCGGCGGCAGTTGTCGCGGCCCGGGCCGGGGCGGCCGAAGCCGGCGCCGGGACGGCCGCGAGCACGGCGAGAAGCGTCAGGGCCGTGGCGATCGCTCTCATCGGCGCCCTCTCCTGTGAAGGGTTCCTCGCCGGACGGCGAGACCTGGGCAGGATTTCTATCACGCATCGACGGATGACGACAGATGGTCTGGCGAAAGTTTTCACGTCAGAAACGATCATTGAAGGGTATCGACAGAGGGCCCGGCGGCGGTATAGCGTGCCCGCACTCACATCCGTCGATCAGCGCAGCGCCGTCACCCGAGGAGCGCCATGCCCACGTCACGATCCCCCCGTCTGCGACGCCGAGGTCTGCTCGGCGTACCCGCCCTGGTGGCCGCCGCCCTCGGCGTGGCCGTCCGCCCCGGCGCGGCGCACGCGGCGCCGAAGGCCGAGTGCCTCGCCGACCTGCTCGGAGCGCAGTGATGGCGACCATTCCCTGGCTCGTGGACGTGCTGCGCGCGGCCGGCGTGCAGGTGGTGGTCGAGGGCGACTGGCTCAACCGGATGCGCCCCGGCTCGTTCGACCCGATCGGCGTGCTCTGGCACCACACCGCTGCCACCTCCAGCGCCAGCAACCCGCACCCGGCGCTCAACATCTGTATCAACGGCCGCTCCGACCTGGCCGGCCCGCTCTGCCAGGCGCTCGTGGACTACAACGGCGTGTTCCACGTGATCTCCGCCGGCCGGTGCAACCACGCCGGCACCAGCGGCGGCAGCGGCCCGATCCCCGCCGGGGACGGCAACACCCTGATGATCGGGTGGGAGATCGACTACAACGGTGTCGACCAGCGGATGACCACCGCCCAGTACAACGCCAGCATCGCCGCCACCGCCGCCGTGCTCAAGCGGCTCGGCCGGGACTCCAGCTACGCCCGGGGGCACCGGGAGACCAGCACCACCGGCAAGATCGACCCGTCCTTCATCGACCTGAACACGATGCGCGCCGACGTGGCCGCCAAGATGGCCGGTGGCGGTACCGGCTGGACGTCGATCGTGGACAACGCCACGGCGGGCCGGTTCACCGCGAGCGCCAGCTGGGGCACCTCGACGTACTCCGCGCAGCGCTACGGCGCCGACTACCGCTACGCGGACCCGGTCGCCGCGAGCGACGCGGCCTGGTACAAGTTCAACGTCCCCCGCACCGGGAACTACCGGGTCGAGGCATGGTGGCCGGCCAACGCGGGCTACAACGCGGCCACGCCGTACATCGTCGCCACGACCACCGGCAACCGGACGGTGGTCGTCGACCAGCGGGCGACCGGCGGGCAGTGGCGCACGCTGGGCACGTTCGCGCTGCCCGCCGGGGACGCCAACCGGGTCGCGGTCAGCCGGTGGAGCTCCGCCGCCGGCCTGGTCATCGCCGACGCCGTCCGGCTGACCGAGGTCTGAGACCTTCCTCCCGCGCGCGGGTGGCGCCGGTCAGCCGGACCGGCGTCACCCGGCGGCGCGACGACGCCGGGTGAGCAGGACCAGCGCGGCTCCGGCCAGCAGCACCAGTCCGCCGGCGACCGAGAACGGGAGCAGGAACGAGGACCCGGTGACGGGAAGCCTGCCGTGGCCCCCGGGTCCCGGTTTCGGACCGTGCTCGATCCGCACCGGCACGCAGAGTGCCGCCTCCGGCGAGACGACCGCCGGCCCGGACGGTGGCGTGCCGGTCGCGGTGGCGGTGTCGGTGAGGCACTCCCCGGCGGCGTCGGCCTTCGCGACCGTGTAGATCGCCGCGCAGGTGACGCTCCGCCCCGGGGCGAGCGTGACGCCGCCGTTCGGCGTGGCGTCCGGTCCGCAGGTGATCGGCCCGAGGCGCGCCGGGTCGGCCGGCGGCGCCAGCGTGTCGATCACCGTGACGCCGGTCAGGGTGACCGAGCCGGTGTTCGTGACCCGGAACAGGTACCGCACCTGCTGGCCGACCCGGTGCACCTCCGCCGGCTCGGCGGACTTCTCGATGACGATCGCCCCGTTCCCGCGCACGGTCACCGCGGCGGAGGCGGGTTCGGAGCGTACCGGGCCCGGCGCCGGCTGCCCGGGTACGGTGGGCGGGGTGCCGACCGCGACAGCCGTGTTGGTGATCCGCCCGGCCGCGACGTCGGCCTCGGTCACCGTGTAGGTCGCGGTGCAGGTGGCGCTCTCCCCCGGCGCGAGCGCCGTGGCGTCGCAGGTGATCGCCGACGGCCGCCCGCTGCCGGAGAAGGCGGTCTCCTCGACTGTGACGCCGGTCAGCTCGGTGTTGCCGGTGTCGGTGACGGTGAACCGGTACGTGACGACCTCACCGGCGGCGGACACCGTCGTCGGCGTCGCGGCCTTGGTGATCGCGACCGCCGGGTGCAGGATCGGGACCTCCTGCGCGGACGGGCCGGAGACGACCGGCGGCCCGCTCGGCGGGGTGCCGGTGGCGGTCGCCACGTCGAGCAGCACCGCCTCGGCGAAGTCCGCCGCGGGCACGGTGTAGGTGGCCCGGCACTCGACCGACTCCCCCGGCGCCAGGGTGACGCTGCCGTTCGGCACGTCGCCCGGTCCACAGGTGATGGCGGTGAGGTTGCTCCGGCTGGCCGGCGGCAGGAGCGTGTCGTTGATCGTGACCCCGGTGAGCGTGACCCCGCCGGTGTTGACGGCCTCGTAGCGGTAGGAGACCTCCTGGCCGACCCGCGTGATCGCGACTGTGGTCGAGGACTTGACCACGCTGATGCCGGCCTCCGGCTGGTCGGCGGGGATCGTCAGCGAATCCGGCTCGGACAGGATCGGCGTCTGGCTGCCGGCCGGGAAACCCCGGGCGGTAGCGGTGTCCGTCACGCCGCCGTTGTCGAGGTCGGCCTGGGTGACCGTGTACGTCGCGGTGCAGGTGATGGAGGCTCCCGGGTCGAGCACCGTGGCCGGGCACGTGATCGGGCCGAGGCCGGCGTTGGACGACGGGGGCGTCTGCACGTCGAGGACGCTGACGTCGGTAAGGCGGACGCCGCCGGTGTTCACCACCTCGAAGAAGTACGGCACCTGCTGCCCGACGGCGCTGATCAGCCCGGTCGACGACGACTTCACCACGGCGATGCCGGCGTCGCCGCCGCCGTTGCAGGTCAGCGAGGCGCTGAACGGAAAGTAGTGGATCTCTCCACCCTGGTGGTCGAGCGTCCGGGTGATGACGCTGCCTTCGGTGTTGGCGGCGGACCGGTCGGAGAACGCGGCGTTGGGGGCGTAGATGCTGCCCTCCACGGTGCGCGCCGCGGCGGTGAGCGTGAGCCGGTTCGCGGTCGGGAAGTTGAGCAGGATGTACCGCGCCTCCTCGCCGCCGATGCCGGAGAAGTTTGGCGCGTTCCAGTCCAGCGCGTCGCCGACACCAGAGGTGTCCACGTTGATCAGCAACGGTGTGGTCGACGTCGGCCGGTCGGCGAAGGTCAGTGTGTCGATGTTGTTCAGGTCGGTCGCGCTGATGGTCAGCACGTTCGTGACACCACTGGTCAGGGACACCACCGCGTTGCTGCCGGGCGGGACGGGGCGGGGCAGGACGGCCCCCTCGGGAGTGCGGAGCACCACCGTGTTCTCGCAACCGGCCAGCGCCGAGGCGGTGGACCGGAACTCCGCGAACGCGGCGGCGAAGTTGACGACAGAGGCGGGACCGACGTTCGCCGGTGGCTGCCGGACGGTCAGCTCGACCCGGGGGAAGGCGTCGTAGTCGTCCCTGGGCAGGATCCGGGTGTTGGCGGCGGCGCCGTTGTCGTCGGTGTCCCGGACGAACGTGCCGGTGAGATCGCCGACCTTGGCGTAGCCCTGGGAGAGCACCTGGAGCCGGCTGCCCGGCACGCTGCCGGCGAAGTCGACCCGGCCGCCCACCACGAGCGCGGTCGGCCGGCTGTCCCCGGGGACGACGAACGAGCCGGCCGTGCTGTTGGCGAGCTGGTAGTTGCCGAAGGAGAGGTTCCCGCCGACGGCCATGGTGCCGTCGTTCTCGTCGCTGACCACGCGGGCGTCGCCCTCGGTCATGACGCCGAAGCTCAGCGCCGGAGCGACCGGGTTCACCGGTCCGACCGCCACACGCGCCTGCGCCGGCGCCGCACGGCCGGCCGGAGCGGCCGACACGGGCGCCCCCGGAAGCGCGGCCGTGATCGCGGCGACGGCGGCGATGGCTGCCATGCGTCGCACGGGCGCAGACGTTGAGCTGATCACTTTCACCCCTTATATCCGATTAGGGATGAATGTTAGCGGCCGATTTGACGCTCCGTGCCCAGTCGGCCGACTCCGCGCCGCCGGACGTGACGCGGATCGGCGTCACGCCGTCGGGCGGCCCGCCTCGAACCGTTCCCGGGTCAGGAACGCCAGCCGCGCCCGCTTGTCCGGCATGTCGATCTCGTCGCCGAACGTGAAGCCCTCGATCCGCAGCCGCCGCAGCATCGCGCCGTTGCGCACGTCCGGCTCGGCCACCACCCGGCACGCGGCCGGGTCGCGCAACAGGAACCGGACCAGCGCCGGGAACACCGCTCCGGTCAACGACCCCGGATACGGCCGGGGCGCGTCGAGCAACAGGTGCAGCCCCACGTCGCCGGGTCGCACCGGGTAGCGCTCGCCGACCGGGTCCGCCTCCGGCTGGTAGGTCTGGAACAGGCCGATCGGCTCGCCGTCGACCCGGATCAGGTACGCGTGGTGGGTGTCCAGGCCGTCGACGAACGCGTAGATCTCGCGTACCTCGTCGACCGTGTGCGCGCCCATGCCCCAGAACCGGTTGCGGGGCCGGATCACCCAGCCGTGCAGCAGGTCGGCGTGCCGGTCGGGGCGTACCGGCTCCAGCGCCAGCTCGCCGAGGCCGGGGATCCGTTCCAGGTGGATCACGTCGTCTCGTCTCCCGTCAGTGGGCCGGCGGGCACCGGGATGAGCGCCCCGGCGGCCCAGTGGGTCAGTTGGTCGGCGAAGTGCGGGTCGCCGGGGCGCCCGGAGGCGCCGAACGGGACGATCCAGCGGCTGGCCGCCCGGTCGGTCAGGTCCCACACGTAGCGGGCCACCGGGCCGCGCCAGCAGGCGTCGGAGACGCCCGGCACGCTGGAGGTGGCCAGCACGCAGTCGGTGTCACCGGACAGCGCCACCCGTCGCCGCATCGCCGTCACCGCGTCGGTGATCGCGGGGGCGACGCCCAGGTGCACCGGGTGCAGGAGGTGGCGGCTCCCCCACTCACCGGGCGCCGCCCCGGTGGCCACCTCGGCCAGCGCCTCGGCTGCCGGTTCCGCGAGGTCCGCGCCGAACTCGGCCGCCAGGCGGTCCAGCGCCAGGCCGATCCGGGCGGCCGGGTCGGTCCAGGGGGCGAACAGCTCGTCGAACCCGCACGGTTCGTCGAGGGCACGCAACCTCGGGTGTACGCGCAACCGCCGGGCGAGCGCCGCCCGCCACGCCGCGTACGCGCCGGCCCCGGCCGAGCCGGCCGCCATCGTCCGGTCCCAGGCGCGCAGCCGCAGCAGCAGCGCGCGGGCGGGTTCGTCGAGCCGGCCGGGGTCGAGCCGGCCGAGCAGCCGGTGCAGCGGGCCGGCCGGGAGCCGGTCGTCGGTGTGCACGGTGGACGGTTCCGCGCCCTCGGCGAGCAGAGCCCGGATCCGGCGGGCCCGGTGCGGCGGGGCGAAGTCGGCGCCGTGCGCGGCCACGTCGTCACGGCGGTCGTTGGCGCACACCGCCACGCCGTCGACCGGCTCGTCCACCAGCGGCAGGTAGTCGCCCCGCCATCGGTAGGCCGGTTCCCAGGCCGGCACCGGTTCCCGGCGGCACCGCTCGTCGCGTACCGGCACCAGGCCGGCGACCAGGCGGCGGACGCCTCCCCCGGTGTCGGCGGCGAGCACGCTGTTCACCGGCTCGACCCAGTGGCGCAGCGCGTCGGCCACGTCACCGGTACGCCGGGCGCGCAGCAAGGGCAGCAGCGCCGCGAAGCCGAGGCGGGCCTCGACCCGGCTCGGGGTGCGCAGGGCGATCGCCTCGCCGGTGACCCGGTCGTGGTCGATCACCGGCCCGCGGGGCGTCTCGATCACCTCGACCGTCTCCGGGACGCCGCCGCGCACCTCGATCTCCTCGACGTGGCGGGCGGCGGGCGTCCAGCCGTCGGCGTCGCGGACCAGCACCCGGTCGCCGTCGCGGCGCAGCCGCTCGCGGTACACGTCCTGGTAGTCGGCCATCGCGTTGGTGACGGCCCAGGCCACGTGGCCGGTGTGGCCGAAGTGCGGCAGTCCGGGCACGCCGGGGAAGGCGAGCCCGACCACGTCGAACTCCGGGCACGCCAGCCGGACCTGCTGGTAGACGCCGGGGAGTTCGAGCAGCCGGTGCGGGTCACCGGCGATCATCGGGCCACGCCCGGTGGCCGGGTCGGCGGGCAGCGCCCAGGCGTTGCTGCCCGAGGACGCCGGTCCCTCGACCGCGAACAGCCCGGCCGCGTCGGGGCCGAGCGTGCGGGCCACGTGCGCGTGCCACAGCTTGTTCGGGAACGTGGAGAAGAGCACGTGCTGGACGAGGAAGACACCCAGCGGGGACCAGGGCTGCCAGGGTTCGGGCGCGCTGGCGGTGGCGGCGAACTCCGGTGCGCCGGCGGCACCCTCGGCGAGTCCGGCGTTGACCCCGTCGACGTACGCCTCGACCCACCGCCGCGTGTCCGGGTCCAGCCGTTCGTAGCAGCGCCGGGCGGTGTCGTCCAGCCGTACGCGCCTGGCGAACCGGTCCCACGCCAGCTCGGCCGGGCCGACGTGGGCGGCCAGCCGGCCCTCGGCACGCCATCGTTCGACGCTGATCTGCCAGGCCCGGTCGAGCGCGGCGACACGGCCCTGCAGGCGCGCGAGCGCGTCGACGTCGGCGGCCCACAACTGCGGCACGCCCCACCGGTCGCGATCGACGCGTGTCATCGCGCCTGCCTCTGCCGGCACGCCGGGCGGTGATTCCATTCGAGTGTCAACTTAGGATACCCTCCCCTAACCGACGGTGACCCTACCGCGACGAGGGTCGGACGCCAACAGCGGTAGATCCACGACAAAGCTCCCCAAGTCGCGCTTGATAATAAGGGCAGCCTAACCTAACCTGATCGCCGCGGCTCCAGCCGCGCCCTGTCCGTACGACCGCTGGGATGTCGCATGAGTTCGATCGGGAGCCCGACCGACGCCGGCCGCGCCGCCGACACGGCACGCGTCCACCTGTTCAATGCCGGCTCGCTCGGGCGGTACCGGGACGTGCTGGCGCGCGGCGTCGACCGGGTCGCCCGCCGGGTGGGCGAGGCGGACCGGCCGTTCACCGGCGTCACGCCCGACGAGCTGGCGCCGCTCATCGGCGCCATCGACCTGGACCGGCCGCTCGGCGACACCGACGCCGCCCTGGACGAGCTGCACGACGTGTGGCTGCGCGACGCGGTGTGGTTCCACCACCCGCGCTACCTGGCTCACCTGAACTGCCCGGTGGTCATCCCGGCCCTGCTCGGCGAGGCGGTGCTCAGCGCCGTCAACTCCTCGCTGGACACGTGGGACCAGAGCGCGGGCGCGACGCTGATGGAGCGGCGCCTGATCGAGTGGACGGCCGGGCGCATCGGGCTCGGCACCGGCGCCGACGGGGTCTTCACCAGCGGCGGCACCCAGTCGAACCTGCAGGCGCTGCTGCTGGCGCGCGAGGAGGCGTACCGCCGGGTGGTGGGTGGCGTCGCCGGCCGGCCGGACCGCCCGCAGGTGCTGTCCCGGCTGCGCGTCATCACCTCGGCGGCCGGGCACTTCAGCGTGCAGAAGGCCGCCAAGCTGCTCGGCCTGGCCGCCGACGCGGTGCTCACCGTGCCCACCGACGGCGACCGGCGGATGCGCACCGACGAGCTGACCCGCGCGGTCGACCGCTGCCACCGCGACGGCCAGGTGGTGATGGCCGTCGTCGCCACCGCCGGCACCACCGACTTCGGCACCATCGACCCGCTGCCGGAGATCGCCGACATCTGCGATGCCACCGGGATCTGGCTGCACGTCGACGCCGCGTACGGCTGCGGGCTGCTGGTCTCCCCCACCCGCCGGCACCTGCTCGACGGCATCGAACGGGCCGCGTCGGTGACCGTCGACTACCACAAGTCGTTCTTCCAGCCGGTCAGCTCCAGCGCGCTGCTGGTCCGCGACGCGCGGACGCTGCGCCACGCCACCTGGCACGCCGACTACCTCAATCCGGCCCGCGCGGTCGAGCAGGGCATCCCGAACCAGGTCGACAAGAGCATCCAGACCACCCGCCGGTTCGACGCCTGCAAGCTCTGGCTGACCCTGCGGATCATGGGTCCGGACGCGATCGGCGCGCTGTTCGACCAGGTCGTCGACCTCGCGGCCGAGACGTGGCGGCGGCTCGACGCCGACCCGCGCTTCGAGGTGGCCGCGCCGTCGCAGCTGAGCACCGTGGTCTTCCGGTACCGGCCGCCCGGCCTCGCCCCCGACGTGGCCGACGAGGCCAACCTGCACGCCCGCGACGCGCTCGCCGCCTCCGGCGCGGCGCTGGTCGCCGGCACCAAGGTCGACGGCGCCCACCACCTCAAGCTCACCCTGCTCAACCCGGAGACCACTGTGGACGATGTCGCTCACGTGCTGGATCTCATCGCCGACCATGCCGCCTGGTACGCCCGGACCGCGACCGCCGCCGAGCTGTCCTGCCCGGTCGGCTGACCCCCGCCGAGGAGAACGAGAACATGTCGACCCACGAGTTCATCGCCGTGGGGCTGGGCCCCTACAACCTCGGGCTGGCCTGCCTCACCGCACCGATCGACGACCTCGACGGGCTGTTCCTGGAGGCCCGCGGCAGCTTCGACTGGCATCCCGGCATGCTGCTCGAATCGACCCGGCTCCAGACGCCGTTCATCGCGGACCTGGTGACGCTCGCGGACCCCACCTCGCCGTTCTCGTTCCTGAGCTATCTCAAGGAGACCGGCCGGCTCTACCCGTTCTACATCCGGGAGAGCTTCTTCCCGCTGCGCGCCGAATACAACGACTACTGCCGCTGGGCCGCCGCCAAGCTGCCGAACCTGCGCTTCCGGCACACCGTCACCGCTGTCGAGCACGACGAGGCCGACGACCGGTACGTGGTGCACGCCGACACGCCGGACGGGCCGGTCACCCACCGGGCCCGGCACCTCGTCCTCGGCACCGGCACCCCGCCGTACCTGCCGCCGGCCTGCGCCGGACTGGGCGGCGACCTGATCCACAACTCGCGCTACCTGGAGCACCGGGAGGCGCTGCGGGCCAAGGACAGCATCACGATCGTCGGCAGCGGGCAGAGCGCCGCCGAGATCTACCACGACCTGCTCGGCGACATCGACACGTACGGCTACCAGCTCACCTGGGTGACCCGCTCGCCCCGGTTCTTCCCGCTGGAGTACACCAAGCTGACGCTGGAGATGACCTCGCCGGACTACGTGGACTACTTCCACGCGCTGCCCGAGCCGACCCGCTACGCGCTGGAGGCCGCGCAGAAGCCCCTGTTCAAGGGCATCAACGCCGATCTGATCAACGACATCTACGACCTGTTGTACGCCAAGAGCCTGCACGGACCGGCGCCGACCCGCCTGCTGACGAACACCGAACTGGTCGAGGCGGCGTACGCCGACGGCCGCTACCGGCTCGGGCTGCGCCACACCGAGCAGGACCGCGCGTTCACGCTGGACACGGAAGGGCTCGTGCTGGCCACCGGCTACCACTACCGGGTGCCGGAGTTCCTCGCGCCGGTACGCGACCGGCTGCGCTTCGACACGCACGGCCGCTTCGACGTGGCCCGCAACTACAGCGTCGACCAGACCGGCCGGGGCGTGTTCCTGCAGAACGGCGGCACGCACACGCACAGCATCACTTCACCCGACCTGGGCATGGGCCCGTACCGCAACTCGTGGCTGATCCGGGAGATGACCGGCCGGGAGCACTACCCGATCGAGAAGGCGATCGCGTTCCAGGAGTTCGGAGCGCCCGCATGAGCGAGGGCCGTGAGCGCATGACCACCTTCACCCGCGTCGACGCCGCGCTGGGCGAGTTCACGCTGCGCCCGGTCGACCCGGACGCCGACGCCGCGCTGCTGCACCGCTGGGTCACCCATCCCAAGTCCGCGTTCTGGCTGATGCAGGACGCCGACGTGGCCGCGGTCGCCGCCGAGTACCGGCGCATCGCCGACCACCCGCACCACGACGCGTACCTGGGATCGTGGCGCGGCGCCCCGGCGTTCCTGGCCGAGCGGTACGACCCGGCCCGGGTCGAGCTGGCCGGCCTGTACGACCCGGAGCCCGGCGACGTGGGCATGCACTTCCTCTGCGCGCCCGCCGACACACCGGTGCACGGCTTCGCCCGGGCCGTCATCACCACCGTGATGGCCTGGCTGTTCGCCGACCCCGCGACGCGCCGGGTGGTGGTGGAGCCGGACGTGCGCAACACCGCCGTGCACGCGCTCAACGCCGCCGTCGGCTTCACCGTCGTCGGCCCGATCCGCAAGCCCGAGAAGGAGGCGCTGCTGAGCGTCTGCACCCGGGACCAGTTCCGGGCCGCCACCGCTGCGCCCGACACCGAGAGAGGGGCACCGGCGTGAACGCCAGCGCATCAGTGGATCACCTGACCCCCGAGGCATGGGCGACGGCCAACCGGCTGCTGGTGCGCAAGGCGCTCGCCGAGTTCGCCCACGAGCGCTTGATCACCCCCGAGCCCGCCGGCCCCGGGCGGTGGCTGGTCCGCAGCGACGACGGCGCCGTGGAATACCGGTTCGCCGCGCAGCGGCTGGCGCTTGATCACTGGCAGGTCGACGCGGACAGCATCGTGCGCCGCCGCGACGGCGTGGAGCTGCCGCCCGACGCCGTCGACCTCTGCGTGGAGCTGCGCGGCGCGCTCGGCCTCACCGACGCGATCCTGCCGGTCTACCTGGAGGAGATCACCTCCACGCTGGCCGGGACCGCGTACAAGCTCGCCAAGCCCGCGCTGAGCGCCGCCGAGCTGGCCGCCGCCGGCTTCCAGGCGATCGAGACCGGCATGACCGAGGGGCATCCCTGCTTCGTGGCGAACAACGGCCGCATCGGCTTCGGCGTGCACGAGTACCACGCGTACGCCCCGGAGGCCGCCGCGCCGGTACGGCTGCTCTGGCTCGCCGCGCACCGCGACCACACCACGTTCACCTGCGCCGGCGACCTGGACTACGACACGCTGGTCCGGGCCGAGCTGGGCGAGCGGACGCAGGCCGGGTTCACCGCCGTGCTCACCGGGCTGGGCCTGGACCCGGCCGACTACCTGTTCGTTCCGGTGCACCCGTGGCAGTGGTGGAACAAGCTCGCCGTGACGTTCGCCGGTGAGGTGGCCGCGCGCCGGCTGGTCTGCCTCGGCGAGGGACCCGACGAATACCTGGCGCAGCAGTCCATCCGCACCTTCTTCAACGTCACCGACCCGGCCAAGCACTACGTGAAGACCGCGCTGTCGGTGCTGAACATGGGTTTCATGCGCGGGCTGTCGGCCGCGTACATGGAGGCGACGCCGGCGATCAACGACTGGCTGGCCGGGCTCATCGAGGGCGACCCGGTGCTCAAGCGCACCGGCCTGTCGATCATCCGGGAGCGGGCCGCGATCGGCTACCGGCACCGGCAGTACGAGGCGGCCACCGATCGCTATTCGCCGTACCGGAAGATGCTGGCGGCGCTCTGGCGGGAGAGCCCGCTACCCGGGCTGGAGCCCGGGCGGCGGCTGGCCACCATGGCCTCGCTGCTGCACCTGGACTCCGACGGCCGCTCGCTGGCCGCGGCGCTGATCGACGAGTCGGGGCTGGCGCCGGCCGGCTGGCTGCGCCGCTACCTGGACGCCTACCTGGTGCCGCTGCTGCACAGCCTGTACGCCCACGACCTGGCGTTCATGCCGCACGGCGAGAACGTCATCCTGGTGCTGGACGGCGGCGTGGTCGAGCGGGTCGTCTTCAAGGACATCGCCGAGGAGATCGTGGTGATGGACCCGGACGCGGACCTGCCCGAGCGGGTACGGCGGATCCGGGCCGCCATCCCGGAGGACGAGAAGATCCTGTCCATCTTCACCGACGTGTTCGACTGCTTCCTGCGGCACCTGAGCGCCACGCTGCACACCCGGGGCGTGCTGGAGCAGGACGCGTTCTGGCGCACCGTCGCCGAGTGCGCCGCCGACTACGCCGCGACGGTGCCGCACCTGGCCGACCGGATGCGCCGGCACGACCTGTTCGCGCCGGAGTTCACGCTCTCCTGCCTCAACCGGCTCCAGTTGCGCAACAACCAGCAGATGGTGGACCTGTCCGACCCGTCGGCCGCGTTGCAGTTCGCCGGCACGCTGGTCAACCCGCTCGCCCCGTACGCGCCGCGCGGATGACGAAGCGGGCCGGCGCGTCATGCGCCGGCCCGCTCCACCGGCGGTGGGGGACGATCAGTTCTCCGCGCGACCGGCCCGCCAGTAGCCCATGAACGCCACCGCGCGCCGGTCCATGCCCCGCTCGGTGACCAGGTGGCGGCGCAGGCCGCGAATCATCGCGGCCTCCCCGGCCAGCCAGGCGTAGAGCGCGGCGCCCTCGGGGCGCTCCGGCACCTCCCAGAGGATGTCCCGGTCCACGTCCACCTCGGCCAGCGGCGCGGCGCCCGCCGCGACCGGTACCGGCACCAGCCGGCCGGCCACGCTCGTCACGGCCGGGGTGAGCCGGCTGCCGTGCGGGGCGCCGTCGCGGGGCAGCCAGGTCACCGTCACGCCGGCCGGTGCCCGGCAGGGCAGCTCGTCACCGGTCTCCGGCACCTCCACCAGCGCGTGCCCGCGCGTGTCGGCGGGCAGCCGCTCCAGGATCGCGCAGATCGCCGGCGCGGCGGTCTCGTCGCCGGCCAGCAGCAGCGTCGCCCCGGCGGGCGGTGAGAACTCGACGCCGCCGTGCGGGCCGTCCCACCCGGCGTCGGGGCCGACCACGGCGATCCGGTCACCGAGGCGGGCGCGCCGCGCCCAGCGGGTGGCCGGGCCACCGTCACCGTGCAGCGCCATGTCCACGTCCACCTCGTACGCCTCCGGCCGCACGGCGCGGACCGTGTACGTGCGGATCGGGCTGCGCAGCCCGTCCGGCAGCTCGCGCCACCGCGGGAACCAGTCCGGCCCGCCCGGCAGCTCCCCCGGCGCCCCGTCGACAGGCGGCAGGGCCAGCTTGATCCGCTGGTCGTACCCGTTGTCGGCGAACCGGTCCAGGTCCGGCCCGGTGAGCGTCACCCGCAGGAACGACGGGCCGAGCCGCCGTAGCGCGCGGACCTCGACGGTGAAGACTCGCCAGGGCGCGACGGCCAGGGTGCTGGTCATTCGTCATTCCTCTCACGGCCGGTGGGTGGTGCGTGGGCGAACGGGTCAACGGGCGGCGGCCGCGGCGCGGGAACGCCACAGCAGCCAGACGAAGTACGGGGTGCCGATCATCGCGGTGACCAGGCCGGCGGGGACCTGGGCGGGTGCGATGACACTGCGGCCGAGCGTGTCGGCGAGGCTGACCAACGTGGCGCCGAGCAGCACCGCGACCGGCAGCACGCGGGTGTGCCGCCCGCCGACGAGCGCGCGGGCGGCGTGCGGCGCGACCAGGCCGACGAAGCCGATCACGCCGACCGCCGACACGGCCGTGGCGGTGAGCAGCGCCGCCAGGCCGAGCGCGACCAGGCGGGCGCGTTCCAGCCGGACGCCGAGCACCCGGGGGGTGTCGTCGTCGAGCGCGAGCAGGTCCAGTTCGCGGCGTACCGCGACCACCACCGGCAGGGCGATCAGCAGCGCGATCACCACCGGCAGCACCTGCGGGGCGGTACGCCCGTAGGTGGAGCCGGACAGCCAGGTCAGCGCCTTGCCGGTGTTCCAGGGGTCGGACGAGACCACGATGAACGTGATGATCGCCGTACCGCCCTGCCAGACCGCGAACCCGATCAGCACCAGCCGGTCGGAGTTGAGCCCGTGCCGCCGCGCCAGGCCGTAGACCAGCGCGAACGCGGCGACCGCGCCGAGACCGGCCGCGCCGGACAGGGCCAGCACGCCGGCCATCGGCGCGAATGTCAGCAGCGACACCGCGCCGATGCCGGCGCCGCCGGTGATGCCGAGGATGCCCGGCTCGGCGAGCGGGTTGCGGCAGACCGCCTGCACAGTGGTGCCGGCCAGGGCCAGCGCGGCGCCGGCCAGCAGCGCCGCGGCGACGCGCGGCCACCGGGCGTCCAGCACGAAGGTGTACGCCGGCCCGGTGCGGCCCTGCACCCAGTTGACGATGTCGCCGAGCAGCACCCAGGTGTCCCCGGCGAGCATGCCGAGCACCAGCGCGGCGGTGGCGACGACCGCGCAGACCGCGATCACGGAGGTGACGAAGGCGCGGGAGCGGACCGCCGCGTGGCCGCCCGGCGCCTGCCGGGTCGGTCCGGCGTCGCGGTGGCGGCGGGCCAGCCAGACCAGCAGCACCGCGCCGAAGAGCGTGGTCACCACGCCGGTCGGCACGTCGACTCCGGCCTGCCCGCCGAGCACGGCGCGCAGCAGCACGTCGGAGCCGAGCACGATGATCACGCCCACGATGCCGGCCAGCGGCATCAGGACGCGGTGCCGGTGCACCTCGGGCACCCAGCGGCCGAGCAGCCGGACGATCACCGGCGCGCCGAGGCCGACGAAGCCGATCGGCCCGGCCATGGTGACCGCCGCGGCGGAGAGCAGCACGGCGAGCAGCACCACTGCCAGCCGGGTACGGCGCACGTTGAGCCCGAGCACTGTGGCGGTGTCGTCGCCGAGGGCGAGCAGGTCCAGCCGGTGCCCGAGGGCCACGAGCAGCAGCGCGGCGACCCCGATCACGGGGGCGAGCTGGGTGAACGCGACCAGGTCGCCCTGCACGAGCGAGCCGTTGCCCCAGGCGAACAGGCCGATGGTGGACTGCTCGAAGAGCAGCAGGAGCAGCATGGTCAGCGAGGAGAGCGCCATCGCGGTGGCCGAGCCGGCGAGGATGAGCCGGGTGGTGGCCGCCTGACCGCCGGCCGAGAGCAGCATGACCAGGGAGGCGGCGGCGAGGCCACCGCAGAACGCCAGCCCTCCCGCGGGCAGCGCCGGTAGCGCGATCCCGAACGCGGCGGCGGCGACGATCGCCAGGTGCGCGCCCGCGTTGACGGCGAGCGTGTCCGGCGAGGCGAGCGGGTTGCGGGTGGTCGACTGCAACGCCGCGCCCGCGAAGCCGAGCGCGACGCCGACGGCCAGGCCGGTGAGCAGCCGGGGCAGGCGGGAGGCGACGAGCACCCGGGCGGTCTCGTCGTCGCCGCCGGTGAGCAGCCGGAGCAGGTCCAGCGCTCCGACCGACGACGTGCCCTGGGTGAGGTGCACCGCGGTGATCGCGACGAGCAGCCCGGCGGCGAGGGCGAACGCGCCGGCCACCCGGCTTCGCCGGGCGGGCGGCGGCCCGTCCGGGGCCGGCCGGGTGGCCGGCCCCGGCGGGGCGGGGGCGGTCATCGCGCTCAAGCCGTGTAGACCTTGACCATCTCGTCGATGTACTGCTTGGCGGACAGCGGGCCGCCGAACGTCCAGATGCCGTTGGGCATCTTGTGCAGCTTGTTCTGCTGGACGAACGGCAGGGCGCGCCAGATCGCGTTGCCGGCGAGGCCGTCGGCGAACACGTCGGTGCCGTCCGAGGCGTTGTAGAAGAAGTGCAGATCCTGGCCCTTGAGGACGTTCATGCCCTCGACGTCGGTCTGGCCCAGGCCCCACATCTCGTCGGTCTTGCCGGTCCAGGCGTTCTTGAGGCCGAGCTGGATGCCGAGCTGGGAAACGAGCGCGCCCTGGCCGAACATCCGGATCGAGACGGTGCTGCCCTCCTTCCAGCCGTCGGCGAAGGCGAACTGCTTGCCGGCCGCCTCGGCGTCGGCGATCTTCTTCTTGCCGTCGGCGATCGCGGCGTCGAAGTCGGCCAGCAGCTTGTCCGCCTGCGCGGTACGACCGGTGGCGGTGGCGATCATCTTCAGGTCCGAGCGCATCCGGCCGATGTTGTCGGAGGCGTCGCTGCCCTTGGTGACCAGCACCGGGACGTACTTCTCCAGCTGGGTGACGACGGCGGAGCCGCGCTCGGCCTCCATCACCACCAGGTCCGGCTGGAGGGCGACGATGGAGTCGACGCTCGGCTCACCCCGGGTGCCGACGTCCTTGACGCCCGGGTCGAGCGGGGCGGCGGTCACCCAGGTGGCGTACCCCTTCGGGTCGGCGACGCCGACCGGCATCACGCCGAGGCCGACGAGCATCTCCACCTCGCCCCACTCCAGGCCGACGACCTTGGTGGCGGGGCTCTTGAGGGTGACGGTCTTGCCCCGGCTGTCGGTGACGGTGACCGGGCCGGCGGACGCGGCGTCGGAGGGGGACGGTGCGGCGGCGGGCTCCTCGGTGGTGCCGCAGCCGGCGATCAGCAACGCGCTCGCCGCGGCGGCGGCGAGCAGGGTCAGACGGGTGCGCAACATCGTTTCTCTTCTGTGGGCAGGGATCGGTCAGGCGCAGACGCGGGTCGTGTGCCGGCCGACGGGGCGGGTGGAGAGCAGATTGGTGACCGGGTCGACCGTCACCTCGACGCGGATGCCGTACGCCTCGGTGAGCGCCGCCTCGGTGAACACCTCGTGCGGGGTGCCGGCACCGCGTACCCGGCCTTCGTGCAGGAGCACTACCTGGTCGGCTACGGCGGCCGCCTGGTTGAGGTCGTGCAGCACCACACCGACGGCGACGCCGGCGGTGTCGGCGAGTTCGCGCATCAGGTCGAGGATCTCCACCTGGTAGCGCAGGTCCAGGAACGTGGTCGGCTCGTCCAGCAGCAGGATCGCGGTGTCCTGGGCCAGGCAGGTGGCCAGCCACACCCGTTGCAGCTCACCGCCGGACAGCTCGTCGACCGGCCGGCCGGCCATGGCGTCGACGCCGGTCACCCGCATGGCGTGGTCGATCGCGGCCGGCCCGTCGGGGTCGTTCGCGCGCCACCGCTGCCGGTACGGGTGCCGGCCGTAGCCGACCACGTCCCGTACCGTCACCCCGCTCGGGGTGGGGCGGCTCTGCGCCAGCAGCGTCACCCGGCGGGCGAAGTCCCGGGCGGCCAGCGCCCGCGCCGGGGTGCCGTCGGCGAGCACGATCTCGCCGTGCTCCAGCGGGTGCAGACGAGCCAGCCCGCGCAGCAGCGTCGACTTGCCGCTGCCGTTCGGGCCGACCAACGCGGTAACGGCCGCGGGCCGCAGCGTGATGGCGGCGTCGTGCACCACCGTCTTGCCGTGGTAACCCAGCCGCAGCTCACTGCCCCGCAGGCCGTCGGCCCGCACCGTTCCGCTCGTCACGGAGGTTAGGCTAACCTAATCAACGATCACCCTGTCAACCCGCTCCCCAGTCAAACCTCCGCCGGCCGATCATGAAGTTGACGGCGGCGTCGATCTCCGATCCGGCCGCCAACCTCATGATCGACTTCGGCGGGTGGCTGTCAGAGGGAGACGGCGCGACCGCCCAGGGTCACCGCGAGGCGGCCGTCGGCGGCGAAGGACCAGGCCAGGGCGCCGGAGTACGTGGCGCAGCGGGAACCGTTCGAGCCGGACCAGAACTGGTTCGAGCCGTCCACGTTGCCGACCGTCTTGTCGTTGGAGCCGCTGCCGGCGAAGCGGCAGGAGGTGTTGCTCCGGAAGGCCGAGGTGCCGGCGTCGAACGAGAAGTTGCGCTCGGTGTTGTCGATGCTCAGGTTGTTCGAGATCGTCATGGTGCCCGGGTTGCGGTTGTACGTGAACCCGTGCTTGCCGTTGCGGTACGCGATGGTGCGCCGGACGGTGTGGTTCACCGCGATGTCCTCGCCGCCGAGCTTGAAGCCGTTGCGGTCGCCGTTGCCGTTCTGCGTGCCGTTGCTCAGCGTGCCGTTGCTGTACGCGACGGAGTCCTCGATGGTCACCGGACCGATCGCGCCGGTGTCCGACTTGGTGTAGAGGTCCCAGCCGTCGTCGATGTTGTGGTGCGACACCGCGTACCGGAAGACGTTTCCACTGCCGACGGTGAGCTTGGCCGCGAATCCGTCGGCGTCCTCGCCGTCGGAGTCGGCGTTGTCGTGCGACTCCACGCTGACCATGAGGTTGTTCGCGGGCCACTGGTCGCGCGGCGTGCTGGAGGCGATGCGGGACAGTTGCAGCCCGGTGTCGCGGTTGAAGCGGGTCACCGTCCGCTCGATGATGTTGTTGCTGCCGCCCACGAAGATGCCGTTGTCACCGGCCCGCTCCACCACGAGCCCGCGCACGTGCCAGTACGAGGCGTTGAGCGCCAGTCCCCGGTTGGCCGGGTCCTCGCTCATCGCGGAGAAGTTCAGGATCGGCGTCTCGCCCGGGTAGGCGTACAGGTTCTTGCGGGCGCTCGACGTGCCGTTGTTGCCGGCGGCGACGGTGACCGTCTGGGACAGGTTGTACGTGCCGCCGCGCAGGTAGATCGTGCCGCCCGCGCCGACGCGGGTGAGCGCCGCGGCGATCGTGGTGGGGCTGGCCTGGGTGCCGGCCGCCCCGGCGGCGCCGTTCGGCGCCGCGTAGATCGCTCCGCCGGTCGGGGGCGGCGTGCTCGGGGGCGGCGTGCTCGGGGGCGGCGTGCTCGGGGGCGGCGTGCTCGGGGGCGGACTGCTGGGCGGCGGGGTGCTGGTCGGTGGCGTGCCGGTGGTCGGCGTGACGCCGCCGGTGCAGGCGACGCCGTTCACCGCGAAGGTGGACGGCACCGGGTTGCTGCTGTCGTTCCAGGTGCCGTTGAAGCCGAACGACGTGCTCGCGTTGGCGCCCAGGCTGCCGTTGTAGCTGACGTTGGCGGCGCGCACCGACGCGCCGCTGGCGGTGATGTCGGCGCCCCAGGACTGGGTGACCGTCTGCCCGGCGCCGAAGGTCCAGGTGACGGCCCAGCCGTTGAGCGGGTCGCCGAGGTTCGTCAGGTTGACGTTCGCGGTGAAGCCGCCGCCCCACTGCGCGGTGACGGCGTAGTCGACGCGGCAGCCGGCGGCCGCCTGGGCGGCGGTCGCGCCGACGGCCAGGCCGGACGCGGCGATCGCGGCCGTCGCCGCGGCGGACGTCCACAACACCGTACGGCGGTGTCGGTTGATCATGGTGGTCTCCTGCGGGTGGTGGTGCCGTGCCCGCGTCGGCACCGATGCCCGGTCGGTGTCGGGGACGGGCCTTGATACCCGGACGTTCGTGCCACGCCGTACGCTCACGCCTCTCGCGCAGTAAGCGCTTTCAGCGCAGCCTAACGACGCACGTCGATATGGTCAAACCTTCGCGCGCACCGAACGATCCCGCCGCGCCGCCCGTATCCACTGCCGACCGGAACATCGACCGGAACCGCGGTGCGCATCCCGCCGGGCCGCGACCGTGTCACAACGGCCCGAACACGTCGGCCGGGTCGGCGTCCAGCGTCAGCGTCTCCAGCACGGTGAGCAGTCGCCGCTCCTCGTACCGGAAGTGCGACTCCATGACCGCCGATACGCCCTCCAGATGCCGGGCCAGTTCCCCGGGTGGGGCGTCGCGGGCCAACGCCGCGCTCAGCCCGGTCAGCAGGTACCCGATCATCGAGTGGTCCTGCCGCAGCCGGTCGATCGTGTCGCGCAACTCCGGATGCCGCGCCACGATCGCCGGGAAGAGATCCCGGTCCTCACCCTCGTGGTGCGCGGTCAGCGCCGCGCAGAATCCGTGACAGAACAACAGCAGGTCACGCGCCGCCGGGCGGGCCGGCTCACCGTCGGCGAGCGCCAGCCGGGTCACCTCCAGCGCCTCGCGCAGCCGTCCGTGAACGGCGCGCATCTCCCGGCTCCAGGCCACCAGCCTGGTCTGTTCGCCCTCAGCCACGAGGCGAGGGCGAAGGGACGACGAGTGTCATCGTCGTGCTCCCTTCGGTCCGGCGCCTCCATGCCTGACACGGTCTGCCACCGGCACGCGACGCTGCGCGGAGCCTAACCGGTGGCGCGGGCGCCTTCAAGTGGTGCCAGCGCTACCCCGGTTCGGCAGCAGGCGGGATGGAGCGGAAAGCCCGATTCTTCGAGGCTTGAGCCGTACCCGTTCACCCCGTCGAGGAGTTCCCATGACCCGCCGTACCTTCCGCCCGGTCGCCGTCGGCGCCACGGCCCTGCTCACCGTCACCGCGCTCGGTGTGCCCGCCGCGTCCGCCACCACCAACGACACCCGGCGTCCCGCCGCCGACGCCGTCCAGCAGCGACTGGACGGCCTGGTCACCGAGCACGGCTTCCCCGGGGCGCTGGCCTCCGTACGCAGCGGCGGCCGGGTGCGCGACTACACAGCCGGTGTCGGTGACCTGCGCACCGGCGCCGGCATCCCGCGCGACGCCCGGGTGCGCGTGGGCAGCAACACCAAGACGTTCACCGCCGTGGTCGTCCTCCAGCTCGTCGGCGAGGGCCGGATCGACCTGGACGCCCCGGTGGAGCGCTACCTGCCCGGCGTGGTGCGCGCCAACGGCAACGACGGGCGGCGGATCACCGTACGCCAGTTGCTGCAGCAGACCAGCGGCCTGCCCGACTACGACGACGTGGTGTTCAGCGAGGCGCAGGACCTGGTGGACCGCCGCAGCGACTACTTCGACCCGCGCCGGCTGGTGGACGAGGCTCACCCAGTCCCGGCGCTTCCCGCCCGGCGAGAGGTGGGAGTACAGCAACACCAACTTCGTCCTGGCGGGGCTGATCGTCGAGCGGGTCACCCAGCGCCCGGTCGGTGAGGAGATCACCCGGCGGATCATCGAGCCGCTGCGGCTGCGCGACACGTACTGGCCGCAGACCGGCGAGCAGGACCTGCCCGGCCGGCTGCCGCGCGGCTACGTGGCGGTGGAGCCCGGCGCACCATGGGTCGACGTGACCCGGATGGACCCGTCGCTGGGCTGGGCCGCCGGTCAGCTCGTCTCGACACCGTCTGACCTGCGCGCGTTCTTCGAGGCGCTGCTGGCGGGCAAGCTGCTCAAGCCGGCGCAGCAGGCGGCCCTGACGCGCACCGTGCCGGCGCCCGATTTCGAGCCCACCGGCGTCTGGGAGTACGGCCTGGGCATCGCCCGGCACGAGCTGCCCTGCGGCGGTCACGCCTGGGGACACGGCGGCGACATCCAGGGCTTCGAGACGCGCAACCTGTCCACCACGGACGGGCGCAGCGCCGTGGTCACGGTGACCGCGCTGCCGACCGGCCTGGAGATGCTGGAGGCGGTCACCAGCACCGTCGACGCGGCCCTGTGCGGCACCCGCCGCTGATCCGGGTCATCCGCACGCGCGCCGCCTCCCCGCGAGGCGGCGCGCGTGCGCACGCCTACCGCCGGCCGTCGAGGTAGCGCAGCACGGCGGTGACCCGGCGGTCGGCGCGGTCGTCAGGCGGCAGGCTCAGCTTCGCGAAGATGTTGCGGATGTGCTTGTGCACGGCGCCCTCGGTGACGAACAGCCGTTCCGCGATCGCGCCGTTGCCCAGCCCTTCGGCCATCAGCGCCAGCACCTCGTGCTCACGCGGCGACAGCTCGGCCAGCGCGGTGTCCGGCCGTCGGTTGCGGGCGAGCAGCTGCCCGACCACCTCGGGGTCGATCACGCTGCCGCCGGCCGCGACGCGCTGCAGCGCGGCGAGGAACTCCTCGACCCGGCCCACCCGCTCCTTGAGCAGGTAGCCGAGCCCGGAGCCACCGACCGAGAACAGCTCGGTGGCGAACGCCTGCTCGACGTACGCGGACAGGACCAGCACCGCGAGGCCCGGCAGGCGGCGGCGGGCCTCGACCGCGGCGACGATGCCCTCGTCGGTGTGCGTGGGCGGCATCCGCACGTCGACGATCGCCACGTCCGGCCGGTGCTCGTCCACGGCGGTCAGGAACTCCTCCGGCGTGCCGGCGGTCGCGACCACGTCCAGGTCCTCGGCGCGCAGCAGCAGCGCCAGCCCTTCGCGCAGCAGCGCGTCGTCCTCGGCGATCACGATCCGCATGGCAGCTCCACGTGCATCCTCGTCGGTCCTCCCGCTGGACTGGTCAGCGTCATCCGCCCGTCGTACGCCTCGACCCGGCGGCGGATGCCGGTCAGGCCCGAGCCGCGCGTCTCGTCGGCGTCCCCGCGCCCGTCGTCGGTGACCGTCACGAGCAGCCGGTTCCCCGCGCGGCGCACGGCGACCTCCACGCCGTCGGCGCCACTGTGCCGGACCACGTTCGTCAGCGCCTCGGCCACCACGAAGTAGGCGGTGGCCTCGACCGCCGCCGCGCAGCGCACGTCGACGTCCACCGACAGGCGGCACGGCACCGGGCACTCCGCGGCGAGTCCGGTGAGCGCCCCGGCCAGGCCCCGGTCGCCGAGCACCGGCGGCAGGATGCCGCGCACCACCGTACGCAGCTCGCTGAGCGCCTGCTCGGCCGCGCTCTGGGCGCGTTCCAGGATCTCGTCGGCGCGGGCGGGGTCACGGCGTACCGCCCGCCGGGCGGCACCTAGCAGCACGTTCACCGCGACCAGCCGGTTCTGGGTGCCGTCGTGCAACGAGCGTTCGATCCGGCGCAGCTCCACCGCGTGGGCGTCGAGCGCGGCGGCCCGGGTGGCGGTCAGCTCGGCGACCCGCAGCGACAGGTCGAACCCGGGTGGCGGGGGCAGCAGCCGACGACCCGGCCGGGCCTGGATCCGGGCCAGCGCCGGGCCGGCCGCGACGGCGAGGACCAGCCACCCGATCCCGAGCAGGCCGACCGCGAGCGCGTCCCCGAGCCCGTCGATGCGCCACCAGCCGATCCCGGGAGCGCCGGCCTCCGACGGCACCAGCCGGTACCACAGCGGGAACGTCATGTCCTGCGCCGCGTGGATCGGCAGCGTGAGCGCGATCAGCCCGGCGCCGAAGCCGACGGTTCCGTGGGTGGCCACCCAGCGCAGCTCCCGCCGGACGAACGGGTCGCGCAGCGCCGAGCGCAGCCCGGCCGGCACCGGTCCGGGCGCCGGGATCGGCGGTCCCCACCGGGACAGCCGGGCGCGTTCGCGGTCGGCCACCGACCGCACCGCCCGCAGCATCCCGGGTACGAGCAGCAGCCCCACCCCGCCGACGCAGGCGGCCGCCACGACGATCACCCCGAACAACGCGCCCAGTGCCAGCACGGCCGTGCCCAGCCCGCCGACCAGGTGTTCCAGCGCGTCCACCGAGGCGCGTAACCGCCTGCGCACGTACTCCATCCCGGCCCACCCCCGGGCGCCACGATAGGTCACCACGGTCGCCGCCCGGCAGGGCCGGGCACGGAAAGTACAGCCTGCTGTACCTCGGCTGTCGTGCTGGCGGGATCGTTGCCGGCCGTCCGCGCGCCTAGCGTCGACGGGGCAAGGACGTCACCCGAGGAGGCAGCCGTGAACGACCTGGACCGTACCGCCGAGACCACCGCCCCGACGACGCCCGTCACCCGGATGCGCCCGCTGCTGTGGCTGGTGCTCATCGTCAGCGTGGCGGCGAACGTGACGCTGTCGAGCGTCCTGGACAACCCGTGGGCCGGTTCGGCCTTCGGCGCGCTGGCGCTGGCGAGCGGGGTGACCCTGGCCATGAACCACTACCGCAACCGCTGATCCTCCCCCCGGCCGGACGCCGGGAGGAGGGTGACAGCGCAGGGCGGGCCGCGTCGGCGGCCCGCCCTGCGGCGTTCCCGGCGCCGGCCGGCGGGAACGCTAACGAATCCATTGACAGAAAGCTATGTGAACGCCAGGCTAAGGGACGTTGTTAGCGTTAACGCGGCCGTCATCTCCACCACAGAGAAAGGCCCCCGTCGTGCCCCTGACCCGACGTGCGTTCACGGTCGGCGCCCTGTCCGCCGCCGCCACCGCCTCCGGCGCGCTCAGCCTGCCGCGCCGCGCGCTCGCGGCGGCGAACACCGCCTACGCGATGGCCTACTTCACCGAGACGCCGAACGGCCTCGGCGCCGACTACGGCCTGCACCTGGCCGTCAGCCGGGACGCCCTGAACTGGACGCCGCTGAACCAGAACAACCCGGTGGTCACCCCGACCGCCGGGCAACTCGGCCTGCGCGACCCGTTCGTGCTTCGCAAGACCGACGGGACCTTCGTGGTGCTGGCCACCGACCTCAAGGGCACCAACTGGGGGCTGACCAGTCAGTACCTGCACGTGTGGGACTCGGCCGACCTGACCGCGTTCACCGGCTACCGGCGCATCCGGATGCACACGCTCGACACCCACACGTGGGCGCCGACCGCGTTCTGGGACGCCGCCCGGGGCCAGTACGCCGTCGTCTACTCCGCGAACAACGGCCGGGACGTGTTCCTGGTCAACTACACGAACGACTTCCGCACCGTCAGCGCCCCGCAGGTCTACTTCAGCCCGAGCTTCGGCGTGCTCGACGGCGACGTGGTGGTCGACGGCGGCACCACGTACCTCTACTACAAGAACCTCAACGACGGGTACCTCTACGGCGCCCGCTCCACCACCGCCGCGCCGAACAGCTTCACCACGTACACCAGCGGGCTGCGGCAGGGCAACGCGATCGAGGCGCCGCTGCTGCTGCGCACGAACGAGGGCGGCTGGCGGCTGTGGGGCGACTCGTTCAGCCCGGTCAACAACGACTACTACGCCTGGTCCACGACGAACATCTCCGGCAACTCGTGGACGCCGCTGAACCAGCGTGAGTACACCCCGCCGCTGAACTCCAAGCACGGCTCGATGATCGGCATCACCGACGCCGAGTACGCCGGGATGGTCAACCGCTGGGGCGCGCCCAACTGGATCCGGCTCAAGTCGTCGAACCTGCCCGACCGCTACGTCCGGCACGCCGACCGGATCGCCCGCGTCGACGCGTACCCGTTCGACCCCTACCAGGACCAGATGTGGCGCATGGTCCCCGGCCTGGCCGACTCCGCCGGCGTCTCGTTCGAGTCGGTCAACTATCCCGGCAACTACCTGCGGCACTACGACTACGCGGTCCGGCTGGACCCGAACGACGGCACCGCCACGTTCCGCGCCGACGCCACCTTCCACCGCACCGCCGGCCTGGCGGACAGCACCTGGTCGTCGTTCCGCTCGCACAACTTCCCCACCCGCTACCTGCGGCACTACGACTACCGGCTACGCATCGACCCGCTCGACGCCGGCTCCCCCGCGCTCGACCGGCAGGACGCCACGTTCCGGGTCACCGCGTAACCGTCCCCCGCCACCACCGTCCCCCACCCACCGTCCCCCGCCACGGAGGCCGTCATGCCCGCTCCCCTGGTGAACCGCCGCTTCCTGCTCCGCGCCACCGGCGCCACCGCCGTCGCGGCCACCGCCGGCGCCGCCGCCGGATCCGTCGTCTCCGGGGGTACGGCGCTCGCCGCGCTGCCACCGGCCCGCCCCGACATCGGCGTGTCCGCGTACGCGTTCGACCCCGGCCAGGTACGCCTGACCGCCGGCCGTTGGCAGGACAACCAGAACCGTACGGTCGCCTACCTCCGCTTCGTCGACGTGAACCGGCTGCTCTACAACTTCCGGGCCAACCACCGCCTGTCCACCGGCGGTGCCGCCGCCAACGGTGGCTGGGACGCGCCGAACTTCCCGTTCCGCACCCACGTGCAGGGGCACTTCCTGACCGCCTGGGCGCAGGCGTGGGCGGTGCTCGGCGACACCACCTGCCGGGACAAGGCGCTCACCATGGTCGCCGAGCTGGCCCGCTGCCAGGCCAACAACGGCGCGGCCGGGTTCAGCGCCGGCTACCTGTCCGGCTTCCCGGAGTCCGACTTCACCGCGCTGGAGGCGCGGACGCTCAGCAACGGCAACGTCCCGTACTACTGCATCCACAAGACGCTGGCCGGGCTGCTCGACGTGTGGCGGCTGATCGGCAGCACCCAGGCGCGGGACGTGCTGCTGGCGCTGGCCGGCTGGGTCGACCAGCGCACCGGCCGGCTCACCTCGTCGCAGATGCAGGCCATGCTCGGCACCGAGTTCGGCGGCATGAACGCGGTGCTGACCGACCTCTACCAGCAGACCGGCGACGCGCGCTGGCTCACCGTCGCGCAGCGGTTCGACCACGCCGCGGTGTTCAACCCGCTCGCCGCGAACTCCGACCAGCTCAACGGGCTGCACGCCAACACGCAGGTGCCGAAGTGGATCGGCGCGGCCCGGGAGTACAAGGCCACCGGCGTCACCCGCTACCGCGACATCGCCGCCAACGCGTGGGCCATCACTGTGGGCGCCCACACGTACGCCATCGGCGGCAACAGCCAGGCCGAGCACTTCCGCGCCCCGAACGCGATCGCCGCCTACCTGCGCAACGACACCTGCGAGGCGTGCAACACGTACAACATGCTCAAGCTGACCCGGGAGCTGTGGCAGCTCGACCCGGACCGGGTCGCGTACGCCGACTTCTACGAGCGCGCGCTGCTCAACCACATGATCGGCCAGCAGAACCCGGCCGACGCGCACGGCCACGTCACCTACTTCACCCCGCTCAACCCGGGCGGGCGGCGCGGTGTCGGCCCGGCGTGGGGCGGGGGCACCTGGAGCACCGACTACAACTCCTTCTGGTGCTGCCAGGGCACCGGGCTGGAGACCAACACGACGCTCGCGGACGCGATCTACTTCCACAACGGCACCACGTTGACGGTCAACCTGTTCGCCCCGTCGGTGCTCACCTGGAGCCAGCGCGGCATCACCGTCACCCAGGCCACCTCGTACCCGGTCGGCGACACCACCACGCTCACCGTCACCGGCTCGGTGGACGGGTCGTGGAGCATGCGGATCCGGATCCCGGCGTGGACCAGTGGGGCGAGCGTCAGCGTCAACGGCGTCGCGGCGGGCATCGCCGCCACGCCGGGCACCTACGCCGTGCTGACCCGCGCCTGGACCTCCGGCGACACGGTGACGGTCCGGCTGCCGATGCGGGTGGTCACCGTCGCCGCCAACGACGACGCCGCGGTGCAGGCCGTCACGTACGGACCCGTGGTGCTCTCCGGCAACTACGGCAACACCACGTTGAGCGCCCTGCCGACACTGGACCCCGCCTCGGTCACCCGCACCGGCGCGGGCAGCCTCGCGTTCACCGCCCGGGCCGACGGCGCCACGGTCAACCTCGGCCCGTTCTACGACGCCCACGGGCACAACTACACGGTCTACTGGCGGGTCGGCGCGGGTGGTGGCGGCGGTGAGGCGAGCTTCCGGCTGGCCAACGCCGCCAGCGGGCTTGTGCTCGGCATCCAGAACATGTCCACCGCCGACGGCGGACTCGCCCTGCAGTGGGGCGACACCGGCACCGCCGACCACGACTGGCAGCCGGTGGTCGACGGTTCGGCGCTGCGCCTGCGCAACGTCAACAGCGGCAAGGTGCTGGGTGTGGAGAACATGTCCACCGCCGACGGCGCCCGGATCCTCCAGTGGGCGGACAACGGCACCGCCGACCACCTGTGGACGGTGGTCGACGTCGGCGACGGCAGCCACAAGCTGCGCAACGTCCACACCGGCAAGCTGCTCGGGATCTCCGGCGGCTCGACCGCCCAGGGCGCGTTCGCCGTGCAGGACCCGGACAACGGCAGCCTGGACAACCAGTGGCGGTTCCTGCCCAACGGGGCGCGGCGAATCCAGAACCTCGGCAGCGGTCTGGTGCTCGGCGTGCAGGACATGTCCACCGCCGACGGCGGGCCGGTCATCCAGTGGGGCGACACCGGCACCGCCGACCACCTCTGGACCGCCCTGGTGGACACCGGTGGCTACCTGCGACTGCGCAACGGCAACAGCGGCAAGGTGCTGGGCGTCGAGGGCGGTTCGAGCGCGGCGGGCGCCCGGATCGTCCAGTGGGCCGACAACGGCACCGCCGACCACAGGTGGCGGCTGCGGTTCGGCGGAGGCGGCTGGTTCCGGATCCAGTGCGCGAACGGGGGCCGGGTGCTCGGGCTCAGCGGCGGCTCCGGCGCCCAGGGCGCGCAGGCGGTCCTCGCCGACGACACCGGGGCCGCGCACCAGCGCTGGCGGTTCCTCTGATCCCGCGGTGGGGGGGGGGGGGGGGGGCCCGCCCCCCCGCCCCCCGGGGGGGGCGGGGGGGGGGGGGGGGGGGGGGGGCGGGGGGCCCGGGGGGGGGGGCGGGGGGGGCGGGCCGCCCCCGCGGGGGGCGCGGGGGCCCTGGGGGCGCTGGGGGTCGCCGCCGCCGACCCGGGGGCCGCCCACCTGGGGGGGGGGCCCCCCCCCGCCCGGGGGGCGGGGGGGGGGGGCGCCCCCCCCCCCCCCCACCGCGATCGTTCCGTGCCGGCGGGTGTCAGGGCGTCAGGGCGTCCAGGGCGGGCGTCCAGGTCGCCTCGTCCCGCACGTCGTCGGCGACGGTGATCCCCTCGGCGATCTTCAGCAGCTCGGCCTGGGGCAGCCGGCCGCCGAGGCCCTGGGAGCTGACCTGGACGACGACTGTGCCGTCGGCGCTCCAGATGTTGCAGAACCCGCCGCCGGCGCCCGGCACCGGGTAGCACCTCGTCGCACCGGGCTCCGGTGACTGGTTGGAGCTGGTGCTCGGCGTGACGAAGATGTGGAACCCGTCCCTGACGGCGCCCTCGACCGAGTCGAACGGCGCGGTCAGGCCCGAGGGGCGCATGGGCCTGGTGTACGTCGCGCCGCCGTAGTCACCGGCGCGGGCGGTGGCGATGCCGCTCAGGCCGGGCATGGCGTGCGTGCCGACCTGCAACGGCACGTAACCCTTCGGCACGTAGCCCACAGTGAACGGTAGCGGAGCCGGCGTCGGCCCGGCCGGCTTCAGACCCGCGACCAGGCCGCTCAGATCCTCGAAGCTCGGCGTCGCCGGGTCGTCGGAGATCGACGTGACGGCCGCCCAGGCGTTGTGGGCGTACTCCCAGGCGAACAGCTTGTTGCCCGGATCCAGCGGGTTGCTCGGGTCGAGGCCGACCGGCAGCCTCGCCTGCACCGCCTTGCGTCCGGCCACCGTGACGTTCCGCGCGGCCTTGATCGCTGCCGGGTCGAAGGCGCCGGGCCGGTAGACGGTCAGGTAGGCCCAGAGCGCAGGCTTCGCCCCGGCGGCCCTCTTCTCCTGCTCGATCGCCTCGGCCTCGTCCCTGCTGACGGGCCTGTCGTTCGAGGTGTGACGGTCGGAGTAGACGGAGGCGATCTGGTATGCGGTCGACACGACGATCGGGTCCTGCACGTGCAGCGTGCCGGCGTCGTACCCGGTGAAGGTGAAGGTGAACGGCGAGGCGTCGGGCCAGGGGCTGACGCCCGGACGAGGCGCACCGGACAGCGCCGAGTTCTCCCCGGCGGTACGCCTCGCACCCAGGATCGGCACGGTGATCGCGCCGGCGACCGCCACCGCGACGAGGGCCGCGGCGCCGACTGTCGCGAACCGGGTCCGGCGGCGCCGTTCGGCGTGCCGTCCGGCCGCGACGATGTCGTCGACGGTACGGCCCATCGGCGGCTCGTCGCCGGTCACGGCGTCCACCAGTTCACGCAACTGCATTTGTCCACTCCTCCATCGGCATGCCGGTGAGATTGAGGTGTTCGCCGCCGAGTGACTCGCGCAGCTTCGCCAGCCCACGGGAGACCTGGCTCTTGGCCGTGCCGACCGTGCAGTCGAGGACGGCGGCGGTGTCCTCCAGGCTCAGGTCCATGTAGTGCCGGAGCACGACGGCGGCCCGTTGCCGCGCCGGGACGGCTTCGAGCGCCGCCCGCAGGCGCATCCGCTCGTCCGTCACCGCCGCCGTGTCCCGCACCGTGACGTCCGGCATGGCGTCGCCGGCCGATCGCTCGCGCCGCCAGGGCCGGCGGGTCTCGTCGATCGCGGCCCGGTAGACCATGGTCTTGACGTAGAGGTCGGGCCGCTCCAGCTTCCGCCAGCGTGGATAGAGCTTGACCAGCGCATTGGCCACGGCGTCCTCCGCGGTGTGCCAGTCGCCGCAGGTCATGTACGCCAGCTTGCGCAGGGACGCCATCTGTGACGTCACGAACTCGCGGAACGCTTGCTCGTCTTCGGCTTTCAATCGACTGCCTCCTCGTGACGGAGGTAGAACGGCCACGCCCGCCCGGGACGTTGCACGGCCGGCGGACAAATTCCGCCGCGCGTCCGCAGACCTCGGTCAGTACCGCCCCGGTGGCGGCACCGGCCAGGAGCGGATCATGGTCGCCACCAGCGCCGGATGGTCGGTCGTCCCGCGCATGTCCACCGAGCGGCGGCAGCAGATCGTCACGCCGCTCGACGCCAGGATCTGCTGCCGGGCGCCGTCGTCGATCCGCCGGTAGCCCACCGGCACGCACGACCGCACGTCCGGCATGCCACCGGCCCGCAGGTTGAGGTCACCGCCGAGAACGGTCGGCGCGTCCCCGTCGCCCCGGGTCTCCGGCACCACCGCGCCGAGCAACTCACCGCACTGGGCCAGCGCCACCTGGCCGCTGGTGTTCGCCAGGTGCGTGGTGCAGGCGTGCAGCCCGTCGGCCCGGACGCAGAGCCAGACCCGCTCCTCGGGATCGGTCAGGTCCTGCGCCGGATAGGTCCCCCGGTGCACCGACGGCCGCGCGTCGCGGGCGTCGAGGCGGGCCAGCAACCCGATCCCGTACGGCTCGCCGTTGTCGCACCGGGTGGGGCCGCCGGCGGGGCGGTCACCGGCGGCCTGGAACGCGGACACCATCGTGCCGCCGGCACGGGCGGCCCGCAGCGTACGCCCGAGCGTCACCACGTCGTCGCGGCAGACCTCGTTGAGCGTGACCACGTCGGGCAGTTCCGCGGCGATCACCTCGGCGGCCCGCGGGACGGCCCGGCCGGTGTAGCAGCCGGCCCGGCCGCTGTTGCAGAGATTCATCTGAAGCACCCGCAGCGTTCCCGGCCCGGTGTCGCCGGCCGCCGCCGACCCGGCGGGCAGCCCGGCCACGACGAGCAGGCACACCACTGCCAGCACCCGGCGGACTCGCCGGGTGAGGTGAGTGGCCGGCTGCGGGGACAGCGGGGCTCCAGCGGATGCGGGCGGCGGCGGGCGCCGGTGATCCTATCGCCGCAGGGCTCCCGCCGCCGCCTACCTGGGTACGGCCCGGAACCACGCCTCCCGGTCGTCCGGGTCGGGTCCGCGCCGGGGCAGCGTCGGCGGTTCCTCGCCGGTGACCGGCGCGTAGTGGCCGAAGGTGGTGGTCAGGACCGCCTCGCCGCCGGTGAGGTCGGGCAGGGCGGCGGCGACCCGCGGCACCCGGGCGGACGGCAGGGTGCCGCTCACCTCCAGGTAGCCGCCGACGACGGCGGTGTCGTGGACGACCGCGCCGAGCCGGCCGAGCAGCGCCAGCACCGTCTCCACCGCGTGCCGGGGCAGGTTGACGTCGAACCGCTCGATCGGCTGGCACACCCGCGTGCCGGCCTGCCGCAGCGCGGCGGCGACCACGACCGGGGCGAGGTTGCGGAAGTCCGCCGCCACCGTCGAGATCGACTTGTCGAACTTCTGGTGCGGCCGGCTCTGCCGGGGTGCGTACCGGGACGCCGTCATGGTGACCGTGCAGTCGGCGACCGGCCAGCCGTGCCGGCCCTGCCGCAGTGCGGCCCGTACGCCCTCCTCGGTGGCGGCGACGAAGGCCGGTGGCAGCCGTCCCGGCTCGATCCCGGGACGGAACTCGATGCCGTGCCCGGTCGGCGCGGCCTCGATGCGCAACCCCAGCCCGGCCAGGTACGGGTTACCGCGCTCCCGCATCCGCTCCTCGGCGGCGCCGGTGCCGGCGACCCGTTCGATGCAGGCGGTGAGCGTGCCGGAGAACCGCACCCGGACGCCGTACCGGTCCTCCATCAGGGCGGCCAGCACCTCCTTCTGGACCTCGCCGTGCAGGCGGATCACCGCCTCCCCCTGCTGCTCGTCGAGGCGCAGGTCCACGAGCGGGTCCTCGTCGGCCAGTTCGGCCAGTCCGGCGAACATCGCCAGGCGCTGCCCCGGGTCGACCGGTTCGACGACCGACTGCCGGGTCGGCGGCGGGAACCGGTAGCCGACCCGCCGCGGCGGGTCGCCGATGTGCTGGCCGATCCGGGCCGGCACCCCGCGCACCGCCGCGATCTGGCCGCCGGAGACCGACGGGCGCACCAGCACACCGGTGGGCTCGATGACGGCGATCTCGGTCACCGGCTCCGGGCGGCCGCCGTCGAGCCGCACCCGGTCCCGCACCCGTAGGCGCCCGGACCACAACCGCAGCCAGACGCGCCGGCCGTGCCCGTCCCGGTCGACGGCGAAGACGGTGCCCGAAGGCGGGCCGTCCGCCGCCTCGCCGTACGGCAGCAGGTCGGCCAGGACGTCGCACAACTGCCGTACCCCGGTGCCGGTGATCGCCGAACCGCACACGGCCGGGATCAGGTCCGCGTGGCGCACCGCGCGCCGGATCGCCCGCCGGACGTCGCGGACGCGGACCGGCCGGTCGGTCAGCCAGCGCGCCGCCACCGCGTCGTCGACCTCCGCCACCTCCGCCACCACGGGCTCGGCGTTCAGGTCCACGGCCCGCGCCCGGGCCTCGCGTGTGCCCTGGCCGGAAATCGTGGTGAGCAGGACCGGCCGCGCCCCGAGCCGCTGCCGCACCTGGGCCGCCACCCGGTCGACGTCGGCACCGCCGCGGTCGACCTTGTTGAAGAAGAACACCGTCGGTACGCCGATGCGGCGCAGAGCCCGCCAGATGGCGACGGTCTGCGGCTGGACGCCTTCCACACTGGACACCACGAGCACGGCGGCGTCCAGCACGGCGAGGGAACGCTCGACCTCCGCGATGAAGTCGGGGTGGCCGGGGGTGTCCAGCAGGTTGATGCTCAGGTCGCCGATGGTGATCGACGTGACGGCCGCCCGGATGGTGATGCCACGGCGGCGTTCCAGCTCCATCGAGTCGGTCCGCGTCGTGCCGGCGTCGACGCTGCCCGGCTCGGCCACCGCGCCCGCCTCGTAGAGCAGGCGTTCGGTCAGGCTGGTCTTTCCGGCGTCAACATGCGCGACGATTCCGAGGTTCAACAGGGTCAAGGCGGAGCTCCACGGTAGGACGGGCAAGGGTCCGAAGCGTGGAAGCTGCTCGCATTGTCTCTCCTGGTCGTCGTCACGGCGGCGCTCGCCGCCGGTGTGCAGTCCTACCTTGCCCGTCCGCCGCGATCGCCGCCACCGAATTCGGGTACCGGGCGCTGCCCGGGCCGGACGGGGAACCGCACCCCGGTTAGGTCCTCGGACACGGCCCAGAGCCGCTGCTGGACGGCCACCTCGTACGACTGCGGGCTGGAGGTGACCAGCCGAGGGTGACCCTTGACCTCGTGGCGTGCTACCCCGCGACTGACCGGCTGGGTGCGGCGCAGCGGTTGTCGGGGTGCCTACTCCAGGTGGAAGGTGGCCGCCGCCCGGTCGGCGCTCGTACTCACCGTTTCGAGTTGGAGCAGTCCGTCCCGGTGGCGGACGTACCGGCCGGGATAGTTCTGTGATTCGAGCGAGAGCCCGTCGGCCGCGGCCAGGCCGGTGCGGCGCTGGAAGCTCGCGTCGCCGTCGAACAGGGCCGAGCCGTCGTCGCGTTCGACGTAGAGGGCGAAGGCCCGGTGCCGCAGGTAGTAGCCGGGGAAGTTGGTCGACTCCAGGGACACCGATCCGGCGCCGGCGAGGCCGGGGACGACGCGGAACTGCGAGTCGGCGAGGTTGGCGACGTTCGGCTCGACCCGGGCCCGGTAGTCGTAGTGCCGGACGTAGCTCGCGGTCAGGTCGTGCGAGCGCAGCCGGACCGGGGTGGCCCCGTCCGGCACGGGGATGCCGAAGTTCGGGGTGCCGTCGGCGTTCCAGTACAGCTTCTGGATCCGGGTCCGCCGGTTCGGGTCGTTGAGCGGGTCACCGCTGATGTCCCGGTAGTTGCGGTCGTGGTAGACCAGGATGTCGCTCTGCCCGTCCTCGGAGACGGTGAAGGAGTTGTGGCCGGGGCCGTACTGGCCGGTGGCGGCGTTACTGGTGAACACCGGGGCCGGGCTCTTGCTCCAGGCGGCGGGGTCGAGCAGGTTCGCGCCGGCCGACGCGGTGAGCATGCCGAGGCAGTAGTTCGCGTCGGTGGCGCTGGCCGAGTACGTGAGGAAGACCCGGCCGTTGCGCTGGATCACCGTCGGTCCCTCGGCCACCCGGTAACCGCGGGTCTCCCAGTCGTACGTCGGCACGACCAGCCGGGCCACCGGGCCGGTGATCTGCCACGGCTCGGCACCCATCCGGGCCAGGTAGACGTTGGAGTTGGTGGAGATGCCCGGCTCCTGCTGGGCCCAGGTCAGGTAGCGCGCCCCGTTCACCACGAAGGTCGAGGCGTCGAGGCTGAACGTGTCCCAGGGCGTGGTGATCCGGCCGCGTTCGGTCCACGAGCCGGTCAGCGGGTTGGCGCTCGCGTTCTCCAGCACGTACATCCGGATCCGCCACACGTCGTCGGTCCGCCCGGCGGCGAAGTAGACGTACCACTTGCCGTTTATGAAATGGATCTCCGGGGCCCAGATGTGGGCGCCCATCTCACCGCTGGCGTGCCGGCGCCAGATCGTCGTCTCGGCGGCGGTGGCCAGCCCTTGCAGGGTGGTGGCCCGCCGGAGCACGATCCGGTCGTACTGCGGCACCGTCGCGGTCATGTAGTAGTAGCCGTCGGTGTGCCGAACGATGTGCGGATCGGCCCGCTGGTTCACCAGCGGGTTGGTGTAGCTCACCGCGGGGGCCGCCTGCGCGGGGCCGGGCACGGCCAGGCCGGCCGAGGTGGTGAGCAGCGCGAGCGCCGCGGCCAGGATCGGCCGCAGGCGCCGGCGGGCCGGTTCGACGGTACGGGCCGGATGGCCGGTACGGCGGGCCGGGCGGAGTAGGTGCCGAGGCGACATGCGCGCCCTCCCTGGTGGCCGGGGATCAGTAGACGTAGGGCCAGGCAGCGGCGTCGTAGCCGATGCGGTTGACGCCGAGCAGCGACGCGCCGTCGTCGGCGTAGTAGTGGTAGAAGAGGACGTCGCCGTCGGTGTCGGCGAGGACCGCCTGGTGGCCGGGGCCGTGCACACTGCCGTGCGAGGCCAGTACCTGCGTGCCGCCCCCGGCGAGCATGTCCCGGCCGGCGCGGTCCACGAACGGCCCGGTGGGGCTCGCCGAACGACCGACCATGATCCGGTACGTGCTGGCCGCGCCCTGGCAGCAGCGGTCGAACGAGACGTACAGGTAGTACCAGGCGCCGCGCTTGACCAGGACGGGCGCCTCGATGCCGGGGCCGTAGTTCGCGAGCGCGTACGTGGCGGTGCCGAGCCGGCGTCCGGTGGCCGGGTCGATCGGGATCATCTTGATGCCGGACCAGAACGAGCCGAAGGTGAGCCACCAGCGGCCCTGGTCGTCGACTGTGAGGTTCGGGTCGATGGCGTTGAAGTCGTCCGAGGTCCGCGACTCGACGACCAGTCCCTCGTTCGTCCAGCTCCCGGCGTTCCCGGTGGTGCTGGTGGCCAGGAAGATCGCCGAGCGGTTGGAGCCGAACGTGGACGCTGAGTAGTACAGGTAGTAGCGCCCGTTGCGGTACGACAGGTCCGGCGCCCACAGGTTGCGCGCGCCGCCGGTGTACGTGGTGGTCCACGGCGCGCCGCCGGGGAAGGCGGCGCCCGCGTTGCGGAAGGCGACCCGGTCGGTGGAGGTCTTCAACGCGATGCCGTCGCCGGTGTGCGCGACGAGGTAGGTGCCGTCGGGTCGCTTGACCACGGTGGGGTCGTGGACGCCGACGTCCCCGGTCACCCGGCCGGGCTGCGGGTAGGCAGGCGCCGGTGTGGTCGGTGTTCCGCCGCCCAGGCGGATCAGCTGCCACTGCTGGTTGGCGCCGTCCAGATCGGCGTAGCCGGCCAGCCGCCCTCCGTCCGCGGTCGACCACTGCCACACGTCGACGGCCTTGCCCCACTGCCGGTTCACGAACCGCACGAACCCGCCCGCGGAGTCCTGCAACCGGAACTGCTGCGTGGCCGACGACCGGTCGGTGCTCTGCACGAGCTGGGTGCCGTCGCCGCCGCTCGGCAGCTCCAGCACCTTCCCGCTGTGCCGGGACCGCACCTTGTAGAACCCGCCGCCGGCGTCCACGAACTGCCACTGCTGCACCGCGAGGTCGTTGCGTGTCCACTGGTTCACCGGCGCGTTCTCCGCCGTCGACCAGTCGTACAGGTCCATCGCCTTGCCGCTGTGCCGGTTCACCACGACGTACGACGCGGACGTGTCCACCGTCGCCGCCGACGCCGGGGGCATCCCGGCCACCACCCCCGCGGCGAGGACCAGTGCCGCCGAGACCACTACCGCCGCCGTACGCGTCCTCCGAGCGGTCCCTGTCACCGAGAACCTCCTGCGCCTGGTCGTCACCGGCCGGCCGCGGCTGCTCGCCTCACCGTGACGCTCGTGGCAACGGCATTACCGTCAAGTTACGGCAATGTTCTCGTTAACATAGACGAGTGTCAAGGTAATCGGAGGCTGGCAGCCCCGTCCGGCGGGCACCTCCTCCCCCACTCAGCGCGGTTCGGTCGAGTCCGGGGCGGCCGTCGCGTCCACGATGGAGACGGGACTGCCCAGCTCCACCGTCCGGGACACGGTGCAGAGCCGGTCGTGCGACTGCCGCAGCGAACGTGGCAGCACCTCGCGGGCCCGGTCGCCGTCCGCGCCGGCCGGGAACGTCACCGCGAACGTGACGGTGAGGTTCTCCATCCGGTTCCCGGCCTCCGGGTCACGGATCTTGTCGCCGCTCACCGTGACGTCGAACCGGGTCGGTTCGGCACGCCGGCTGGTCACGTGGTCGACGTCCACCGCGCTGCAGCCACCGAGCGCTGCGAGCAGCAGTTCCACCGGCGTGAAGGTCCCGTCCTCCCCCGTACCCATCTGCAGCTCGCCGCCACGGCGGTTGCGCGCGACGTATCTGCCCACGCTGGTGCGCTCGATCTCCACCGACCGGAAGGTGTCGTCACTCATGCGACAAACCTACCGGAAAGCGTTCCGCGAACGTGCGGTACACCGGTGTGCCCGGCAGCCCGTCGCGAACGGCGAACACCACGAGGTCGAACCGGTCGACCACCCGGAGCGCGCCGGCGAACGCGCCCGCCACGGCGACCGGGTCGTTCCGGAACACCCCGCACCCCCAGGCGCCCAGCACCAGGGTCCGGTGCCCGTACGCGGCCGCGACCTCCAGCACCCGCCGGGCACGCCGCGCCAGCACCGCCGGCACATCGGCGGCGTGGTCCGGCTGGTTGCGCAGGATCGCGCCCAGGTTGGGCGCCGCCGCGGTCAGGAAGGACGCGGTGTACGGCCGGTCGAGCAGATGGCCCTTGTCGTCGCGGAACACCGGCACGCCCGGGGAGTAGACGACTCGGTCGCTGTACCGCAGGTCCCGCTGCGCCCGGTGGAAGGCGTAGAAGTCCGGCGCCGCGAGCAGGCACGGGTAGAGCGCCGACGAGCGGGCGATGCTCTCCTCCTGCGCCTGCGCCCCGCCCAGGAAACCGCCACCCGGGTTCTTCGCCGACGCGAACACCAGGCACGCCGCACCGGACCCGAGCCGGTGGGCGGCCTGCAACGTCGACTCGTACGTCACCTCCACGGCGCCGGCACCCGGCTCCGCGTCTCTCGACGGGAGCATCTCGTCCGGCGGGTGGTGACGGGTGCCGCCGACCGCGGCGCGTACCGCCGCCCCGATCTCGACGTCGTCACCGGCGTCGTTGCGATAGCGTCCGGCTTCGGCGATCTCGACGGTCCGCCGGGCGATCTCGCGCAGGCGGCTGCTCATCCGGCGCACCCGTCGGTGTCGTGCATGACCGGCAATCTAGGCAGACCCGCCGCGGCGGGCAACCGATTAGTGGCCGCCGGCCGAGCCCACGGGCGTCGACCGGGTCCGCCCGAGACGCTGCGAGCGGAGCGGGTCGCGCAACCCGTCCCGCACAGGGCATAGTGGCCCGCGGCTCCATCGACCGATGGTGCCCGCTCACGGCGAAGGTGGTGGAAGTGACGACGCGCTCACGTGTCCGATGGGCCCGGGCGGCCGTACTGGCCACGCTGGCCGGAGGGACGCTCGCGGTGGCGGCACCGGCGACCGCCGCGCCGGAGACGGTGAGCATCCTGAGCGTGTCCGCGGAGAACGTGAAACCCCGCGAGGTGGTGCGCGTGCGGTTCCGCGTCACCAACAACGGCGGCCGGGCCGAGACGGCCATCGTGGTGGTCGGCGGCGGCCTGCGGTGCACCGCCGGCTGCCGGGCGGAGCCGAAGCTCGGGCCGGGCCGGAGCCAGACCTTCGACGCGACGCTCGTCGCCCCGGAGGCCCGCCCGGGCGAGACCACCGGTCTCAACATCTCGATCGGTGTGCGGCTCGCCGGGCAGAACAGCTACGCCTACAAGATGGTCTACGTCCACGGGCCGGGTGCCTCGCCCACCGGCGGGGCCGCACCGGCGGCCGGGGTGAGTGGGGTCTCCGGCCGGGTCCGCGACGCCGACGGAAAGGCGATCGGCGGCGCGGACCTGACCATCCGGGACAGCGCCGGTCACGAGTACCGGACGACCAGCAACCGCAGCGGCCAGTTCTCGATCACCTCCAAGGCCGGCCGGACGATCGCCGAGGGATCCATCACGGTCCGCGCGTCCATGGACGGCTACCGCACCGCCCGCGCGACCGTGCGTGCCGGTGCCGGTGACGTCGCGACGGTGCGACTGACCCTCGCCGCGGTGGCATCGCCCACCACGACCCCGCCGTCGCCCACCACGGAGGCGAGCCCTCTCGCCGCGGCAGCCGAGGACGCGGTTCCCGCGGCGACGCCACCCGCGTTCACGGCCGCCAGTGACGAGGGCGGCAGCACCTCGATGTTCCTCCTGGGCGGCCTGCTGGTCGCCGCGGGCCTGGGCGCGCTCGCACTGGTGCTGGTGCGACGGAGGAACGCACCGAGTGCGGTGGCGGAGGCGGCCGCTCCCCCGGCGGCCTGGCTGCCGGCGCCGCCCGCGGGGAGCATGGCCGATGCTCCGACGGCGATCCTGCACACCGGGCCGGCCGCCGGCGGCTCCCCGCACTCGTACGGCACGTCCCCGCAGGGCGGCGGCCACCAGCACGGCTACCGAGGCTGAAGATCGTCGCCGGCCGGGGACTCGCTCCGGTGGCGGCCACTGTACCGGTCGAGTAGGCTCGGTCTATACCGGTCCAGGAGCCTGCCCATTCTCGTTGAGAAGCCTCCTCCGATGAGCCCTCTCACGGAGCCGTCGCCACATCGATCCCAGCGACGGCCAACCTCCGATAATGGCGATCCGCGATTCCGCGCGCTCCATGGCCACAAGGCTCTCCCGTCAATTCCGTGACCTCCTGACGCGCCGATGATCGTTTACGCAATTTTAACCGAGCGACCCGGCGGCCCGCGCTTTCCGAGCCGATCGACACCGCCGGGCGACACACCTCCTCGCTGGCCCGATGCCTGTTCAGCGCCGCTTTTACCGTCCAGGCGACCTGGGACGTAAAACCGGGTTTCGGATCTGTTAACAGCTCGCACTCACGCCGCCGGTTCACATCTTTGAAGATCAGCATGCGCCGATGAAACGTTGCAGGCCCTCCGGCCACATGCTCTACTGATCGCAGCCTCGGGCTGAAATCCTGTCGACGAATACCCTCCTATCGGAAAGATAGTGCTTTGACGTCTGTCTATATGGATTCCGGCGACTCCGAGCAGATACGGGTAGCCGCCGAGGACGGTCTCATCAGAGGTTTCACGACCAATCCCACGCTGCTGCGGCAGGTGACCGACGATCCGCTCCGTCACTGCTCGGAGCTTCTCGGCAAGTACGACCGGCTGGAGGTCTTCTACCAGCCGACCGGGGCGTACGGAGACCTCGAGGCGGAGATCTGGGCGGCTGGTGATGGCGTTGTCCCCGGTGCTGTGGCTGGTCTTCGCCGGCCTGGTCGTCACCGGACTGGGGTTGTCCAACATCTTTCCGTCGGCCCTTGCGCTGGCCGGGGCGAAGGGCGGCCCGGACGGCATCGCCCTGGCGTCCACCCTCGGCTACGCCGGCATTCTGATGGCGCCCCCGACGATCGGCTTCCTGGCCGACGGCTTCGGCCTGCCGCGCGCGCTCACCCTCATCGCGGCCACTCTGCTGACGGCGGGGGCGCTGAGCTTCGTGGTCCGCCACCACATCGACGGCGCCGGCCGGGCCGACGACGCCAGGCAGGACGACGGCGCCGGGCAGACCGACGACGGCCCGTCGCCGGTCCGGCGGTGCGCTGACCAGGACCGCCGGGCCCGGTTCACGAACGACAGCGGCAACGGCCCAGCGGGCCCGCGCTCACGTACCGGCTCCGAGTTGCCGCATCCGACGGTGCCCGATCCACGCGGCCCTGCCCGTCAGGCCCGGCGACCGTGTCATGGGAAGGCGCACCGTGAAGCGGGCTCCCCGCCCTGTCCGGCCCTCGGCCTCGATCGTGCCGTGGTGACTCGTCACGACCTCCTGGAGCAGGGCCAGTCCCAGGCCGAAGCGGCGGTCGCCGGCGCCCGCGCCACGGTGGAACCGGTCGAAGATCCGCCGCGCGTCCGCCTGGTCGAAGCCCTTCCCGGTGTCGGCGATGACGATCTCGGCGACGTTCTCGACCGCCCGGAGCGTCACGTCGATCCGGCCGCCCGCGGGGGTGTGGGCCAGGGCGTTCGCGAGCAGTTCACCGACGACCCGGCGCAGTGCCGATTCGACACCCGGCACCGGCAGCGGGGCGGCGGGGGTGTCCAGGGTGAGGGTGACCTGGCGCTCGGCGGCGCGTTCGGCCTCGGCGGCGAGCGTCGCGCCGATCAGCGAGGTGAGGTCGACCGGCGGGTCCGGTTCCCGGTCGGCTGGAGCGGCGGCGAGACGGGCCGAGAGCAGCAGGTCGTCGACGATCTCGCCGAGCCGGCGGGTGGTGCCGACCAGTCGGTCCAGGTCCTCCAGGTTCGTGACGGCGCCGTCATGGCGCGCCCGCCGCGCCATCAGCTGTGCGCGGGTGTGCACCTGGGCGATCGGGGTGCGCAGTTCGTGGCTGGCGTCCGCGACGAAGCGGCGCTGCCGGGTCAGCGCCTCCGCGAGCGGTGCGACGGCCCGGCGGCCGACGAGCACACCGGTGAGCATGGCGGCGAGCAGCCCGGCTGCCGCGGCGAGGCTGAACGCGAGCAGCAGGTGCCGGCGGTCGGACAGCTGGAACCGGGCGTCGAACACCGCCTGGACCACCTCGTCGCCGCGCGCCTCGGTGCGCACGTGATAGGTGGTGCCGTTACGCGTGATGGTAGTGATCTCCGCGTTCCGGGTGGCCGCCACGGTGTCCAGCGCCCCGCGCAACGGGAAGCCCGGGGGCGGCGGGTTCGTGCCGGTGCGCACCGTGACGCCGTCGTACAGGAAGATCCAACTGCACGCGGGCGGGCCGGCGATCGCGCCGTGTTCCGTGCCCCACTCCAGCTCGCGCTGGATCTGCGCCTCCTGGCTGCGGACCAGGAGCGTGTACGAGATGCCGCCGGCCAGCAGCAACAGGGCGCCGATGGTCAGGCCGACGAGCAGGCCGATGCGCAGCCGGGTCCGGCGGAGGACCGCCTGCTCTGCCGCCTCCATCAGAGCGTCCCCAGGCGGTAGCCGAGCCCGTGCACGGTGCGTACCACCGACCGGCCGAGCTTGCGGCGGAGGTAGTAGACGTAGGTGTCCACCACCGACGCCCCCGCCGCCTCCGCGAAGACCCTCTGACGCAGCGCGGCCCGGGGATGCACGGTGCTCGGCCGGGCCGCCAGCACCCGCAGCAGCTCGAATTCGCGCGTGGACAGCGCCACGCGGGTGCCGTCGGCCAGCACCGCGTCCCGCTGCCCCAGGTCGAGCTGCCCGGCGCCGATCGGCAGCACGTCCGTCGACTCGGACGTGCGCCGGCACAGCGCCCGGACCCGGGCGCTCAGTTCGTCGAGGTCGAAGGGCTTGACCAGGTAGTCGTCGGCGCCCGCGTCCAGCCCGGCGATCCGGTCGTCGACGGTGCCGAGCGCGGTGAGCATCAGGGTCCGGGACGGGACCGCCCGGGCGCGCAGCCGGGCGACCAGGTCGAGGCCGTCGAGCGCCGGCAGCATCCGGTCGATGACCATCACGTCGTACGAGCGGGTCAGCCCGAGATGCAGCCCGCGCTGGCCGTCGAAGGCCCGGTCGACCAGGTAGCCTTCGTGACCCAGCGTCTCGGTGAGCATCTCGGTCAGATCCGCGTCGTCCTCGACCAGCAGCAGCCGGTTCGATCTTCCGCCCCGCATATGTTAACGATCCCATAGATGGCGACCGATGGAAGTATCGGTATTTGCATCTTCAACTATCTGAAACCGCCAGCGCGGGCGTGCGGACGTCGTCGGGCCGTTGCGCCTCCCGGCGCTCGATCCAGCTCAGCGCCGGCGTCGTCATCAGCGTGGTGACCAGCGCGACCAGCACCAGCACGGTGAACAGGGACGGGTTCACGATGCCCGCCTCCAGTCCCACGTTCAGCGCGATGAGCTGCATCAGGCCGCGGGCGTTCATCAGCGCGCCGACCCGCAGCGCCACACCCGGCGGCTCGCCGCGGAGCCTCGCCGCCGCCCAGCAGGCACCGAACTTGCCGGCGATCGCCACCGCCACACAGGCCAGCGCGAACAGCAGCACCGGCAGGGAACCGAGCAACCCGAACTCCGTGCGCAGACCCGAGTAGGTGAAGAACAACGGCAGGAACAGCGTCGCGGCGACCGGGGTGAGCGTGTCCACGACCCGGTCGGTGTTGTCGGTGCGGGGCATCACCACGCCGACCGCGAACGCGCCGAAGACCGCGTACAGCCCGATCTCGTCGGTGTACCAGGCGACCAGGAACAGCAGGGCCACGGTGCCGAGCAGCCGGGCGCGGTCGTTGAGGGCGCGGTGGGTCATCAGCGCGGAGGTGACCGTACGCCCGCCGAACCAGAGCACCAGGGCGAAGAGGATCGCCCCGCCCGCGGTGACGATCGCGGGACCGGCCCGGCCGGAGGCGAAGGCCAGCACGGCGGCCAGCATGATCCAGGCGACAACGTCGTCGATCGCGCCGCTGGCCAGGGAGAGGGTGCCGTGCCGGGTGCCGGCGTGCCCGTGCTCGGTGATGATCCGGGCCAGCATCGGGAACGCGGTGATGGCCAGGGCGACGCCGACGAACGCGGCCGAGACCCCGAGCGACGTCCCCTCGGCCTGGATCGGCACGGCACCGGCGGCCACCGGGACCAGCAGCACCCCCAGGAGGAGTGGCGCGGTGACCCCGGCCAGGGAGATCACGCCGGCGGTGCCGGCGAGCCCGGTGACCCGGTGGGCGCTGAACGCATACCCGGCCTGGAACATGAACAGCACCAGGCCGACCTGACCCACGACGTAGAGGACCGGCAGCAGGGGGGCCGGGAACAGGGCGTCCTGAACGTCCGGCAGGAGGAGCCCGAGCAGCGACGGGCCGAGGAGTACGCCGGCGAGCATCTCGCTGACCACTGCCGGCTGTCCCGCCTTGCCGAGCAGCCAGGCGACCCCTTTGCAGAAGATCAGGATCACCGTGACCGCGATGAAGAAGCGTGGCGCCAGCTCCGTTGGTGTCATCGGACAGCCCTCTCGAAGTAGTCGGTGCACAACCGCTGCCGGCGGGCGTCGATCACCATCCAGGTGCCGAACACCAGTTGCCGGACGCTGCGGCCCACGTCGGCCCACCGGTCCCGCGACCGCATCGCGGCCAGCCGCAGCCGCCCCGGGCCGGTGCACCCGGCCGGAGTCAGATACGCCGGGCCCCGGCTGGGCAGCGAGCGGGTGTGTGAGGCCGAGGAGGTCAGGACGTACCGGCGCAGCACCTCGCGGGTCGCGGCACGCATCATCACCGGCGCGACGCCGCGGGCCGGGCAGGCCCGGTTCGCGGTGACCCCGTACGGGATGAAGTGCGCGTCGCCACGCTTGAGCGTCAGCCACCGGTCCGGGTCGAACCGGTCGTCGCCGGCGGCTCCGCCGCGGTGGAACGCCAGGTAGTTGAAGAGCAGTACCGTTCCGGCCGGCAGGGACACGCCGGTGGGCAGCGTGATCGGCGCCGACGTGATCCGGTGCGCCACGCCGAAGAGCGGATGAACCCGCAGCGTCTCGTCGATCACCCGGTCCAGCGCCTCGTCGTCGTCGAGTCCTCGCTGGAGGTCGGGACGTGTGGCGAGGGCGAGCAGCACGTGCGCCATCGCCTCGGACATCTGCACCACGGCGGTGTTGAAGAAGGCGCCCTGGAGATACCAGGCCGTCTCCCGGGCGGTGAACGGCGGCGGCAGCGTCACCGGGCAGGTCCCCGCCTCGATCCGGTCGTGCAGATACCCGGTCAGCCGGTCGCGCCGCCGCATGTGCCGCAGGCCGGTGCACTTGAGCCCGTTGACCACGTCGTCGGCGTTGGCGACGATCAACGCCCGGGCATCAGGGGGGCACGCCTCGCCGAAGACGAGTTCGTAGTAGACCTCGGCCCAGACCGGCATCATCAGGTCGCGCAGCCGTACGTGGCTGGTCCGGCCGGCCGGTAACCGGTCGAGCACCCGCCGGGTGGCGGCGGTCGCGAGGTCGTCGCAGCGCCGGCGGCGTACCGCGAGCACCCGCCGGGTGGTGGCGGCCACCGTTCGGTAGCGGTCGCCCGGCTCCAGATGCTCCTGGTGCATGTGCGGCCCGGGCGCCAGCCAGTACCAGAACAGGTCCGACAACCCGGCGCCCCGGCTGCGCCCGTCCGCCGCCGGATCGGAGTACACCCGCTCGAAGTGCTCCATGCCGACGGTCGGACCCGGCACCGGGACGCCCTCGGCGCCGTTGACGGTGACGAACACCCACTCGCGCAGGCGGACCACCGTCCGGGGCAGCCAGTACGGAACGGTCCACGCGATCCCCGCCAGGACGGGCAGGACGATCAGGCCGCTCATCCGGCTGCCACCGTGGCGACCAGGTCACCGCACAGGTCCGCCGGCCCGATGGCGCCGACCAGCGCCAGCGCCCGGTCGAGGTCGGCGTGCAGCAGGTCGAGCACGTGCCGTACCCCGGCGGCGCCGCCCACCGCGAGCCCCCAGAGCACCGGGCGGCCGACCAGCACCGCGCTCGCGCCGAGCGCCAGCGCCACCAGCACGTCGGTCCCCCGGCGGACGCCGCCGTCGAGCAGCACCGGCAGCCGCCCCGCGACGGCCTCGACGACGGCGGGCAACGCGTCGAGGGTGGCGAGCGCGCCGTCGAGCTGCCGGCCGCCGTGGTTGGAGACCAGCAGACCGTCGACGCCGTACGAGACGGCCAGCGCCGCGTCCGCCGGATGCAGCACCCCCTTGAGCAGGATCGGCAGCGTGGTGATCCCGCGCAGCCAGGCGATCCGCTCCCAGTCCAGCCCGGCGTCCATGCCGATGTCGCGCACCCGGCCGGTCGCGTCGCGCATGTTCTCGCAGACCAGCCCGGGCGGCAGGTCGACGAAGCCGTGCCGCAGATCGCGTTCCCGCCGGCCGAACACGGGCGAGTCGACTGTGACGACCAGGGCGGTGCAGCCGGCCTTCTCCGCCCGCCGTACCACTGACGCGGTGAAGTCGAGGTCCGCCTGCGGGTAGAGCTGGAACCAGAGCGGCCCGCCTGCCGCGGCGATCTCCTCGACCGGCCGGGTGGCGGCCATGCTGACCACCATCACCGTGCCCGCCTCGGCGGCGGCGCGTGCGGTGGCCACCTCGCCCTCGGGGTGGGCCAGCCGGTGGAACGCGGTCGGCGCGATCAGCACCGGCATCGAGATCCGGCTGCCGAGCAGCGAGATCCGCAGGTCGCGCCGGCCCGCGCCGCGCAGGACGCGGGGCACCAGGTAGCGCCTGCCGAACGCCGCCTCGTTGGCGCGGACCGTACGCTCCTCGCCGGCCCCACCGGAGAAGAAGTCCCAGCGCACCGGGTCCAGGCGGGCCCGGGCGTCGGCGGCCAGCTCGGCCAGGTTCAGCGCCGGGCCGTCCAGCGCGGCGCCGCCCAGCGCGGTTCCGGGCGGCGCCGCGCCCTCCGGCCGGCGCATCTCAACGCCCGGCACTGCTCAGGCAGCGGTCGAGGAACGCGACGAGCGGCGCGACGTGCGTCTGCGGCCGGTCCCACCGGTTCTCCAGGTTCTCCGCCAGGTGGTGGGTGGCGGTGACTCGGCCCGCCCGGTGGTGACGGACCACCGGATGCAGGTACGCGGCGTCGTGGGCCTGGCCGGGCACGTCCTGGGCGACCCGGTTGACGGTGATGTCGAACGGGTCCACCCGGTCGTGCTCGGGGCCGTACTCCAGGGTGACGACGAACGCGTCCGTGTAGTCGTGGTCGGCGGTGCGCAGGCCGGTGCCGGTGAAGTACTCGACCGGCACCTCGTCGTAGTAGCGCGCGTCGGACCCGGCCACCGTGACCACGTCACCGAGGAAGCCGAACTGCTGCCACAGGGCGGAGCTGCGGTTGACCCGCGCGATGACGGCGTCGGCGATCGACTCCGCTGTGGCGTCCAGCTTCTCCGCCGGCCACGGCGTGTCCCCGTACCGTCGCTCCAGGATCCGGTGCAGCGCCCGCACGCCGTACCGGAAGCCGTGGATGAAGCCGCTCGTCGAGCGCTTGAAGTCCCGTTCCTGGCTGATGGTGCCGGCGAAGAACAGGCCGGGGACGTTCACCGATTCCCACTCCGGGGTCTGCGCCGGGAAGCGGTCCCTGATCGCGAGCGCCGGGCGGCACGTGTCGTCGAAGATGGACGCGTCGAAGGCGAACCCGGTGCAGACGAGCACCCGGTCGTACCACAGCTCCTTGACCACCTCGTTCGCGCGGGAGAACGAGAACGTCACGGTGAAACCGGCGCCGTCGCGTTCGATGCGCTTGACGTCGCCGTCCAGGATCGCGTTCGCCGACTTCAGCTGGTAGGTGTCCAGGAAGTTGTTGTTCACCGCGCGCAGGTGTCCCACGTAGTGCGTACGCCAGGCCATCCGGACCGAACTCGGCCCGGCGACGTGGATCAGCGTGGTGGTCTCCGTCAGGTTGTCCGCCGTCTCGAACGCGGAGTTCCCCTTGCCGATGATCAGCACCTTCTGGTCGAGGTAGTCGCGCGGGTCGACGGACATGTCCGCGTACTGCTCGGCCAGTTCCAGCCCCGGGATCGCCGGCAGGTAAGGCCGGGAGACCCCGGTGGCGACGATCAGCCGTCGCGCCCGGAAGACCTCCTCCCCCGCGTCGACCTCGAACAGGCCGTCGGACTTGCGGACCGACGTCACCCGGGCGCCGTACCGCACGCGCGCCCCCGTCTTCGCGGCGAAGTCCGCCAGGTAGCGGACCATCACGTCGGCGTCGGGGAAGTACCGTTCGGTGTAGCCGGTGAACCGCAGCGCCGGGTCGTCGCTGAGCAGCGAGTTCCAGTCCAGCCGCAGGTTCAGCTCCGGGTCGTCCGAGCCGGTGTGCGGCTTGTTTATGGAGATCAGTTGCCGGTGGCGGGGATGGGTGGCGAAGAACGCCCCCGGGATCTCCGCCTGTTCCAGGACCAGATAGTCGCGCCTGCCGTCGGCCTCCAGCAGCGCTGCTAGTTGCAGGCCGGCCGGTCCGGCGCCCACGATCAGGTAGTCAAGCGTCATGTGTCCACCTCAGGAAAGAGAAACGGAGAGATCCGCGATCACGTCGGCCGCGCGCCGCACGTCACCGTCGAGCGGCCGGTCCGGGTCGACCGGGGGTACGGCCGCGGCCAGCGCGGCCAGCACCTCGGCGCAGCCGGGCGCGGTCGGCGCACGCGCACCCACGTACGCGGCCTGGCGCAGCCCCAACGCGAGCGACCCGACGATGAGATGCAGCAGCCGGGCCTGGTCCAGCACCCGCAGCGCCGCCTGGGTGCCGAGCGGGATGACGTCCTGGTTGTGCAGGTTCGTCGGCACGCTCTGGATGCTCGCCGGCATGGCGTCGCGCCGGATCTCGGTGATCAACGCGGTCGCCGCCAGTTGCACGCCCTGGAGCCCGTGCTGCTGTCCCGGACCGGCGGCCAGCATCGGCGGCAGGCCGCCGTTGCGGTTCGGGTCGACGAGCAGGTCGAGTTGCCGTTCGGCGAGGTTGCCGACCTGCGCCACGACCATCGACAGCACGTCGGCGGCGAACGCGGCCGGCTGCCCGAAGAAGTTGCCGCCGTGCACGACGAGGTCGTCGTCGGGAAAGAACAGCGGATTGTCGGTGACGCTCCCGAGGTCGGCCGCCACGACGGCGTCGACGTAGCGCAGGGCGTCCTCGGCGGCGCCGAGCAGCTGCGGCGTGCACCGGATGCTGTACGGCTCCTGCAGCGGACGTGCGCCGGACGCGACGAGTCCGGCGCCGACCCGCCGCATCCGTGCGCCCACGTCGATCGCGCCCGGATGCCCGTACGCGCGCAGCAGCCGGGCGTCGAGGAACTGCGTGCCACTGCCGAGCAGGTCGGCGAGCAGGCAGGTGAGCACCTGGACCGCCAGGTGCGCGGCACGGGCCGCGTCCAGCGCCAGCGCCGTCGCCGCGGTGGTCAGCGAGGTGCCGTTGACCAGGGCGAGGGCGTCCCGGCCGTCCAGCGGCAGGGGTTCCAGGCCGGCCCGCTTCAGCGCCTCGGCCGCCGGCAGGCGTACCCCGTCCAGATAGGCGTCGCCCCGGCCGCGTAGCGCCTGCGCGGCCGCGCCCAGCGGAATCAGGTCGCCGCTGGCGCCGACCGACCCCAGCCGGGGCATCGCGGGGACGAACGTGGTGGCGAGCATCGCCGCGAGGGCGTCGATCACGTGCGGGGAGACCCCCGACGCGCCCCGGGCCAGCGACGCGGTCCGCAGCAGCAGGGTCGCGCGGACCACCTCCGGATCGAGGTCCGGGCCCTGGCCCGCGCCGAGGTGGGCGAGCGTGTTGTCGGCCTGGTCGCGCAGGTCGGCGCGGCCCGCGTACCCGACGAGCGCGCCGAAGCCGGTCGTGGCGCCGTACACCGCGCGGTCGTCGCCGAGCACCGTGGCCAGGAAGGTACGGGCGGCCGTGACCCGATCGCGGACCTGCGGCCCGACCACGACCTTGATCGGGTCGCGGGCGGCGCGCAGGTCGGCGATCCGAAGTGGAACCCCGAGGTCGACCTCTGTCGTCATGCGATCGGACCCTAGAGAAGGGTTCTCAGAGCGCTCTGAGATCGGGTCGATACGTTGCGTCGCATGACGCTCGACTATCTGATCATCGGAGCCGGACCGGCCGGGTTGCAGCTCGCTCACCTGCTCGATCGCGACGGGCGCGACTATCTGGTCCTGGAGGCCGGCCCGGCGCCGGGCACGTTCTTCACCACCTATCCCCGGCACCGGCAGCTCATCTCGATCAACAAGGTCTGGACCGGCTCCGACGATCCGGAGTTCAACCTGCGTGCGGACTGGAACTCACTGCTGACCGACGATCCTGCGCTGCTGTTCAAGAACTACAGCCGGCGCTACTTCCCCGACGCCGCGGACCTGGTGCGCTACCTGGCCGACTTCGCCCGCGGCCTGCGCGTCAGATACGACACCCGGGTCACCGGCGTCGCCCGTGACGGCGACCTGTTCACCGTGCGCGCCGGCGACGACACAGTCACCGCCCGGCGGGTGGTGGTCGCCACCGGCGTGTCCCAGCTGTACGTCCCGCCGATCGAGGGCGCCGAGCTGGCCGAACGGTACGACACGGTCAGCGTCGACCCGGACGACTTCACCGATCAGCGCGTGCTCATCATCGGCAAGGGCAACTCGGCCTTCGAGACCGCCGACGCGCTCGTCGAGACGGCAGCCGTCATCCACGTCGCCGGCCCGCACTCGATCAAGCTGGCGTGGCAGTCGCACTACGTCGGGCACCTGCGTGCGGTGAACAACAACTTCCTCGACACGTACCAGCTCAAGTCGCAGAACGCGGTCCTCGACGGCACCGTCGAGCGGATCGTCCGGCGCGAGGACGGCGGCTACCGGATCGACTTCCGGTACGCCCGCACCGTCGAGGCGACCCGGCGGATCGACTACGACCGGATCATCCTCTGCACCGGGTTCCGGTTCGACGCGAGCATCTTCGACCCGTCCGCGCGGCCACGGCTCGTCATCGACGACCGCTTCCCCGAGCAGACCTCCGCGTACGAGTCGGTGAACGTGCCCGGCCTGTACTTCGCCGGCACGCTCACCCAGCAGCGCGACTTCAAGCGCTCCACGAACGGGTTCATCCACGGTTTCCGGTACGGCGTGCGGGCCCTGCACCGGATCCTCGACGCCCGCCACCACCGCACGCCGTGGCCGGGGACACCGCTGGAGGTCACCCCGGAGGCGATCGCCGAAGCGATCATCGCCCGGATCAACCGCACCTCGGCGCTGTGGCAGCAGTTCGCCGTCCTCGGCGACGTCGTCGTGGTCTCCGGCGACACCGCGCGCTACCACGAGGAGGTGCCGGTCGCGTACCTGCACGACGGCGGCCTGGGGCCGGAGCCGTTCGCGTTCGTGGTCACGTTGGAGTACGGGCCGGACCACGACCAGGTCGACCCGTTCGACATCACGGTGCCGCGGATCGCCGAGAACGACGCCGCGCACGCGCACGACGCCAGCTACCTGCACCCGGTCGTCCGGGTCCACAGTGGCGGCCGGGTCGTCGCGGCGCACCACCTCGCAGAGAACCTGGAGAACCACTGGAATCTGCCGGACGTGCACCATCAGCCGCTCGTCCTCTTCCTCAAGGGCGTGCTCTCCGATGCCGGCTGAGGTCTGGCCGCAGCCCTTACTGGACCTGATCGCCACCGGCGACGGCCGGCCCGCCTTCGAGGAGGGTGAGCGGACCGTCACCACCGCCCAGATGTACCGGATGGTGCGCCGCATCGCCGCCGGGCTGCGCGCCGCCGGGGCGGGCCCCGGCGTCGGGGTGGCCCTGCGCCTCGGTGTCACAGCGGAGGCGTTCGCGGCGATCATCGCGGCGTTCGCGGTGGGCGCCCGGGTCTCCGGGGTCCGCCCCGACCTGAGCCCGGCGCACCGCGCCTGGCAGCTCGGCGAGAACACGCTGCTGCTCGACGACGCCCGGGTCGCCGAACTGGCGCGCACCCCGGACGACGGAAGGCGGTTGATCGCCGCCGGACGCCCGGACGACGTCGCCCGGATCATCTGGACCAGCGGCAGCACCGGCAGCCCGAAGGGCTGCGCGCAGACGTACGCGGCGATGAGCGCGGCCTGGGCGCCGTATCCGGCCCGCTGGCCCCCGGCGATCGCCGATCTCGCCACCCGGCTCCAGCGGTATCTCGTCTTCGGTTCGCTGAGCAGCCAGGTGATGCTGGAGTACGGCATCCTCACCCTGGCCGCGGGCGGCACCCTGGTGGCGGCGCAGCCTCCGGGTTTTCCCGGCATGATCGCCCGGCACCGGGCGACCGCGAGCGTGATCACGGTGGGCAAGCTGAACCAGCTCGTACAGGACCAGCGCGCCGACCCGGCCGACCTGAGCAGCCTGCGGGCCCTGCTGGTCTCCGGCTCGCCGCTCGCCCCCGGCCGGCTCACCGAGGCGCTCGACGTGCTCGGGCCCGTCGTCTTCCACGGCTACGGCCAGACCGAGACCGGCATGATCACGATGGTGACGCCGGCCGAGATGCTGGCACACCCGGCCGCGCTCGCCTCGGTCGGCCGGCCTCCCCCGGTGACCACGCTGTCCATCCGGGACGCCGACGGCCGTCCCGCCACCGAGGGGGAACTGTTCGTCCGGACCCCGGCACAGGCCGCCGCCTACTGGAGCGATCCCGTCGAGACCGCCGAGACCTTCGTCGACGGCTGGGTCCGCACCCGTGACCTGGCCCGCCTGGACGCCGACGGCTACCTGCACCTGCTCGGCCGGATCCGGGACGTCATCATCGTGCAGGCCAACCTGGTGTACGCCGGCCCGATCGAGCGGGTCCTCGCCGCGGATCCCGCCGTCGCCGAGGCGTACGTCGTGGGCCATCCCGACGACGTGACCGGGGAGGCGGTGCACGCGTACGTGGTGCCGGCCGCGGGTCGCGTGCCGGACGCCGTACGGCTGCGTGCCCTGGTCGCGGAGGCGCTGGGGGAAGCGTCGGCCCCGCGGACGATCCAGTGGATCGACCGGGTGCCGGTGGCGCCCAGCGGCAAGCCGGACAAGCGCGCCCTGGAGCGCACGGCGATCAGGTGACTAGCATCCGTGCATGACCGTACTCGACGAGGCAGCGCAGCGTACCCGTACCCGCCTGCGGGGCACCGCCGCCGGATTCGCCGCCCTGTGGTCCGTCGCCCTCACCGCGTTCGTGAGCGTCAACCTCTGGATCGGGCTGCGGAACAGGCCGTACCTGCTGCAGTACGGCAGCGACGGGGGTGACCGGTTCGGCACCAACGTCACGGTGCTGCTGTCGTGGCTCGGCATCGTCGCCACGGTCGGTCTCGCCACGTGGATCACCGCGCTGCTCGTGCTGGCGCGCACCCCCGAGATGCACGAGGGACTGCGGACCCGCGTCCGCGTGGCATCGGCCGTGGTGCTCGTCAGCACCCCATTCGTCACCGTCGCCGCGCTTGTCCTCGTGTACGCGCTGATCGTGCCCTGGATCTACGCGGGCGTGCAGTCCTGAGGCCCCTCCGGGAACACCTACGTGACGCGGTAGGCGGTGTAGCGCACCCGATCGGCCTCGCGGATCGCCGACGCCACGAAGACGCACTGCTCCAGCACGGCCAGCGCGGGCACCGACGTCTCCAGTCGTACGCCCAGGCGGAAGTAGTACGCGGCGGGGTCGACCGCGTCGCCGCGCAGCAACGCTTCGAGGACCGCCGGAGGACCACTGCGGACGCCGAACGTGCGGAGGTAGACGTGGCCGCCGTCCGCGGTGCGCGCCGAATAGCGGGTGTCGATCTCGATCGCGCCGTCGGGGCGGACCACCTGCCAGTCGGCGCCGCCGGGCAGAATGTCCGCCTCGAAGAGGCCGGTGACCCGGCCGCCGACGACCGGCACGACGCGGCGGTGACCGGCGCGGGTCACCCCGTGGTCCTCCAGCACGCCGAGCCGGGCCTCCACCTCGAACGCGGCCTCCAGGCCGGGAACCGGCAGGGCGCTCATCGAGCCCGGACCGGCGGGCGGGCGCGTACTCATGGGGTGTCCTTGTCCTGCGCGAGGGCGTCGCGGAGGCGCTCCAACGCGGGCACCGCGGCGGCGAGGGCCGCCTGGTCCGCCGCCGGCAGGGTGGCCGCGGCGCGGGCGACCAGGTCTCCGCTCGCGAGGTCGAAGCGGTCGAACAGGTCGAGGGCCTTCGGGGTGGCGAGGACGTCGACGTGGCGGTGGTTGCCGGGGCGGGGGCAGCGCTCGACGAGACCGTTACCCTCCATGGTGGTGAGCAGGTTGCTGACCGTGGATCGGCTCAGACGGAGCCGCTCGGCCAGCTCACCCGGACCGGCCACCGTGCCCCGGGGCAGCGCCCGCACGATCTCGATCTGCGCGTCCGGGATCTCCGGCAGGTGCTCGGCGGCCCGAGCGGCGGCGAGCAGCATGCGGCGCAGCGGTGAGATCACCGACGCCAGTCGCGCCGCGTCCAGCTCGGTCGTCTCCGGGCCGGTCACGGCAGAACGCCCGAGAAGACCGTCGGCGTCAGGGAGGCCCGTTCGTTGAGGTCGGCGGGCAGGAAGCCGGCCGCCTTCTTGTACCCGGTGGCGATCTCGGTCAGCTCCTCCGGCGGGATGACGTCGTGGATGTGCGCGAATCCGCCCGGCGCGCGCTCGCGGGCGAGCACCATCACCTGTTCCGGGCCCTGCCGCCGGTTGCTCAGCACGAGCGCGGTGGTCGCCGGCCGCCGGTCCGCCTCGTAGGCGTCCAGCGCCGCCCGCACCGTCCGCTCGCTGGCAAGATGGAAGGCGAGGGTACGTGCGTCCAGGATCGCCTGCGACGCCCCGTTGGAACCGTTCGGATACATCGGGTGCGCGGCGTCGCCGAGCAGAGTCGTGTTCCCGTGGGTCCACGTGTCGATCGGGTCGCGGTCCACCATGGGGTATTCGAGGATCTCGTCCGCGGCGGCCAGCAGCTCCGGCACGTCGAGCCACGGGAAGCGCCAGTCCGCGAAGAGCGCGACGACCGGCGCGGGGTCGACCGCCCGGTTCCAGTCCGCGTTCGGCCCGGCGAAACCGGGCCCGCGCCGCTCGGCGACGACGTTGATCAGGCCGGCGCCGATCGGGTACGCGACGAACTTCTGTTCCGCGTCCCCGGCCATGATCATGGTCCGCCCGTCCAGGAATCCGGGTGCCCGTGCCGTCCCCCGCCACAGCGTCAGCCCGTTCCAGAGCGGCGCTCCCTCGCGGGACTGATGCTGGCGGCGCAGCGCGGAATGGATGCCGTCCGCTCCGACGATCAGGTCGCCCGCGACGTTCACCTCCCCCGCCGCCGTCGCGAAGCGCGCGACGCCGTCGCGGACGTCGACGAGCCGGTGCCCGGTGCGCACGGCGTCGGCCCCCAGCCGTTCCCGCACCACGGTGAGCAGTTCCATCTGGAACCGGCCGCGGTGCACGGAAAGCTGCGGCCAGCGATATCCGGCGTCCAGCCCGCGCGGCTCGCTCCAGATCTGCTGACCGTGCCGGTTGTAGTAGGCCAGTGTGCCAGGCGCGGCGCCCAGCCTTTCCACGCGTTCGCCGAGGCCCAGTTCGGTCAGTTCACGAACGGCGTGCGGGAGCAGATTGATCCCGACGCCGAGCGGATGCAGCGTGGCGGCGCGCTCGTAGAGGGTGATCTCACGGAAGCCGGCCCGATGCAGGCTGAGCGCGGTGGTGAGGCCACCGATCCCAGCGCCCACGATCACGATCGCCAAGTAGTCGCTCCTCCGCCGCCGCACCACCAACCGCACAGTTTGGTCACAAAATCGTCGCTCGTCAAGACGCATTCACATCGGTGCCGGGCTACCCGGATCGCTTTGCGATCCGCCTTATCGGAATTCTTGACAATCAATCGCTTCTGCATGACGCTGATCGGCGCGGTCGGATGCTTCACCCCACTCCACCGGCCCCACTCCCGACGTTGCACAAGCGCTGCGCACGGAAGGGCTCGTCCATGAAGAAGGCCACCGCCCTCGCTGTCCTCGCCGGCGTCGTGATCGCCCTGACCGGCTGCACGGATTCCGATGCCACCGATCCGTCCCCCGGGGCGAGCGGCGACCTGCGGAAGGTCCGCGTGGCGGCGCTGCCGATCAGCGAGACCGCCGCGCTGTGGGGCGGCATCAAGGCGGGCATCTTCCGGGAGCAGGGGCTCGATGTGGAGGTCGTGCCCGCACAGGGTGGCGCACAGGCCATCCCGGCCCTGATCAACGGCGACATCGACTTCGCCATCGGGCAGCCGTTCGGCCCGTTCCGGGCCGATCTGCAGAACCTCGGTGTGACGATCATCGGAAACTACGCGTCGTCCTACGCCGACGGTGACGACATCAACGCGGTCGTGGCGTCCGCGAAGTCCGGCATCACCCGGCCGGCCCAGCTCGCGGGGCGCAAGGTCTCGGTGAACAGCCTGGGCGCCGCCGGCGATGTCACGATCATGGCGGCGGTCGAGAAGGACGGCGGCGATCCCACCAAGGTCAAGTTCGTCGAGGTGGCCTTCCCGGACGCCCCGGCGCAGCTCCAGGGCGGCAACATCGACGCCGCCTGGGTGACAGAACCGTTCATCACCCAGATGCGCAAGCGCGGTGACGTTCTCGTGGTCGCCCCGTATCAGGCCACGGTCCCCGGTCTCGCCACCCTGACCACGATCACGTCGAGCAAGCTGAAGGACTCCGACGCCGCGCTGGTCGCGGACTTCTCCTCGGCGATGAAGAAGACGCTCACCTGGGCCAAGGACCCGGCGAACGAGACGGCCCTGCGGCAGGCCATCAAGGACAACCTCGAACTACCGGACGCGGTGGCGGACTCCGTGCGGCTTCCGGCGTTCGGGTGGGAGCTCGACCGGGCCGGCCTGGAGCAACTGGCGACGCTCGCCCAGAAGTACCGCGTACTCGACCGGCGGCCCGACTTCGACCGCCTCGTCCAGCAGCAGTAGCCGGCCGATGCGCAAGGTCCTGCTGGGTGCCGCCGGCCTTCTGGGGTTCCTCGCCGTCTGGCAGCTGCTCCCGACACTGGGACTGGTCGACCCGCACTACCTGCCGTACGCCACAGACGTGTTCGGGCGGCTGTTCCAGGAGGTCCGCGACCTGGCCTTCTGGCGGCGGCTCCGGCTCACCATGACGTCGTGGGCGATCGGCCTGACGGTGGCGACGCTCGCCGCGGTCGCGTTGGGGACGGTGGTCGGGCTGGTGCCGTTCCTGCGTCGCGCGACGCACACGACCGTCGAGTTCCTGCGGCCGGTGCCGTCGGTCGCGCTGATCCCCCTCGCCGTGCTGATGTTCGGCCTGCAGATGCGCGCCGCGCTCGTCATCATCGTCTACGCGGCGTTCTGGCAGGTGTTCGTGCAGGTCATCTACGGCGTCGCCGACGTCGACACAGTCGCCCGGGACACCGCGCGAAGCTTCGGCCTCACCCGCCGCGAGCAGCTGCGGTATCTCGTCCTTCCGACCGCTCTGCCGTACCTGATGACCGGCCTGCGTCTCGGCGCGGCCGTCGCGCTCATCCTGGCCGTCACCGCGGAGATGGTGATCGGCAACCCCGGCCTCGGGCGCATGATCGAGCTGTCCCGCTCCGCCGGGGACGCCGTCGGCCTGTACGGACTCGTCGTGGTCACCGGGCTCCTCGGCCTGCTGGTGAACGTCGTGTTCCGCTTCGCCGAACGCCGCTCGATGGCCTGGCACCAGTCGGTGCTCGCGGACGAGGCAACCCGATGACCGCCCTCGGCGCGGGCAGGGCCGGCCCTCGCGGCCTCGGCGTCCGGGTCGCCCAGAACGTCCTGTTCGCGGTCGGGCTTCCCGTCCTGGCCGTGGGGCTCTGGGCCGTCTGGTCCACCCGGTCGACGAACCGGTTCCTCGTCGGCCCCCGGACGCTCCTCGACGCGTTCCGGCAGACCTGGATCGGCCCGGCGTTCGTCGACGACGTGCTGCCGAGCGTGTACCGGCTGCTGATCGGCCTGATCGCGTCGGTCCTCCTCGGCGTCGCCGCCGGCGTCGTCATCGGCCGGTTCCGCCCGCTACGCGAGATCCTCGAACCACTGCTGGAGTTCTTCCGCGCGATCCCGCCACCCGTGCTGATTCCGGTCGCGATGCTCCTGCTCGGCATCACCGACACCATGAAGGTCGTCGTCATCGTGTCCGGCGCGATCTGGCCGATCCTGCTGAACACGATCGAGGGCGTCCGGGCGACCGACAGCGTGATGCTGGAGACCGCGTACTCCTTCCGGATCTCCCGGTGGGACCGGCTCTGGCTGCTGATCCTCCCGGCGGCGAGTCCGCGCGTCATGACCGGCGTACGGCAGGCGCTCTCGGTGGCCCTGATCCTCATGGTCATCTCGGAGATGTTCGCGTCGTCCGCCGGCCTCGGATACCGGATCGCCTACTTCCAGCGGAACTACCTCATCGCCGAGATGTGGAGCGGCATCCTCCTGCTCGGCCTCATCGGCGTCGTCCTCGCCGTGGTCTTCGGTGTCGTCGAACGCCGCGTCCTGCGCTGGTACCACGGAATGAAGGAGGTCACCCGTGCCTGACGGGAGCCCTCTGCTGCGGGTCGAGCACCTGCGGAAGGTCTACGCCTCCGGCCGGGGCGAGGTCGAGGCGATCGGGGATCTCAGCTTCACCATGGATGCCGGCGAGCTGCTGTGCGTCGTCGGTCCCTCTGGCTGCGGGAAGACCACCCTCCTGAAGTGCCTGGCCGGGTTGCTCCGGCCCACCAGCGGCCTGGTCGAGATGGAGGGATCACCGGTGACGGGCCCGAGCCCGGCGATGGCGGTGGTCTTCCAGGAGTACGGCCGCAGCCTCTACCCGTGGCTGACGGTCCGGGGCAACGTGGAGCTCCCGCTTCGCCACAAGAAACTCTCCCGCGCCGCACGCGGCCGGTTGGTCGCCGACGCCCTCGACGCGGTCGGACTGCCGCAGTCGGCGCGGAGCCATCCGTGGCAGCTCTCCGGCGGGATGCAGCAGCGGGTGGCCATCGCACGCGCCATCGCGTACCAGCCGGAAGTGCTGATCATGGACGAGCCGTTCGCCGCGGTGGATGCGCAGACCCGCGCCGACCTGGAGGATCTCGTCCGTGACCTGCACCTGACCCGCGGGATCTCCACCGTCTTCGTGACGCACGACATCGACGAGTCGGTCTATCTGGGCCAGCGCGTCCTCGTCCTGTCGAACGCACCGACCCGGGTGCAGGAGGACCTCGTGGTCGACCTCCCGCGGGAACGCGACCAGCTCACCACCCGGGCCCTGCCCCGGTTCACCGAACTGCGGACCCACGTCTACGAGCAGATCCAGCGGGCCAAGCGAGGGACGGCCGCGGCGCCCCACCCGGCGCCGTGACCGCACCTCACCGGCCCCGGCAACGGATCACGTAGCCACCGGCACGCCCACGTCCCACCACCGGCGACGTACGGGTGCGGGCCGGTGGTCCCGTCCTCACGGGTCCATCGGCCGTGCCCGCATCGATCGCCGCGGATCTACGGTCGAGGCGACGGACCGATGGAGGGCGGAAGCCATGATCGGAACCCTGGTGGAGAACGGTCTCAAGGCGTTGGCCGACTACGACTCCTACGGCCAGGACCAGATCGACGGCATCGTGAAGAAGGCGTCGGTGGCCGCGCTCGGCCGACACGCCGAACTCGCCATGCTGGCGGTCGAGGAGACCGGCCGCGGCGTGTTCGAGGACAAGGCGGTGAAGAACATCTTCGCCTGTGAGCACGTCACAAACCACATGGCCGACGTCCGCACGGTCGGGGTGATCGCCCAGGACGACATCACGGGCATCACGCAGATCGCCGAGCCGGTGGGGGTGGTGGCCGCGGTGACGCCGGTGACGAACCCGACGTCGACCACCGTCTTCAAGGCGCTGCTGGCCCTCAAGACCCGCAACCCGGTGATCTTCGCCTTCCACCCGTCGGCGCAACGCTGCAGCGAGGAGGCGGCCCGCACGGTCCGCGACGCCGCCGTCGCCGCCGGCGCGCCGGAGCACTGCATCCAGTGGATCGACGAGCCGTCGGTGGCCGCGACGAACGAGCTGATGCGGCATCCCGATGTCTCGGTGGTCCTGGCGACCGGCGGCAACGCCATGGTCCGGGCCGCCTACTCCACCGGCAAACCGGCGCTCGGCGTCGGCGCCGGCAACGTCCCCGCGTACGTCGAGGCGTCGGCCGACGTGGCCCGCGCGGTCAACGACGTGGTGCTGTCCAAGTCGTTCGACAACGGCATGATCTGCGCCTCCGAGCAGGCAGTCATCATCGACGACGCGATCCGGCCGGCCGCCCTCGCCGAGTTCCGGCGACTGCACGCCCACATCGCGACGCCGGAGGAGAAGTCGCTGCTGGAGAAGCTGCTCTTCGGCTCCGGGAAGCTCAACCCGGACGTGGTCGGGCAGCCGGTGGCCTGGATCGCCGAACACGCCGGTTTCACGGTCGCCCCGGACACCTCGATCATCCTGGTCCCGGTCGACCGGGTCGGCCCGGCCGAGCCGCTGACCCGGGAGAAGCTCTGCCCGGTGCTCGCCCTGTTGCCCGCCACCGGTCACGACCAGGCCTTCGGGTACGCCGAGCAGATGGTCGAGTTCGACGGTCTGGGCCACAGCGCCGTCATCCACACGCAGGACGCCGATCTGGCCGAGGCGTACGGCCGCCGGATCAAGGCCGTCCGGATCATCTGGAACGCGCCGGCCTCGCAGGGTGGCATCGGCGACATGTACAACGCCTTCCTGCCGTCGCTGACGCTGGGCTGCGGAAGCTACGGCCACAACTCGGTGTCGCACAACGTCACGGCGGTCGACCTCGTCAACATCAAGCGGGTCGCCCGGCGTACGAACAATCTGCAGTGGTTCAAGGTCCCGCCGAAGATCTACTTCGAGCCGAACGCGATCCGCTACCTCGCCGACATGCCCGACGTGCACCGCGTCACGGTGGTGACCGACCACACCATGACCAGGCTGGGGTACGTGGACCGCGTCCTTTCCGTGCTGCACCGCCGCCGCGAGCAGGTGGCCCTGCAGATCATCGACGACGTCGAGCCGGAACCCAGCGTCCGTACCGTCGAGCGTGGCGCCGAGTCGATGCGCTCGTTCCGCCCGGACACCATCATCGCGCTGGGCGGCGGTTCGGCGATGGACGCGGCGAAGGTGATGTGGCTGTGCTACGAGCACCCCGAGGTGGTCTTCGCCGACCTCCGGGAGAAGTTCTTCGACATCCGCAAGCGCGCCTTCAAGTTCCCCACCCTCGGCGCGCTGGCCCAGCTCGTCTGCATACCGACCACCTCCGGCACCGGGGCCGAGGTCACCCCGTTCGCGGTCATCACCGACACCGCGTCCGGCAAGAAGTACCCGCTCGCCGACTACGCCCTCACGCCGAGCGTGGCGATCGTCGACCCGGTCCTGGCGGCCGACCTGCCGGCGGTGGTCACCGCGGACAGCGGCTTCGACGCGCTCACCCACGCGATCGAGTCGTACGTGTCCGTCTACGCCAGCGACTTCACCGACGGTCTGGCCCTGCACGCCGTCCGGCTCATCTTCGGCAACCTCGCCCGAGCCGTCCACCAGGGCGCCGCGGACCCGGTGGCCCGCGAGAAGATGCACAACGCCGGGACGATCGCCGGCATGGCGTTCGGCAGCGCCTTCCTCGGCATCGTGCACGCCATGTCGCACACCCTGGGTGCCACCTTCCACGTCGCGCACGGGCGCACCAACGCGATCCTGCTCCCGCACGTCATCCGGTACAACGGCACCGTGCCGAGCAAGCTCACCGGCTGGCCCAAGTACGAGACGTACCGGGCTCCGCAACGCTTCGCCGACATCGCCCGTACCCTCGGGCTTCCCGCGGCGACCGACGCCGAAGCGGTCGAAGCCCTGGCCACGGCGATCGAACGCCTGCGCGACGAGGTCGGCATCGAGCCGTCATTCGCGGCCGTCGGCGTCGACGAGCGGGCCTTCCTCGCGGCGCTGCCGCAACAGGCGCTGAACGCGTACGAGGACCAGTGCGCGCCGGCCAATCCCCGGATGCCGATGCTCGGCGACATGCAGGAACTGATGCGCGCCGCGTACTACGGAACGGCGACCTCCGGCTGACTCGGCGGGGACCGCCGCTTCGCTCAGGAAGGAGAGGTCATGCAGGGAACAGTGCTCCAACGGCCCGGGCGGTGGCTCACCTGGGGAGCCACGGCGGCCGAGGTGGACGCGACGCTGCCCGGTGACGAGTTCCTGGCCGATCCGGACATCGTCTCCACCCGGGCGGTCACCGTCGACGCGCCAGCCGAGGCGGTCTGGCCCTGGCTCGTGCAGATGGGCAGCGGTCGCGGTGGCGCCTACACCTACGACTGGATCGAGAACCTGTTCGGGCTCGACATGCACAGCGCCGACGAGATCCTGCCGCAGTTCCAGCATCTCGCCGGCGGCGACGAACTGCCGCTCGGCAAGAGCGGGCCGGCCATGCGCGTCGAGATCCTCGACCCGCGGCGGACGCTGGTGTTCCGGTCCGCCGACGGCGCCTGGGTGTGGGGTTTCCACCTGCGACCGGACGGCGCGGGCACCCGGCTGATCAGCCGCAACCGGATCGCCCTGGCGGCGCGCCCGGGGCCGGGCCGGGCCGCGTACCGCCTGGTGATGGAACCGGGCAGTCTGATCATGGAGCGCCGGATGCTGCTGGGCATCAAGCAGCGGGCGGAGGGCGCGTCATGAACGTGCTCACCCGGGCCGTGGCCGCGGCGACGCTCGCCCCTTCGCTGCACAACAGCCAGCCGTGGCGCTTCCGGATCACCGGCCGCGAGGTGCTGGTGTACGCCGACCACAGCCGCCGGCTCGACGCGCTGGACGCGTCCGGCCGCGAACTCCTGATCAGTGTCGGTGCGGCCCTGTTCACCCTGCGGCTGGCTCTGCGTGCGCAGGGATGGCGGACGACGTGCGCCGTCCTCCCGGAACCGGAGTCGCCCGACCTGGTGGCCCGGGTGACGCTCGATCGTGAGGATCCACCACCGGAAACCGTGACGACGCTGGCCGAAACGATCGCCCGGCGCCACACCAACCGGTTGCCGTTCACCGATTCGGTGGTGTCCGCCGACGCGATCGAGGAGCTGGGATCGGCCGCCGCGGACCAGGGGGCGGTACTCACGATCGCCGGCCTGGTCACCCGTAACGCCATCCTGCAGCTCGGGCGCCACGCCGAGCGCCAGCTGCGCACGAAGGGCCGCTACCGGGCCGAGCTGAACCGCTGGACGAGACCCTCGCCGGGCCGGCACGACGGCATCCCGCCGGCCGCTGTCGGACCGTGGGACGCCCTCGAACGGATGCCGGTCCGGGACTTCGGCCTCGTCCACCCGCAGCCCTGGCGGACGAACGAGTTCCTCGAGGCGCACCCGACGATCGCCGTGCTGGCGACGCCCGGCGACGGCCCGGACGACTGGGTCCGCGCCGGCCAGGCGTTGCAGCACGTCCTGCTGGTGGCCACCCGGCTGCGGCTGGCCACCACCCCCGTCAGCCAACCGATCGAGGTGCCGGCGACCCGGGAACTGCTCGCCGGCACCACCGCGGGCCACCAGGCACAAATGATCATCCGGATCGGACACGCACCGCAGGCTCCGGTGACGCCACGCCGGCCGCTGTCCGAAGTCCTGGACAGCGGCCGGTGATCGTCTCACTATCCGGACGCGCTTCCGGATGCGCCGGAAGGGTCGTCCCGGCGCATCCCGCCCTGATGCCGGCCGGCAGACGGAGGCGGCCCGGCCGGTCAAGGTCGGCGTGCCGGAACGAGCGCCCGTCCTGCGCGAACGCCTCGCCACGCACGGGCCGCCCGGCCGCGACTCCGGCATCTTCGACCCACCGCCGGTGCACCGGATTCCCGCGTACGAGGGCCGAAGGTCCTGTGGCTTGCGGCTTGCGGGCCCGGGCGGTCGGCGGCGGCGGGGCCTAACGTAAGTCCTGACAAGACGAGATCTGTGAAAGGAACCGCCGTGACCGCGGTCGTATCCGAACTCCGCACGCTCGCCGAGCTCGACGACGCCGAGCTAGCCCGTCTGGACGCCTGGTGGCGGGCGAACAACTACCTGACCATCGGGCAGATCTACCTGCAGGGCAATCCGCTGCTACGCGAGCCGCTGTCGGCTGAGCACATCAAGCCGCGCCTGCTCGGCCACTGGGGAACCAGCCCCGGCCTGTCGCTGATCTACGCGCACGCCTCCCGGCTGATCCGGCACACCGGCCAGCAGGCGATCTACCTGGCCGGCCCGGGTCACGGCGGGCCGGCACTGGTGGCCGCCGGTTACCTGGAAGGCACCTACAGCGAGATCTACCCGGACGTCAGCCAGGACGAGGCCGGGATGCTGCGCCTGTTCCGGCAGTTCTCCAGCCCCGGCGGCATCCCGTCGCACGTGTCGGTGACCACCCCCGGCTCCATCCACGAGGGCGGTGAGCTGGGCTACGTCCTGGTCCACGCGTTCGGCGCGGTGATGGACAACCCGGACCTGCTGGCCATCGCCGTGGTGGGCGACGGCGAGGCCGAGACCGGGCCCCTGGAGGGCTCCTGGAAGGGCGTGTCCTTCCTCAACCCCGCACGCGACGGCGCGGTCCTGCCGATCCTGCACCTCAACGACGCCAAGATCTCCGGTCCCACAGTGCTGGGCCGCAAGGACCCCGAGGAGGTACGCAACCTCCTGCGCGGCCACGGTTACGACGTCATCGAGGTCGAGGGCTCCGACCTGCCCGGCATGCACCACCGCTTCGCCGCCGCCCTGGCCACCGCCTGGACGAGGATCCGCGACATCCAGACCGCCGCCCGTGACGGTTCCTGGGACGGCACCCGCCCGACCTGGCCGCTGATCATCCTGCGGTCGCCGAAGGGCTGGACCGGCCCGGACACCGTCGACGGCACCATCGTCACCGGGACCTGGCGGTCGCATCAGGTGCCGCTGTCCGGCGTCAAGGACAACCCGGAGCACCTCGCGCTGCTCGAGCGCTGGCTCAAGTCGTACCGTCCGGAGGAGCTGTTCGATTCCGCCGGCGCGCCCGTGGCGCTGATCCGGGACCAGGCCCCCGACGGCGACCTGCGGATGAGCGCCAGCCCGCACGCCAACGGCGGGCTGCTGACCCGGGACCTGGACCTGCCGGACTTCCGTTCCTACGCGATCGAGGTGCCGCAGCCGGCCCAGGAGCGGGCCGAGTCGACGCGCAAGCTGGGCGAGATGATGCGCGACATCTACACCCGCAACGCCGACCGGTTCCGGTTGTTCTGCCCGGACGAGACCAACAGCAACCGCCTCGGCAGCGTCTTCGACGTCTCCGACCGCGCCTTCATGGAGCGGGTGACACCGGAGGACGTGTCGATCAGCCGCGACGGCCGGGTCATGGAGGTGCTCAGCGAGCACAACTGCCACGGTTGGCTGGAGGGCTACAACCTGACCGGCCGGCACGGCATGTTCGCCACGTACGAGGCGTTCGCCATGGTCAGCGCCTCGCAGACCGTGCAGCACGGCAAGTGGTTGCAGGAGGCCAAGCACCTGCCGTGGCGCGCGAAGGTGCCGAGCCTCAACGTCCTGCTGACCTCGACGGCGTGGCGCAACGACCACAACGGCTTCTCCCACCAGGGTCCCGGCCTGATCCAGGTGGTGCTCACCCAGCGCGGCGACGTCGCCCGGGTCTACCTGCCGCCGGACGCCAACACCCTGCTGTCGGTGGCCGACCACTGCTTCCGGTCGCGCTCGTACATCAACCTGATCGTCATCGACAAGCAGCCGCAGCTGCAGTACCTCTCCATGGACGAGGCGATCGAACACTGCGCCCGCGGCGCGGGGATCTGGCAGTGGGCCGGCACCGACGACGGCACCAGCGACCCCGACATCGTCCTCGCCTGCGCCGGCGACGTCGTCACCATGGAGACGGTCGCGGCGGCGCAGATCCTGCGCGACCGGCTGCCCGGCCTGAAGGTCCGCGTGGTCAACGTGGTCAACCTGATGACCCTGGTCCGGCCCAAGGACCACCCGCACGGCATGAGCGAGACCCTGTTCACCGAGCTGTTCACCGACGACGTCGACGTGGTCTTCTCCTTCCACGGCTACCCGGGCGCGATCCACCAGCTCGTGCACGGCCGCCCGGACGCGGACCGGTTCCGCGTGCGCGGCTTCATCGAGCAGGGCACGACCACCACGCCGTTCGACATGACGGTGCGCAACAAGGCGTCCCGGTACCACCTCGTGATGGACGCCATCAACAACGCCAAGCGCCTGCCGCGCGGGGCGGCGGACCTCAAGGCGTGGTGCCGCAGCCAGCTCGACCGCCACGAGACGTACGTGGTGGAGCACCTGGAGGACATGCCCGAGGTCCGCGACTGGACCCTCGGCGACTGGGCCGCACGCGGCTGAGGGCGACGGAGACGGTGGCGCCGGCCGGTCGGCGCCACCGTCTCATCGCTTCGGACGGCGGCCGCGCGCCGCGGCCGGCAGAGTAATCGCGCCGTACGCACGGGTCCGCCGTCAGAAGACGCGCGTACGCTGCGCCCCGGATGGGAGGCCGGCGATCGGGCCGACGGCGCCCTCTCGTCCCGGCTGCCGGGGCTGGCCCGTAAGGTCGACGGCCATGACGGCGGGGCTGCCGTCCGCCTCCTCGAACTCCGCGTCGGCGCAGCGGACCCGTTCCAGGTCCCGGCCGGTGACGAGACCGATACGGGCCCCGTCGAACGCCTCGGGGAGGTCGGTGACGAGCCAGACCGCATCGCCCTCGTCGACAATCGCCGCCGTCGCGGCACCCAGCACCCGTGGCTCACGCTCACCCTCGAACGGCCGGGCGCCCGCGGCGTAGGCGTTCGCGCGGGCGTACACCGGTTGCTTCACGTCGACGTACTTCTGCTGGTCGCTGGGCGGCTGGTCGTCGAGACGGGCCAGGTACTCCGCGAACGACGCGGGATGGCCGTCGTATCCGGCGGTGCCGGCTCGCGGCGGGCCCTCGCCCTCCGCGCCCGCGCCGTAGGCCGCGCCCGGGTCGCCGCCCAGGAAGAGGTTGCCCACGTACCTGTCGTCACCGCCGTAGATCACCGCGTACCCGGCGACCTGGGTGCTGTGCGGCCGGTGGTACGGCGTGGCGCGGTCCAGCACCGGCTCCAGCCGCACCGTGCCGCAGACCAGGTTGTTGACGAAGGCGCCGCCCTGGCTGAACAGCTCCAGCGCGGCGGGTGAGCCGAAGATGTTGTGCTCGACCAGGTAGGGGCCGTGGCTGACCTCGACGAAGAGGTCCCGGCAGTTGTCGTGGTAGACGTTGCGGGAGAGCCGGGTGCCCTGCGCCTGCCAGTCCAGCCAGGTGCCGAGCGAGCAGCCGTGGATCCGGTTGTGCCGGATCACCACGTCGATGGCGGCGTGCAGCTTGATGCCGGCGATCTCGTACCCGTAGAACTCACGCTTCACGCCGACGTGGTGGATGTGGTTGTCCTCGATCGTGGAGAACGCGCACCCGAGGTGACCCACGATCGCGTTCTGGCCGCAGTCGTAGATCGTGTTGCGGCGGATCACGTGCGAGCCGATGTGCTCCCGGTCCCACCCGATCTGGCGGGCCGCGAAGACCGACTCCAGCTGGTACTGGTAGCCCGGCTTGTCGCCGCGCAGAGCCGAGAAGTTCTGCCCGGTCGAGCCCTCCTTCCCGATCGAGATCGCCGAGCACTTGGCGTCATGGATCACGTTGTCCTCGATGACCCACCCCTTCGCCCAGCCGGGTCCGATCAGGCCCGGCTGGTCGGCGGTCGGCGGCGCCCACGGGCTGGCCGCGTGGGCCAGCTCGAAGCCACGGACGGTGATGTAGTCCAGGTGGGGCTGCGCCGGGTAGAAGACGCTGCGGCGTACGTTGATCTCCACCAGCTCCGCGTTCGGGTCGGCGCCCTGGAAGTTGGCCCAGATCGTCGTCTGCTCGCCGACCTCGGCGTACCAGACGAGCCGGGTCTGGTCGGGATTACCGACCGGACGGGTCACCCGGGTCCAGTCGTCGACGACCTCGGTGCGCCGGGGCGGATCGTCGACCTCTGCCCGGCTCCCCACCTCGAAGAAACTCAACCCGTTCAGATAGACGTCGCCGAGGTGCCGGCGTGGCGCGCCCTCGCGGTAGACGATCCAGTCGCCGGTCACCTCCTCGGCGTACGGGTTGAACGAGCCGAACAGCGCGTTGTCGACGACCGCCTGCCATACCGTCCCGCCGAGCGACGTCCATCCGGTGACGCGTTCCGATCCTTTGATCACCACGTGCTCGCCGGGCGCCGCCTCGTAGGTGATGCGGCGGGAGTCGCTGAGACCGCCGTGGCGTGGCTTCACCCACTCGCGGTACTCCCCCGCGTGCACCACCACCGTGTCACCGGGCTGCGCGACGCCCGCGGCCCGGTTGATCGTCCGGAAGGGCCGCTCGGCGCAGCCGTCGGCGCGATCCGAACCGCCTGTCGCCACATGGAATACGGATGCCATCCGGGGAGCCCTCCTGGACAAGCGGTTCCGATGACCGCACGTGTACGGGGATGTGCGTAGATGGCGCTCGCCGCGGTGGCCGGCGCGTTCGCGCCGTTCACGTCCACACCGGCAGGTCGATCCGGGACGGCTGGGCGCCGTCGTGGGAGATCTCCTGCCGCGCCCTTACGGTGGTGGTCGCGGTGACTGCGGGTTCGCCGCTGCCGGGATTACGGGCGTAGCGCGGATGCGCTCCGGAGCTGACGTGCACGGCGACGCGGTGGCCGGCGGCGAAGCGGTGGAACGCGGGCCACAGCGGCACCTCCAGCTCGACGAAACCGTCCTCGTCGGGCAGCGGGTCGGTGGCCGCGGTGCCGACGCCGCCGATGCGGCGGATGCCGTCGCACACACTCATGGAGCGGCCGTCGGGGTGCACGTCGCAGATCCGGACGAAGACGTCGGCGCTGGCTGCCGTCGAGCGGAACCGGATGTGGGCGGTCGGCTCCCCGGCGAGGACGACAGCGCGCTCCAGCGGCGCACTGCGGAAGACGGCCACGTCCGTACGGCGTTCGTGGGCGCCGTTGTCGACCGGCCCGCAGGACGGGCCCAGGCCGGGACCACCGAGCGCGGGTGTGGGCCGGTTCGGATCGTAGGTGTAGCGGGTGGTGCCCGCGTCGGGAGCGGCGGGGTACAGGCGCCACCGCCGCGTAGTGGTGTCCGGCGGGGGCCACGCGGACAGATCGTGCCACTGCTGCGCGCCGGTGAGGAAGGCGCGCACCGGCGCCGGCCGATCCGCGGGCGCGCCGGCGAAGTGTTCCTTGAGGAACGCGATCGACTCGGCGAGAAACGGGCTCTGATCGCTGCGGTGGCCCCACGGGCCGATGGTCAGCCGGGGCGGGCGACCGGCCGCGGCGAGTTGGGCGTAGTTGCGCAGCTGCCAGGGAAGGAAGATGTCGTACCAGCCGGTGGCCATGTACACGGGCGCGGTGACGTCGGGCACCGAGGCGGTGTGCGACTGCCGGGTCCAGTAGTCGTCGGTGAGCCTCTCGTGGGCCAGCCAGTCCTGATACCAGCTGATCGGGTGGCCCGCCACGGCGGTGTCGCCGGCGGACAGCGGCAGGACGTCGAGGGCTTCGGCCAGCTTCCGGTCCGGCCGCCGCGCGAGCCACGCTCTGGTCAGGACGCCACGCATGCCGCGTAGGGCCATCAGGCGCGACCAGCCGAGCGAGCCGCCCAGCGAGAAGACGCCGTTGTTCCAGGTGACCGCGCCGAAGTCGGCCATCGTGACGTTCAGGCACAGGGCGTCGGGGGCGTTGGCGGGATCGTCACGGCACATCCGCCCCGCCACGGCCCACTGGGCGTAGCCGAGGTAGCTCTCCCCGTACGTCGCGACCGCGCCGGTGAACCACTGCTGGCGGCGTACCCACCGGTGGGTGGCCATGCCGTCGCGCTGCTCGTCGAGCTGAGGTCGGAAGGTGCCACCGGAGCCACCGGTACCACGGCAGCTCTGCACCAGCACCGTGAACCCCTCGCCGGCCAGCGCCGGCGCGTGGGTGAGCGAGCCGTGCCGGCCGTACGGCGAGCGGACGACGATCGTGGGCAACGGCGGCTCCACCGGACCGGCCGGCAGGTAGAGGTCGGCGACCAGCTCGACGCCGTCGTCCATCGGCACGCGCAGCCCGCGCCGCACCGCGAAGGCGTACGGGGGCACCGGCGCCGCGTGGGGGGACCTCACCCCTTGAAGGCGCCTTCCATGATCCCCTGCACCAGACGGCGCCCGACGAAGACGAACAACACCAGCAGCGGAATGGTGGCCAGGAAGGAGCCGGACATGGCCAGGCCCAGATCGATGTCCCGGTTCTGCTGCAGCGCCTTGATGGCGATCTGGACGGTGTAGTTCTCCGGCGACTTCAGGACGATGAACGGCCACAGGAAGTCGTTCCACGCGTAGACGAACGTGAACAGCCCCAGCACGTATGCCGCCGGGCGGACCAGCGGGAAGGCGATCCGCCAGAAGATCTGCCAGGTGGTCGCGCCGTCCACCCGCGCCGCCTGCATCAGCTCGTCGTTGATCACGCTGCCGATGTGCTGGCGCATCCAGAAGATGCCGAACGCGCTGACCAGTCCGGGAACGATCACCGCCTGAAGAGTGTCCACCCAGTTCAACTGGGACATGATCAGGTACTGCGGCACCACGGCCAACTGCGCCGGCACCGTCATGGTCAGCACGACGATGAGGAACAGCGTGTTGCGGCCGGGGAAGGACAGCTTGGCGAAGGCGAAGCCGGCCAGCGCGCAGAGCACCGCCTGGCCCACGGCGATCGTGGTGGCGACGATGACGCTGTTGAGCAGGGACTGCACGAACGGCACGATGGTGAAGACCAGCTCCGCCAGGTGCAGGAAGTTGCCGCCGGGGGTGATCGTCGGCGGGAGGGTCGTCGCGGTGGCGGAGTCCGTCGTCGCCACCACGAACATCCAGTAGAGCGGGAAGACGCTGACGAGGGCCATGAACGTCAGCAGCGCGTACACCGGGAACGGGACGCGGTTGGCCTGGCGCCGCCTGGCCCGCCTGGGCGCGGCGGTCGGGGGTACGGGCTTCATGGGCGCTCCGAACGGATGCGGGTGGTCAGCAGATAGTTGAGTCCGGAGAAGGCCACCACGATGACGAAGAGCGCGACGCCGACCGCTGCGCCGTAGCCGAAGTGGAACTGCCCGAAGGACTGCTCGTAGAGGTAGAGGGTGACGGTCTGGCACTGCCGTGCCGCCCCGCAGGTGAGTCCGCCCACCGGGTTGGCCAACAGCGGCTCGGTGAAGACCTGCAGCCCGCCGATGGTCGACGTCACGACGGTGAACGCGATGATCGGCCGTAGCGAGGGGATGCTGATGTGCAGGAACTGTCTCCAGCCGTTCGCACCGTCGGCGGCGGCGGCCTCGTACAGTTCCCGGGGAACCGCCTGCAGCGCGGCGAGGTACAGCAGTGTGTTGTATCCGGTCCAGCGCCAGGCGATCATCGTGGCGATCATGATGTGGCTGCCCCACAGCGACGCCGTGAAGTCGATGTGCGCGAAGCCCAGCAACCCGAGAAACCAGTTGATCATGCCGTAGTCCCGGTCGAACATCTGGGCGAAGACGATGGTCGTGGCCGCCACCGAGGTGACGTAGGGAACGAGCACCGACATCCGGAACAACCCGGCCAGCCGCAGCCGCGCGTGGTTGAGCAGGTGCGCCAGGCCCAGCGCCAGGAGCAACTGCGGCACCGTCGACATCACCCAGATGCTGAACGTGTTCCGCAGCGCCCCCCAGAATCGCGGGTCGTGCAGGAGTTCGGAGAAGTTGTCCAGCCCCACGAAGCGGTGCTCGCCGATGGGGTCCCAGTCGAAAAGGGAGATGTAGAAGGTGAACAGCAACGGGAAGAGGCCGAAGATCAGGAACAGCACGAAGAACGGCGAGATGTACGCGTACGGCGCCAGGAACTCCCGTACGCCCTGCCGGATCCGCCGGTTGCGAACGGGCCCCCGGATGTCCGGTGGGGCGGTGGCCGGGCCGAGCATGGTGGTCAAAGCGTCACCCTTCCGATGGGCGGGGGGGGGGGGGGGGGCCGCCCCCCCCCCCCACCCCCCCCCCCAAAAGCGTCAGCGGGTTTGGTATATTTTTAAGCCGGTGTAGACGCAAAGAACCGCGTAAAAAAATACACGACCTCGACG